>CAMVDU010000001.1 GCA_947166345.1 uncultured Prevotellaceae bacterium
TGCGCCGATGGTACTGCAATGCAATGCGGGAGAGTAGGAGGCCGCCATCTTTTTTCAAGAGAGAAGCCCTGATTCAGGAATGAGTCGGGGCTTCTTTGAAAAGCCGACATGGCTCAGTTGGTAGAGCAACGCATTCGTAATGCGTAGGTCCCCGGTTCGAGTCCGGGTGTCGGCTCAAGAGTAGGGGAGTTTAGTCTCCCCGCTTTTCTTTGGGAATGGTTGTATGCTTCTTAGTATGCGAGCCATGCGGAATTAGCTCAGTTGGTAGAGCATTGGCTTCCCAAGCCGAGGGTCGCGGGTTCGAGTCCCGTATTCCGCTCTAGACTTAACAATCCTATTTTATTTTCTGAACTTATGATGGGATATCTTGGCGAGCTGATTTCTTTGGGTGTTGCTTTCTCTTGGACGATAGCAGCGCTATCGAGTGAGATTGGCAGTAAGCGTCTGGGCGTCTTTGTGATGAATGTGTGGCGCATGGGCGTTACCCTATTGTTGTCGGCGTTGCTGATGTGGTTGACGCTTGGGCAGCCCTATCCTGTCTATGCCGGTGGCGAAGCCTGGTCGTGGCTGTTGTTGTCGGGTGTTGTTGGCTATTTCTTTGGTGACTGGTGCCTGTTCAATAGCTATCTGACTATTGGGTCGCGTATGGGTCAGCTATTTATGACCCTTGCTCCGATGTTTGCTGCTTTGTCTGCCTGGATCATGATTGGTCAGACCCTTGCATGGACGTCGCTTGTGGCAATGGCTGTGACGCTGATGGGTATCTCCATCTCTGTCTTGGGGCGCGATGACCATCATCATGTCTCTGTGACGCTTCCTGTTAAGGGTATCCTTTATGGTATTGGCGCAGGCTTGGGTCAGGGCGTAGGACTGGTGCTTAGCAAGATAGGCCTCGATCACTATATCCAGAACGTGCCTGCCGATGTGTTGCCCCAGATTGAGAGCTATCTGCCCTTTGGCTCCAATATGATTCGCTGTGTGGCAGGTCTTGTGTGTTTCTCTATGTGGTTGATCTTGAGCGGACATGCGGGCCGCATGCGTGAGAGCCTCAGAGAGCGTAAGGGACTGCTGGCCACGATGGTTGCAGTCTTCACAGGGCCTTTTATCGGTGTCGGCTTCTCGCTGATGGCTGTGCAATACACGGCAGCAGGCATCGCCAGCACTATCATGGCGCTGACCCCCATCCTCATTCTCCTGCCCTCGCGCTGGTTGTTCTATCAGCCCATCACCATGCGCAATGTTGTGGGTGCCGTCATCTCCGTGATTGGTGTTTCCCTGTTCTTCCTGTTGTAAGTTTGAGAAACGGCGTCACTTACTCTGAGAAAGTGCGTCACTCTCTGCGAGAAAGTGCGTCATTCTCTCCAAGAAAGTGACGAAGATACTCTTTTGACGAAAGAACGAGGTCTTAGACGAGAAGACGAGAGAACGATTTTTGTTTGTCCTCTCGAGCAAGGAGCGTCTCCTTGCATAGCGCCGAGCGTCTCCTTGGTCAGCAGCGTGAGTCACCGTAGTCACCACCGAGCGTCTCCTTGCGATGCTTCGAGACGCTCCTTGGTAGGCTGGGCTGACGCCCGTAGCAGGAAATGCACTTTTCTTGCAAGATTTTAATGTGTGTCTTTTGACCTAAATGGTCACATGGTCACAGCTGTGACCATGTGACCGCGGGCAAGGGGAATGATGTTATAAATCATGTAAAGCATTGATATACAAACATTTGTATAATTGTATTGGCCGTTTTTGATTTCTGTTGGTCACATGGTCACAGCTGTGACCATGTGACCATTTGTACATTGTGTGTACAATTATAATCTTTAATTGAAAAATCGCTCATCCCTCACATAATTGCTGAAAATCCCTTTATAGAAAGACGATTTAGCAAGGTGGAGATGTTTTTTATCCCTCCCAAATCCCTCCCTAATCCCTCCCTAATCCCTCCCTTATCTCTCCCAAATCTCTCTCCAGTCTTTCTCAAATTCCCCTCTAATCCATCTTCGCTACTGTTTATGTGAGCGTTATTGAGAGATGAGGGAGAGATGAAATTAATCTCTCACATGTCCAAAATCCTTTGTGCAAAGGCGATTCCGAAGAAAAATGGAGAGATGAGGGATTTTTTCGCGATAAGTGCAAAAACAAGTCTGTGTCCATTGTCCCAATTGTCACACTATCTTATCTAAAAGTTAAATAATGTTTAATGATGACACTTTCTTTCCATTCTGTTTGGTGGAAAGAATGAAAATATCTACTTTTGCAGTGTACTATTATAGTAGTACACAAATTTGGCTGATTATCAATACTTAACAAATTAAATTATGATTAGTGTAAAGAACCTCACCTACAGTTACTCTGGACAAAAACACCCAGTATTGAGTAACTTCTCTGTAAACATCGACCAGGGACGAATCTATGGACTGTTGGGCAAGAATGGAACGGGCAAGTCAACTCTACTTTATCTAATGTCAGGGCTGCTGCGTCCGAAGCAGGGTACCGTCACTTTTATGCAAGGCGAGACGATGGTTGCCACGCAAGATCGTCAGGCCGAAGTGCTGGCCGACATCTTCCTCGTACCCGAAGAGTTCGACCTGCCACCCATGGCACTCAACAGCTATTTGAAACTGGTGGAACCTTTCTATCCGCGCTTCAGCCGTGAGATTCTGAAGAAGAGCCTTGAAGCTTTCGAACTGACCGATGACTTGCAGCTGGGCCAACTTTCTCTGGGCCAGAAGAAGAAAGTCTATATGAGCGTGGCTCTGGCCGCCAACACCCGCCTGCTGCTAATGGACGAGCCGACAAACGGACTCGACATCCCGTCGAAGAGCCAGTTCCGAAAGGCCGTAGCAGAGTCGATGACCGACGATAGTCGTACCATCCTTATCTCCACCCATCAGGTGCACGATGTGGAACAGCTGTTAGACCATATCCTCATCATCTCTGAAGAGGGTATGCTGCTCAACTCCTCGGTGGCCGACCTCACCGACCGTTATGTTTTCGAAGTACGTCCGCCACAGCAGAATGACGGCACAGCCATCTATGCAGAACCGTCGTTGCAGGGCAATATTACGATGGCCCGTCGTGAACCTAACCAGCCTGAGACTACCATCAATCTTGAAATATTGTTTAACGCCGTAACGAAAGGACTTGTAAAATGAAAAACTTCAATATGAATCGTTTCTGGCAGGTTCTGAAATGGAACTTGCTGACTGAGAAGAAGAGTATCAGTACTGCCGCTATAGCCTTTTTGGTCGGTTTCCTGTGCATTCAGTTATTCTCGTGCTTCACACTTTTCGACCTCTCGCAAGGATTAGGGAAGGGAGCCACCTTTGCCGGCATGATCACTTGTGTCACCATCATCTTCATCTTCCTGATTCCCTACTATGCCACTGGCATCTTAGGTAACGCTCGGACCAAACAGCAGCGCACTACCGCCCTAACCTTGCCCGCCTCGAACATGGAGAAGTTCTTGGTACGCATCATCTACTGCTGCATCTTCATGCCCCTGCTACTCAACGTAACATTTGTGGCTGCTACATGCCTGCGAGCTCTGATAGAGCTGGTTTTTGGCCATGAAGATATCATCTTTGGCCTTCAAATACTAGGCAATCACTTCGACCCCAACTACGACTCCCTCATCTCTTTCGTGGGAAGCATCTGGATGTTAAGCCTCTTTGTACTGGGTGGCGTGTTCTACCGCCATCGTCCCTTCGTCTGGACATCGGTCACGCTCGTTGCAGCCGGTCTGCTGCTTGCCACCATAGGGTTCTACATTGGCACGATGATTGGCGAAGATGCCATCAGACATTTCGCCATGAACTTCAGCGGCCTGTCGTTTGAGACCTTCGACCTGATTTTCAGCCTTATCCTGGCGGCTTTCACCGTACTCAACTTCTGGCTCAGCTACAAGTTGTTCTGCAAATTGCAAGTTGTGCAACATAAATGGTTTAATGTATGATTTTCAACAATGACAGACCCATCTTCCAACAGATGGCCGACCGTCTTTGCGACGAGATAGTGGTGGGCACCTACGGCGATGACTCGCGTATTCCATCGGTACGCGAGTACGCCGTGCTGCTCGAAGTGAATGTCAATACTGCCGTGAAAGCCTACGAACAGTTGGCACGTGCCGACATTATCTACAATAAACGTGGCTTGGGCTACTATGTTAAACCGGGAGCACGTAAGTTGATTCTCAAGGGACGCAGGCGACTTTTCCTCAACGAAACGATTCCTGAACTATACAGGCAGATGCAGCTCCTTGGCCTCACTCCTGACGATGTGGCTGAAGGATTGCGTACCTATCAGCAAGCACCCTAAAAGACAAAGAAGAACGCGATGACACAAGCATTCGCAGCGTGATTCGCGGATACTGGCAGGGGGTGAAGAAGCTGGTAAGCGCCACATCAGTCGTGCTGACTGCGTGAACCTGAACAATATGGCTGAAGAGATTTGCAGGGCAATGGAATTGTTATTTATTTATAAATAGGTGGGGTTTTAATTAAGATTTGAGAATTGAGAAGAGGGAATTGAGAAAAAAAGTGTACTTTTGCAAATTGAAAGATTGTGAACGTATGAATAGCGAAAGTACAGAGAAAAGAAAGAACCCTTTTTTTGAACCCTATAATACGCCGCACGACACGGCGCCCTTTGACCGTATTCGCCTGGAGGACTATGAAGAGGCCTTCATGGAGGGCATCCGTCGTGACAACGAACTGATAGAGAAGACGATCAACAACCCCGCCAAGCCTACCTTCGACAATACGATCATTGACAAGGAAGACCAGACGGAGGGCTACTATGATCTGCTGGACCGCGTATCGACGGTGTTCTTTAACCTGCTTTCTGCTGAGACCAACGACGAGATGGACGCTCTGGCACAGAAGATGCAGCCCATCCTGACGCAGCACGCCAACGACGTGAGGCTGAACCCACGCCTGTTTGAGCGCATCAAGTACGTTCACCGTCATCATCGTAAGCTGACACCTGAGGAGAAGCGACTGCTGGATAACTGCTACGACGGCTTTGTGCGTAGTGGTGCGCTGCTCGACGAGGCAGGCAAGGAGCGTCTGCGCCAGCTGACTGAAGAGGCTTCGTTGCTGTCGTTGCAGTTCTCGCAGAATCTGTTGAAGGAGAACAAGGCCTTCACCATTCATATCACCGACGAAGCCCAGCTTGACGGTCTGCCCGATACTGCCCGTGAGGCAGCTGCTCAGGAGGCCCGTCAGCGTGGTCAGGAGGGATGGGTGTTCACACTCGATTCGCCCTCGTACTCGCCCTTTATGACCTACAGCACCCAGCGCGACCTGCGCCAGCAGATGTATATGGCCTACAATACGAAGGGCATTCACGAGAACAGCGAGAACAACCTCGAGATATGCAAGCGTCTGGTGAACCTGCGTCGCGAGCTGGCTCAGTTGCTTGGCTTCAAGACCTATGCCGACTACGTGCTGAAAAACCGTATGGCAGGCAACGTGAAGAGCGTCTATAAATTGCTGAACGACCTCATCGATGCCTATAAGCCTACAGCTATCAAGGAGCGGGAAGCACTGATGAAGGAGGCCTCAGGTAATCAGGAACTTGGGGAAACTCTGGAACCATGGGACATTGCTTTCTATTCCCACAAGCTGAAATTGAAGAAATACAATATCGACGCAGAGATGCTGCGCCCCTATTTCCAGCTGGACAAGGTCATCGATGGCGTGTTCGGGCTGGCCAACAAACTTTATGGCATCACGTTCAAGGAGAATAAGGACATTCCCGTCTATCATCCTGACGTGAAGGCCTACGAGGTCTTTGACAAGGACGGCTCGTATCTGGCTGTGTTCTATGCTGACTTCCATCCGAGAAAAGGCAAGCAGGGTGGGGCGTGGATGACGGAATACCAGGGACAGTTCATCGACAAGAAGGGCGAGAACGTGCGTCCTCACGTCTCTGTGGTGATGAACCTGACGAAGCCCACGCCAGAGAAACCAGCCTTGCTGACGCTGGGAGAGGTGGAGACGTTCCTGCATGAGTTTGGACACTCGCTGCACGGCATGTTCTCGAACTGTCGCTTCGAGAGTCTAAGCGGCACCAATGTGTGGTGGGACTTCGTGGAGCTGCCTTCGCAGTTCATGGAGAACTTCGCCATAGAAAAAGAGTTCCTGCGCACCTTCGCCTTTCACTACGAGACAGGCGAGCCTTTGCCTGATGAGCTCATCGAGCGTATTGTGAAGAGTCGCAACTTCATGGCAGCAACGGCCTGTCTGCGTCAGGTATCGTTCGGTCTGCTCGATATGGCCTACTACACGAAGAAAGATGCGTTTACGGACGACATTATCCCCTTCGAAAAGCAGGCGTGGAAGAAGGCCATCCTGGGCAAGCAGCGTATGGATACCTGCATGACCACCCAGTTCTCGCATATCATGGCAGGCGGCTATGCTGCAGGCTACTATAGCTACAAGTGGGCCGAGGTGCTGGATGCCGACGCTTTCTCGGTATTCAAGAAACATGGCATCTTCGACCAGAAGACGGCACAGAGTTTCCGTGACAATATCCTGTCGCGAGGCGGTACGGAGAATCCTATGGTGCTCTACAAACGCTTCCGTGGGCAGGAACCAACGATTGATGCGTTGCTGAAAAGGAACGGAATCAGGAAGATTAAACATTAAACATTAAAGATTAAATTGTAAAACGATATACCACCGCGATATGACTGAGAAACAAAGAAAACTGGACGACCGCTATCTGCGTATGGCTCGCATCTGGGCAGAGAACAGCTACTGTGAACGCCGCAAGGTAGGTGCCCTGGTGGTCAAGGACAAGATGATCATCAGCGACGGCTATAATGGCACGCCCACAGGGTTTGAGAACGTGTGCGAGGACGAGAACAACGTGTCGAAACCCTACGTGCTGCATGCTGAGGCCAATGCCATTACCAAGTTGGCCCGTTCCAACAATAACAGCGACGGCGCCACGATCTACATTACCGCTTCGCCCTGTATTGAGTGTGCTAAACTGATTATCCAGGCTGGCATCAAGCGTGTGGTCTATGGCGAGAACTACCGTCTGACCGACGGCATCGAGCTGTTGAAGCGCGCAGGTATCGAGGTGCTGCTGATGGAGAATAAGGATTGAGTGTTCGAATGTTGAATGTTGAGTGAAAATGAACATTAATACAAATAGGTTTTTGCCCTTGTGGTTGGCTATCAGCGTCATTATTGGCATCCTGATAGGTACCTTCTATGGCAATCAGCTTGCAGGCAACAAGTTGATGAACGTTGTTCAGGTTGGCAGTAACAAACTGAGCAGTCTGTTCTACTATCTCAAAGATATATATGTGGACGATGTTGATGTGTCAGATTTGGTAGAAAAGTCTATTCCCCGTATTCTGTCTGAACTGGATCCTCATTCTTCGTATATCTCGGCCGACGATGCTGAAATAGCCGATGACGACCTGAGGGGCTCGTTCTCGGGTGTTGGTGTTGAGTTTGTGATTCATCAAGACACCATCCGCGTGCAGCGTGTCATTCCTGGTGGTCCCGCCGAGCGTGCTGGTTTATTGGCAGGCGACAAGATTGTGTCAGCCGACAACCAGGCGCTTACAGGCGACAGTATCACTAATGAGACTGCTATTCATAACCTGAAGGGACCTGAGGGTTCCAAGGTGAAGGTCGGTGTTGTGCGCCATCATGAGAAGGCGGTGAAATACTTTACCGTTACCCGTGAGGAAATCAAGACCCGAAGTGTTACGGCTACCCATATGCTCGACGACAATACCGGCTATATCAAGATACGCAACTTCGGCGAGAATACCTATGCTGAAATGCTGGTGGCGCTGGCACGACTGTCGCAGGCAGGTTTCCAGAACCTGGTTATCGACGTGCGTGGTAACACGGGCGGTTATGTCTCTACGGCTCAACAGATAGTGAATGAGTTCCTTCCCTCTGACCGCACTATTGTCTATATGGAAGGACAGCACTATAAGCGTGAGGTGTTGAAGAGTAATGGTCACGGCAGTTATCAGCGCATGCCCCTTGTAGTGTTGATTGATGAGGGATCAGCTTCAGCGAGCGAGATTTTAGCAGGTGCCGTACAGGACAACGACCGAGGCACCATTGTGGGTCGCCGTTCGTTCGGAAAAGGACTGGTGCAAGAACTTGTAGCCTTTAGCGACCGTTCCATGATGCGTCTTACCGTAGCCCGTTATTACACCCCGTCAGGCCGTTGCATTCAGAAGCCTTATGACGTGTATGGCGAAAACAATGATGATATGATCTTGCGCTATGAGCGTGGCGAACTGTTCTCGATCGACAGTATCAAACATACGGGCCCGAAGTATCACACCCGCAACGGACGTGTCGTCTATGGAGGTGGTGGCATCACTCCCGATGTGTTTGTTGGTCAGGATACGACGGGAGTTACCTCATACTACAAGGAGGCTGTTGTCTCGGGTCTGCTCATGCAGTTCTGTTTCGACTATTGTGACGTCCATGAAGACGAGTTGAGGAAATATGGCGATGAGGATAGCCTGGTGAAATACCTGAAAGGTCAGAACGTGGTGGAGAAGTTTGCCCAGTATGGCGACAAGCATGGTCTGCCTCGTCGTAACCTGATGATTCAGAAGTCGCACCAGTTGATGGAGGAAGTGATTCTATCACGTCTGGTGTACAACCTGCTTGATGAAGAGTCGTACGTGCAATACCAGAATCGCAATGACCCCGTTATCAAGGAGGCTCTACGAATCTTCAAGAACAAGAGCGCCTTCCCCACGAACAAGAAATAACGAAGGAAGAAATCAGTTAAAGCGTATGTCGGCAATCACTTGGTTGCCGACATATTCGTTTAGCTTGGCTACGAATTCCTGACGGCGCATGTTCAGGTCCGATCGCAATGCTGGAGCGTTCAGTTTGACAAACAGCGTTTGGTTGACAATATGCACATCGGTAGTGAAGTGGGCAATAGCCGCACCAGCCACGATGGGCCACGCCTCGATGAGGCGCATCTGAAGGAGAGGCGTCTCCATACCCTGATTGCGGAGTGTGGCGTTCACCAGGTCGCCAATGCTTTTTACTTCACGCCGAAACATGCTTCAATCTGTATTTATTGGTCTGTTTGCGATTTGCTGTTGATGCACTCTATCTGTCCTTCCTCAACGTTGAACAGTTTGTAGTCGAACGTGTCCTTGCTGAGAATCTGGTCTATATGGTCGCGATTGGTGTCGGTAATGAAAATCTGCCCGAAGCTGTCGCCAGCCACCAGTTGGATGATCTTCTCAACGCGATGGGCATCTAGTTTGTCGAAGATGTCGTCAAGCAACAGTAGGGGTGTGGTTTGCGAGTCGGTGTGCTTCAGGAATTCGAACTGCGCCAGCTTCAGGGCAATGACAAAGGTCTTCAACTGCCCTTGACTGCCTTCGCGCCGCATGGGGTGACCGTCGAGCAGCATCTCCATGTCGTCGCGATGAATGCCATGCAGCGAATAGCCCACAGCACGGTCTTTCATCCTGTCGCGCTGGATGACCTCCAACAGCGGACCGCGCTGACAATGAGAGACATAGCTTAACGACACCTGCTCGTGACCTTCGGATATGGTCTGGTAAAACTGTTGGAACAGCGGAACGAGTTTGTTGACAAAGGCATCGCGTTTGTGATAGATGCGCTCACCGGCCTGTGCCATCTGCTCCTCCCACAGACTCATCACCTCGGGGTCAGGCTCCCTGTCCTCCATCTTCAACAGGGTGTTGCGTTGTTGTAGTGCCTTGTTGTAGCGGTTCAGGTCGTCCATGTAACTGTGGTCCAACTGTGCTATCACGATGTCCATCAGTCGGCGGCGCTCTTCGCTGCTGCCCTCGATGAGCAGGTAGTCGGCAGGCGACACGAGTACCAATGGAATCAGTCCGATGTGTTCCGACAGTCGCTGATACTCCTTCTTGTTGCGCTTGAAGTGCTTCTTCGTGCCACGCTTCATGCCACAGTGAATAGATAGTGTAGAGTTCTCCGTTTCTACGTATTCCCCTTCCAGCATGAAGAAGTCCTCATCATGACGAATCACCAGCGAATCCTGGACGCTTTGTGCCGAGTGGCAGAAACTAAGGAAATAGATGGCATCGAGCACATTCGTCTTGCCCGCCCCGTTGTGGCCGATGAAGCAATTGATGTTGGGCGAGAAACCGAGTGTGGCCTCTCTGATATTCTTATAGTTAATGATGGAAAGACGCTCTAATATCAAAGCTCAAAACTCAAATCTAAAACCTTAAACCTTTATTTTTTCTGCAAAATTACATCTTTTAGAGGTGAAAAACGAAAAAAGTCGGTAATAAATTTCAATATGTGCAATATTTTCACTAATTTTGCCCCGCAATTTGAGAAACGTAAATATAAAAACAACAATAATGGCAAAAATTGAGAACAAACAGAGCGCTCCTGAGATTCAGAATACGCTCAACGCAAAAGAGGCTTTCGTTGTAAAGTACAAGAAAGCAATCACCGCAGGTGTGGTCCTGCTCATAGCACTCATTGGTGGTGGCATGATCTTCAAGAGCTGTCAGAATGCTCGTCAGGAGAAAGCCAGCTCTGAGATGGCAGCAGCACAGCAGATGCTGTTAGAGACGCAAAGTGCAGAGATGTATATGGCTGACTCTTTGCTGCAGGTGCAGTACCAGACAATGCTGAACGGCAATCCTGCTGAGGCAGTGAAAGGCTTCCTGAAGATTGCTGATGAGTACAGCTCGACCGATGCTGGTAACCTTGCTAACCTCTATGCCGGTCTCTGCTATATGAACATGAACAAGCCCCAGGACGCTGTGAAGTATCTGGAGAAGTTCGATACTGAGGACGACCAGATGGTTTCACCCGCAGCAATGGTGGCTCTGGGTAATGCCTACGCCAGCCTGAATCAGTTGGACAAGGCCGTTGAGATGATTAAGAAGGGTGCTGAGAAGGCCGATAACATGACTGTCTCTGCCCAGGCCTACATTCAGGCTGCTGAGATCCTCGAGACCCAGAAGAAGAATGCTGAGGCTCTTGAGCTCTACAAGAAGGCTAAGACCTATATCGATCGTATGGACGTGAATGCACAGCAGACGCTGAACCGTCTGAACATCGACGCCTATATCGAGCGCGCTTCACAGAAGTAATTGTGAATTGAGAATTGAGAATAGATGGCAACCAAGAACCTCTCTGAGTATAACTCGCAAACCGTGCCCGATGCATCGAATATGATTTTCGGTATCGTGGTGGCTGAGTGGAATCCTGAGATAACGGGCGCACTGCTCGATGGCTGTGTGTCAACCCTCGAGAAGCACGGCGCATTGCCTGAGAATATTCATGTGAAGACGGTGCCAGGCTCGTTCGAACTCATCTACGGCGCACGTCAGATGACTCTCAACGATGGCTATGATGCAGTCATTGTTCTTGGCAGCGTCATTCGCGGCGAAACCCCACACTTCGACTACATCTGTGAGGGCGTCACAGCAGGCATAGCACGCTTGAATGCTACCAGTAGTGTTCCTGTGGTCTATGGACTGCTGACGACCAACGACCTGCAACAGGCTAAGGACCGTGCAGGTGGCAGGTTGGGCAACAAGGGTGACGAGTGTGCTGTTGTAGCAATAAAAATGGCGAAGTTCTAACCGACTTCGCCTTTTTTAACTCCTAAACTCCTAAACTCCTAAACTTCTTCACTCCTAAACTCCTAAAACAATGAAACTGATATCCTGGAACGTCAACGGACTGAGGGCTTGCGAAGGCAAGGGCTTCAGCGATATTTTCCGCGAACTTGATGCTGACTTCTTCTGCCTGCAGGAAACGAAGATGCAGCAGGGACAGCTTGACCTGCAGTTCCCTGGCTACGAGTCCTACTGGAACTATGCCGAGAAGAAAGGCTATAGTGGTACGGCCATCTTTACGAAGCACAAGCCACTTAATGTGACCTATGGCATCGGCATCGACCTGCATGATCATGAGGGCCGTGTGGTAACGCTCGAGATGGACGACTTCTTCCTTGTGTGCTGCTACACGCCCAATTCGCAGGACGGTCTCAAGCGTCTGGAATACCGCATGTCGTGGGAAGACGCGTTTCGTAAGTACCTGATGCGTCTCGATCAGCAGAAGCCCGTCATCCTCTGTGGCGATCTCAATGTGGCCCACGAGGAGATAGACCTGAAGAACCCCAAGAGCAACCGCATGAATGCAGGATTCACTGACGAGGAACGCGAGAAGTTCAGCGATCTGCTGGCCTGTGGCTTCACCGACACCTTCCGCTGGAAATATCCTCAGCAGGTCACCTATTCGTGGTGGTCCTACCGTTTCCAGGCCCGTCAGAAGAACGCAGGCTGGCGTATTGACTACTTCGTGGTGAGCAACCGCCTGCAACAGCGCGTTGTGGACTCGACGATTCATACTGAAATTTATGGCAGCGACCACTGCCCGGTGGAACTGGTTTTGAGTTAGGCGATGAACAACTACAGTAAAACCTTCCTCTATTTCATCTGTGCCGTATCGGCAATGGGTGGACTGCTGTTTGGCTACGACTGGGTGGTCATCGGTGGCGCAAAACCGTTCTATGAAGCGTATTTCGGCATTGCTGGGTCTCCCTTGATGCAGAGCGTGGCCATGACAACAGCCCTGATAGGTTGTCTGGCAGGAGCGATGATAGCTGGTGCTTTGGCTGACCGCTATGGCAGAAAGCCATTGCTGATGCTGTCGGCTGTGCTGTTCACGGTGTCTGCTGTGGCTACGGGTGCTTTCAACGACTTCATCATGTTTAATGTGGCCCGTTTCATTGGCGGCATCGGCATTGGCGTGGCATCAGCTCTGGCACCCATGTATATCGCTGAGGTGAGTCCTGCTGAGATTCGCGGGCGTATGGTGTCGCTGAACCAGATGACCATCGTTCTGGGTATCCTTGGTGCCCAGATTGTAAACATGCTGTTGGCAAGAGACACAAGTGTGGCAGAGAATATGTCGTGGAACGTAGCATGGGGCTGGCGCTGGATGTTCTGGGCCGAGACAGTGCCTGCAGCGCTGTTCCTCGTGATGAGCTTCTTTATACCGGAGTCGCCTGTCTATCTAAAAGCCCACCCAAGCCCTCCCAAAGGGAGGGATGTTGAGTCACCAAAAAGGACTACATCAACAAGTAACCAAACATCCCCTCCTTTGGAGGGGCTTGGGGAGGCTCGGTATCGCCGTGTCCTTTTGTTAGGCCTCGTCATTGCCGTCTTCCAGCAATGGTGCGGCACGAACGTTATCTTCAACTATGCCCAAGAGATATTCGTGGGTGCTGGCTTCGATGTCGATGGCATGTTCATCAATATTGTGATAACAGGCATTGCCAACGTTGTCTTTACCTTTGTTGCCCTCTATACCATTGAGAAGTGGGGTCGTCGTACGCTGATGTTGATTGGCGCCGGCGGTCTGGGACTCATCTACCTGACGTTGGGCACGTGCTACTTCTTTGAGGTGAAGGGCATTGTGATGGTGGCACTTGTGGTGTTGGCCATCTCTGTCTATGCGATGACGCTGGCGCCTGTCACTTGGACGTTGCTGGCCGAGATATTCCCCAATCGTATTCGCGGCGTTGCGATGGCTGTGTGTACGTTTGCCCTGTGGGTAGGCTGTTGCACGCTCACCTTCTCGTTCCCTCCCATGAATGCAGCCCTGGGCAGCAGCGGTTCGTTCTGGATTTACAGCGGCATCTGCATCTGTGCCTTCATCTTCCTTTGGAACCGTTGTCCTGAAACGAAGGGAAAGAGCCTGGAGGAGTTGGAGAAAGAATTGATTAAGTCCTAATAACGATATTACATGATAACGATATAACGTTATAACGTAATAACGAAAAAACGAAACAACGATAATATGTCAGTAAAAGCCTGGAGAGAAATTGTTACCATCCCGACCTATGAGATTGGAAAGGCCGAGAAGAACCCCATCTTCCTTGAGAAACGTGTGTATCAGGGGTCGAGTGGGGTGGTGTATCCTTATCCCGTTATTGAGTCGATAGCCAACGAGCCCACGCCCCGCGAGTGGAAGGTGGTCTTTCTGGAGAACGAGTATATCAAGGTGATGGTGATGCCCGAACTGGGTGGACGTATCCAGATGGCGTACGACAAGATTAAGCAGCGTCACTTTGTTTATTATAATCACGTCATCAAACCGGCCCTTGTGGGACTGACCGGCCCTTGGATCAGTGGTGGTATCGAGTTCAACTGGCCCCAGCACCATCGCCCCTCAACCTATCTGCCTGTTGACTGCGACATCGTGGAGAACCAAGACGGTAGTGTGACGGTATGGGTGAACGAGATGGAGCGTATGTTCCATCAGAAGGGTATGGCAGGCTTTACGCTTCGTCCTGGTTGTGCCTATCTGGAGATACAGGGTCGCGTCAGCAATCGTACGCCGCTTCCTCAGACGTTCCTGTGGTGGGCCAATCCTGCTGTGGAGGTCAACGATGCCTACCAGAGTGTCTTCCCCCCCGATGTGAACGCTGTCTTTGACCACGGAAAACGTGCCGTGTCCAGTTTCCCCATTGCTACGGGTACCTATTACAAGATGGACTACTCGGCAGGTGTGGATATCTCGAACTACAGGAATATCCCTGTGCCCACCAGTTATATGGCTGTCAACTCGAAATACAACTTCGAGGGCGGCTACGAGAACGATACCCACGGTGGTATGCTCCATGTGGCCAGTCACCACTTCTCGCCAGGCAAAAAACAATGGACCTGGGGTAACGGCGACTTCGGACGTGCGTGGGACCGCAATCTCACCGACAACGCCACTGTGTCCGACGGTTTGCCCGTTGGCTCTATCCGCACAGGCTTCCGTCCCTATATTGAGTTAATGGCTGGCGTCTATACCGAGAACCAGCCCGACTTCACCTGGCTGATGCCCTATGAGGAGAAACAGTTCACGCAGTATTTCATGCCATATCGCGAGATAGGCATCGTGAAACAGGCAAGCAAGGATTTCATCCTCAACATCTATAGTGTGGAAGACGGCTCTGTCGTCTTCAAAGTGCTGGCCACGTCGAAACAGGAGGCAAGGATTGTGTTGAAGAACAAGAATGGTGAGGTGCTCTACGACAAACAACACATGCTGAGCCCTGAAACCGTACTTACAGAGACAGTAGTGTGTCCTGCAGTCTCGCTGCAGGATCTGACATTGTCCATCACTAATGCTAACCATATCTCTCACTTGTCATCTCTCATCTGGGAAGCAGAGCCCGACGAGATCCGTCCCATCCCCGATGCTGCGGAGGCAGCCCTGTCGCCCGAGGATACGAAGACCAACGACCAGCTTTATCTCACTGGTCTGCACTTGGAACAGTACCGTCATGCTACGTGGAGTGCCCTCGACTACTACGAGGAGGCCTTGCGTCGTGATCCCAATGATGTGCGCTGTCTGAACCAGACGGGACTATGGTATCTGCGTCGTGGACGCTTCGATAAGGCAGAGACGTATCTCAGAAAGGCCGTGAAGATATGGCAGAAACGTAATCCTAATCCTTACGATGGTGAGGCCATCTTCAACCTCGCCCTCGCCCTGAAATACCAAGGGCGTATGGATGAGGCTTACGGCCTCTTCTGGAAGGCTACGTGGAACAAAGCATGGGCCGATGCCGGCTACTTTGAGGCGGCTCGCATCAGTACCTCACAAGGTCGCTATGAGGATGCACTCGACGAGTTGAACCGCTGTCTCACCTTCAATCATTGTCATCATCAGGCGCGTGCGTTGAAGGCTGCTGTGATGAGATATATGTCTGAAACCCAGGATGTAAGATTTGATTTTATCAAGGAAAGCTTATATCTCGACTACTTCAATTTTGGCTGCCTCTACGAGCTGTACCTGCTGACCCGTGATCATATGGAACTCAGCCGTCTGAAGACCCTGCTTCGTAAGAGTTGCCACAACTACGACGAACTGGCACTCGACTACGCAGCGGCAGGTTTGCACGATGATGCTCGTGCCATTTGGTATACCGCCATCAGCGAGGGTGCTGTGAGTCCCATGACCTATTATTATTTGGGAGATTATAAGCAGGCAGAGGAACAACCTGCGGATTATTGTTTCCCCAATCGTCTGGAGGCTGTCGTCGCTTTGGAGAAGGCAAAGCAATACGCAGCCAATCATTGTCAATTATCCATTGTCAATTGTCAATTCAGTAAAGCACCTTACTATCTGGGATGCCTCTACTACGACAAGCGTCAGTACGACCTCGCCATCGAGAACTGGGAACTGTCGGCAAAACTCGATCCTCAGTTCCCCACCGTATGGCGCAACCTGGCGTTGGCCCGTTTCAACAAGCAGCATAAGCCTGACGAGGCGGTGGCATATATGGAGCGTGCCTTCCATCTGGACGAGACCGACGCCCGTGTGCTGATGGAGTTGGATCAGCTCTATAAGCGCCTGCAAAGGCCTCATGCCGAACGACTGGCTTTCTTGCAGCAATATCCCCAACTGATAGCGCAGCGCGACGACCTCGTCCTTGAGGAGATCACCCTGCTGAATCACTTGGGTCGCTATGAAGAGGCGATGCACAAGCTCGATGCCCATCAGTTCCATCCGTGGGAAGGTGGCGAAGGTAAGGTCAGCGGACAGTACCAGATTTGCCGCATGGAACTCGCCAAGCAGATATTAGTTCATAATTCTTACACG
This sequence comes from uncultured Prevotellaceae bacterium, assembly GCA_947166345.1. GTDB lineage: Bacteria > Bacteroidota > Bacteroidia > Bacteroidales > Bacteroidaceae > Prevotella. The sequence continues at coordinate 16,626 of CAMVDU010000001.1, forward strand.
CAGCCCAACTGTGAACTATGGACTATGAACTCTGAACTGAAAAGAGCCCACCGGCTTCTTGAGGAGTGTCTCGTCTTCCCGCCACATCTCGGCGAGGGCAAACTCTTTGGTGCTCAGGATAATGACTTCCTTTATTTCCTTGGACGCTACGAGGAGGGAACAGTAGGTCCTACCGAGCCCGCTGCTGCCATGTATTATAACGATGCGAAGCCCGACAAGATCTTCTATGCTGCCCTGTGCTATCGCAAACTGGGACAGGAGGATAAGGCCCGTGGCCTGTTATATAAGCTGGTGAACTACGGTAAGCAGCACCTCTTCGATCATGTCACCATGGACTATTTCGCCGTGTCGTTGCCCGACCTGCTGATATGGGATGGCGATCTGGACCAACAAAACCGCATCCACTGTCTCTATATGCTTGCCCTCGGCTATTATGGCCTGGGCGACAAGGCGCATGCAGAGCGCTATCTCAAGGAACTGGAGCGTGAGGATATCAATCATTTTGGCGCAAAGGCGCTACGCTCGCTGATGAAAATGACAGAACTAACCAATAAGCAGAAACGAACATGAAGAGGAATCTCCTTTTGCTTATCATGCTGAGTGCATGCTGTGCCCTCGGTATGCAGGCGACGGAACTGGGAAAAGAGGTGACATGGGACCGGTATAGCCTGATGATGGACGGCAGGCGCGTCTGTCCCGTGATGGGCGAGATTCACTATTCGCGCATACCTGCCGACGAGTGGCAGGAGGAGGTGAGAAAGATGAAAGAGGGTGGGGTGACAATCATTGCCACCTACGTATTTTGGAACCATGTGGAGGAGGAAGAGGGCATCTTCCGCTGGGACGGCCAGCGCAACCTGCGGGGCTTCCTGGAGATATGCAAGGAGGAAGAGATGCCTGTCATCTTGCGCATGGGTCCGTTCTGTCATGGTGAGGTGCGCAATGGCGGCATTCCCGACTGGATGTTTGAGAAGGGATGCAAGATGCGTGACCGCAACCCCGTGTTCCTGGGCTATGCAGAAAAGCTATACCGTCAGATCTTTACCCAGGTGCAAGGCCTTCAGTGGAAAAACGGCGGACCTGTCATGGCGGCTCAGTTTGACAATGAGTATCGGGGACGCGGTGAGTATCTGATGGACCTGAAACGCTTGGCCCAGAAGATTGGCTTCGACCTGCCGTTCTATACGCGCACCGGCTGGCCCGAACTGGCAACGCCCGTGCCCTTCGGCGAGATGCTGCCCCTCTATGGCGACTATGCCGATGGCTTCTGGGACCGTACGACGGGCGAGACTGACGGTAACTACTACAAGGCATTTAACTTCAAGGCCTTCCGCTCGTCAACAGCGATTGCCACTGAACAGATCAACTATCAACAGTCTCCCCTCCCTTTGGAGGGGAAGGGGGAGGCAGTCTATCCTTACTTTACTTGTGAGCTGGGCGGAGGTATGATGCAGGCCTATCATCGTCGTCCGTATGTCTATGCCGAGGATGCCTATTCGATGGCATTGGTGAAACTGGGTTCGGGTTCGAACCTGCTGGGCTATTATATGTATCACGGTGGTACCAACCCTGAAGGCAAGACCTATCTGAACGAGAACCAGCGCACCAAGGGCACTAACTACAACGACATGCCCGTGAAGAACTACGACTTCCAGGCACCCTTGGGCGAGTTTGGACAGAGGAACGCGCATTACTATATGTTGCGCCCCCTGCACCTTTTTATGCAGGATTGGGGCGAGACACTGGCCGAGATGGAAGCATCGTTCCCTGCACCGCAGGACATTCAGAAAGGTGATGACTCACATCTGCGCTGGGCAATCAGAAGTGAAAAGGGAAAAGTGAATAGTGAAAAATTTGCTGCCGCCTTTATTTTTATCAATAACTACGAGCGTCTGCAGAACCTTTCTGCGAAGAAAGATGTGCAGTTGGAGGCCTGTGGCGTCACCCTGCCCAAACTGACTATCCCTGCTGGTTGCATGGCCATCTTCCCCGTGAATGTGGATGGCATCAAGTATGCTACGGCTCAACTGGTGGCCAAGCGCGACGGCAAGATCTATCTGATGCAGGTACCAGGCATCGCCACCACCATCAGTATGCAGAATGGTAAGGTGCTGAAGAACGTGAAACCTCGTGGTACAGAAAAACCTGTCTATGGTAATCTCTATCTGTTGACGAAGCAGGAGGCTGAGCATCTCTTTTTAAGTGAAAAAGCCGCTGCAGGAACGTCTGAGGTTGCTTTTGAGAAGGTACGTGAGGCGGGACCGTTGCGTGATATCACCAAGGGTGCCCAGCGTGTGGCTGAGGAACCCTCTGACGAGGACTATGAGGAGGCTGCTGTCTATCGTATCAAGGTGTCAGAGGCTGAAGAGGGTCGGTCGAAGCGTCTGCTGCGTATAGACTATCAGGGCGATTGTGCCCGTCTTTATGCCAACGGACAACTGGTGGCCGACCATTTCCAATATGGTCGTCCGTTTCTCTATGGTTTGTGGCGACTGCCTGAGGACTGCAAGGAACTGGAGCTGCGCATCCTGCCCCTGCAGAAGGATGCACCCGTCTATCTGCCACGTGAGGCCGACAAGACTGTGGGTGAAGGTGTGAAGCGTATTGAAATAACAAACGAAGGATTATGAGACGTGTTTTGAGATTGGCTATTGGCTTTTGGCTATTGGCTATTGGCAGCGTGGCTGCGCAGCAGGTTATCGACCTCTCGGGGGCCTGGGACTTTGCCGTTGGCGACTCTACGAGTTACAACGACTACGTCATGTTGCCTGGCTCTATGCTGACCAATGACAAGGGGCGCCCCGTTGATTTGGAGACGCAGTGGACAGGGTCGCTCTACGACTCGTCCTATTACTTCAATCCTGATATGGCTGTCTATCGTCAGGCCGGCAACATGAAGTTTCCGTTCTTCCTGACACCCAAGAAACACTACGTGGGTAGTGCATGGTATCGCCGTTCGGTCTATTTACCAAAAGACTGGAAAGGAGAACGCATCTTCTTGTTCCTGGAGCGGCCCCATATTGAGACAACTGTCTTTGTGAATGGTAAGGAGGTGGGTCACCAGATGTCGCTCTCCACACCTCATCAATATGATGTGACGAAATATCTGAAGGCTGGTCAGCGCAATACGATTGCCATCAAGGTCTATAATGGTATAGAGAATGTGTGCGTGGGACAAGACTCTCACAGCGTCACCGACCAGACACAGGGCAACTGGAACGGCATCGTAGGACGCATGGAACTGCAGGCCCGCCCTAAGAAAGTCAATATCCGACAGGTGCGCATCTATCCCGACCTGACCCAGCAGAAAGCGCGTGTGGTGGTTGATGTGGAGAATAATGCCAACCGCTATCTGGCTGAATGGCACCTAATGCAGATCACAGAGTACGGTGTGGTTTGCGAGATACGCGAGATAGGCAAACAGGGTGAGCGGCTCATCAGCACTTCGCCTTTCTTCGAACTGGATGGCAGGAGTCATATAGAGTTGGACATGAAAGCTGACGACCTGAAGCCGTGGAACGAGTTTGCGCCCAACCTCTATAGGCTCACCGTCTATGCCGGTGACGATGTTTATGAGACCACCTTTGGCATGCGCGACATCAAGGTGCAGGGACGCCAGCTGATACTGAACGGTGTGCCCCTCTTCCTGCGTGGTACGGTGGAGAACTGCTGCTTCCCCTTGACAGGTTATCCGCCCACTGACGAAGAAGAGTGGCTGCGCATCTTCCGCAAGTGTAAGGACTATGGCATCAACCACGTGCGCTTCCACAGCTACTGTCCGCCAGAGGCTGCCTTCAACGCTGCCGACATCATGGGCATCTACCTGCAGCCAGAGGGACCGTCGTGGCCTAACCATGGGGTGAAACTGCGTCGGGGTATGGCTATCGACCAGTATCTTCTGGACGAGTCGAAACGTATCATCGACACCTATGGCAACCATCCGTCGTTCCTGATGATGGCATCGGGCAACGAGCCTGCCGGCGACTGGGTGAGCTATACGAACGACTGGGTGAAAGAGATGCACCAGTATGACTCTACGAAAATCTATTGTGGTGCTTCCGTCGGTGGCGGTTGGGCCTGGGACAACGGCTCCGAGTATCATGTGAAGGGTGGGGCACGTGGTCTTAACTGGGACAAGAAAGCCCCGTCGAGTGATGATGACTACTATAGCGGCATTGAGTTCCCCCGCAATTTCAAACCGACTGAAACTAATCATACCTCTCAGCTCTCAACTCTCAATTCTCAGTTGAAAAACACCTCGCCTATCATCGCCCATGAGCAGGGCCAGTGGTGTGCCTTCCCAGACCTGAAAGAGACCGAGCAATATACGGGTGTCTACAAAGCCGAGAACTTCGACATCTTCCGCGACCTGTTGGCAAAGAACGGTATGGCATCGCAGGCCGAGAACTTCCTGATGGCCAGCGGTAAGCTGCAGACGCTCTGCTATAAGTACGAGATAGAGCGCAACCTGCGTACGAAGGACTATGCTGGCTTCCAACTGCTGGGACTCAACGACTACAGCGGTCAGGGCACGGCTTTGGTGGGAGCGCTGAACGTCTTCTGGCGCGAGAAGGGCTATGTCAACGCCCGTCAGTGGCGCGAGTTCTGCAGTCCCTTCGTTGTATTGGCACGTTTCCCTAAGTTTGTCTATACCAACAACGAGACCTTGGAAGTGCCCCTCGAGATGATGAATGCCTATGTAAAGAATGTAGACAGTGTTTCAGTCAGTTATCAGCTCTTTACTGACGAGGGCGTCCTAATAGCACTCGATACACTGTCGGTTCCTTCGCTGAAGGTGGGAAAGAACAATGCCCTTGGCACCGTGCGTCAGCCCCTGAACAGTCTGACCGTTCCTACGAAGGTGACCCTTGCTGTGAACTTTGCCAATCTGTTTGGCAATCACTGGGAGTTCTGGGTCTATCCCGATTCTGTTGATGGTCAGGTGGAACAGTTGGACGAGAAAGACCTCTATATCGCTGATTCGCTTGATTCAAAGGCACTGAAGGTGCTTGCCGATGGCGGCAAGGTACTGTTGACGGCAGCCGGCAAGGTTACCCTGGGCAGCGATGTGAAACAGTCGTATCTGCCTGTGTTCTGGAACACATCGTGGTTCAAGATGCGTCCGCCCCACACCACAGGAGCCTATATCGACAAAAAGCATCCGCTGTTCAAGTACGACTTCCCCACCGACTCATGGTCGAACATTAACTGGTGGGAGCTGCTCAACAAGGCACAGGTGATGAACCTCATGGAACTGCCCCTCGACTACCAGTCGCCCATCCAGCCTATCGATACGTGGCACATCAGTCGTAAGCTGGGTATGCTCGTTGAGGCTAAGGTGCTGAATGGTAAACTGCTGATGACGACAATGGACATCACCAGCCGTCTCGACCAGCGTGTCGTAGCACGACAGATGCGTCAGGCCATCCTGCGATACATGCAGAGCGAAGACTTCAATCCCTCCATCACCCTTAGTCCTGAAGTCATTACCGACTTCTTCACCCGTCAGGCTCCACCAGTAAACATGTTTACCAAGGACTCACCCGACGAATTGAAGCCAAAACTCAAATAAAATAATAAAAGGAACGCAAGAAGCGTTCCTTTTGTTGTGTGAAAAGAATGTCTTTTAGTAGGTCATGCGGGGCTCAAGTTCCTTGGCCTGGTCAATCATCTTCTGAACCTCGCTGACGGCAGGTACACGGTTGCAGATATTCTTCTGTTCGTTTACCTCGACTAGTTTCGGTTGCAGATTTTCTGCCACGCGATGACGGAACTCCTTCACAGTGTCCACACCGGCAGCCTCGAGTAACTCGGCAAACTGTGGGCCAACGCCGTTGATACGGAACAGGTCTGCATGGTTCGTCCATTTTAGGATAAGCTTTTCAGAGATGCCAGTAGCCTCTGCCAGTTCCTTGCGACCCTTGGGCGCTGCACACTTGTCGAGCAGTTCGCTCACCTTGTTGATTCCTACTGCAACGAGCTTCTCAGCGTAAACCTCGCCTACACCTTCAATGTCAATAATCTTGTAATCCATAGCAATTTGGTTTTTAGAATGGTTAATAAAAGGTCTAATGTGCTGGCAAAGGTACGAATAAACGAGCACAATGCCAAATAAAAAAGCAAATTTTTATTTAATTGTCGAGTGAAAGTACCTTAGGCGAAGCCAGAGGTACGAAAAACCTTGAAAAATACAAAGAAAAAACAATATTTTTTTTGTTTTTATGGAAAACAATGCGTATTTTTGCAACGTCAATGTTTAACCAAAAATTTGATGATTATGAAAGTAGGAATTCCCAAGGAGATTAAGAACAACGAGAACAGGGTTGGCATGACCCCGTCGGGCGTTGCCGAGTTAGTGCGTAGAGGTCATCAGGTGCTAGTCCAGAAAACGGCAGGCGAGGGTAGTGGCTTCGCTGATGCCGACTACGAGAAAGTAGGAGCCAAGATGTTGCCTACTATTGAGGATGTCTATGCACAGGCCGACATGATTGTCAAGGTGAAGGAGCCTATTGCTCCAGAATACCCGTTGGTCAGAAAAGGTCAGGTGTTGTTCACCTATTTCCACTTTGCCTGCGAAGAGGAACTCACACAGGCCATGCTTAAGAGTGGTGCTGTCTGCATTGCTTACGAGACGGTGGAGCGCGATGACCGTTCCCTGCCGCTACTGATACCCATGAGTGAGGTGGCAGGACGCATGGCAGCACAGAACGGTGCCTACTATCTGCAAAAGACCAAGGGCGGCAAGGGTAAACTGATGGCAGGTGTGCCTGGCGTGAAACCAGCCCGTGTACTGGTGCTTGGAGGTGGAACGGTGGGCGAGGCTGCCGCACGCATTGCCGCTGGTATGGGTGCCGAGGTCACCATCACTGACGTCTCGTTGCCTCGACTAAAGCAGTTGGCAGCAGAGATGCCTGCCAATGTCCACACACTCTATTCCTCTGAGCACAACATCCGTCAAGAGCTGCCTTCTACCGACGTGGTCATCGGGTCTGTACTTATTCCTGGTGATGCTGCTCCTAAACTCATTACCGAGGATATGCTGAAACTCATGGAGAAGGGTACTGTGCTCGTTGATGTGGCCATCGACCAGGGTGGCTGTTTCGAGACCTCCCATCCCACAACTCACAGTGAACCCGTCTATGAGGTCGATGGCATTGTCCACTATGCCGTAGCCAATATTCCTGGAGCTGTACCCAATACCTCCACCATCGCACTCACTAATGCTACCCTGCGCTATGCAATAGCCCTTGCCGACAAAGGATGGCGTGAGGCCTGTCGCGATGACCGTTCGTTGGCCCGAGGTGTTAATATGGTGGATGGCAAGTGTACCTACGAGGCAGTGGCCAAGGTCTGGGGCCTCGACTATACACCACTGTCACTCACGTAGGGCGATTAGGATAAAAAGTAATAATTTCTTATTTCTTCAGATAATTTGCCAAGGGCAGGCCAGTGGCTTTCAGCCCTTTGGCAAAGCTTTGGGCGTTCATGCGGGCACCAAGCTTGGAGGCGTGGGTGTGGTCTTTCTTGAAATAGACACCAGCCTTCTCCTTGATCTTGGCAACCTTGGCCTTGGCTTTCTCCTTGTCCTTAGGCAAACGCTTCACGCTGAACTTCTTATCGAGGAAATCGGCAGAGATGTTGTGCATGTCGATGAAGGCTACGCCAGTCTCCTCCACCACCTCACGATACCATTTGCCGTAGGTGTCGTCACGACGTTCTATCTTACCGCCAGGCCATTCGTTGCGTGGTGTCAGCGAGACGAGGATGGGTGTGGCGCCCTTCTCGCGACAGTCGTCAATCATCTTCTTCAGGTACCATCCAAAGCTGTAAACCACCTCGTAGGTGTCGTTGTCGAGATGATAGACGTGGAGTGTGTCCTGTGTGCCAGGGATGACACCACGGGCCTTCGCATCGGTGATGGGGCAGATGTCGTTGTGTCCAAACTGAATGGTGACGAAGTCACCCGGTTGTAGGGCGTTATAGACGGCATCCCACAGGCCTTCGCGGATAAACGAGCGTGTCGAACGGCCGGCACGGGCTGCATTCACCAATTGTATCTTGCTCTCGTCAAAGACGGTAGCTGCTTGCGAAGCCCAGCCCCACATGCCGTCGTCGTCCTTGTCGGCGTTCTTCACCGTCGAGTCGCCCGTAAACCAGAGTACGGGCTTTCCGCTGAGGCGATTCACATTCCAAATGGTCTTTTGGGGAATCGGCATGAATTTCATGAGCGCCTTCAACTGCGGGTCGTGACTCTGCACAATACCTAGATAGGCGCTATAGGCGTTCAACTCAGCACCGAACTTTGACGTGTGGATTTTGTCACCCAGGAAGTGATAGTCCACCTTCCAGCGACTGAACGAGTCGAGTTCCTTGCCACTAATCTCGTTGAGGTCGATGAAGGGCACATCCTCCTCGGCAGCAACGGCACGTGCCCATTCTGTCTGGGGCTTGCGTATGATCTTCCCTTGGTCATCATAGGCGTTGCGAGGCGTCAGCGACATCAGAATGGTATGGGCCCCTTTCTGGCGAGCCTCATGGATGTATCTGCGTAGGTAGTTGCCATAGCTGTAGACTGTGTCCTGCTGCTGTGTGCGCTGGTTGAAGCCTACGTAGCAGGTGTCGGGGTCGATGCCAGGGATGACGGCACGCGCCCTCTTAGCATCGAAGAACTCGCCATTATCATTATGTCCTATCGATACGATGACCCAGTCACCTGGCTTCAGGGCTTCGCGGATGGCTGGCCACAGGTCTGTATAGAAAGTGCGGGTGGACATGCCCCCCAGGGCCTGGTTCTCGACAGAAATCTTGTTGGCATCAAAATAATTGGGGAAGAAATAGCCCCAGCCCCACTGACCGTTATTACCATTGCCCAATGTGCCGTTGCGCATCGTCGAATTGCCGACGAGGAACAACACGGGGTTCGTGCCCTTGCGCGTAGAGCCAGGTGCCGGGCGCGACATCAGTGCCTTGGCAATGGAGTCGGGTGTGTTGTCCACCACCTTGTTCACATCTTCGATGGGATCGGGCAGGTTGTCAAAGACTTGAGCCCTTGCAGGGCTTGATGACAGTTGATAGATGATAAATGATAATGCCAGTAGTCGTTTCATTGTTGTTTTTACTATTTTAATGGTGTTCGGATGCAAAGTTACAACTATTTTTTGTAAAACACGTCAAGATTATGTAATATAGTTGTGTTTTTTTTGTTTTTTAATTGGTTCTTTGTATCTTTGCACCATCGTTTATAACATTTCTGGATTATGAAAAGAATAGTTGTCTTACTATTGAGTGTCCTTATTGGTTCCAGCGCATGGGCAAACATTGTTATGAGCAATTCTGAGGTGAGCCAATACTGGCGCAGTAAGTCTATCAAGGTCACAGACGGTGGGGCTACACCTGATGTGATGACGCTACTGAAGGCTTTCCATCAGACACTTCCCACTTGGGTGGTCGGCGAGGTGATGAAGCAGGAGGCCCAGCCTGCCAAGGGTACCCGCTTTGACGGTAACTCCTCCACCTACGAGGAAGAGGAGGGGCTCTTGGACATTATCATCGACAGACGTAACGGCTATGTGGGTTATCTGTCACCAACGGATGTTGACCAGGTGACGGCTTGTGTGTGGCGCAAGAACAACGGACATCGTATCTTCGCTGTTAGCCTGTACGAACAGCACGACCCTGTGCAGAACCTGCTGTGCTGGTATGACTACGATCCGCAGACACAGACGTTGACACCTTCAAAGAGTCCTATCGACTCCTATCAGAAGCCTTTCGAGAGGATGGAGTTCAGTTGGACGCTTCCTAGGAAAGGCACCGACTTTATCATCCACGAATATTACTTTTTCCCAGATACCGACTTTACGCAGGTCTATAGTTGGGATGGCGAGACGTTCCATCGTTCGAAGACGCTGATTGATGATTTCTGTTTTCAGTACTTCGGTGAGGGCGACTGGATAAAGGCCGGCACACAGGGCTTTACACAGTATGCCCTCGTGGACATTGACCACAGCGGCAGTCCAGCGCTCTGTCTGAAGAATAATGATAATTGGATTGTGGTGAACGAGTTCCGTGGTAAGATGCAGACTGTCACTGTCTGCGACGAGGCTACCATGCTGGAGAGTATGTATCACGTTGTTCCTGAGGCAGGCAAACCCTGGACGGAGAAGGATGTGGTGGTCTATACCAGCGATTTTGAACACGTACATTATTATGTCGTCCTACAAAATGGTAGCATTGGTTACATCATTACTTCTGAGCCCAACTATGATGAAGAGGAGGGTAGGGTCACGGAGTACGCGTCACACAAGAATGGTTATGGCGCAAAGGACGAGAGCATAGACATCATCCACGCCGACAGGGGCGAGGACATTTTCATCAAGCCACAGTGGAAACCGTTCTCTTTTATTGAAAGGGAGGAATAATCTTTAAAAACACGATAGACTATGAAACGACTGACAATCATGATTCTTGTGTGTCTGCTGGTAGCTGCAGGGGCACAGGCACAGACTACGAAGCAAGAGATTACTGTCAGCACTACCCAAGAGTTCATTGAAGCGCTGGGTAGTGACCGCACCGTCATCATTAAGGACGGTTGTACACTAAACCTGTCGGATGAGTTAGACAACGAGCAATTGTTCCATCGCATGGGTTACCTATGGCGGAACGACTACTACTCCGAACGTGATGTCGCTGCCGATACGAAGGTCAGCTGCGATCGCTTCGACGGTCGTCAGCTTGATCTGGTTGGCGTCAACAACCTCACCATCCGAGGTGCTGGTAAGAACTGCCATATCGTCGTCAACCCGCGCTACGCCAATGTCATCAACCTCTATCGTTGCCGTAATATCCGTCTGGAACGTCTCACCATGGGACATACAGAGGAGGGCTACTGCGAGGGAGGTGTCATCTATGCTGAGAATAGTCAGAATATCACCGTTGCCAACTGCGATCTCTACGGCTGCGGCACCTATGGACTGGAGGCCTGGACGTGTAAGAAGATAGCGATGGAAAGCACCGTTATCCATGACTGCTCCTACGGTATCATGCAGCTTTTAGGCGTTGAGGACGCTACGTTCACAGACTGTGACTTCGTGCGTTGCCGTGAGTTCGACCTTGTAGGCGTGAGGAGCGACAGCAAGAACATTCTCTTCAAACGTTGCCGTTTTGCCCAGAATAAGGGACAGCTGTTCAGTCTTGGCGGCCCCATCCGTGTGGAGAGCTGCGAGATTCATCATCCCGAGGCATACGATCTGGGCGACGTGAACAGCAGTAACTTCGGCTATGCCGACCAGAATACCACCTTCTACCGTGATGATAATCCTATTCAGGAGCGTGCCATTGGTCCTGCATACAAAGTTAAGCCACAGCAGGGACCTTCTTTGAAAGATCAGATTGCCGACATCCGCGCTCACTATGCTAAAGTGAAGGAGACGCAGAAATACAAGCGCGAGGCCGAACTGCCACTCGACGAGACTGTTGTCACCAGTAACTACATGGCTGCAGGAGCAGGTCCTGTCAAGGAGGTTACCACCTATTATTATAATGGTGACTTCGATGAAGAGGTGGGAAGTGACGTGTTCAAGGTCTATTTCATTGTGCGTAAGGTTAATTTCGGTTCTACTGACATCTACGAGGAGTTCCTGTTCGATGAGAAGGGCGATATGGTGTTCTTCTTCGAGAAGTCTGGTGCCAATGAGATTCGCTACTATTGGTCTGACAACGCTCTCATCAAACAAGACCTGAAGGGCGATAGTGACTATCTGACGGGTGAGATGGTGTCCATGCGCATGGCAGCAGCTCTGGTAGGTGCTTTCGACATGCTTATGAACCGTGAGTTCTGATTCCGTTGAAAAGAGATGGTATTGCACAAAACAGCCAATGTGTGCGCAAATTGGCTGTTTTTGTGCATTTTATTTGGCTGTGTGCGTAAAAAGTCGTACCTTTGCGGTCGATTTTGAAAAAAACGACCGCGAGAACAGGCTTCGCCTCAGCAAAGAGCTCGCTCTTTGCATTCGGCTTGCACTGTCCTTGCACCCGTTTTAAAACGAAAATACTTTATTTTTATATTATGGCTTTAAAAATCGTTGTGCTGGCCAAGCAAGTGCCAGACACCAGAAATGTGGGTAAGGATGCCATGACCGCAGAAGGCACCGTGAACCGTGCTGCCCTGCCCGCCATCTTCAATCCAGAAGATTTGAATGCCCTGGAGCAGGCCCTTCGCCTGAAGGAGCAGAACCCAGGCTCAACAGTAGGAATCCTCACGATGGGTCCTCCACGTGCAGGTGAGATTATCCGTCAGGGACTTTATCGTGGCGCTGATACAGGTTGGTTGCTTACCGACCGTCTCTTCGCTGGTGCCGATACCCTCGCTACATCTTATGCGCTGGCTACTGCCATCAAGAAGATTGGCGATGTTGACATCGTAATCGGTGGTCGTCAGGCTATCGACGGTGATACCGCTCAGGTTGGTCCTCAGGTGGCTCAGAAGCTGGGCCTCAATCAGGTTACTTACGCCGAGGAGGTACTCAGCGTTAAGGATGGTAAGGCTACTATCAAGCGTGTGATCGACGGTGGTGTTGAGACCGTAGAGGCTCCTCTGCCTGTTGTAATCACCGTTAACGGAAGCGCTGCTCCTTGTCGCCCCCAGAATGCTAAGCTGGTGATGAAGTACAAGCGCGCTACCTGTCCTATGGAGCGTCCTGCCGAGGGTACTGCCTACGACTATCTGTACGACGAGCGCCCTGAGCTCACACTGAACCAGTGGAGCGTGGCCGACGTGGATGGCGATGTAAACCAGTGCGGTTTGAGTGGCTCACCTACCAAGGTTAAGGCCATCAAGAACATCGTGTTCCAGGCTAAGGAGTCGAAGACTTTGACGGCTTCTGATGCTGATATCGAGGGAATGATCAAAGAATTGTTGGAAGAGAAAATCATTGGCTGATTTATAAAGAAGACAACTGTAACAACATAGACAACATATAAAAAGTTGTTTTAGTTGTCCAAGTTGTCGTTAATAAAAGAAACAATATGAACAACGTATTTGTATATTGTGAAATAGAAGGTACTCAGGTACAGGAAGTATCTCAGGAGTTGCTGACCAAGGGTCGCAAGCTCGCCAATGAACTGAACGTAGAGCTGCACGCCGTTGTTGCCGGTACCGGTATTTCTGGTAAGGTTGAGGATCAGATTCTGCCTTACGGTGTTGATAAGCTGTTTGTTTTCGACGCTAAGGACCTGTTCCCTTACACCTCAGCTCCCCACACTGATATTCTGGTTAACCTCTTCAAGGAGGAGCAGCCACAGATCTGCCTGATGGGTGCTACCGTTATCGGTCGCGACCTCGGTCCACGTGTATCGTCATCTCTGACCTCTGGTCTGACTGCCGACTGCACAGAGCTGGAGATTGGTCCTTTCGAGGATAAGAAGAACAACAAGACATACGAGAACCTGCTTTATCAGATTCGTCCTGCTTTCGGTGGTAACATCGTAGCTACCATCGTTAACCCCGACCACCGTCCACAGATGGCTACTGTACGCTCTGGCGTGATGCAGAAGGCTCTGTACGAGGGTGAGTGCAAGAAGGAGGTTGTTTACCCGGAGGTAAGCAAGTATGTTAGCCCTGAGGCTTTCGTAGTAAAGGTTCTCGATCACCACGTTGAGGCTGCTAAGCACAACCTGAAGGGTGCACCTATCGTTGTAGCCGGTGGTTACGGTATGGGCTGCAAGGAGAACTTCGACCAGCTGTTCGAGTTGGCAAAGGTTCTGCATGGTGAGGTTGGTGGTAGCCGTGCTGCTGTTGATGCTGGCTGGTTGGATCACGACCGTCAGATTGGTCAGACAGGTGTTACCGTTCACCCCAAGGTATATATTGCCTGCGGTATCTCTGGACAGATTCAGCACATCGCTGGTATGCAGGATTCTGGTATCATTATCTCTGTTAACAGCGATCCCGATGCTCCTATCAACAAGATTGCCGACTACGTCATCGTTGGCACCGTTGAGGAGGTTGTCCCCAAGTTGATCAAGTACTACAGGCAGAACTCAAAGTAAGATGAAAGCTTTAGATTATTTCCTCATTATCTGCACCATCGTGCTGCTCGGAATCTCTTATTATCTGATGACGATCGACCAGCATGCAGCTTCTGGAATAGTGAATATCGCTGCTTATGCTTGCGGTGTCGCTGTTGGTGCACGAATTGGAGGTAGAATATATAAGAAGAATCAAGAAAACAAATAAGGAATTATGGCAAACTATTATAGCGATCATCCTGAGATCGGGTTCTACTTGAACCACCCCCTGATGGCTCGTATCGTTGAGCTGAAGGAAAAAGGCTTTGCTGATGCAAAGGAATATGACTACGCTCCCGTTGACCTGGGCGATGCCATCGAGAACTACAAGCAGATTCTCGACATCACCGGCGACGTGGCTGCCAATATCATCGAGCCAAACTCTGAGAGCGTTGACCTCGAAGGTCCACACCTCGAGAATGGTCGTATGATCTACGCCTCTAAGACTTACGAGAACCTCGACGCCACCCGTAAGGCTGGTCTGTGGGGTGTATCAATGCCTCGCCGTTACGGCGGTCTGAACCTGCCTAACGCCATCTTCTCCATGCTGAGCGAGATGATTTCGGCTGCTGATGCCGGTTTCCAGAACATCTGGAGCCTGCAGAGCTGTATCGACACTCTGTACGAGTTCGGTTCAGAGGAGCAGCGCCAGAAGTACATCCCACGCGTTTGCGCTGGTGAGGGTATGAGTATGGACCTGACCGAGCCTGATGCTGGTTCCGACCTGCAGCGCGTCATGCTGAAGGCCACCTTCGACGAGAAGGAGAACTGCTGGCGCCTGAACGGTGTGAAGCGCTTCATCACCAACGGTGATAGCGACATCCACCTCGTGCTGGCTCGTTCTGAGGAGGGCACTAAGGACGGACGTGGTCTGTCTATGTTCATCTACGACAAGCGCCAGGGCGGTGTTGACGTACGTCACATCGAGCATAAGCTGGGTATCCACGGCTCACCTACCTGTGAGCTCACCTATAAGAACGCTAAGGCCGAGCTCTGCGGTAGCACACGTCTGGGTCTGATTAAGTACGTGATGGCTCTGATGAACGGTGCCCGTCTGGGTATCGCCGCACAGAGTGTAGGTGTTGAGCAGGAGGCTTACAACGAGGGTCTGGCTTACGCTAAGGAGCGTCAGCAGTTCGGTGATAAGATCATCAACTTCCCTGCTGTTTACGATATGCTCTCTCGCATGAAGGCTAAGCTCGATGCTGGTCGTTCACTGCTGTACGAGACAGCCGCTTACGTTGATATCTACAAGTGCTTGGAGGATATCGAGCGCGACCGCAAGCTCACTCCCGAGGAGAAGCAGGAGCTCAAGAAGTACCAGCGCCTGGCCGATGCCTTCACACCACTGGCCAAGGGTATGAACTCTGAGTACGCCAACCAGAACGCTTACGATGCTATCAGCATCCACGGTGGTTCAGGTTTCATCATGGAGTACAAGAGCCAGCGTCTGTTCCGCGACGCACGTATCTTCTCTATCTACGAGGGTACCACACAGTTGCAGGTGGTAGCCGCTATCCGCTACATCACCAACGGCACTATGCTCAACAACATCAAGGAGATGCTGGCAGGTCTCGAGGTTAGCGATAGCCTGAAGAACCTGAAGGCACGCGTAGAGAAGCTCGTTCCTGTTTACGAGGAGGCACTTAACAATGTTAAGGCCCTTGAGAATCAGGACGCTCAGGACTTCCTGGCTCGCCGTCTGTACGACATGACAGCCGAGATCGTTATGTCACTCCTGATCCTGCGCGACGCCACAAAGGCTCCTGAGCTCTTCGAGAAGAGTGCCAACGTATACGTTCGCATGGCCGAGGAAAACGTGCTTGGTAAGAGCGCATACATCAAGGCATTCCAGGTAGAGGACCTTGCAAGTTTTAAGGCTGCTGAGGAAGAAACTGAGGCTTAAGGCTGCGAGTAAGTGAGTGAAATGGAAGCTTGTTTTCATTTCCGAACGTAAGCAGGCTCGAACGAAGTTCAATGATGACGGAAATAGAATTAGACGAGCGCGTACAGCGCGCAGTCGATAATTTCATGGCCGGATATGGCTGCTGCCAAAGTGTGGTGGCAGCCTTTTCCGACCTTTATGGTTTAGATGAGACGATGGCCAAGCGCATTGCTGCTGGCTTTGGCGGTGGGGTAGGTCGTATGCGCATGATGTGCGGTGCCGTCTCTGGTATCGTGATGCTTGTTGGTCTCGACTGCGGACAGACGGAGGGCTCAGACCGCGAGGGCAAGTCGGCCTGCTACAAGGTTGTGCAGGATCTTCTTGCCAAGTCGAAGGAGGAGAACGGCAGCCTGATCTGTGCAGAGATACTGGGTATCAAAGGCCATGAGAAAGCCAAGAATAGCTATGTGGCCTCGCCGCGTACGGCAGAGTACTACAAGACGCGTCCCTGTGCAGCCAAAGTAGAGAGTGCCGCTCGTATCTTTGCCGATTATCTGAAAGAACGATATTCGTAACTTATCCTCTAAAGAAATCTTAATTTCTTTATCCAACTGGTGTGTAATTGGATTTTTTTGTGTAAGTTTGCAAGCTGAAACGAAGACTATTACAAAATATGAAGAAGAAACTAATCCTATCAGTTGCCCTCCTGGGGGCTTGTGTCAACATGAGTGCACAGACACTGGCTACCGACTTTAAGGGTTCTGGTTACAACAATCCCATCAGTTCTAACATCTTTTGTGCTGACCCCACGGGCCTGGAGTACAACGGACGTCTGTATGTCTATGGCTCGAACGATCACCAGGAGTTTGTGGCCAACGGTAAGAAAGGCAATAACACCTACGGCAACATCAAATCGATTGTGGTGTTCTCCACCGATGATATGGTGAACTGGACGTTCCATGGCACCATCGATACGAAGAAGATCTGTGCAGGATGGACGCCGAGCGCATGGTACAAAGGCTATGGTGTGTCGTGGGCTCCGTCCGTGACGTGGCGTCATAATGCGGAAACTGACGAGGACGAGTTCTTTCTTTATTTCTGTAACTCGAGTCATGGCGTCGGTGTGCTGAAGGCCAACTCGCCTGTGGGACCTTTTAAATCGCCCAATAAGGAGCTGATGATTCATTACGACACGCCAGGTGCCAATGCGCAAGGTACCAATGCCAATTTCGATCCGGGTGTGACTATCGACGACAACGGTGTGGGCTGGATTGCCTTTGGTGGCCTTGGTCCCAGTACGATAATGCCTGAGGCTGCCCGTATTGTGAGGCTGAAGCCTTCGATGACCGAGGTGGACACTACGGCTGTCAAGATTCACGCTCCCTACCACTTCGAGGCCAACGAGTTGAACGTCATTGGTGGTAAGTATGTCTATACCTACTGCTCGAACTGGGAGTCTCGTGATGGTTGGAACACCTACAAGAGTCAGCACGGCATCACAGCCAGCGCCCCTGGCGGTGGCACTATGTGCTATATGGTTAGCGACAATCCTCTTGATCCCGACTCTTGGGTATATAGAGACTATTACGGTCCTGGCGTTGGTGGCAACAACCACTCGCACTTGCAGAAGTTCCAGGGCAACTACTATCACCTCTACCACAACCACGGTGATATTCTGTTGAATGCCATGAAAAACGCGGGAGAGGCTGATCAAAGTGCTGGCGACTACCGTTCTATCTGTGTGAACCAGACCACTGTGACCGAATCGACGGCAACCATCAATCGCGTGACACAGAACCGTGAGGGTGCCAGTCAGATTAAGAAGCTGAATCCCTACGAATGGCAGGAGGCCGAGACGATGGCCAGCTGCCGCGGTGTGGGCTATGAGGACTATGTTAACATCAAGAAGAACGGAAGAGTAAGCTCTCTGGGCAACGATGCCTCCATTAACATGCTGGTGAAGATGAAGGCTGGCTCGTGGATCAATGTCCGTGGTGTCAACTATGGAACGACTGGCGCCTCACAGTTCACACTCCGTGCCAAGGGTACAGGTAAGATGGAGTTGCGCAACGGTACCAGCGACCGTACCATAATAGCCACCATCGAGTTCTCTTCGACATCGACAGACGTGGAAGAGCAGACCTTCGATATTCCTGAAGGCAAACTGAAGGGCGAGAAGTCCAACCTCTATCTGGCTGTCACTGAGGCCACCGACTTCTATGTTGATGCCTGGAAGTTTACTGATGGTGCCGCTTCAGGCATCCAGGAAGTTGCCAACGGTCTGCAGCCAACGGCTGATAGTCAGCGTTACGACATTTCTGGTCGTAAGCTGTCCGACGCCCAGCAGCATCGTGGCATCACCATCGAGCAATATACCGACGAGAATGGCGTGAAACACTATCGCAAGAAGTTCTGATAAGCATGAAACAGAAAACAGTCATCGCCGTCTTCGCCTCGGGTAGCGGGTCCAACTGCGAGAATCTGATTACCTATTTCAAGGATTCTGAAAGCGTCGATATAGCCCTTGTGGTGAGCAACAAACCTAATGCCTACGTGTTGGAGCGTGCCCGTCGTCTGGGTGTGCCTACGGAGATTGTGCCCAAGGCGATGCTGAACGATGCTTCTCAGCTGATGCCCCTGTTGCAGCGCTATGGCATCGACTTCATCGTGCTGGCAGGTTTCCTGCCGCTCATTCCCGACTTCCTCATCGAGGCCTTCCCCCGTCGAATTGTCAACATCCATCCTTCGCTGTTGCCGAAGTATGGTGGCAAGGGCATGTGGGGACACCATGTCCACGAGGCTGTGAAGGCTGCCGGCGACACGGAGACGGGCATGACCGTCCATTGGGTGACGCCCGTCTGTGACGGTGGTGGCATTATTGCACAGTACCGTGTGGCGCTCTCGCCCGACGATACGGTTGACGACATCATCGAGAAAGAACATCAGCTGGAGATGAAGTACTATCCCAAAGTGATTGAGCAAGTGCTTGCTGAATAAATAAAAGTAAAAGGATGATATGAGAAAAGTGTTGATGTGGGGGGCACTTGCCTGCGCAGGCATGGTGAATGCTGCCGACGGCGTTCCCACAAATGCTGGCGAGACGTGTACGTTTGTTGAGGGCGTACGCTATTCCCAACTGGTCATCAACGCCCGCATCAACGACTTCAAGGCCAACACCAAGGTTGCTGGCTTCGGCACTTACGACAGTCAGGGCAACCGGCTTGCAGCGCCTCAGTCCTCTTCCTCCACACTCGACTATGTGCCTGGCCTGGTGGCCAAGGCCATCATCGAGGCTGTCGATTACTACAAGGACAGCGAGACCATCGATGTGGCTCCCTGGTACTATGCCGTGCAGTCGTATGCCAACCGTTGCGACATCACCTCCAATGGCAAGAACGGCAAGAGCTTCGACGACCTGAATGCCGTGAAGCTCTATTTCGTACTGTCGCAACTGGCTGCCAGCGGACGTTTTGCCGACAGTCCCTCTTACTCCAATGCAACGACCATTCAAAAGGCGGGCCAGCGCTTTGCCGATGCCCTGAGGGGTATTGCCCAGGCCAACAGCAACTACGTCATCAAGGCATCGACGTTGCAGGGGGCGGCAGGCGGCTGGTGGCATAAGTCGTCCTATACCAATCAGATGTGGTGCGACGGTCAGTATATGGGACCTGCCCTGTTGGCACAGCTCATCAACGCGTACAACGACTATACCCCTATCTCTGACGATGATTGGGCGCTACTCATTAAGCAGTTCACTATTTCGTGGCATTACCTGTGGGACGATGAGGCCCAACTGCTTTATCACGCCTTCACCGCCGACCCTGGTGGCAGCGCTGCCTCAAAGTGGGCTGGTGTCTCGGCTACGCCAGGTGCCGAGGTCTATCACTCGGCAGAATACTGGGGACGTGCTGCTGCCTGGTATTTCCTCGCCCTCGTCGATGTGCTCGAGCAGCTGGAGCTGGCTGGCATGAAAGATACGGAACACTATCAGACCCTTCGCGGCTATCTGCAGCTGCTGGCAGCAGGCATTGCTGCCCGTCAGGACGATGCCACAGGCTGCTGGTACCAGTTGCTGGCTCATGACGGCACCTTCGTGGCCGACAGCTACGACCAGAGCTACAGATACACCTCGTCGCCCGTTGCCAACTATCTTGAGGCCTCCTGCTCGGCCATCTTCATCGCTGCCTATCTGAAGGGTATGCGACTGGGACTCTACGACACGGACTATACCGATCTTGCTACTAAAGCCTATCGCGGCTTTGTGGAGCATTTCATGGTGTCCGACGGCAATGGCGGTGTCCACCTCGTCTATAGCTGTCGTTCGGCAGGTCTTGGCGGCAGCAACTACCGTGACGGCTCTGCTGCCTACTACCTGATGGGTAAGGACACCCAGCCAACAGGTCTGGCCTCCTCCGATTTCTATACCGAGGGAAAGGTGCTGGGTGGTTTCATTCTTGCCGCTACTGAGTATGAGCGTCTTTCTGACCAGACTGCTACGGACATCACCCCCTCTGTACATTATTATAATAAAGGAGAAAACCGAAATGATAAGGTCTATGACCTTCAGGGCCGCCCGATGACTGATAGCCCCAAGTCCAAAGGGCCTTACCTCCTAAACGGAAAGAAACTCTTAAACCCATAAACTCCTATACTCCTAAACTCCCAAACTCCTAAACTCATCAACTCATCAACTTATCAACTCAAAAACTCAAAAACTCATCAACTCAAAAACTCATCAACTCCAAATAATATGCTTGAACTAGTGAACAATGTGAACGACGTGCTGTGGGCCTACTGCCTCATTCCTGCGCTGGTAGCTTGTGGGCTGTGGTTCACGTGGCGCACCCGCTTTGTGCAGTTCCGTATGGTAGGCGAGATGTTCCGTCTGCTGCGCGACTCCTCGTCCAAACCTAAGGGTATGGGCAGGCACATCTCCTCGTTCCAGGCCTTCACCGTCTCGCTGGCATCGCGTGTGGGTACGGGCAACCTCGCAGGCGTGGCTACGGCCATTGCCGTGGGTGGTCCTGGTGCCGTGTTCTGGATGTGGGTCATGGCGCTCTTCGGTTCTGCCTCTGCCTTCGTCGAGAGTACGCTGGGTCAGCTGTTCAAGCAACCCCACAGCGACTCCTTCATCGGTGGTCCGGCCTACTATATCCGTCACGGTCTGCATTGCCGTTGGATGGCCATCCTCTTTGCCGTGCTCATCACCATCTCGTTTGGTCTTGCCAACAACTCCGTACAGGCCAACACCATCTGTGGGGCTATGGAGGGAGCCTTCGGATGGAACGCCCAGATGGTGGGAGTGGTGATCACCCTGACCACGCTGGTCATCGTCTTTGGTGGCATCCAGCGTATCGCCCGTGTCAGTAGCGTGCTGGTGCCCATCATGGCGCTGGGCTATTTCCTGCTGGCTGTGGTGGTCATCGTTACCAATATCAGCGCAGTGCCCCGTGTGTTCCAGGTCATCGTCGAGAGTGCCTTTGGCCTGCGTCCTGCCGCTGGTGGCATGTTGGGTGCTGCCATCATGAACGGTGTCAAGCGAGGTCTCTTCAGTAACGAGGCAGGCGAGGGTAGTGCCCCCAATGTGGCGGCTACGGCCACCGTCTCGCATCCTGTCAAACAGGGACTCATCCAGGCGCTGGGCGTCTTCACCGATACGCTGGTGGTCTGCTCGTGTACCGCTTTCATCATCCTCATCAGCGGACTCTACGACAACCCCGACCTCAACGGCATAGCCCTCACCCAGTCGGCCCTCCAGTCGGAGGTGGGCTCCTGGGGTCCAACCTTCATTGCCGTCGCCATCTTCCTCTTTGCCTTCTCGTCCATTATCGGCAACTACTATTACGGTGAGGCCAACATGCGGTTTATGACGAAGAGCCGTGTGGCGATGACCATCTACCGTCTGATGTCGGGAGGTGTCTTCGTGATGGTTGGTGCCATGATGACCCTCGATGCTGCCTGGAGCTTCATCGACTTCTTCATGCCCCTGCTCACGGCCTGCAACCTCGTGGCCATCCTCCTCTTGGGCAAGTACGCCTTCCGTCTGCTTGACGACTACCGCTCTCAGCGTCGTCAGGGCATCAAGCATCCTACCTTCCATCGCAGTCAGCTGCCCGAGATTGAGCACGATCTTGCATGCTGGGAAGATTAAAGATTAAACATTAAAGATTAAAAATTAAATAATGAAGAGAACCGTTTTGTCCCTCACCTTGCTTGCAGCCATTTCGGTCATGCCGATGGCAGCACAGGAAGGTCCCACCATGGGCTGGAGCTCGTGGAACACTTTTGGCGTGAACATCAGCGAGAACATTATCAAACAGACAGCCGACGCTATGGTGTCGAAAGGATTACTCGACGCAGGCTATGACCATGTAAACATCGATGACGGCTACTTTGGCGGACGCGATGCCGAGACGGGACAGCTGAAGATTCATCCCACCCGTTTCCCCAACGGCATGCAGCCTGTGGTTGACCATATCCACTCCCTGGGACTGAAGGCCGGCATCTATAGCGACGGTGGCCACAATACCTGCGGCAGCAAGTTCAACGGCGACACCATCGGTAGGGGCGTGGGACTCTATGGCCACGACCAGCAGGACTGCGACCTCTTCTTTAAGGAACTGGGTTTCGACTTCATCAAGGTCGATTTCTGCGGTGGCTCCTACTATCATAACGATGATCACCTGGTGCTCAACGAGAAGGAACGCTATACCGCCATTGCGCAGGCCATCAAGAATACGGGTCGCACCGATGTGCGCATGAACATCTGCCGATGGGCCTATCCGGGCACCTGGGCTGACCAGGCCGGCTTCTCGTGGCGTACCACGGGCGACATCAACGCCAGCTGGGGTTCGGTGAAAGGCATCATTGCCGAGAACCTCTATATGAGTGCCTACTGCAGCAAGGGTCATTACAACGATATGGATATGCTCGAGGTGGGACGTTCGCTCACTACCGAGGAAGACAAGACCCACTTCGGCATGTGGTGTATCATGAACTCACCCCTGCTCATCGGTTGTGACGTCAGCAGGATCAACGACACCGCCCTCAGCCTCCTGAAGAACAGGCACCTCATCGCGCTCAACCAGGACACCCTCTACCAGCAGGCCTATCTCGCAGCCAAGAAAAACGACTGCTACCTCCTCGTCAAGGACCTTGACACCCTCTACGGCAAGAAGCGTGCCTTTGCCGTGTACAATCCCAACGACGTACAGAAGACTGTCGATGTCAGCTACAAGGACATCGACCTGGCAGGCACCGTGAAGCTCTTCAACGTGTTCACAGGCAGATACCTCAGCAAAGTGTATCCCGATGCCTACTCCTGTACCGTTCCTGCCCATGGCGTACGCATCTTCGTGGCTGAGGCCGAGCAACGACTGGAGCGCACCCGCTACGAGGCTGAGACTGGCTACAGCAAAGCCTATTCTGAGATTACGGGCAATGTCTGCCAATACGAGGAGGCATCCTACTGCTCGGGCGGCTACAAGGCCGGCTGGCTCGGTGGCAGTAGCGACAACCACCTCGAGTGGCGCAACGTCCATAGTCAGGATGGTGGCAACTACAAGCTCACCATTGCCTACATCTGCGGAGAGTCGCGCTCCATCAGTATCTATGTCAACGGCAAGAAGGCGAAGACCCTCAGCTTCAACTCAGGCGGCTGGAGCACTGTGGCAACAAAGACCCTCGACATCACCCTCAATCCAGGCGACAACACCATCCGTCTGGTGAACACCAGCAGCTGGATGCCCGACATCGACTATATCGACGTCATTCCTGTGGAGCCCACCGCCCTTCACGACGTGAAGGCCACCACGTCCCACGACCCCCACACCTACGACCTGCAGGGCCGCGTGGTCAACGGTCATCATGCCCACGGCATCGTCGTCAGCAATCATCGCAAAGTCATCAAGTAAGAATCAATGGGGACTGGAACAATGATACTACGCTTCAGCGTGGATCAGGGTTCCTGTCCCCAGTGATTTGGATTCTTACGCGAGTTAATAGTGTCAGGCACCTGTACCTATGCGATCCAAAGAGAGTTGCACCACAATGCAACTCTCTTCTTTGATGATTACAGATCTTCTTCCTCCTCTTCCCAAAGGTCTCGATGACGGCGCGAAGCGGGATCTTTATTTCCTTCCTCATCTACGCCACCATAACCGATACCCTTATCGCTCGATATGTCTTGTGAACCACAGACCATCATAGTCATCTTTATCTCTATCGCCTTGTAAGAAGGCTGCATATATACCTTTTTCATTTTATGACCTCCTTTCTTCCATTTATAATGTACAGGCCCTTTACAGGCTTCAGCACTTTGCGTCCCTGCAAGTCGTAAAAACACCCATTATCCAACTTATTCAACGTCTTGATGCCATTGACCTCTTCGTCACTGAAGTTAATGCTGATGCGTGTATTAGCAGCTTCCACCTCTGTCAGCACATCAAGTAGCACGAAGTAAGCACGGAACGCCTTCATTTTGGTAAGTCCCTTGGAATACCAAAACTTGTTACTACTCAAAAACAAAGCATATTCTTCTAACTTTGTTTGCGCATGATACGTACCATAGAAGCCACCATATACTACCCTACGACGGCCCGTCAGGCCATTATCCACCTCTACCATAGCATCGTCCTCCAATGGTTCAATATTCACATTGTCAACAGTGAATTCCGTTATAGGTGACGACACCTTTATAATATAAGGATGGTTAGCCTCTATCTCCGTTGCATCCTCAAATGAAATGCTTAAGCCCACCACATTATCGTCATCATCGTAGGTTGACTCTGTATCATAGAAGTTTCCCAACTGTACATCATCACCAAACGTAGCTTTCACCTGTGCTTCCGTCATTGAGAACGGCAGGCAGATGGTACTCCACTCGTTGGCATTGATGGTGCGGATAACTTTAATATTGATATTGGTAGCAGCCTCTGGAATGGTGGTTGAAGCTTCATCAAGTATAGTTCGCGTTTCTGCTGGCATACCAATGTTAATAGAAAAGTTGATATTATCAAAGAAAGTTGTATGTATACCATCTTTGTTGCCAAACTGAATATTTTCTAAAGAAGCCTGAAAGCATGTTCCTACTTCATATTCCGAGGTTGCTTCAATAGGGATAGAGATTAGCAGTCCGCCTATGCCTGATATGGGAGAAGATTCCAACGACAATGCAACATAGTTGTCTAAACCCTCTGAATAGTTTGATGTAATGGTATAACTCTCATCATGACAAGTTCCTGCGGTAAACTGAGAGTTTCCTTTAGCATTCTTTACTGTTATTACTTCGTTGGGTAATCGTAGTGAGAACTGCCAGCCACTATACTGGTCAGAAGCATCAAACTGATAATTGACAATAATTGTTCCTTGTCCTCCTTTAGGTATGACAACACTCTCTACTGTTAGATTATCGGCATATATAGTGCCAACACCCATCAGTATCAATAAAGATAATAGTTTATTTCTCATTATTATTGGTGTTTTAGTTTAAAATCATATTGATAACAGCGATGGCATCAGTAACATTGACAATACCATCCTGATTAACGTCTGCAGCTCCCTCAATAAATACAGCAGGAGTGTTTTTTAACACATGGTTCACTATGCCGATAGCATCAGTAACGTTGATGATGCCGTCATTGTTTACGTCGCCTAACATATAGTCCTTCACAGTCAGTTCCGAAGATGACTCAGCAGGGTTCAAAGTCTCATAGGTGTCAGTCGTCATATAAACATCTTCTATCATGATGTCGTAAGTACCCAACTCAACATCAGATGCAATGTTAAGACGTATATTCATGATTGATCCTTCAGTTCCCGTAATAGGATTACCGTCAAGAGAGAATAGTACGAAGAGATAGCTGTTTTCCTCGTCCGGGTCTTTCTTGCCCATGATTGTCATTCCCTCCGTTCGTTCGGTGGTAGAGGTAACTAACATATCATTCCTTTCAGCAACTGTAACCCCATTTGGCAAAGTTAGCTTAAATTGAAGTCCTTCAACAGTTTCAGTATTCTTGAGATAAATGGGAAGATTTGCCTGTGAATTGAATCTTGCAGGAATATCTCCAGTAGATATAGGACTGCTTTCTACTATTTGAGAGAAATTGTTCCAAGGCTTCAATGCTTCATAGCGCTCTTTGGTTCCAGCTGGGACATAAAGAACAGCATCATTGGGTATGCCTTCGAAACTGTCCTCCGCAATATCTATTACAGCAGGATTACGCCATTCTACAAAAACAGATTTTAAAAAATCACAATTAGCAAAAGCTGCACTTCCTATTCTTGTTATAAAACCAGGAAGACATAAGGTTTCTATCTTTGTGCCATCAAAAACGGAATTTCTTATACTATTCAGTGAATATGTATTGTCTTTGTCTGATACATTAGATGGTATCACCAATGAAATTACCTCTGATTTTGAAGATATTAGGCCATCCACCAATGACACTAAAGAAACATTCATATTTTCGACATCAGAGATTTCAAATTCCATCTGTTCTACCCCATTTCCCATTAAAAATGTGAAATAGAAACGTTCTCCAATTGTTGGAGAAATAACATTGATGTTTTGGAAAGAGGACCTCCAATTTATAGAATTCTCATATGTCTTTTTCATACCATTAACAACATACAGAGTTGCATTAGTTGCTATACCTGAAAAACAATCGGAATAAGAAAGACCTGTAATATCCGTCATATAAGAATATACTGTTTCCAATGATTTACAATTGCGGAAAGCTGCATTTCCAAAATTAATTTTGTTTGCCATAAAAGAAACAGTGTTAAGTGATATACACCCCTCAAACGAACTGTTACCCAATGAAACTGTATTTTCAGGCAAGACAAGCGACTTTAATTTTTCACACCCTTTAAATGCTCCTGCGCCTATTGAAGAAACATTATTTAAATTCAAATTATCCAAAGCAACACATCCTTCAAATGTTGAAGTATATATACTCTTAACTTGATTAGGAAAATTAATTGTAGTAAGTGATGTGCAGCCATAAAAAGCTCTTTCTCCTATTTTACTGATTGTTGAAGGCAAATTTATTGAAGTTAAGCTTGTAGAATTCTTAAAAGCATCATTAGCAATACTCCCTACGGCATAATAATAACCATTTCTTATCACTTTTTCTGGAATTGACACATCTCCAGAACCATGTGAAACAATAAATCCATTGTCCAGTCCTACTTTAACAACTCCTTGTGCATATGAAGTAGAACTAAAGACTACAACGTCTTGTGTTATAGTATAACAAATACCATTGTAATAAAAACGATCTCCTACAGCCCCCTTTATAAGAGATGGGATTAGGATGAATGTTAATAATATAATATACTTTTTCATATCACTCCTTGTTTAAGTATTTCGCAATAATTATAATAATGTCTGTAATGTCGATTTTATTATCATTATTTACATCTGCCCAATAGTCATAAAAGTCTTGTGGAGTATCCTTTATAATGTGTTTTGCAGTTTTACATGCATCTTCTTCATTTATTCTTTTATCACCATTAACATCCCCATCCTGAATACTGGTATCTGCAAAAAAAACAGATAACGTCATGTTTTCTTCTGGCTCTTCAATAAAGAGCTTGCCATTTTCCTGTTGCGAAGTGACATTCTCATCATTCAGTTTAATCTTCTTTACTATATAACCTTCATTTGGTGTGAAGTTTACATAAAAAGACTTGTAAGGCGTGAAGAACACATCATCTGTTTTATCTGTTATGTTTGTATCATAGCAACTGACAGTACCGCCGCTATTCGCCTTTATCGACATGATACCCGCTTCTTTCAAATTGGAAAATTCATCCCATCCAGCTTGATAATATTTCGTTGCTGTTCCAATAGGACAATACAAGAAACAATCTGACGGTTTTCCAGTGAAGACTTTTTGTATGGTTATTGGTTCATCCCAATGTACTACAACTCTTTGAAGACCTGAACAACCATCAAATGCGCCCGTCTTAACAGATGTAATGGAACTTGGTAAGTCGATTTTGGCCAGCGAAAAACAACCATAAAAGGCACCTGCGTTAATTTCATTAAGTGTTGACGGGAAATTGATTGTTTCCATCTTCGAGCATTCACTAAAGGCATTCTCTCCTATGACGGTAAGATTTGATGGCAGGGTTATAGAAGCAAGTTCGCGACAGTTGTTAAAGGCATTCTCTCCTATGGTCGTAAGCGTAGAAGGCAGTGAGATGGATGTCAAGATAGAACAGCCTTGGAATGCATTATTACCAATAGCCTTAATTCCTTTTGGGATTATAACAGAGGAAAGTGACTGACAATTTAGAAATAGATAATTTCTTATAATATCAACTGTTTGGGGAATATCAACATTATTCACTTCCTCTCCATTGATGTATAGTTTGGGGGAGTACTTCATCGGACCTCCATCGTTAAACGGTAGTTTGCACCAAGTAGCAATGTCTGACACATAGACTTCCAAAATGCTATTCGTAAAAATATTGCCAATGGAATCTACATTACCTTCAATGGTTATTTTCTGCAAAGCAGTACCAAAAGCACCATCTTCAATTTTTTCTACACCTGCTTCAAGTACAACTTCTGATAAACAGGAATTCAAAAATGCATCTGAGCCAATAGTCACACCTTCGCCTATATTAGTTTTTACAATTTGCGTTCCCTGAAAAGCATTTCTACCTACTGAAGAGTTAGGAGTGACATCCAGATTGCTAAGTCTGTAACAATTAGCAAAAGCATACTCGCCAAAATTAATCGCCCCCGTATATGTTATGCCATCTATTCCTGTATTGGAAAAAGCATTATTGCCTATAGTAGTGCAGGAGGTTGGAAGTTGAATGTTGCCTGTCAATCGTGGGCAGTTGGCAAACTCTTCATCATGTATTGTTGTGAGTGTCAACGGCAGTTTGATATTGACAAGTTTGGGAATACTTTGGAATAGACCTGCGGGAATCTCTTCTATTTGCATCTCGGTCAAATCAAGATAATAAAGATTATCCATGCCATTGATTACTGCAATGTCATCATTATTTATGATGCCTTTTAATTTCAGCTTGTAGACATCACGATTTTGGAGGTCTTGTGCTAACAGTCTGCTATATAATGTTCCTGCAGTTCTGACATTTATCGAAATAACATCGTCAGAAGTATCAATAATCAATGCACCTGGCCATCGTTGACGATATTCTTTTCCCTTACCTGTTTGAACAAAAATAGCCGCATCTGCAAAAGGATATGATCCAGAAGGTGGAGTTATGCCATTGCAATAAACATACTTTAATGAATTTCCTGCAAAAGCCCCATCCCCAATAAACTCAACAGATGCCGGTATATCTATTTCTTTTAATTCGTTGGACGCAAAAGCTCCTTCACCAATAAACTCAACAGATGCTGGTATATTTATTTCTTTTAATTCGTTGGATGCGAAAGCTCCACTCTCTATACGTGTCAGCCCATTGGGGATATTCACTTTCTCCAATATGTTATTGCCAAAAGCACCAGTTCCAATGCTTTCAACACTTTCAGGTATAGTAAGTTCCTTCTGGCTTAACACATAATACGAATTGGAACCCATGTTTGAGTTGAAAGCATTTTCTCCAATAGCCTTAAGCTTTGATGGTAATGATACTACATTTAAAAACTTCATGTTTGAGAACATATAGTCTGCAATTTCTGTAACATTCGGCCCAAAAGTAATTTTCGCCATCCATCCGAACGTAGTAGAGTAACCTGAAAAAAAAGAATCAGCTCCATCGCAATTAAAAGGAAGACAATTTCCGGTACCGTCAGGACTTTCTGGAAACACAATATTTCTTCCCATGTGAATCGTACTAAGACTGCAATCGGCAAACTGTCCACGATATTTCGGTCCTCCACCGTAAAAATCTGCATCGTAATATAATTCACTAACTTTATAACTATATGAACATTCCAATTCATTCTCACTATCATCTATTATCAGTTTCGACAATTTGCGACACCAAGTAAATGCGTCTACTCCTATTTTCTTACAGTTTTTGGGGATATTTATCTCTTCAAGGTTTAAGCATTCACTAAATGCACTTCCGCCTATGGAATCGAGGCCCTCTGGTAGTTGAATCTTTTTTAGACCCATGTGACATAATTGGAAAGCACGTGGCGGTATGTATCTTACCTGACTTGGTATGTTTACAGATTCAAGTTTTACACATGAGTTAAATGCATCGGCACCTATAGTACGGATTGTTTCGGGCAAAGTAATAGAGTGTACTAAATTGGTTTTTCTAAAAGCATTTTGAGAAACGCCAACAACTGTATATTCCTCCCCTAAATACGTGATTGTACTGGGTACAACAATATTTTCCCACCATTCATAAGTAGGATTTTTCCACCAATCATCTCCTATTGGAGGAAAAGATATAGCAGCTTCTTTTTCATCAACATTATTTCCCAAAATCGCTTCTTTGCTAAACTTGTCCAATGTAAACAACAAATGCAACTCAGGATCAGTATAATAGATTGTCGCATCTTCCTCATAACCTTCATCGCCGATGTTCTCACCATCTTCAGTGACGTCAACAATCCAACTTTTAATTTTAGCAACACCTGGGACATAGCTTCCTACATTAGGGTCATAGTATGATTCCCAATAAGTACATTTTACGGTTGCAACACCTACTTTTCGGCCTATAACCGTGATCTTGGCTTCAGTAGTGCCAGGAGCTAATGCCACATTGTCGTTGGTTTCCTGCCATGCAGCTATTAAATCATTTAAGTTACAGTTGTAATCAACGCCCCGAGTCAGTGACAAAGTGATAGACTCTCCAACTCTGACACTTACCTCACCAACGGCAGCTGAAGTCGGGCTCAAATAGAATCCACCCAGGCACACAATTAACATTAACAATTTCCGTTTCATACATTATTGCTTTTGTGATTTAACATCGCAAAAAGAGTGTGAGCCTACTTGACATTCTCTGTCGATAGGTTCTGGAATACCTGTAGTAATAAGAATGAAATGACAGCTCACACCTGCTGGCATATATGTGAACTGTCCCCTATATAAATAAGGTACACGTATATATACGCAACAGGAAGAACAGCCTTCAAACTTGTCCCTTACTACAGTGAATTTTCCAGATTCATCGACGGAACAAAGCTTTTAGCTTTCCTCTATGTTATCGCCCTTTTCTCTGAACGACGCGACAAAGATAAGAATTAATTATGAAAGTTCCAAACTTTTTCCTTTTTTTTTTACGATAGTAAGTGTTTCTTTTCTTCGCATCCACATCTTTAGCACCAGTTTTCCGAAAAAAAGAGCTAGGATAGTGATTATTCTGAACAAAACGAAATAAAACGGGAAAAATTAGATGCTTACAGAAAAAGATTTTAATCTTCACGGTTTGATATGGTACGTTATTCACGCGCGCGTGAGAATTTTGTGAAATTTGCTACCACGCTACCACAGGCCACCTGAAATGCCCTGTATATAGGCAAATATGGTGCGGTGGTAGATACTGAAAATGTGGTAGCAATGCCACCACTTTGACATGTTTTGCGCAAAAAATTGGGTAGAAACGAGGATTTTTCATGTCTTGTGATCCAAAAAGTGCGTCACTTTCTGGGAGAGAATGACGCAGTTTCTTCGAGAGAGTGACGCACTTTCTCAGGGCAAGTGACGCAGAAGGCACCCCTTTGACTAAAGTCAAACGACCTTTTGACTTAAGTCACGAGATCTTTTGACTTAAGTCGAAAACCTTTTTGACTTAAGTCACGCGGTAGGAAAGTGCGTCTGTTTGTGTTGAGAAGTGTGTCTTGCTGTGTTGGAAAGTGCATTCGTTTGAGTTGAAGAGCACACAAACAAAAAAGGAAGCCCTCGTGGACTTCCTCCTATGACTTTTTCAACTGTTCAATAAAATAACAAATGGCTTTCTTTAACGGAGATATCTCGTTCGTGATAATCCATAGGATTTGTGAAGCATCCACATCAAAATAATGATGTGCAATGATGTCTCTCAAACCCTTTACATTTTTCCATGGAATAGACGGATACGTCGGCAGGAGAACGCCATCGGTGGTTTTATCCAGATTCTTTAGACTTTCGCCGATCGCAATGAGAAGCATGCACGTTGCATCCAATAACACCATACCAGATGATGAACATAGGAAATCATCAACAGAGTGAATGTCCTTCGTCCGTTCTTCGAGTTTCTCGATGGCTGAAAGTATGTCTTCGAGAATATCTAATGCGATGCTTTTGGTTTCAGAAGACAAAGATTCCATCCTTTAAAATGCGCTTTTTTAAACGAGGATTCAGGTTCTGGTGGTTGCGGACGATATCAACGGACGTTCCCGTCTCTTTCTCCAGAAATTCTTTAGCATCCATCAGAAGAAACGGATTTGGAGTTTCAGTATCAACAAATAAATCAATGTCGCTACCTGCTTTTTGTTCACCTCTTGCCGTTGAGCCAAAAAGAGACAAAGACGTTATGCCATACTTCTCTTTAAGTATGTTCATATATCTTTTCAACAGTGCGATGCTTTGGTCTTTTGTCATATCCGTATTCTTTATCGCTGCAAAGATAAGTAATATTTATCAAAGCTCCAAACTTTCTCCTACATTTTTACGAAAGGACATGTTTTCTTCATATCCACCTTTATGTTTTTTTGAGAATCATGGACAACTGATTTTACTTGAAGATCTTCTGGGCAAAGAGGGTGAGGTAGATGCGCCAGTTGCGCCAGATGTGGCCGCCGTCGTTTTCGTAGTACTCGTAGGGATAGTGGTGAAGGTCAAGGTACTGGCGCAGGTCGGTGTTCATCTGCATGAGGAAGTCGTCCTTGCCGATGGCTATCCAGAAGAGCTTGGGACGGGAGTCGAAGAGGCGCTGCATCTGCCCGTCGTAGTCGTCGTCGAGCTTGGAATGGGGCGTGCTGGGCACAATCTCGCGCGGCATGCGGCAGGCGGCTGACTGCAGGCCGTAGTAGTCGAAGAGCTGGGGATAGAGGCGCGCGATGCCGAAGGTGTGGCCGCCTCCCATGGAAAGGCCTGTGACGGCACGGGCTGAGCGCTTGCGGATGGTCTTGTAGTGGCTGTCCACGAAGGTGACAATGTCCAGGAAGCTTTCTTCCATCGAGGCCTTGGCACCACGCTGGTTGAAGGCGTTGCCATCAGGGGTGTACATGCCCTCGTGCCACCAGCCTGGGGCGGCGTTGCAGGTGGGATTGCCGTTGGGCATCACCACGATCATAGGCACGCAACGGCCTTCGGCGATGAGGTTGTCCATGATCTGCGAGGCGCGTCCCAGGTCGCCCCAGGCCGTCTCGTCGCCTCCGTGACCGTGTAGCAGGTACATGACGGGGAAACGCTTCTTGCCGTCGTAGGCAGCAGGCAGATAGACGGTCATGCGACGTTGCTGACCCAGCGTGGGACTGTCGTACCACACGCGGCTGAGGGTGCCGTGGGGCACGTCGTTCACAGCGTAGAGGTGGCCCTTGTCGCTGGCATCGTGGCTGACGATGAAGATGTTGCTGAGCGTGGAGATGTCGCGGTTGACGTAGCTGTTGGCAGGGTCGATGATGCGCTGACCGTCAACGCTGAAGCTGTAGGAGTAGAGCTCAGGACGCAGCGGGGCCGTGGTTACTGTCCACACGCCGTTGTCCTGACGGGTCATGTCGAGGCGCTGGTTGCGAATCTCCTCGAAGTCGCCGTTCACGCTGACGTTCTGTGCCGTCGGGTCGTAGAAGTTGAAGGTCACGGTGCCGTCGGCATGGACGACGGGCGACTGCACACGGGGGCGCTGTCCCAGCTGCTGCTGGGCAATGCCGGCTGCTGCGAAGAGGCAGCAAACGATAAGTACTAGTTGTCTTTTCATATTGGTTCCTTTTTTTTATTCTGTGCCAAGCTTTCGGGCACCCATCTTCTCAAGGGGCTTCTTGGCCAGGCGCGTCCACTTCTCCACAGGCGGTGTGTCTTCCGAGAAGTTCGACTTCTTGACCTGTCGCTTCCATGTCAGGTAGTTTTCGCTGTGCAACGTCACGTCGCCTGTGTTGCGCTGAATGCTTTCATCCTCCTTGCCTATCAGGTAGAAGTCGCCATCCTGGAAACGGTAGGTATAGCGGTCAATGTGCGTGAAATAGCTGCCCGCACTACAATCGGGCTGTATGGAGATGATCAGCGCACCACGCTGGGTAATCTCAAAATTGATGTTGATGGTGCAGTTCTCGTTGTCAGGATCGTCGGCAGGCAACAGCATGCCATACTGCTTCCACTTCTGCAGACGACCGTCGGACGTGCCGAAATAGACAGCGAAGATGGGCTGGTTGTAGTTGTACTCATAGCCGTCGGAGCGCTTCACGATATGCTCTTTGTCGTTGGACTTCATCATCAGGACCACATCCGTAATGCCGTCCTTGTTCAGGTCGCCCCGCTCCTCATAGTGCATCCAACCCTTGGGAACGATGTCGTGAACACTCATGCCTACCTGTTTCAGACCCTGTGCATGAACGGTTCCAGCGGCGCAAACGAACAGGGCCACCGCTGCCAGTCTTTTCATTGCTTTCATCATAGTGTCTTTAGTTATTGTTGGGGATAAAAACGGGAATCAGGTTTCGAGCAGGGTGTCGAGCGATGCCTGCTCGCCCACAATCCAGATGATGTCGCCCTCCAGGAACTGACGGTTGGGACGGAAGGGAGAGAGGTTCTCCTTGCCTTCCTCCAGACCCACGACCATGCAGTTGTAGCGGCTGCGCAGACCACTCTCCTCGAGGGTCTTGCCGATGAAGGGACTGTCGGCACCGATAATCATCTGGCGCAGTTTCATCTCGCGTTTCTCAAGATTGACATCTTCGACCATCAGCTCCTGCTGAAGGGCTGCAGCCAGCTTGCCCAGCTGTTCATCGCTGCCGATAACCTGCAGACGGTCGAAGGGGAAGAGCTGGTCATCGCCCGAGGGAATGTTGAGACGGTTGCCACCACGCAGGATGCTGCTGACATGGACACCATACTTGCGACCCAGGTTCAGTTGCTTGAGCGTCTGACCCATCCACGCCGAGTTGGCAGGAATGTCGAAATCGGCAATATGGATATCGCGGTCGAGGAGCTTGCCTTCGTAGAGCGGACGGCGCTTGCCGTGCACCTGTGCCTCGATGTCGCGCGAACGCAGGTTGTTGATGAACAGGCGTTCGAGCAGGATGCTGCGGCGCTTGATGCCGCGCGACTGGACGATGAGCACCACGGCGATAACACCCACGGTGATGACGATGGCAGGCGCAAAGTGGAGCAGGTGCTGACAGACGTAGAACACGTAGGTGACACCAATGAAGCCTCGTATCAGGACGGTGGCCATCAGCGGCGGACGGTTGCGGTTGCTCTCTGCCCACAGGGCCTTCCACTCCTCGCTGTGGTTCTTCTTCATAATCATGGCCCGCAGGAAGGGGGCAATGAAGAGGATGGTGAGCAGGCCTATGATGAGCTTCGCTATGGACAATGGATAATTGAGAATGGACAGTTGGACGGGTACCAACTTCTCAGCCAGTGGCAGAGCGAAGACGAACATCACAGTAATGATGGCTGTCGAGAGGATGCTGTAGACAATGGTGTTGACAACCATCTGCTTGAGCAGCTGTTTCCATTTGCCACGCTTGGTGGTGTCAGGATGGCTCATCGACAGGTGGTTGAGCGAACGGATGATGCGCGAGGGCAGTCGGTGCTCAAGGGCATTGTAGGCAGGCGTTGCCAGGCGTATCATGTAAGGCGTGAGGAAGGTGGTGATCACCGATACAGCCACCACCACAGGATAGAGGAAGTCGCTGATGACGCCCAGGGACAGACCCAAGGAGGCGATGATGAACGAGAACTCACCAATCTGCGCCATTGAGAAGCCGCAGCGCATGGCCGACTTCAGCGACTCGCCGCCCAGCATGAACGAGAACGAGCCCACGGTGCTCTGTCCGACGATGATGGTCAGGATGAGTGCCAGGATGGGCAGGGCATAATCGACGATGATCTGAGGATCGACGAGCATACCCACCGACACGAAGAAGATGGCGCCAAAGAGGTTTTTCACAGGCTCTACCAGCTTCTCGATGCGCTCGGCCTCGATGGTCTCGGCCAGGATGCTGCCCATGATGAAAGCACCAAAGGCAGAAGAGAAACCTACCTTCGTGGAGAAGACTGCCATAGCACAGCAGAGTCCCAGCGACACGATGAGCAGCACCTCGGCATTGATGAGGCGGCGCACCCTGCGCAGGAACAGAGGGATGGCGAAGATGCCCACCACGAGCCACAACACCAGGAAGAACACGATCTTCACGATGGAACCAAGCATCTGACCACTATCGGTACCGTTGCCGCTGGCAATGGCACTCAGCATCACCATCATGACAATGGCAAGGATGTCCTCGAGGATGAGGACGCTCATCACCAGACCCGTGAACTGCTGTTGTCGCAGGCCCAGATCGTCGAACGCCTTATATATAATAGTGGTGGACGACATGGCCAGCATACCGCCCAGGAAGATGCAGTCCATCTTGGACCAGCCGAAGGCCTGGCCCACGATGAAGCCCAGCGTGGCCATCGCCGTAATGATGCAGATAACACTGATGATGGGCGAGGCGCCCATCTTCAGTATTTTCTTGAAAGAGAAGTCGAGTCCCAACGAGAACAGCAGGAACATCACGCCGATGTCGGCCCACAGGTGGACGTTGGACATGTCGGTGACGCTTGCCGTATAGGGCATGTGGGGACTGACCAGGAAGCCCGCAACGATGTAGCCCAGCACCAGCGGCTGCTTCAGCTGCTTGAAGATGAGGGTTACAATGCCGGCGACCATCAGGATGAGCGCCAGGTCGGAAATCATTGCAGGTAGTTCTGACATGTTGTTTTTGCTTACTTGCTTACTTCGTTTTCTTCACGCATGTCGATAAACTGGCGCTTGGAGTCGTAGAACTCGTACTGCAGGAAGGCCAGCTTCTGACTGGGAACGATGCGTACGCCCAGGCCGTACTTCATCTGCCAGCGGCGCTTCAGGGAGATGACACCCTGATTGATGAAGGCGGCGACGTAGGGATGGACATGCAACGTGAAACGACGGATGCCTATCTTGTTGACCAGACGGTCGATCTTGCTTTCCAGCTGGTCGGTGAAGAGGATGCTCGACTTGATCTTGCCTGTGCCGTGACAGGTGGGGCAACTCTCTTCAACGGCTACGTCCATAGCGGGACGCACACGCTGGCGCGTGATCTGCATAAGTCCGAACTTGCTGAGGGGCAGGATGTTGTGACGGGCACGGTCTTTCTTCATGTTCTCGCACATGCGCTCATAGAGCAGCTGGCGGTCTTCGGCCAGGTTCATGTCGATGAAATCGACGACAATGATTCCACCCATGTCACGCAGACGCAACTGGCGTGCCAACTCGTCGGCAGCACCCAGGTTGGTCTCCAGGGCATTGGCTTCCTGTCCGTTTTCTTTCTTAATGCGCGTACCACTGTTGACATCTACCACATGCATGGCCTCTGTATGCTCGATGATGAGGTAGGCACCCCGTTTGTAGTTGACGGTGCGGCCAAAGCCAGACTTCAGCTGTTTGGTCACGTCGAAATTGTCAAAGATGGGAACGGTGCCCTTGTAGAGTTTCACGATGTCGGCCTTCTCAGGGGCAATCATACTGACATAGTCGTGAATCTGACTGAAAATCTCGGGATCGTTCACATGGATACCGTCATAGGTGGGGTTGAAAAGGTCGCGCAGGAGTGCTACGGCACGTGTCTGCTCCTCGAATACCAGTTGGGGACGCTCGGTGGTCTTCTGAACCTTGGTGATAGCGTCGTCCCATCGTTTCATCAGCAGTTTCAGCTCAGCGTCCAACTCGGCAGCACGCTTGCCCTCGGCAACCGTACGAACGATAACGCCGAAGTTCTTGGGCTTCATGCTTTGTACCAACTGCTTCAAGCGGCTACGCTCCTCACCGCGTTTGATCTTGCTTGAAACAGAAACCTTGTCGCCGAAGGGGATGAGCACCATGTAGCGTCCAGCAAAGCTGAGGTCACAGCTGAGACGGGGACCCTTGGTGTTGATGGGCTCCTTGACAACCTGAACCATGATCTCCTGACCCACCTTCAGCACGTTCTGGATGCTTCCGTCCTTGGGAAGGTCGGGTAGGATAGAGGCTTTCTGGATGGGGTAGAGCTTCTTGCGGTCGCTGGCTACCTGCTTGAGGTACTTCTCGTAAGAGCTGAATTGCAGACCCAGATCAAGATAGTGAAGGAAAGCGTCTTTCTCGCTTCCTACGTCCACGAAGCAAGCGTTGAGTCCTGGCATGAGCTTGCGCACCTTGCCGATGTAGATGTTGCCAACGGCGAACGAGGCCTCGCGAGGCTCGTTCTGATATTCCACCAGGTTCTTGTCTTCCAAGAGCGCGATGGATATCTCTTTTGGCTGCACATCAATGATAACTTCGCTTGTCATTTTTTTTAATGCTTAATTCTTAATGCTTAATTGTCAATTGTCAATTGTGAATTGTCAATTGTTTAACAAAAAGGGTGCACCGAGCATAATGCGTATGCTTCAGTACACTCCTTCCATTTCTTCGTGTAATAAGTGCTTACTTGCTCTTATGACGATTCTTGCGCAGTCTCTTCTTGCGCTTGTGAGTAGCCATCTTGTGGCCCTTCTTTTTCTTTCCGTTTGGCATAGTTGTAGAATAATTTTGATATATGATTATTTATTTGTATGTTTTGCAGGCAACGTTACTCACCCATGCGCTCGATGAAGCTCTTGGCAGGCTTGAAGGCAGGAAGATCGTGAGCGTCGATAACCAGAGTGGTGTTCTTGGAGATGTTGCGAGCGGTCTTCTTGGCACGATGCTTTACGATGAAGCTGCCGAAACCACGCAGGTAAACATTCTCCTTGTTGTCTGCCAGACTGTTACGAATCTCCTCCATGAAAGCCTCTACTACAATGGCTGTCTCACGCTTGCCTACACCAGTCTGCTGGGCAATAGTATTGACTATGTCTTGTTTAGTCATTTTTATGTTCTCCTTTTAATGTTTATTAATACTTTTTCGTTTTCGGACTGCAAAGATACTCATTTTCAACGATATATGAAAATGTTTTCGCTTTTTTTTGAAAAAAAACCGCGATTATCCTACATCTGCTGCTCAAAATAGGCCGTCAACTCCTGTCGGGCGTCGTCATTTTGCGGATTCAGGTCGCGAATGATGCATCCTTTCTCAAGGAGGGCGATGCGTGTGGAGATATCGACGGTATGCTGCAGGTTGTGGCTACTGATGAGGATGGTGGCCTGGGTGTCGCGGGCATAGTCGGTGATGAGTCGTTTCAGCAGGTTCTGGCTTGTGGGGTCCAGAAAGTTGAATGGCTCGTCGAGGATGACCAGACGGGGCTGACGTATCAGGGCAGAGATGATGCCAACCTTCTGCTTGTTGCCTGCAGAGAGGTTGCGTATCAATTTCTTCTGTCCGAACACTTCGCCTCCAGAGAAATGCTCGTAGGCCTGCAGTCTCTGGTCTATCTCCTTCTGGGGGATGCCGCTGATCTTGCCCAGGAACGAGAAATACTCTTCAGGCGTCAGATAGTCGATGAGGAATCCTTCGTCGATATAGGCACCCGTGAACTGCTTCCAGTCTTCAGAGGTGGCAGGGTTGATGTCTCCGCTGATGGTGATCTCTCCGTTATCGGGCTTCAGCAGGTCGAGAATCATACGGAACAGGGTTGTCTTGCCAGCTCCGTTGTTGCCTACCAGTCCCAGCACTTCGCCGTCGTTCACCGTGAACGATGGGATGTTGCAGGCGACGGTTTCACCAAACTGCTTCTTGAGGTTGTCGATCTTAATCATGGCTTTTTTCGTTATTACGTTATAACGTTATTACGGGCTAACGACAATTATACCAAACCCTTTCCGTGACACTGTTTGAACTTCTTGCCGCTACCGCAGGGGCAGGGATCGTTGCGACCAGGCATCTTGTCCTTAATAAGAGGTGTGCGAGGCTGCTGGGCGCGTGTGTCCTGACGTGCTGCTGCCTGCTGGTTACGGTCAACCATCTGCTCCTCGTTGACATTCTGCTTGTTCTCTGTGTACTGCTGACGATTGGTGTGCTCCTCTGGGGCAGCCTCACGCACCTGATTGTTCTGCAGTTCAGGAATGGCGGCACGTGTCAGGATGCTTACCGTGCGGTTGTTCATCTCGTTGATCATGTTGTCCCACACCTTAGCACTCTCCAACTTGAAGATTAGGAGCGGGTCTTTCTGCTCGTAGCTGGCATTCTGTACGGAGTGCTTCAGCTCATCGAGCTCGCGCAGGTTCTCCTTCCAGGCGTCGTCAATGATATGCAACAGTATCTGCTTCTCAAAGTCCTTGACCACTGACTTGCACTGGGTGTCGTAGGCTTCCTTGAGGTTGCAGGCGATGTTATAAGTGCGACGGCCGTCGGTGATGGGCACCATGATACGTTCGTACATGTGTCCCTGCTCTTCATAGACACGCTGGATAACGGGCCAGGCCACCTCGCAGATGTGCTCTGTGCGACGGTTGAAGTTGGCCAAGGCCTGCTGGAATGCGCTCTCGGCCAGCACCTCAGGATTCTCTTTCGAGAACTGCTCCTCAGTGAAGGGCACTTCCATCGCAAACAGACGGATAAACTCTTCCTTGCAGCCTTGATAGTCGTTGCGCTCGATGATGGTAGAGATACGGTCCCAGATGGTGTTGGCGATATCCATACCGATACGCTCACCCATGAGGGCGTGACGACGCTTCTCATAGACAACGGTACGCTGCTTGTTCATCACGTCATCATACTCCAACAGACGCTTACGGATGCCGAAGTGGTTCTCCTCGACCTTCTTCTGGGCACGCTCAATCTGCTTGGTGATCATCGAACTCTCAATGAGGTCGCCTTCCTTGAAGCCCAGACGGTCCATGATAGAGGCAATACGCTCACTACCGAACAGACGCATCAGCTTGTCTTCAAGACTGACAAAGAAGACAGAAGAGCCTGGGTCACCCTGACGTCCAGAACGGCCTCGCAGCTGACGGTCTACACGACGGCTCTCATGGCGCTCGGTACCGATAATGGCGAGACCGCCAGCGGCCTTCACCTCAGGCGATAGCTTGATATCGGTACCACGACCAGCCATGTTGGTGGCGATGGTAACGGCTCCCAGTCCGTTGGTTGACTGACCGGCCAGAGCCACAATGTCGGCCTCCTTCTGGTGCAGTTTGGCATTCAGAACTTGATGGGGAATACCCTCGCGCTTGCCAGTCTCAGGATCTACATACATGTCGAGCATGCGTGACAGTAGCTCAGAGATTTCAACGGAGGTAGTACCAATCAGCGTAGGACGACCTGCTTTGCGCATCTTCACCACTTCTTCGATGACAGCACGATACTTCTCGCGCTGGGTCTTATAGACGCGGTCCTCCATATCCTTACGGATAACGGGTTTGTTGGTGGGAATCTCCACGACATCGAGCTTGTAGATGTTCCAGAACTCACCAGCCTCGGTAGAAGCGGTACCCGTCATACCTGCCAGCTTGTGGTACATGCGGAAATAGTTCTGCAGGGTGATGGTGGCAAAGGTCTGGGTGGCAGCTTCCACCTTCACGTGCTCCTTAGCTTCGACAGCCTGGTGCAGGCCGTCGCTCCAACGGCGACCTTCCATGATACGTCCTGTCTGCTCATCGACAATCTTCACCTCTCCGTCGATAACGACATATTCGTCATCTTTATTGAACATGGTGTAGGCTTTGAGCAACTGCTGCAGGGTGTGCACACGCTCGCTCTGCACGGCATAGTGGCTCATCAGCTCGTCTTTCTTCGTGACGCGCTCCTCGTCAGAGAGTCCTACCTCAGCCTCAAGTGCTGACAGCTGGGCTGCAATATCGGGCAGCACGAAGAGCTCGGCATCGTTCACCTGGTTAGCCAGCCAAGCCGTACCCTTATCGGTGAGGTCGCAGGAGTTCAGTTTCTCATCGACGACGAAGTAGAGGGGCTCAACAGCTTCGGGCATACGACGGTTGTTGTTCTCCATGTAGTGCTCTTCGGTCTTGAGCATGCCTGCCTTGATACCTTCTTCCGAGAGGTACTTGATGAGTGGCTTGTTCTTGGGTAATGACTTATGGGAACGGTAGAGCGACAGGAATCCTTGTTCCAGGAGTTCCTTGTTGTCGGTATTCATACCTTCGGTAATCTTCTGCTTGGCATCGGCCAGATACTGTGTGGCAAGCTGACGCTGTACACCCACGAGTTTCTCGACCAATGGCTGATACTCCTCGAACATCTGTACCTCACCCTTGGGAACAGGACCGCTGATGATCAGAGGCGTACGGGCATCGTCAATCAACACGGAGTCAACCTCATCGACGATAGCATAGTTATGGGCTCGCTGTACCAGGTCGGCAGGCGAGATAGCCATATTGTCTCGCAGATAGTCAAAACCAAACTCATTGTTGGTACCAAAGGTGATATCGGCCTGATAAGCCTTGCGGCGAGCCTCAGAGTTGGGCTGGTGCTTGTCGATACAATCGACGCTGAGTCCATGGAACATGTAAAGCGGTCCCATCCACTCGGAGTCACGCTTGGCCAGATAATCGTTGACGGTAACCACATGTACACCGTTGCCAGTCAGCGCATTCAGGAACACGGGGAGGGTGGCTACAAGGGTCTTACCTTCACCAGTAGCCATCTCGGCAATCTTTCCCTGATGGAGTACCACACCACCAAAGAGCTGCACGTCATAGTGGACCATCTCCCATTTCAGGTCGTTGCCGCCTGCTGTCCAGTGGTTGTGATAGATGGCTTTGTCACCGTCAATGGTGATAAAGTCCTTACGGGGATCAGCTGCCAGCTCGCGGTCGAAGTCGTTGGCAGTAACGATGGTCTCCTCGTTCTGGGCAAAGCGACGGGCTGTATCCTTCACGATGGCATAGACCTCGGGCATCACTTGGTTAAGGGCTTTCTCATACACCTCAAGTGCATCTTTCTCCAACTTGTCTATCTGGGCAAAGATGTCGGCACGCTCGTCAATGGGGGTCTGTTCGATGGTACCCTTCAGCCGCTCAATCTCTTCTTTCTGCTTGGTGGCAGCTGCCTGTACCTGCTGGCGCAGCTCCTGGGTACGAGCGCGCAGGGCATCGTTGTCAAGTGCCTCAACGCTAGGTGATACTTGCTTCACCTGCTCTACGAATGGCTGTATGAGTTTCATGTCGCGCGATGACTTATCGCCGAACAATGACT
This sequence comes from uncultured Prevotellaceae bacterium, assembly GCA_947166345.1. GTDB lineage: Bacteria > Bacteroidota > Bacteroidia > Bacteroidales > Bacteroidaceae > Prevotella. Next base: position 59,798 of record CAMVDU010000001.1, read on the forward strand.
TTAGAATCTTGTTGATATTCATCTTATGTATTTATAATTTACTGATTTGCAATTCAATCTATTCATTTACGCGTTCCGAACGGAATATCGGAAAAACGGGTGCAAAGGTACGAAAATAATTCCGTACTTCGCGCTGCCTTTTTACTTTTTTACCTTTTTATGTTAAAAAAGTGGCTCTGAAGAGCATGCATTGGGTGCGCGGATGCGAATACAGCGCGCTATAGTTGGTGCAATGCGGTCGGTGGTAACGGGAACCTGAATACGTTCAGATTCAATGCCGTTGCCATAGAAAATAATAGGGAATGGCGTGAATGAAGCGCGTGACAATTCAACCTGCTGCCCATTCTCGTCAAGGATCTGCCAACCTGGAGCGACCTCGATAAACAAGTCGCCGCTATGTTCCGGGCTGAAACCGTTGCGTATCTTCTGCAACTGTTGGTTCTGGCTGGTGATGAGCTGTAGGGAGGTATAGACATTCCTGACCCCTGACATCATGACCAGAATCTCCTGAGCACGATTAGTGGCATCGGTAATGCTGACTTTCTTGTTTTCCAACAGCTTGTGGTTCAGGAAAATCTGATTGCCAAAGGTCGATTCGATATAAATGCCCTGTCCCCAAATTGCTCCCAGATACATGTTCAGCAGATTTGAGGTACGCTCCATCTGGAAGACACCAGAGGGAATACGGTATTTCTGATAGTCGGTAGATTCGATGTCGCTGTAGCCTGTACTAGTCAATATATACAACACACGGTCTTTCCCAATGTGCTCGTCAAGATAGTCCATCAGACGAGCTATCTCGTTGTCCAGACGTACATAGGTGTCTTCAAGCTCGGTCTGACATTCTGTCACAGTGCGATGGTCGAACGTACCAGCATAATAGGTTAGCGAGAGTAAGTCGGTAACAGCGTCGTTACCCATACCGTTGGCATAGACACATTGCTGTGCCATATCAGTCACATCCTTATTCACTAGTCCGCTGGTCTTGTAGAGCGTGTAGCGTTCAGGACCCGAGAATCTGTGCTTGAAGGAACGTGAGTCGTTCCCGTACATGAAGTAGCTGAGGTTGCCTACCTTCATGTCGCACGGCTCCCATGTGGTGTTGTCAGTCCTTGAATCGGCAGGATGCATACTGTTGTATGCACCAATCCAAGCGGGCAGGGACGATGAATAGTAGGAAGTCGAGCACCAGTTGCCTCTGATATCGTCAATCCATGTGGCAGCATTGGCTGCATGACCAGCGGCAAGAATGGCTGCGTCGCGGTAAGGGGCAATGGAATAGACGTGTGCCTTACCACCAGTGACAACCTTCAGCTCGTCGCCAATGGTCGATGTAGAGAGAGCTGCCGCCGAAGAGGTGTCGTCTGTCAGAAGTCCAGGGAATGCAGAATCGTCAACACAAAAGACGGGCCGCAGTGTCTTACGGTTTAGCCATAGCTTACCCGTTATATTATTATAATAAGGTGTAACACCTGTAGCAATGGATGCGATAGCCGAAGCACGGTCAATGGGTGAGAATGGGTAGGAGGCATTGGCATAGACGCGTCCTCCGTCAAGCAGCCGCTTAAAGCCTTTGTCAGAATAGAGTGGGGCAAAAGCTTCCAGATAATCGCTGCGTAACTGGTCGATGGTGATGCTTACCACCAGTCGTGGCGCACCTTTTGACTGTACATACTGTGCCCAACTCTCGCTGTTGAAACCGAGAATGGCTAATAGGGTGATATAAAGATACTTATTTCTCATGCCGATGTCTCCAATATCTTAACAGCAAACATAGTGCCAAAATGTACATACCCTCTGCATAGTCCTGCCACAGGCCTCCAATCAGGAAAAGGATGGTTGCGCATAGGCTGATAACGAACCAGCGCGTCTTCTTTCCTCGAAAGACTTGGGGAATAAAGAATAACGACAGAGGGTTGAGTATCAGAATCTGCAGATTGGTGCTGGTTGCGGGGTGCTCTGAGAAAAACATCACGAAGACGATGCATCCGGCCAGACCTGTCAGCAACATTAACGTCACGTCAAACCATCGTAGGCATGTCTTCTTACGCTGCTCATACACGAACACGCCGAGGGAAATGATGAGCAAGATGATGAAGCAGACGAGGGGTGACAACGGAAAACCTGTACTCACAGGCTGGTCGCCCAGAGGATTCCAAATGATGGTCTCCTTTACAAGCGGACGTTTTTCTCCGTTGCGAACAACGAAAGCGCGATTAAAGTCGTATGCCAAGTTGCGGGGCAGGAACTGTTGTTCACGCTGGTCAATCTTAAAGTCAGCTTTCACGCCTATCAACAAGTCACTGCCAAAGGCGGCCCAGGGATTGTCTGCAGTGTGTTCGTGCAGCAGTTTACGATAGGTGTCTCCCCGTTTTGCAGGCTGCCCTTCATAGGTAATACTGCCATCCAGATGCTTTTCGATGATATCCCTGGCGTTCGATGTGCAATTGTTGTAGAAGATGTTATACCTATAAACGCAGTTCTCTGGCTGTGCGTTCAAAAAGAGTGCCTTGATGATGCGGTCTTTTTCTTCTGGCGTCAGGTCAAGAACCTGTTCGGACACTTGACATTTCCATCTCTCGTATTCTTTGCAGAAGGCGTTGAAGGAACAGACGCCGAGTTCATAATCTGTCTTCCCAAAGATAAAGCGAAGAACGAAATACGGCTTGTTGTAGTCAAAGACACCATAGTTGAATACGTAGTCCACATCATTACGAAGATCACGGTAATGGATGGCAGAGTGACCATAGAGACTGTAAACCTCGTCGTGGGGAGAACACGTAATCAGACCAATCTCGACGCTGTCCATCGGGTTGGGGGTATGCTGTGCCTTGACTGGTGTTATCCCTTCCAGCCAAAAGCATAAAAATAGTAGGCAATGAATCCTAAAAATGTTTTTTAATTGTTTCACGATGCAAAATTAAGCTATATTTTTCACTTTCGGTGCATTTAGTTCGATTTTTTTTAATAATTTTGCACGCTGAATGAAATACAGAAGCATGAAGAAATGTATTATTGGCAGCGTTTTGGCCTCTATGATGGCTGTTACTGCCTTTTCGCAGAGTGGCACGAACTCACCATACAGCCAGTATGGTTTAGGTATATTGTCAGATCAGTCACAGAGCTTTAGCCGCGGCATGAATGGCGTGGGTTTGGGTCTGCGCAAGGGTAATGTAGTGAATACCTTGAATCCTGCCTCATACTCGGCTGTGGACTCTTTGACGATGATGTTCGATGTGGCTCTGTCGGGTCAGATCTCTAATTTCAAGGAAGGTGCTAAGCGCATCAATGCCAAGAATGCCGACTTTGAATATGCGGTAGGTCTGTTTCGCTTGATGCCGCACGTAGGTGTCAGTTTTGGCGTTCTGCCTTATTCAAATGTCGGTTACCAGTATTCCTCAACGCGTTCATTAGAGAATTCAAGCATTACGATGACAGACACTTATAGTGGTGATGGAGGTGCCCATCAGGTCTTCGTGGGTGCAGGCTGGCGCATTTTCAAACCATTGTCAATAGGTTTCAATGCAGCCTATCTGTGGGGTAGCTTTTCACGTGGTTTCACCTCTGTGGGTAGCGAGAGTCAGGTGCTGACTGTTTCCAAGATCTATTCCGTAGATGTCAGCTCCTATAAGCTTGACGCAGGTCTGCAATGGCAACAGCCTATCTCCAAGAAAGACGAACTGGTGTTGGGCCTGACCTTTGGCTTGGGACACAAGTTGGGTGCTGATCCGTTGTGTGTCATCAATACTACCGATGCCTCGACAAGTGTCAGTCGTTCAGACACACTCCATGCAGGCAATGCTCTTGAACTGCCGATGAGCTATGGCGTTGGTCTCTCATGGATTCATGGTAACAAATTCTTTGTGGGTGCTGACGTAACCGTGCAGAAGTGGGGTAGCGTGAGCTATCCTGGTGAAGTGGACGACAAGTATGTCGGGCGTACTGACTTGATGAAAGACAGTTACAAGGCTACGCTGGGTGCCGATTATGTGCCAAACCCCGTTAGTCGTCGTTTCCTGCATCGTGTGCACTATAAGGTTGGAGCCGGCTATGCTACACCTTATTATAAAATAAATGGGAAGGACGGTCCTAAGGAGTTGAGTCTCAGTGCGGGTTTTGGCATACCTCTTCAAAATGCCTATAACAACCGTTCGCAACTCAATGTCAGTGCTCAGTGGGTTCGCTCTTCTGCAAAGGATATGATTACGGACAATACATTCCGTATCACGGTAGGTCTGACTTTCAACGAGCGATGGTTCGCGAAGTGGAAGATCGACTAATCTTGAATTTTTTGTTTTGAGATTTGAGAATCATAGTAGATATCTTTTCGGGGTGGGCTTTGCGTTCACCCTGATGCTGTTGTTGTGGGCATGTGATGAGGCCAAGGAACATACGGCGCCTGCAATTTATCCCAAAGACTCAGTCTCCATGATGACTTCCTACGGTGTCAACACCATGATTTCCGATTCGGGAGTGATGAAATACCGTATTGTTACAGAACAGTGGGATGTCAACACCGTTCGCCAACCCTCGCGATGGGAGTTTATGAAAGGCATCTTCTTCGAGCAGTATGATGAGGAGATGCGCATGCAGGCCTATATTCAGGCCGATTCAGCATGGTATTATGATCAGCAACGCCTGTGGAAATTACGTGGACGCGTCTTTATTCGTAAAGCTGACAGTGCGCTGCTTTACAGTAGTGATGAACTTTTTTGGGATGGTATTAAACATCAGTTCTATTCACATGCCTTTTCGCGTATCGTGACCCCAGAGCGTACGATGGAAGGTACCTATTTCGAAAGCAATGAGGAAATGACTCACTATATGGTTTCCAATTCACAAGGATCATTCCGAGCTGAAGATATGTTGGGCGAACCAAAGGAAGGTCAGGACTCTCTACAAGTCAAAATGATACAGCAATAAAGACTCATGGGCGCATTAATCATAGGATTGGTTATATCAATGATCTTCTCAGCCTTCTTCTCAGGTATGGAGATCGCTTTTGTTTCCAGCAACCGTCTGTTGGCAGAAATGGAACGTGACAAGAACGGCCCTTCGCAGCGTGCTATGGCCTTGTTCTACAGGCATCCCAACAATTTCGTCTCAACGATGCTGGTTGGAAACAACATTGCGTTGGTGGTCTATGGTATTCTGTTTGCCAAGATCTTTGATATGACGTTGTTCGCATCGTTTAATGACGGTACACGAGTACTGGCCGATACGCTTCTTTCAACGCTGGTTGTTCTTTTTACGGGCGAGTTTTTGCCAAAGACCATATTTAAGGCCAACCCCAATGGTATGCTTACTTTCTTTGCCATTCCAGCATGGCTGTGCTATGTGGTCTTATGGCCTGTTGCCCGTTTTGCCACACTCCTTTCCAAAGGTCTGCTCAGACTCCTTGGTGTCCGTATGGAGAAAGATAATGGCGAGAAAGCCTTCACCCGTGTGGATCTTGACTATTTGGTGCAATCTAGCATCGATAATGCACGTAACGATGATGAGATTGAAGAGGAAGTGAGGATATTCCAGAATGCACTCGAGTTTTCAGAGACGAAGGTTCGTGACTGTATGATACCACGTACCGAGATTGATGCTGTGGAAGATACCTGTGACATTGAAGAACTGAAACAGAAATTCATTGAGAGTGGTCATTCCAAGATTGTTGTCTATCATGATGATATTGACCATATTGTGGGCTATATCCATTCGTCGGAGATGTTCCGCAATCCTGCTGATTGGCGCCAGAGGCTTCGCCAGATAACCTTCGTCCCAGAGACGATGGCTGCCAGCAAAATGATGCAGACGCTGTTGGCACAGAAGAAATCGCTGGGTGTGGTGGTCGATGAGTTTGGTGGTACCAGTGGTCTTGTTTCTCTTGAGGACATCGTAGAGGAGATCTTCGGTGATATTGAGGATGAGCACGATTCCAATCACTATGTGGCCAAACGTCTGGACGATGGCGATTACTTGTTGTCTGCCCGATTGGAGATAGAAAAGGTTAACGAGTTGTTTGATTTAGACTTGCCTGAGAGTGATGACTATATGACGGTAGGCGGATTGATACTCCATGTCTATCAAAGTTTCCCGAAACTTAACGAAGTGGTGAAAATCGAAGACCGCTTTGAATTTAAAATTATGAAGAATACGGCGACAAAAATCGAACTTGTTCGCCTCCATTTAGTGGCTGAGGAAGGAAAATAAGGGCATAAATGACAAATTTTTATAAAAAAGTGTCGTTATGTCGCTCAAAATTCGTAACTTTGTCGGCTGAATTGAAAAAAGCAACAAAATTAAAAACAAAAAATAATAACAAAAATGGCAGCAATTGGTAAAATCAGAAGCTGGGGACCTTGGCTTGTAGGTATCATAGCCTTGGCCCTGTTTGGATTCATTGCCGGCGATATGTGGCGCTCTTGTGAGACAACGAGCAACATGAATCGCCAGCAGGCAGGTGAGGTTCTGGGAGAAAAACTCAATATCCAGGACTATAACACAATGGTTGATACCTATCAGGAGAGTTCTAAGCTTATCAAGGAGATTATGGAACTCCAGCAAGCCCCCGTCGCTAAGTACATCGTTGAAAATCTGAGCAACGAGGATCTTGATGGCTTGCGTGATATGGTTTGGGAGTATTATGTACAGGGTATTGTCATCGGTGAAGAGGCAGAAAAGCTGGGTCTTATGGTTACTGACAAGGAACTGGCCGATGTTCTTCAGAAGGGAACCAATCCCGTGCTAAACACATACATGCTTCAATACCGTTATCTTAACCCGCAGACGAATCGCGTAGAATCTGCACCTGTATTCGCCGACCAGACTGGTCGTTTTGACTATCAGCAGGTGAAGCAGCTTTCTGATGCTTTGAAGAAGGAGGGCGAGAAGAACGCTCAGATTAAAGACCTCGCTGTTCGTTTTGATAAGTATTGGCAGGCTGTAGAAACTGAGTTGAAGCAGCAGCTGCTCACTCAAAAGTATTATTCTCTGCTCTCTGCTTGTATGCAGTCTAACACCGTTTCGGCTAAGGCTGCCTTCGATGGCACTCAGACGCAGAGCCGTGTGGCTTTGGCTTTCTATCCTTACGCTGCTGTTAACGACAACGACGTGAAGGTGTCTGACGCTGACTTGAAGAAGAAGTACGAAGAGGAGAAGGATAACTTCCAGATCTTTACTGAGATGCGTGATGTGAAGTACGTTACTTATCAAGTAGTGCCTTCTCAGGCCGATAAGGACCGTATGACTGCTGCAATCAACGTTGCTGCAGAGCAGTTGAAGAAGGATACTCTGAAGGTAGAAGATATCGTTCGTCGTAACCAGTCGCTGGTGAACTACAACGGTATGCCTGTCACCGCTACGACGCTTGAGAATCTGATGCAGGGCTTTGGTGCTGTTGTTGATTCTTTGGAGATTGGCGAGGTGAGCCCCGTGTTCGAAACTGTTATCAATAAGAAGCGTGATCGCGAGGAGCGTGTCAAGACTGCTTATGCTGTAGTGAAGTTGATGGATGCTCCCGTTGTTGTTGACTCTGTGGAGATTCGTGCTATTGCTTTACCCGAACAGACTGCTGACAGCGTTCTGCAGGTGATACGTGGTGGTCAGGATATGGATTCTGTATCAATGAGTCTTTATAACCGTCCTACTCAAAAGGAATGGCTGACGATGGATGCTATGTTTGGACAGCAGATGACTGCCGACTTCAAGGCCTATTGGGACGAGATGATGTCGCTGCGCAGTGGTGATCTGAAGATCATCGCACATCCTCAGAATCCCGAGGCTCGTCTTGTTGTGGAGTGCACTGACTCTAAGTCTGCTAAAAAGCTCTACGATGTTGCTATCATCATCCGCGAGCTGGATGCTTCTAACGAGACCTATAACAACGAGTACAACCGTTTCAGCCGTTTCGTAGCTAATAACCAGTCAGCTGACAAGCTCGAGAAGAATGCGGCTGCCAATAACTATACGGTTGCAAACGCAAGCGGATTGACTACTGCTTCGAATAACATTGCTGGTATCTCCGGTACTCATCCCGCTGTCAAGTGGGCATTCGAGACCGCTAAGGAGGGACAGGTGTCTCAGGCATTCGAGCGTTGCGGCAATAACGATGTGTTCGTGGCAGTGGCACTGAAGAAGGTTCATCCCGTTGGCACTCTCGACTTCGAGTCTGTCAAAGAACAGTTGCGTGCCGAAGTACTCCTCGACAAGAAGTATGAATTGATTACCAAACGCCTCAGTGGTGTTCGCAGCGTAGCTGATGCACAGGCCAAGGATCAGGCTGTTCAGTTGGATACTGTTCCTGGTATCAAGTTCACTGAGCCAGCAACCCTTCCCAACTTTGGTGCTTATGAGCCAGCTCTCAGTGGTGCTGTAGCAGCTACTGCCGATGGCGCTTTCTGCAAGAAACCTGTCAAGGGTAATGCTGGCGTCTACGTGTTCCAGGTGATGGAGCGTACGGTGGCTCCTGGTGAGTTTAACGATGCTGTCCAGCAGAGAATGCAGCGTTCTATGACGCGTCGTTTGGCAGGTCTCGCTTACGGGGAACTGCGCAACAAAGCAAATGTTATTGACAATCGTTATCTATTCAGATAAACAATACGAAGACGCTACACTCATCCCCCGTTCATTCTTCATCAGATTGAGTGGGGGATTTTTTTAACGGATAAAAAGAACAAGAAGATGACGCTATATCCAAAAATGATTATGGATGCCCTTGCTACGGTGACGTATGCGGGTACCAAGAAGAACCTTGTGGAGAGTGGGATGGTGGCTGATACACCGTCCATCAACGGCATGAAAGTAAAGGTTGTCCTGCTTTTCCCTCGTGATACCGACCCGTTTCTGAAATCGACAGTCAAAGCAGCTGAGGCAGCTATCAAGTACCACTACCAGCAACTGGCGGCCAATAGCGAAAAACCAACAGCTGATATCGAGGTGGAGATTGAGACAGAGTTTAAGTCGAAACCCCGTCCTGAGATAGAGAAATTGTTGCCAGGCGTGAAGAACATCATTGCTGTCAGTTCAGGTAAGGGTGGGGTTGGTAAGTCAACCGTATCGGCTAATCTCGCTATCTCGCTGGCTCGACTGGGCTATAAGGTGGGTTTGCTCGATACCGATATCTTCGGCCCTTCGATGCCAAAGATGTTCAATTGCGAGGATGCCCGTCCCTATGCTGTCAATATTGATGGACGCGATCTCATAGAGCCCATCGAACAGTATGGCGTGAAGCTTCTCTCAATAGGTTTCTTCGTTAATCCCGATACTGCTACCCTTTGGCGTGGTGGTATGGCAACGAATGCCTTGAAGCAACTTATTGCTGATGCTAACTGGGGCGAACTGGACTATTTCATCCTCGATACCCCTCCTGGAACCAGCGATATTCATCTGACACTCCTTCAGACACTCAGTATCACGGGTGCTGTTATCGTTTCCACGCCACAGCAGGTGGCCTTAGCCGATGCCCGCAAAGGTATCGACATGTATCGCAATGACAAAGTCAACGTGCCCATCCTTGGATTGGTGGAGAATATGGCTTGGTTCACACCAGCCGAACTTCCTGAGAATAAATACTATATCTTTGGAAAGGAAGGCTGTAAGCAGCTGGCCGAGGAGATGGGTTTGCCGCTGTTGGCTCAGATTCCGCTGGTTCAGAGTATCTGCGAGAGTGGAGATGCTGGTGCACCTGCAGCCACTAAGGTTGACACGATGACAGGACAGGCTTTCCTGAATCTGGCGCAGGCTGTGGTTACTGTCGTGAACCGTCGTAACAAAGAACTGCCTAAGACGAAGATTGTCGGTATGAAATCTTAGACGAGAAACGATCCGACAACAAAGACAGTTGCTGTCAGCAACAACATAAGAACTTCAGCCGTACGATTCACCCGTACGGCTTTTTTCATGTCGTCTGTAGTCAACTGACGTGGATTGGTGCCGATGAACGGTTTGTCGAAGAGTTGTCCAAAGTATTCGTGAGGACCACCGAACCTGCAATCAAGGATACCAGCCAGCGATGCCTCTGGATAGCCACTGTTGGGACTGGCGTGATTCCGTCCGTTAGCACGGACGAAATGGAAGATGGACGATTGATGATTGGCAATGGCATGAGGCAGAATCATCAGCAGTGCAGTCAGTCGGGCAGGAATATAGTTGAAGACATCATCCTGACGGGCAGCCACGCAGCCGAAGTCACGGTAACGCTCTGTGCGATAGCCTAGCATCGAGTCGAGTGTGTTCACCATCTTATAGGCCAGCATGCCGGCAGGCCCTAAGAGCAACAGCCAGAAGAGTGGGGCGATGACACCGTCGCTCAGGTTCTCGGCCAACGTCTCCAACGCAGCTGTGCGCACCTCTTGTGCCGACAGCGCTTTGGTGTCGCGTCCCACGATGCGAGCCACCTGCTGGCGTCCTTCTTCCAGTGAACGATCCAGGGCCACAAAAACATCCCTGACCTCGTGTATCAGTGTCGTTCCTGCCAGACAGTAGAAGATGATAATGCTGGAGAGGAGAACGTAGAGTATGACGTTGACAGATGCAAGGAGGCGCAGTATGAAAAATGTCAAAAAGAATACTAATAGGACCAGACCAATAGCCAGGATGCCGCCTTTCAGTTTTCGGTGCTTGCCGTGATTGAGTCGTTTTTCGCCCCATGCAATCATCTTTCCGAAATACACAACAGGATGGGGCAGCCATGAGGGGTCGCCCAACAGCAGGTCGAGGAGCCAGCCTGCCAACAAAGCAATAGGCAGGGCATAGGCTGATATGTCAAAGAGATATTCCAACATAATGACTGACAGCATCTATTAAAGCATCGTTCTCTTCAGGCAGTTGTGCCGCTATGCGGAAGAAATGGTTGTTCAGCCCTTTATAGTTTGAGGCATCGCGTATCAGCATACCATACTCACGTGCTAAGTGGTCCTTCAGCTCTGTTGCCGTATGTCGTTCAATGCTGCAAAGCATATAGTTCGTGTCAGTAGGTAGCACAGAGACGCCCTCAATCTCATTCATCTTGCGATACAGGCGTTGGGCCTCATTCAAATCAGGCTTCACCATCAGTTCGTCGTGTTTTAGGAGGAATAGTGCTGCCTCAATAGCCAGTGCGTTGACCGACCAGGGTTTCAGGAACTTCCGCAGTTGACTGATATGAGGGGGTGCTGCCGTGATATACCCCAGTCGCAAGCCGGGTACGGCATACGTCTTGGTCATAGAATGCAGCTGCATGATATTCCCCTCGTTGATGGCCTCCTTTGGCGACATCATCTTTTGGCTGGTGCAGTTCTCGTATGCCTGGTCGATGATGAGTATCTCGTAGCCTCCTGACTGCTGACGGATCTGGTCCAGCGTGCGTGTCTCACCTGTAGGGTTGTTCGGATTGCAAACCCATGTCAGGTGTCCGCTGCCCTGTTGCATTCCATACATCCTGCAAGCATCCTCGTATTCGCTGAATGTGGGGTGCAGGATGTTGTAGGGTAGGGCGGCATAGGCCTGAGCGATGAGATAGATGGCATCTGTCGTTCCATTGGTGACGAGGACGCAGTCTTCCTCGATGCCATACTTCCTGGCAATAGCTCGTTCCAGCGTCCAAGGCTCAGGCTCGGGGTAGTTGGCAATGGTGTCAAAATGCGCCATCAGATGCTTCTTCAGTGCCGAGTGGTCAGCATGCTGACAGATATTCGAACTGAAATTGATTCGAATATCCTGATAGTCGTATATGTCGTCACCGTGTCCGAAAAGCATTATAGATTAAACATTAAAGATTAAATAATAAATATCAATTCTCAATTCTCAACTCTCAATTCTCAATTCTCAAGAATACTATACAGTTTAGCAATATCAACGTGTTGTCTGACGTGGTCTGCCAACAGGTCGTATTGCCGTTCCTTGAACGCCTGATAGTCGAACGGCTCTTTTCCTTCTGCCATCTTGTCGGCAAAGGGTGTCAACAGACTATCTACTATCTGAGGGTTGTCCAAAACACCGTGGATATAGGTGCCCATACAGCGCTCATTCACCCAATAACCATCCTCGTGTCCATCATCCAGAATGGCAAAAGGCTGTTGGGGGGCATTGCCGAAAGGCTCTGTGCGTCCCATGTGTATCTCGTAGCCTTTGCCAGTTACCCCTTCACCCAAGGAAGAAGCCCTGAACGCAACCTGACGTGTGCGCTTCTCGCCGCTCATCGAGGTTGTGACTGGCAGCAGTCCCAGTCCTGGCAGACGTTCTGTCTCTCCCTCCACATGATGAGGGTCACACACCTCGATGCCCATCATCTGGTATCCTCCACAGATGCCAAGCACCGTTACCCCCTGTCGATGCGCCTTGATGATAGCCTGTGCCACACCGTTGCGCCTTAGCTCGTACAGATCGTCGATGGTCGATTTTGATCCAGGTAGTATGATGATGTCGGCCTTGCCAATCTCTTCCACATTGTTCGTATAATACAAATGTACGCGCGCGTCGTGTTCCAAAGCATCGAAGTCGGTGTAGTTGGACAGATGGCGCAGCATGATGACAGCCACATTGACGCGTCCACGTTCCGCACGCTTAGCTTTCTGGGTCAAAGAGACGCTGTCCTCCTCCTCAATATGGATGTCTTTGAAGTAGGGAACGACCCCCAGTACAGGTACACCACAGATGTCCTCCAGCATCTTCCGTCCTTCGTCGAATAGTCGCAGGTCGCCGCGGAACTTATTGATAATGATGCCTTTAATGAGCTTACGGTCCTCCTCTGTCTGAAGGGCAATGCTCCCATAGACCGAGGCAAAGACGCCGCCTCTGTCAATATCACCCACAAGGATGACGTCGGCACCCGCATGACGTGCCATCGGCAGGTTCACCAAATCGTGGTTGCGCAGGTTTATCTCTGAGATACTGCCTGCACCCTCCATCACAATGGGATTATAGCGGGCAGCCAGTCGGTCGAAAGCATCGCACACCTCTTTCCTGAAGTCCAGATGACTTTGGGTGCTGGGCATGTCCTGATGATCTCTGTCTCTCCAGAAGTCGTACGCATCACGATTGCCGATAGGCTTGCCGTTGAGCACCACCTGCGAGGTGTGGTCGCTCTGCGGTTTCAACAGCAGCGGGTTCATGTCGGTATGACAGGGAATGCCCGCAGCCTCGGCCTGTACAGCCTGTGCCCGTCCAATCTCCAGTCCTTCGGGTGTGGCATACGAGTTGAGTGCCATGTTCTGTGCCTTGAAGGGTGCAGGATGGTAGCCGTCCTGCAGGAAGATGCGACAGAGTGCTGTTGCCAGCACGCTCTTGCCGACATCGCTGCCCGTTCCGGCTAACATGAGAGGATGAAGTATTTTTTTGTTTTCTATTACCATAAAACTATTGTCCGATAACTCCACAGGCTGAAAGCCTGTTCGCTCGAGCTTTGCTCGCTTTTACAAAGCGTAGCGACTAAAAGAACTCCCAATAACTCCCATTAATTAATGCTCATTGCGAACAAGTAATCGCTCAGGCGGTTCATCATGCGCAGGATGCTCGGATCAAGGGGATGCGAGCGGTGTAGCGTCCACAGCCTGCGTTCTACGGTGCGTGCCTGGGCACGTGTCACGTGGACGATGCCCTTCGGAACGACAAACCCTGTTGCTCCGTTGTCCCTCACCTGATCTATGGCGGCTTCCATGCGTGCTGTCAGCTCGTCACAGTGTAGCTGTCGCAGATTCGCCTGCCCGTCGGGTGTGGCAATGTGGCTCATCACTACCATCAGCTCCCTCTGCACGTCGTCAATGAGGGCATCCTCAGGCAGCAGTCCCAGTAGCGAGTTCAGCATGTCCAGCTGCCCGTTCACCTCTATGCGCAGGTCGTCTTTGGGCACTCTGACACCTCCGCGCAGGCTCGTCTCGCCGCCATCTCCGGTTTTAGTGTAAATCTGTTTCATAATAGGGATACAAATGGGTATAGCTGGCTAATACATTCTTATATTTGAACACAGGCGTGCTGACGGGCTCGCCCTTGGCGTTATAGACCTGACACACAGAAGCGGGTACCTCTCCCAGGAACTGCGTATAGTGGAACTCGTGTCCGCGATACTCCCTTCCGTCAAGTACGAAACGACGGTAGCCCAGTGACAGCTTACGGTCAGTCTGTCGCGCCGTGATGGAGTAGGGCAGCACGCCACACATCGGGAAACGGCCCTCGTCGGTGACTATCTCCTTGCACAGATACATCATACCGCCGCATTCTGCCTGAATCTTCCCGCCTCGTTCGGCATAGTCCCTGATAGCCTGCCGACAGGCCTCGTTGCCAACGAGTGCCTCCAGATGCTTTTCGGGGTAGCCGCCAGGCAGATAGAGCAGCCCCACACCTTCAAATGCGGGCACCTCCGTCTCGGGGTCGAAGAAGCGTACCTCTCCGAAACCGTCTATCGTCTCTTGGTATAGGAACGAGAACGACTCGTCGTTGCGTGCAATCAGAGTTGTAAGAGTGCTTCCCATCTCACGTTGTTTTCTATGAGTGAAACCAATTGCCTGTGCTCGGGCTGTTGACTGAAGTCCAGTCCCAGATACCTCGACTGCTGTTCCAGCGCCTTGCTCTTGGGAAGATAGCCGAAACAAGCCAGTCGCAGGTCGTCGCACACCTCCTTCAGCATGTCGTAATGGCGTGCCGACCCCACCTGGTTGAAGATGACGCCGGCTATGCGCACATCAGGACTGAAATGCATGAAACCCTGAAGCAGCGGTGCCATCGAGTAGGCCGCACTGCGGGCGTTGACCACCAGCACCACTGGCAGCTGCAGCACCTTTGCAATCTCGGCAGATGAGCCGCGGTCGCGGTCATAGCCGTCAAACAGACCCATCATGCCCTCCACCACGCAGATGTCGGCATCTTCGCCATAGTGTGCATAGAGCTGTCTGACGTGCTCAGGCGTTGCCATGAACGTGTCGAGGTTGATGGAGGGTCGGCCGCATACCGCCTCGTGGAATTTCGTGTCAATGTAGTCGGGACCGCACTTAAACGGCTGCACCCTATAGCCTTTGGCGCTAAAGAGCGCCATCAGTCCACGGGCAATGGTTGTCTTGCCCGATCCACTCATGGGTGCCGCTATCAGGAATTCAGCTTTCATACAGTGCAAAGGTACGAATAAGCGAGCAAAAAACCAAAAGAATTTTGAGTTTTTTCGAGCGAGAGTACCTTCGACGTCAGTCAAAGGTATGAAGGTACCCTTGACATCGGTCAAAGGTACAATTAATTTTGTGAACGACAAAAGAAAAATATCTATTTTTGTTTCCCTGTTTCAACTTTTATTAGTACCTTTGCGGTCGTAAACTCAATAAATGGTAATTTGTATATTTATAAATTCTAAATTGTTATGGTAAACTACAAAGATTTGGGTCTCGTGAATACCCGCGAGATGTTTAAGAGAGCAGTAGCCGGTGGCTATGCTATCCCCGCTTTCAACTTCAACACTATGGAGCAGATGCAGGCCATCGTTCAGGCTGCTGTTGAGACAAAGTCGCCTGTCATCATGCAGGTTTCTAAGGGCGCTCGCAACTATGCTAACGCTACTATCCTCCGCTATATGGCCGAGGGTGCTGTGGCTTATGCTAAGGAGCTGGGCTGCGCTCATCCCGAGATTGTGCTGCACCTGGATCACGGTGACAGCTTCGAACTCTGTAAGGACTGCATCGACATGGGCTTCTCTTCAGTGATGTACGACGGCAGTTCACTGCCTTACGAGGAGAACATCCGTATCTCTCGTCAGGTGGTAGAGTATGCTCATAAGTATGATGTCACCGTTGAGTGTGAGCTCGGCGTGCTGGCAGGTGTTGAGGATGAGGTTGCCTCTGAGGTGAGCCACTACACCAAGCCCGAGGAAGTGATTGACTTCGCTACTCGTACCGGCTGTGACTCTCTGGCTATCTCTATCGGTACTTCTCACGGCGCTTATAAGTTTAAGCCCGAGCAGTGCACACGCGACCCGAAGACCGGCAAGCTCGTTCCTCCTCCATTGGCATTCGACGTGCTGCATGAGATTGAGAAGAAGCTCCCCGGCTTCCCCATCGTGCTCCACGGCTCATCTTCAGTTCCTCAGGACGAGGTAGACACTATCAATAAGTTTGGTGGTAACCTGCCCGACGCAGTAGGTATCCCCGAGGAGCAGCTCCGCGAGGCTTCTAAGAGTGCTGTTTGCAAGATCAACATCGACTCTGACTCTCGTCTGGCTATGACTGCTGCTATTCGTCAGTATCTGGCTGAGCATCCCGATCACTTCGATCCTCGTCAGTATCTGAAGCCCGCTCGCGAGAACATGAAGAAGATGTACATCCACAAGATTGTGAATGTGCTCGGTAGCGATGGTAAACTCGCTCAACTCTAATCAATAAGGAATGCAAGACATCAGGAACATCGCTATCATAGCGCACGTAGACCACGGTAAGACCACACTCGTCGACAAGATGATGCTGGCCGGCAACCTCTTTCGCGAAGGACAGAACCTCAGCAATCAGGTGCTCGATGCCAACGATCTGGAACGCGAGCGTGGCATCACCATTCTTTCGAAGAACGTCTCAATCACGTGGAAAGGCGTCAAAATCAATATTATCGATACCCCGGGACACTCTGACTTCGGTGGCGAGGTTGAGCGTGTGCTCAATATGGCCGACGGCTGTCTGCTGCTCGTCGATGCCTTCGAGGGTCCCATGCCGCAGACGCGCTTCGTGCTGCAGAAAGCTCTGCAGATAGGTCTGAAACCCATCGTGGTGGTCAATAAAGTTGACAAGCCCAACTGCCGCCCCGAAGAGGTCTATGAGATGGTGTTCGACCTGATGTTCTCGCTCAATGCTACTGAGGATCAGTTGGACTTCCCCGTCGTCTATGGTTCGGCCAAGAACGGCTGGATGGGCGAGGACTGGCAGAAGCCTACTGACAATATCACCTATCTGTTGGACAAGATCGTGGAAGTCATTCCCGCTCCCCAACAGATAGATGGTACTCCTCAGATGCTCATCACCTCGCTTGATTTCTCAAGCTATACAGGCCGCATCGCCGTAGGCCGCGTGCATCGCGGCACGTTGAAGGACGGTCAGCAGGTGACCATCGCCCATCGCGACGGCTCTATGGAGAAGACCAAGATCAAGGAGCTTCATACCTTCGACGGCATGGGCCATCATCGTACCGACAGCGTCGATTGTGGCGACATCTGTGCTGTTATCGGACTGGAAAAGTTCGAGATTGGCGACACCATCTGCGACCTTGAGAATCCCGACCCCCTGCCACCTATCGCTATCGACGAACCTACGATGTCGATGCTGTTCACCATCAACGACTCACCGTTCTTTGGCAAGGAGGGAAAGTTCGTGACTTCGCGCCACATCAACGACCGTCTGGAGCGTGAGCTGGAGAAGAACCTCGCCCTGCGTGTCGAGCCCTTCGAGGACTCTACCGACAAGTGGGTTGTCTCCGGTCGTGGTGTGCTCCACCTCTCCGTGCTCATCGAGACCATGCGTCGCGAGGGCTATGAGTTGCAGGTGGGACAGCCGCAGGTCATCTATAAAGAGATTGATGGTGTAAAGTGCGAGCCCATTGAGGAGCTCACCATCAATGTGCCCGAGGAGTTTGCCTCGAAGATGATTGATATGGTGACACGTCGCAAGGGCGATATGATGTCGATGGAAGCCCAGGGCGACCGCACCAATATCGAGTTTGAGATACCCTCGCGCGGCATCATCGGACTGCGTACCAACGTGCTGACAGCCTCTCAGGGCGAGGCCATCATGGCCCATCGCTTCAAGGAGTATCAGCCCTACAAGGGCGAGATAGAACGTCGCGTCAACGGCTCTATGATAGCTCTCGAAACGGGTACCGCCTATGCCTACGCCATCGACAAGCTGCAGGATCGCGGTAAGTTCTTTATCGACCCGGGCGAGGAGGTGTACTACGGACAGGTGGTAGGTGAACATGTGCACGACAACGACCTGGTCATCAATGTCTGCAAGGCCAAGCAGCTTACCAATGTGCGTGCCTCGGGTTCCGACGAGAAGGCCCGCGTCATTCCCAAGGTCATCATGAGCCTCGAGGAATGTCTGGAGTATATCAAGGAAGACGAGCTGGTGGAGGTCACCCCCAAGTCCATGCGTATCCGCAAGTCCATCCTCGACCACGACCAGCGAAAGAAAGCTAACAAAGTGCAATGAGACAGTATCTTGACTTGCTCGACCGCATCCTCAAGGAAGGTGTGCAGAAAGGCGACCGTACCGGTACGGGCACCATCAGCATCTTCGGTCATCAGACGCGCTATAACCTGGAAGAGGGTTTCCCTCTGCTCACCACGAAGAAGCTCTACCTCAAGGGTATCATTTACGAGCTGCTGTGGTTCCTGAAGGGCGACACCAACATTCGCTATCTGCAGGAGAACAACGTGCACATCTGGGACGAGTGGGCCGATGAGAACGGCGAGCTAGGACCCGTCTATGGACACCAGTGGCGTTCATGGCCCGACTATGACGGAGGCACCATCGACCAGATCCAGTATGTGCTCAACCAAATCAAGACCAACCCCAATTCGCGCCGCATGATTGTGTCGGCGTGGAACGTGGCCGAGGTCAACAAGATGGCGCTGCCTCCCTGTCACTCGCTGTTCCAGTTCTATGTGGCTGACGGCAAGCTCTCGCTGCAGCTCTATCAGCGCTCGGCCGACACGTTTCTGGGCGTGCCCTTCAACATCGCCTCCTATGCTCTGCTCTGCATGATGATGGCACAGGTGTGCGGACTCAAGCCAGGCTGGTTCGTACATACCACTGGTGACACCCATCTCTATCTCAACCACCTGGAGCAGGCACGCCTGCAGCTCACCCGCGAGCCGCGTCCGTTGCCCACCATGCGCATCAATCCCGACGTGAAGGATCTCTTCGCTTTCCGTTACGAGGATTTCCAGTTGGAGAACTACAACCCCTGGCCCCACATCAAGGCCGAGGTCAGTGTCTGACCCACGAGCACGAAAAAGTGCCTGAGGTCAGCACCTCACAAGAAAAAGCCAAGCCCCGTCTCTCCTCTTGGAGAAGCGGGGCTTGATGTTTCTGCTGCTTGAACGATTACTTACGCAGACCCAGAGCCTTCACGATGGCACGGTAGCGGTTGATGTCGTTCACGTAGAGATGCTTCAGCAGCTTGCGGCGACGACCTACCATCATGGTCAGCGAACGTGCTGTCACGTGGTCCTTGTGGTTAGCCTTCAGGTGCTCAGTCAGGTGCTTGATACGATAGGTGAACAGGGCAATCTGTGCCTCTGCCGAACCGGTGTCAGTAGCTGACTTACCATACTGACCGAAGATCTCCTTTTTCTTAGCTTGATCGAGATACATAGTTCTTTTTGTTTTTTTGATTAAGTTGTTGTTGCTCATTAACATCTTTCAGACGCTCAGTGGCCTTAATCACACGGACTCTCACGTCATCAGATGCTCGGATTTTCCGAAAGCGGGTGCAAAGGTACGAATAAGTGAGCAGAAAACCAAAAAAAAATGCAATTTTTTGTTGTTTTCTCGAACGAAAGTACCTTCGACGAAGTCAGAGGTACGAATAAACGAGCAAAAAACCAAATTTTTTTTGAGTTTTTTCGAGTGTGAGTACCTTCGAGCGAAGCTCAAAGTAATAAAAAAAGGTTAAAAGTAAAAGTGAATAGTGAATAATTTGCTACCGCCACCGATTTATTTAACATCCTTTTAGAAATTATTCACTATTCCCTCCTATGGCGGTAGCAAATTATTCACTTTTCACTATTCACTATTCCCTCCTATGGCGGTAGCAAATTATTCACTTTTCACTATTCACTATTCCCTTTAATTTAACGGAATCTCCGGATGCTGCACAGCCAGCGGCATATCCTTCTGCGCCAGGTAGAACATGTAGAGGATCACCGGCTTCGTGCCTCGGTTCTCACCGTGGTGAATGGTGTTCACCATCTCTACCACAGCCTCGCCCTCATGCACCGTCTTCTCCTTACCGTCCTGTCCAATAATCGTCAGCTCGCCCTGCACCAGCACGCCGTAGTTGATCACAGGGTGATGATGCCAGCCTAACTTCTGTCCGGCAGGAAACACATACTTCACTGCCACCAGCTCGGGACGTCCCTGCAGGTAGTCGGGCAGCTCCACGCCGTCCCAGCTCTGCGAGGTGCGTATCAGTTCTGTGCTCACCACCTTCTGCGGTGCGCTCTCCTCAGCCGTTGCGCCTGCCGTCTCCTTCTGCTCGGTCTGTGGCTTCTGCGGCTCCTGTGCTTTCTTACATGCTGTAAACAAGCTTGTGCCGCAGATGAGGGTGGCGGCCATCACCCATAGTCTCATTCTTTTCATTTTGTATAAAAGTTAGTCTATTTCGCTGCGAAGGTACGAAATAAATGTGAATCCTCAAAATATTCTTTGCGAAACTTTATATCAATTCACAATTATCAATTCACAATTTAAACGCAACGCGTTGCGCAACCTTACCTTATAGGGAATCTCCGCCGTGTTCAGAATATCTTTATCGTTGTCCATCTGCGTTCTACAAATTCATGTGTCAGGCACCAGGTCCCCTTGGTACTTTTGACACATCGAGGCGGATGATTTCTGATTCAAAAGATTCATTTATTTCGTTAAAACAACGTTTTCAGTTACTATCATCTCTATTTTTTAACAAAAAAACAAATAAATAGTTTGCGATTATCAAAATAATCACTAAATTTGCACCCAAATGGATGAATTGCAAAACAAAGGACAGGTAACAATACATATCGATGGGAAGTATGGTGGTGAGCCTCTTACTCCAGAAAACTACGATATCACTCTGATGCAAGCCGTATTAGAGCATGCCATTGCTTTGCTTGATCTCGACAAAAGAAAAGAAAGGCCGATAACGACCTATCGTATTGAGAGTGGCTCTGTTAGCAATGTCTTTACCACGAGTAAACAGAAAGCAGTAGAATTTGCATCTGTACTTGCTTTGGTAGCCAGCACATCTTCCATTGATCAGTTGGATGCAAAGACGGCTGTTGCTTTTGAGGGCTTGCAGAAATTCGCCATTCAAAACAACTTCAAGGTTGATGTCTCTACATCTGAATCGAAAGAGCATATTGTTCATATCACTCCTACCTCCTATTATAAACGGACGGAAAATCTTTGGGCAGATGCCGAGGTTTACTATTATGGCACGCTTGTAGATGCAGGGGGAAAGAACAAATCAAACATCCATCTCGACACAAAGGATGGTCTTATCATGATAGATGCCGACAAGGAAATCCTTGCCAGCATCGAAGGTAATCCTTTATATCGTAAGTTTGGTGTGCGTGCTACGGCAAAGCAGAACATTATTAATGGAGATATTGACCGTAGTTCTTTGAAACTTATAGAAATGATGGAATTTGAGCCCAAGTTCGATATGGCATACTTGGAGAGGAAAATTGAAGCATCCACTCCCGTTTGGTCAGGAATAGATGCCGATGAGTTCTTACATGAAATCAGGGAGGGAAGCTATGTCGGACAATAAGATAGTATTTTGTGATACAGGCTTCGTCATCCGCCTATTAGACAGAACAAGCGAATTGCACGAAAATGCACTTGGCTATTTCCGCTACTTCCTTGAAAACGACTATCTCATTCGCATGAGCACCATTGCCGTCGCAGAGTTTTGCGTAAAAGATAAAATAGAGAATCTTCCTTTGCAGCAGATTCTTCTATCCCCATTCAACGCCCATCATGCCAGCAAGACTGGTGAATGTGCTCGAATCCTATATAATGCTAAGGCCAAAGGTGTGATTGAGGTAGATGCCCGCATCCTCATCCAGAACGATGTCAAGTTGCTTGTTCAGGCAGAATGCGAGTCAGCCGATTTCTATCTCACCTCCGATAGTCGCAGCAAACGAATGTATGATGTCTTGAAGGAAGAAGGCAAATTATCCTTTGACTTTACAGACATACATATGCCTTTCTCTGCTAAGTTCGGAGTGATTGATTTTTGATCGCTCTTTTCTTATGAATTACCCTTCAACGATTTTGATTTGCTTTACCTCCCTTTGGGAACAGCGACCTCTGGTTCATCTTCCGTCAGACCGTAGAGCTGATATACAAGGCGGTCGATTTCGGATTCAAAGCAGATTACAGGAACCGTCCGTTTTTTTAGGAGTGAAACGCTGACCTGTCCCTAGTGTTCGCTAGATTTGGTTCTTTGATTATTTCCCTTTTTGTAGAAACTTGCAGAACTCCACCAAACTGCGTTGGATGACGCCACCCACCTGCAATTGCTCCTTATACAGAGCCACCATCGTAGGTGACATGCTACGGTTCAAGGCATAGCGAACCACCTCCATATCAGCATCTTTACAGAGGATGATGCCAATACTGGGATTCTCATTCGAGCGACGTTCCTCCTGGTCCAGTGCCTCCAGATAAAACTCCAATTGTCCCAAATCCTTTGGCTGGAATTCATCAGTCTTCAGTTCGATGGCCACCATACATTGCAGCAACCTATGATAGAACAGCAAGTCCACCTTAAACGTCTTGCCGCCCACAGCAATGCGGTGCTCATCGTCGATAAACAAGAAGTCCTTGCCCATCTCCAAAATAAAATCTTTCATGTGAGCGATAATCTCCTTCCGCAGTTTCGACTCCTTGTATTTAACAGGCAGCCCAAACATTTCCAGATAGACAGTATCTTTGAACAATACGCCACTTTGCGGATATTCACGTTTCATCATTTCCGACTGTACATCCTTGCTACCAAGCAGAGAAGTCATAGTATTGGTTTTAATAACCCTTACAAGCTCCTTGTTCTCCAATTGCTCCTTTCCAGCATAAAGCATATAAAACAGGCGTTCCGCATCGGTTTTGCACCTATTCATAATAATCTGATGGTTCGTCCAGCCTGTAGAAAACAGCACGTTTGGAATTTGTGCCATTTCGAATGACACAATTTCACCGTTGTCAATTTGTGCCATTTCGAATGACACAATTTTACCATCTTGGGATGGCAGTTTTTTCTGCTTTGTTTCAGCCAGATAGTGCTGCATTCCATAATGGTTGACTGTCTGAAGGAAACTCTCTGACGAGTAGGTGTCATAAAACCTAACCATCCTGTATATAGTACGATAGCTCCAACCCTTTGCTTTGGGACTCTTGGTGTGAATATACTCTGCCAGCATACGCACAACACCGTCACCCCAGGCAGCCTTCTTCAAACGGTCAGACACGTATGCCTCCAACCTCTTGGCATAAGCCTCCAGCTTGGCCCACCGCTCTTTGTCCTTCCTATAGGCCTCGATGATATACTTCATCCTCACCTCATAGGGAATCTCCGCCGTGTTCAGAATATCTTTATCGTTCTCCATTTGCTAATAACACAAGGGTCCGGTGTGCAGTCAAGACCTCGTTAATAGTACATTTCTATATATTGGTACGCTTTCTCGAAGACATCGTTGTCTTTGATTTGGTACTTTATCCATAGAATTGAGCGTAGTTTCTTCTTGATTTCGCGCTTTGCGGTGACACTTTGGAAAGCATCGTTGAACTGACGGACGATATTGACTACCTCATTGTCTATATCGTTAACTACCTGTTCAACGATGAATGGCGTATTCTCTGTCTTGATGCTTTGGAAAAGCTCTGTCAATGCCGACTTTGCCTGAGCACGTTTATCTTGAGGCTGGTCCATTTCCTTCTCTGCTTCGAGAATGTCATGTGCCATCTGGAGCAGTTGTTTCAGGTATTCTATGCTCGTAATCAGATTCTGTTCCATCTTCTCACGAAGCTCATCCAGCTTTTCAGCAAACTTCTTGAACTTCGGATCATTCTTGTGGTCGCCCAGACGAATCTTCAGCATCTTCTCAATCTCCACAATCTTCTTTTCTCGCTTCTTCTCATCCTCCAGCACAGAGTTGATGATGTCTGCATCAATCACTAAGTCTTCAAGTGCTGTACCAATATCGATAGTGTCAATGTTGTTGTGAATAATCTCTATGGTTTTAGCTCCTAGCAATGTCCATATCAAGTTTCCACCGCTTACAGGGCGCACACTCTGATACACCTGTGCCAACCAAGTATAATCGTTAGAGTATGGGGCAAGGCATTCATCAGGCGAGACGATTTCCCAAGCCTTTGATAGACGTGCAAAATGTCGCGCAAAATTGGTCTTAGTGCCATCTTCTTTCAGGCATTGTTGTGCAGCAGTCAAACCTTCCCATCCTCCAATCGTTCGATCAATTCCAGGGAAGAACTGGATACACTCTTGCATGAATGTTGGGATGAGTGCTTTTATCTCATCCATGTTCTTGATGATAGTTTTCACGCTCTCCTCGTCGAAGGCAAGACTCTTGGCAACATCTTCGAATACGCCAACGAAATCAACAATCAGACCACACTTTTTGTTCTCATTGTATGTACGGTTTGTCCTACAGATTGCCTGAAGCAAAGTGTGGTTCTTCATGGGCTTATCGAGATACATACATTGAAGGATAGGAGCATCGAAGCCTGTCAACAGTTTGCTTGTCACTATCACAAACTTCAGGGGCGATAGTGGGTCGCGGAATTGGTCAAGCAGTTTCTTTTCCTCATCCCTTGTTCTTCTGTATGCTTTGTATTCATCAGCCTTATCTCCTGAGGTATGCATCACGACTGTCGTTTGGTCGTCTGTGCCAAGAAGAGCATCAATGGCTTTCTTGTATTTCACACAACAGCTACGGTTATACACCACAACCTGAGCCTTCATGCCTGTTGGCTCTACATACTGGCGGAAATGGCTAACGATGTACTTGCAGACATCATTAATGCGCTTATCTGCTGTGAAGAAAGCTTCCACACTTGTTCTGCGTACCAATTCCTGCTTGTCTTCCTCGCTTATCTGGTCTGTCAAGGCATCAAACTCTTCTTGTAGCTTTGCCTCGTCGAGGTGCATCTCTACTGGAACAGTCTTGAAATTGAGTTCCAATGTTGCTTTATCATCAACAGAATTCTGGAAGGTGTACTTCGATATGTAGCCATACTTATCCTCTACGCTGCCAAAGCAGGCAAAGGTGTTGTGGTCGTTTTTGTTGATGGGTGTTCCAGTCAAACCAAAGAAGAAAGCGTTAGGTAGTGCTGTGCGCATCTTCTTACCCAAGTCACCTTCTTGCGTACGATGTGCTTCGTCCATGAGTAATATGATGTTATCACGATCATCTATCACTTCTCCATCGTTCAAGTCGCCAAACTTGAAAATGGTTGTGATGAGAATCTTCCTCTGGTGAATCTTTGTTTCCAGTTCCTCTTTAGATGTAATACCATCCACATTCGGAATTTCAGCACGAGTAAAGTCACCTGTAATTTGGTCTTCGAGGTCGATACGGTCATCCACAATCACAACAGTAGGAGCCTTCAATTCGTTCTGTTTACGTAGTTTCTGTGCAGCAAACACCATGAGCCACGACTTACCTGAACCTTGGAAGTGCCAGATGAGACCCTTCCTCGGTCCCTTTCCTGCCCGATATGTACCTAACACTCGTTGCACAATGGCTTCACCACCGAGGTATTGCTGGTAACGGCATACAATTTTTATCTTGCGGCCACCTGATCCACCTGTAAAGACAGTATAATAGCGATAGATGTCAAGCAGACGTTCTGGTGTGATGAGTGACACATAGTTGTGCTCCACATCTTCCAACTGCCCATGATGGCGGCTTTCATCAGCAAACCAAGGTCCCCATTTATCTACAGGACAACCCACTCCGGCATATTGCAGTTCACGTCCTTCTGTGGCAAACGAAAGGATATTTGGCACAAACATCTCAGGAATACTCTTCTGATAATGTAGGATGTCTGTGGCACCATCAGCCCATGTTACGGATGCCTTCACAGGAGTCTTGGCTTCACCTATCACCATTGGTATGCCGTTGATGATATAGACCAGGTCAAGCCGCTTGCCTCCCTCTTTGCTCTTACGAGGAAACTCCCACTGATTGGTGACCACGCAGCGGTTCTCAGCAGGTATGTCGCTGAAGAAGCGTATGTTGATATTCTCACCATCCTCACCAAACGGATAGGAATTCTCTTCAAAAAGCAAACGACGGAAACGGTCGTTGGCATTTATCAACTCTTCGTGATTATTGCCAATGGTGCATGCAGCACGAAGCCTATAGATAACTTGTGCAGCCTGATCATCTGTGATATTGTTGAATTTCTTCAGGGCTGTCAGCAACCATTCTGTTACAAGCACCTCATCTGGCAGTCGAGGCATTTCTTGCGGTTCTACATAAATCCAACCACAATTTCCTGCGGCGTTGATGAGCATCTGCTCAACGGTATTTTCTTCGTTAAAGTATGCCATATCTTACTATTCTTTGCTTGTGAAAAAGGAAATAAAAAAAGAACTAATATGTTGTAAGACAGTAATATAGCTAAATATTTACTTTTTTTTCTTTTTCATTTCTTTTTTTTTATGCCACATTATTTTAGCGAATATCTGCGATTCGTTTTAGCACCCTCAATACTTATCTTTATATCAACAAGTTTGTAAACGACCTTTCTAACTTCTTTTATTTCAACATCAGGAAGTCTGTCAGTAATCTCTGAGAGCTTACTATGAGGGTGTTTCTCTAGATCATGTATGATAAGAGATTCCAACACGTCGGGTTCAACTGTTTTTAATGTTGTTGGTATCTTATCTGCCTTCGCATTTTTTATTAGAACAGGATTTATGATATAATATGAACCTTTATGAACACCCTTTTGTAACACTAATCCTTTCTTAATCAAGGCGTTAACATAACTTCGGAGTCGTTCGTCGTCTGCTAATTGCAACTCGTGGCTCAATTCTGTAGCGTATATTTTTTGTTCCCTTGCAATGATGCCCAAAGCAGTAAAATCTTTTTGTTTAAGTTGATAATTCTTGAGTACGTAATCTAAGAGAGGGAGAATCTCTGGCTTTAAGATTTTTGCGTATTGAGTAACAATACACTCATTATATGAAGATTCAATAGTCGGTTTTTCTTTCGCCTCCATTGAATTTAGCTCATAAATCAAGTCGTATCCAGATCCCTCACCTTCCATCAAACCTAATGCGAACATTAATTCAATGAAATGTGGATTGCGCCTATGTCTAGCATGAAGAATATTGTCCTTTGTTACCCCAAGAGGCAATCCTCCTGGATTTCTTATTTCCAATCTGTCAGTATAGACTTTAATCATGATATCATTAGATATTGTCATTGATTGGTGTACGATAGCATTAACCAATAATTCTCGCAATACTTTCGGATGGTAATGTCTTATTTGTTTGCGAAAGAGGCCGTCAGGGAACTCATACGAGTAAGTTAATTCAACAGCCTCCTTTTCTATGTCCATTAATAGTTCTTTAGGATTCTTTCCTTCATTTCTCCATTCGACCTTTCTTACTTTTTCTTCGTTCGCGTCGTAAACAATATACTGCACAGTAATAGGGTAGCTTATCCAGTTTTTTTGTTTGGTTGATCCAAGCCATAACACCCCTAAGTTGGTCAAATAGCCTTCGTCTACCAAACAGTAATATTCTGCTAATTCGTCATTATCCATCTGCCTGATATGGTCTTTTATTCTATCTGATGATCTAATAGAATCAGAAAGAATTTGTAATTTCTCTCTTGATGCGTCGTCAATTGCAAAACGCGTTTTAGTAATTTCCCATTGGAAACAACCTTTCACCTCACTTAGTCTCAACATGTCCTCACTACGCAATGGCTCACACTTATCTGCAAACCGCATATAGAATTTGCCGTCAGATGTAGATGCGATAGACTTCAGCGAAGGAAATACTGTAATGATGAAGTATTGACTATTGGTTTCATCTGTAAGCACTTCAGTTGCAGACAACGCAACATTGAAACATAGGCTACGAAGTTTGGTTACTGCATCGTTTATTTCTTTTGCCTCAACCACCTGCCCAGGAAGAGTATGTTTCTTTTTGTCGTCATAACCTATATATATCTTACCACCTTGGGCATTTGCCAAAGCTACGCAAGTTGTTGATAACTCACGGAATCCTTTATCACCGGTCCTTATTTTTTGGAGTGATTTATATTCTACTGTCTGGGTTTCTGGATTCATATTATTTGTTTGTTTTAACTGTTTATCAAACTCTTTATTACGGCATCGATTGCATCTATCGATTTACGAAGTTCAAATCCTGATTTGTCGGCCTGATGATAGATGGTTTCAAACTCTTTCTGGCGTTCAATTGATACATCGGCAATAGGAATTTGCCAATACCTATCCATCTTTAAGTTTTGGATGCCAGTTGTCTTATTACCCATACTTCTTATCACATTCTTGTTCATCTGATAATAATTGAACAACGAATAGAATATAAAAAGGGAGTTGACACCTTCTTTACATCTGAGAAGCTGTGTAAAGTTGTTGAACAGATACAGCCCATCTTCCTCGAAATAAACGACTCTGCCGACTGGATTATCATTTGTTCCACCTGACCGTTCTAGTATGATATCGCCTTTGGAAAGCTTCTTTTTCTCAACCTTTGCCGAATCAATGTCTCTAGTGACAACATCAGATAAATCCAACTTGCCATTATTTGTAAAGTTAGTGGTTCTAATCACCTTAACACCAGTGCCATCTTTATCTTCTTGGCCCCATTCACCAGGAAACGAAACTTCAATAAAGTCTGCAAGAGGCTTTGCCGATTCAGCGGTTCCAAACATCTCGATAAATTGCGATTTCACCATTTCTTCGGTTGCCGCAAGAAGCTTCTTGTATGACTCTTTCAGGCGATATGCCGCCCAAAGTTTATCAGCAAGAACCTTTTGTTCTTCAATTGAAGGTAAATCAAACTCATATTCTGCAAGTTGCTTCCATTTAATACGACGCGTTAAACCTCCATTTGAGTTAGAAACAATAAAATCCCAAAGCTTTTTCTGATACAGGACATAAATAAGGAAGCCGTCGGCAATGATTCCTTCTTTCTCGCGAATAGTAATAATATCCGCAGAGCAAACGCCATCAAAATCGGCTCTTGGCGCTCGTTCACGGAAATCGCTGCCATATAGACTTCTTCTAACAAGAAGATAATCACCAGCACTAAACCCCTTTTGTGTAGATGTTATTGTACTTGCATCAGAACGTTTATGAATCCTAAAATCATATTGACCAATACAATCAGAACCTATAAAGAAATCAAAATCTGATTCGGAAGGATTATCTATTCTTACAGAATACTCTTCAGCTACATCTGAAAGTTTTACCCTTTTCCAATTAGATTTGTCAAATGAACTTCGGTCATTATTAAAGTTTAGGAATGAAGGAGTATCTTCGACAAAAGGTAATTGGCTAAGACTCTCAGACAATTTATTTTGGCATGATGTTAGCTCCACAAGATTATCTAGTAGAGTTTTATCATCTGTTTCTTCCAATGTTTTCACGTAAGTCTTGATATTCAAGTTGCCGTCATTAGCTAAAACTTCTTCCATGCTAACATGTTTGGAAAAACCTGGAATATCTTCCTCGCTATTGTATGCAGATAGAATTTTTTCTATGTCTTCAGGGAACAGATAAGCCTGTTTCCCTTCTTTATGAGTGCATTTTTCTGCTTCAATAAATAATATCTTATTCTTCCGACTATTTGGTTTACAATTGCTACAAATAAAGATAAAACTTTCAAGACCAGAATTGTAAAATAGATTTCGACCAAGGCCTATTATAGCATCGATAGTATCTGATTTGACATGGTTTATACGTATGTCCTTATCTTCTTCTCTATTCAATACGCCATGAGGCAGAAGAGTCGCACTCCTACCAGTTTTCTCATTCATTGATGCTATTATATGTTGGATGAATGCATAGTCAGCTCTTGCTTGAATAGGAGTGCCCCACATATTACGTCCAAACTTGTCATTCATGAAAGCATCTCTATTCCACTGCTTTATACTATATGGTGGATTTGCTAATACAATATCAAATTTGCGTAATTGAGAACCTTCTAAGAACTTGGGATGCTCAAGTGTGTCATCATTTGCGATCGAGAAGTCTTCAACACCATTTAAATAACAATTCATTCTGGCAATGGAACTTGTAAGTGTGTTTATCTCCTGTCCGAACACCTTTACCCCTTGCCAAGGCTGTCCTTTTTGACGAAGGAAGTCAAGACATTTCACAAGCATACCCCCCGAACCACAGGTGGGGTCGTAAATGCTTTCGTCTGGCTTGGGTTGCAGTATCTCGGCCATCAAGGTGACGACAGTTCGATTGGTATAGAACTCCTGAGCCGTATTACCAGCGTCGTCTGCAAACTTTCCTACAAGATATTCGTAGGCTTGTCCCATCTCGTCAGCTGGACAGGACTCTAAGCCAAGGTCATAACGGGAGAAATCCTCGATGAGAGATGTTATGATGTGGTCAGGCATTTTGGCCTTGTTGGTCCAACCATCTTTAGGACCAAAGATACCTTCCAAACCACCAATAATGCGTCCGTCTGCTTCCTCACCAGGATTAGCTTGCTCGATAGCTATGAAAGCTTCTACGAGACGTTGTCCCACATTCTCCGTTACTTCTCGTACATCACGCCAGTGAGCTCCTTCTGGGATACGGATAGCCAGTTCTGCGGCTTGCATACGGGCATATTCATCGCCTCCTTCGCGAGCAAAACCAGTAAACTGCTCATCGTAAACGTCGCTGATGCGCTTGAAGAACAGAAGTGGAAAAATATATTCCTTATAGCCCGCTGCATCTATCTGACCACGCAGACGGGTAGCCGCACCCCATAGGAACGATTTCAATTCGTCCAAGGGTATAGGTTCGCCAGGCAAGCGGTATCTTGATTCTTTCTTTTCTTCTATCATAATCATGCGTTAATAATCTTTCTAAACTCTGATTCACGCAGTTTCACTTCTTCGTATGCAGCCTTAAACTCAGCCAGCACCTCTGCGTAGGGCTTGATGGCCTCGCGATGGTATTGCACATATTTGTTGGGCGACAAGTCGTAGCCCTTGGCAGCAATCTCATCGAGCGTTACTACCTGAGCGTAGTCTTCTACATTCTCGTAATTGGCATACAGCTCGTAGAGACGGTCCACATCTGTCTGTTCCAATACGTTTTGAGCACGTTTTTGTGTAAGAATCTTCGTGCCGTCAATCATCAGAATGCGAGCGCTGTGCTCTGCTGGTTTCATCTTGCGGATAATGAGGAAACAGGGAGAAAGACCTGTTCCATAAAAGAGCTTATCACCAAGGGTAACCACAGCCTCAACCATATCGCTCTTCACCAACTTCTCACGGATGCGACCTTCTTCATTTCCACGGAAAAGAACACCTTGGGGCATCACAACAGCCATACGTCCATTACCAGGAGCCATTGATGCTATCATGTGCTGAATCCAAGCGTAGTCGCCGCATGAGTCGCTGGGCGTTCCCCAGATGTTACGTCCATATTTATCTGATGACCATTCCACTGAGCCCCATTTCTCCAAAGAGAATGGTGGATTGGCTATTACGCAGTCGAACTTAGCCACCTCACCACCTTGCAAGATTTTCGGGTTGCGGAGAGTATCACCTTGCATGATGTTGAAGTCGCTGGCGCCATGAAGGAAAAGGTTCATCTTGGCTATTGCTGAGTTGACCACATTCTTCTCCTGCCCGAAAATGTTGCCACAACAGAGGCTGCTGTGATTCATGTGATGTACGGCCTCGATAAGCATACCACCAGAACCGCAGGCAGGGTCGTAAACACTTTCACCTGGCTGAGGGTCAAGAATACGGATGAGCAGTTGTACCACAGAACGAGGGGTATAGAACTCGCCTGCTTTAGCTTTCGAATCATCTGCAAACTTCTTCAGCAAAATCTCGTAGGCATCACCCATCAAGTCAGTTGGATAGTCTTTATTACCCAGTTTCTTTGTGCTGAGATGTTCAATGAGGTCACGAATCTTTCCATCAGAGAGATTCTTTTTGTCAGTCCATTTCTGGGCGCTAAACATACTGAGCACGCCATAAAGTGTATCTGGGTTAGCCAATTCAATACCACGCATGGCACCAACAATAGCAGCACCAAGATTTTCTGTACGCTCACGCACATCCTGCCAATGGCATCCGTCAGGAATGACAAAACGGTGTTGTTCAGGGAGTGAAGCATATTCCTCATCACCATCGCTCTCCAAGAGAGCGTCTTCCGTTTCCTCGTCATATACATCGCTGATGCGCTTATAATAGAGAATGGGCGTTATATAGTCCTTGAAGTTGTCCTGGCTTACGGGCCCTCGCAGGATATTACAGGCCTCAAACAGGAAGTTGTACAGATTCTGTACTCCTTCCAGCCTCAGTTCCTGCTCAGACCTCGGCCTGTCAACATCGTTAGACTTTTTCTTAATATTAACCATTTAGTATCACAAAGAATTGTCGTTATTGGTTACTTGTATTAGCGTATGTTCGTTTATGCGCCGCTATCTGAAACGAAAATTCAACCGCCAAGTTTCTCGAACATTCGAATAAACAGCAAACGCTATATTTTTCCCTCAAAAGTTATACCGGCACTCTGCACCCAGAGATTGATGCCTTGCAGCATGGGCTGTTTACAGCTACTTGCCGATACTTATCAAGTGCAAGGACGGTGCAAACCGAGAGCAATCAAACTTGTTTGAATTGCCGAGCGCAGCCCGTACTCGCAACTTATAAGTTGCAAAGTTAGCAATTATTTTGCACAAAAAGAAAAAAAACGGGAAAAATTAGATGCTTACAGAAAAAGTTTTTAATCTTCACGATTTGATATGGTACGTTACTCGAGCGCGCGTGAGAATTTTGTGAAATTTGCTACCACGCTACCACAGAGCACCTGAAATGCCCTGTATATGGGCAAATAGGGTGCGGTGGTAGATACTGAATATGTGGTAGCAATGCCACCACTTTGACATGTTTTGCGCAAAAAATTGGGTAGAAACGAGGATTTTTCATGTCTTGTGATCCAAAAAGTGCGTCACTTTCTGGGAGAGAATGACGCAGTTTCTTCGAGAAAATGACGCACTTTCTCAGGGCAAGTGACGCAGAAGGCAACCACTTGACTTAAGTCGAACGACCTTTTGACTTAAGTCACGAGACCTTTTGACTTAAGTCGAAAACCTTTTTGACTTAAGTCACGCGGTAGGGAAGTGCGTCTTCTTGTGTTGATTAGTGTGTCTGTTTGGTGTTTTTCGAGCAAGGAGACGCTGCGTGGAGGGCGCCGAGCGTCAGTCGGCATCGGGCCGAGATACTCCGATACAACTATAGTGACACATCTTGCGATGCAAAGTGACGCTCGGCGCGGTGCTTCGAGACGCTCCTTGTCGCGAAAGCGTATTTGGCGCGATGATGGAAGGTTGATTTGTTTTCTTCATTTAGCATGAAATTCTCCGCTTCTGCAGTAAACACTCTGGAAGCGGAGATTTTTTGAAAGTAGTAAATGTCAAAAAACGGCAGGATCAGAAAAAACGGCAGGCCTAGTAACTGGCTGAGCAGGGGATGCCGAGGGCGACGACGCGGTCGCGGATGGCATCGAGCTCTTCGTGCGTGGCCTTCGA
The DNA here is from genome assembly GCA_947166345.1 of uncultured Prevotellaceae bacterium. Classification (GTDB taxonomy): domain Bacteria; phylum Bacteroidota; class Bacteroidia; order Bacteroidales; family Bacteroidaceae; genus Prevotella. The sequence continues at coordinate 93,263 of CAMVDU010000001.1, forward strand.
GAGGGTGGGGGTGGGCGTCTCGCGGTCGATGGTGTAGATCATGACCTGCTGGGGGGCAATGTCCTTCACCACGTCGAGCCAGGGGGCGACGTAGTCGTCGGTGGTGTTGGTGACGCCAGGACCGTGCAGGAAGATGGTCTGGATGATGAGGTGGCCGTTGAAGGCTTTCATCGCCTTGATGACGTCGTCCACATGGTACCATTGTCCCGTGGGACGGTCCACCTTCTGGATATAGTCGGCACTGACGGTGTCGAGCTTTAGGATATTGTTGTCAACACGCATCAGGGCGTCGTGCACCTCCTTGCGATGGATGAGGGTGGCGTTGCTGAGCACGGACACCTTGGCCTGGGGGAAGTAGTGGTCGCGCAGACGCAGGGTGTCGTCGATAATCTCTGGGAACGCGGGGTTGGCTGTAGGTTCGCCGTTGCCGGCAAAGGTGAGCACGTCGGGAGCGGGACCGTTCTGCAGCATGTCCTGCAGACGGGCTTCCAGGGCGTCGTGCACCTGCTGGCGCGTGGGCATCTTCTGTTGGGGACGGTGGTCGCCGTTGAACCCGCACTCGCAGTATATGCAGTCGAAGGTGCACACCTTACCGTCGCCAGGCAGCAGGTTGATGCCCAGCGAAACGCCCAGTCTGCGGCTGTGCACGGGGCCGAAGATGGGGGAGGGATAGATGACTGTACTCATAATCTGATGCAAAGGTAGTGTTTTTCGGTGAGAGTTGGGGGTTGTGGGTTGAGAGTTTTGATGGTGTAAGGTTAAATAATATTAAATGGGGGAGGTTTTGTTTTCGCTTATTCGTACTTTGACCTGCGGTCGAAGGTAGGCTGCATCTCGGAAAATCAAAAAAAATTTTGTTTTTTTTTTGTTTTTCGCTCGATTTGCACTACCTTTGCAGCGAATTTGGAGTTTTACGCCCTGATTTGAAATGAAAAAAAGGAAAAAAGAGAATAAACGCCGTCGTGGCTGGCAAATGGTGACCCTCTGCATCAGTACCACGATGGTGCTCGTGTTGTTGGGGGTTGTGATGATCTCGGTGTTCTCGGCCCGCAACGCTTCTGTGTATATGCAGGAGAATGTGGAAGTGACTGTGTATCTGAACGATACGCTATCGGCAGCCGATGGTGGCGCCATGGCCCGACAGTTGTCGGCCCGCCCCTATGCCAAGCAGGTGAGGTTCTTCACCAAGGAGCAGATGTGCCAGAAGGTGGCTGTGGAGATTGGCGTTGACCAGGTGGATGCCTGGAGCATCGCTGTGCCCGAGATTGACATCAACGTAAATGCGGCCTATGCCAACGTGGATTCGCTGAAGAAGGTGGCTGCGGAGCTGCTGAAGAACGAGGCTGTGATGGACGTGACCTATCCCCAGGACCAGATTAGCGGCATGAACCGCATCCTGAACCCGCTGATGACGGTGCTGCTGGTGCTGGCAGGGTTGCTGATATTCATCTGTTACACGCTGATCAACAACTCGGTGCAGCTGGGCATCTACGCCCGTCGCTTCTCTATCCACACCATGAAACTGGTGGGTGCGCGCTGGGGGTTCATCCGCAGACCGTTCCTGAAGAAAGCCATCATGGTGGGTCTGATCTCGGCAGTGGTGGCATGTGTGCTGTTGGGCGGTGCCGTGCTGTGGCTGTATAAGTTTGATCCAGGCGTTGTCGATGTGGTGACGCCTACCGTGCTCATCGCAACGGGCATTGCCGTGTTCCTGTTTGGCTTCGTCATCATGGTGCTGTGCACGCTGCTGTCGGTAAACCGCTTCCTGCGGATGACGGCAGGGGAACTTTTTAAAGTTTAAAACTGAGAACTGAGAGTTGAGAATTGTGAATTGTGAATTGAAAATTGATTGAGATAATGGATAAACGTAATTTTGCTTTTGGACGTAAGAACTTCATCCTGCTGGCAGCAGGTATGGTAGTGGTAATCATAGGATTCCTCCTGATGAGCGGCAGCGGCTCGTCGTCAGAGGCCTACAACCCCGACATCTTCAGCGCCCGTCGTATCGTGGTGGCACCCATCGTGTGCTTCCTGGGCTTTGTGTCGATGATCTACGCTGTGGTGTATAAACCGAAGGAAGATAAGGGAATAGTGAATAGTGAAAAGTGAATAATTTGCTACCGCTATTGAAAGAGGAATAATGGATTTACTTCAGACGATTATCATAGCCATTGTTGAGGGCCTGACGGAGTTTCTGCCCGTGTCTTCGACAGGCCACATGATTATTACACAGAACTTGTTGGGTGTGGACACGAACGACGACTTCGTGCATGCCTTCACCTTTATCATCCAGTTTGGCGCCATCCTGTCGGTGGTGGTCCTCTACTGGAACCGTTTCTTCCACGTGGACAAGAGTCCGGCACCCCGCGGCAGCAGTGCCTTCCAGCGGCTGACGCACAAGTATCGCTTCTACTGGCTGCTGTTCATCGGTGTGCTGCCTGCAGTTGTCATAGGTCTGCTGGCAAAGAAGTCGGGCCTGCTCGACTGGCTGCTCGACAGTGTCCTGGTGGTAGCTATCATGCTGGTGGTGGGCGGTGTGTTCATGCTGTTCTGCGACAAGCTGTTCAACAAAGGCTCTGACGCCAACAAGGTGAACGAGCATAGGGCTTTCCGCATAGGTCTGTTCCAGTGTATCTCGGTGATACCCGGCGTGTCGCGTTCGATGGCAACCATCGTCGGCGGTATGACGCAGGGACTGACCCGCAAGCGTGCTGCCGAGTTCTCGTTCTTCCTGGCTGTGCCCACGATGGCTGGAGCCACCCTGCTGGACCTGCTGGACCTGCTGAAGGCCGACACCAACTGGGCTACTGCCCACAACGTGACGATGCTCGTGGTGGGCTGTGTGGTAGCCTTCTTCGTGGCATTGCTGGCTATGAAGTGGTTCGTGTCGTTCCTGACGAAGTATGGCTTCAAGGCCTTCGGTGTGTATCGCATCATCGTTGGTGGCATCATCATCGCCCTGTTGCTGGCTGGTCAGTCGCTGGCAATGGTGGACTGATATTCAGTTCATAGTTCATAGTTCAGAGTTCATAATTGAGAGTAAGGTGGATTTTCAGGAAGGCGAAATACTCTATATCAACAAGCCCTATCGCATGACGTCGTTTGGGGCTTTGGCCTACGTGCGTACACGGCTGTCGAAGAAGCTCCACGTGAAGCGCCTGAAGACAGGACATGCCGGCACGCTCGACCCTCTGGCTACGGGGGTGCTGATACTCTGTACGGGCAAGGCCACGAAGAAGATAGAGTCGCTGCAGTATGCCACGAAGGAATATACGGCTACCCTGCAGTTGGGCGCCACCACCGCCAGCTATGACAAGGAGCACACGGTGAACCGCACCTGTCCCACGAAGCATATCACGTGTGAGCTGATCAACAGCGTGCTGCCGCGTTTTGTGGGCGAGATACAACAGGTGCCACCCGAGTATTCGGCCTGTAACATCGACGGCAAACGTGCCTACAAGATAGCACGGACGGGCGAGAAGGTGGAGCTGAAAGCGAAGACGCTGCGCATTGACGAGATAGAGCTGACCAGCTTCGACCCCGAGAAGATGCAGATGTCCATCCGTGTGGTCTGTGGCAAGGGTACCTACATCCGTGCGCTGGCCCGCGACATTGGCGAGGCCCTGGGCAGCGGTGCCTTCCTCACGGCCCTCTGTCGCACCCGTCTGGGTGATGTACGCATAGAAGACTGCATGACGCTCGATGCCTTTTCAGCGTGGCTGGACGGGATTTAAGAATTTATGAGTTTATGAGTTTGTGAGTTTATGAGTTTGTGAGTTTATGAGTTTATGAGTTTATGAGTTTATGAGTTTGTGAGTTTATGAGTTTGTGAGTTTAAGAGTTCAAGAGTTTATGAGTTTAAGAGTTTAAAAAGATAAGAGTTATATAGCATGAAACTATCACAATTTAAATTCAAGCTGCCAGAGAGTCAGGTGGCTCTCTATCCGCCCCACAAAACCTTTGAGAACGAGGACGGAACTGTGGAACGTGTTTATAGCCGTGACCAGTGCAGGCTGATGGTTGTGCACCGCAAGAGTGAGAAGATAGAGATGTTCCAGAAGGATGCCGAGGGCAACGATACTGAGGAGTATCTGACCTTCCGCAACCTGGTGGACTACTTTAACGAGGGCGATACCTTCATCTTCAACGATACCGCCGTCTTTCCTGCCCGTCTCTACGGCACCAAGGAGAAGACCGACGCCAAGATCGAGGTGTTCCTGCTGCGCGAGCTCAACGAGGAGCTGCGCCTGTGGGATGTGCTGGTAGAGCCTGCCCGTAAGATACGTATCGGCAACAAGCTGTTCTTCGACGGCGACGGACCTATGGTGGCTGAGGTGATAGACAACACCACCAGCCGCGGACGTACGCTGCGCTTCCTCTACGACTGTCCCCACGATGAGTTCAAACGCGAGCTCTTCGCCCTGGGCGAGGCACCGCTGCCCCGTTATATCGTGGACAACCGTCCTGCCGAAGAAGACGATATGGAGAACTTCCAGACGGTCTATGCCAAGAGCGAGGGTGCTGTGACGGCTCCCGCTACGGGTCTGCATTTCAGTAAGCAGCTGTTGAAGATGATGGAGATACGCGGCTTCAACTCTGCCTACGTCACCCTGCATTGCAGTCTGGGTGCCTTCGATCCCATCGAGGTGGAAGACCTGACGAAGCACAAGATGAACTCCGAACAGGTGATCATCCAGCAGGAAGCCTGCGATATGGTGAACGCTGCCAAGGAGAACGGCAAAAACATCTGTGCCGTGGGCATCAGCACGCTGCGTGCTACGGAGAGCTCGGTAGGTACCGACGGTCTGCTGAAGGAGTTCAACGGCTGGACCAACCGCTTCATCTTCCCGCCCTACGACTTCGGACTGTCCAACCGCCTGCTGACCAACCTCTATCATCCTGAATCGACGATGATGATGGCTACGGCTGCCTTCGGTGGGTATGACCTGATCTATGAGGCCTACAACACAGCTGTGAAGAACGGCTATATGTTTGGCTGCTATGGCGATGCCATGCTGATCCTAGAGGATTAAAAGCCTCACCCCTAACCCCTCTACCAAGGAGAGGGGAACTTAAAAAAGATGGTTCACACTGTATATTTAGGGCTTGGATCGAACCTCGGAGACCGCGAGGCAACCATCCTGAAAGCCTATGAGGAAATAGAAAGGCTGATAGGCGTCATACGGCGACGGTCGGCCTTTTACTATTCAGAGCCCTGGGGCTTTGAATCGGCTCACGCGTTTGTGAACACAGTGGTTATGGTAGAGACCTCACTGACCCCCCGTCAGCTGCTGCGCCGCACCCAGCAGATAGAACGTCTGTTGGGCAAGACCAAGGCCCACGCCACAGAAAAAACTCGTTCTCTCGTCTTCTCGTCAGAAAAACCTCGTTCTCTCGTCTTCTCGTCAGAAAAACCTCGTTCTCTCGTCTTCTCGTCAGAAAAACCTCGTTCTCTCGTTCTCTCGTCAGAAAAAACTCGTTCTCTCGTCTTCTCGTCAAAAGACTCGTCTTCTCGTCTCCCAATTTACCACGATCGTCCCATCGATATCGACATCCTGCTCTATGACGACCTGACCATAGACCAGCCCGACCTGAAGATTCCGCATCCGTTGATGCAGGAGCGACCGTTCGTTATGCAGCCGCTGAACGAGGTGAAAGGTAAAAGTGAATAGTGAAAAGTGAATAATTTGCTTCCGCCTTTAAATATTAAAGTTAAAGGCGAATGTATTTTGTATAAAACACTGGGTTTTAACAATTTATTCATTGATAGACATCAACAACCTTTCTAACGATGGTACCTCTATTCTGCCACGATGAAGCACCAAGAGACCCTGTTCCTGCATCTTGTTGAGTGCCTTGGAGATGTCGATGCGATTGGCACCTAACTCCTGTCCCAACCGTTTCATGACAATATGAAAACTCTTGGCTCCGGCAGGGTAGGAGGCGTGGTCGATCATGAAGCGCACGATGCGGTCTGTCAGTGACTGGGGCGAACGTCGCCAGAAGCGATGCAGGGTGCGTTGCGACTGTGTGGCCAGCAGGTTGAGCATGTTCAGTCGGAACACAATGAAATCGTCCAGCAGTCGTAGCACCTCGTCTTTCGACAGGGTGATGAAGTGTGCCTCTGTCAGCGTCTGTACCGTAGCCGTGAAGTGCGGATGGGCCCCAAAGAGGGCTTCGGGCTGTATCAGCCAGGGGCTGTGCAACTGTTCCGAGGTGCTGTAGCTGTGATCGTCGCTGGTGGTTGTCATTGTCAGCTGGCCCTTGATGAGGAAGAAGAGCTGTTGACACGTGTCACCTTCGCGCATCACAACCTTGTTGGGAGGCAGTTTCATGAAACCGAACTTCGTGTTGCCAGCCATCTGCAGGAGCTCAGTACGGCTGAGTCCCTGAAACAGTGGAAACTGCAACAGCTGGTCGTAGAATCGTGTCAGTTCGGTGTTCACCATGAAACTTAAAGATTAAACATTAAGCATTAAACATGCTTTATTTCAGCCCGTCCGACTGCCACACGGCAAGGTTGCCGTCAGCATCAGTATAGATCAGATAGGCTTTCAGCTCAGGATGGCGTGCCAGCAGCTCCTTGCTCTTGTCGAGTCCCAGGACCATGAACGAGGTGGCGTAGGCATCGGCAACGGCACAGTCCTTAGCCAATACGGTGGCCGACAGCAGACTGTGCTGTACGGGATAGCCCGTGCGGGGGTCGATGGTGTGAGCATACTTCTTGCCGCCCTGATAGTAGAAGTTACGATAGTTGCCGCTGGTGGCCATGCTGATGTCAGTCAGCTGCAGCACAGTCTGATAGTCCTCGTTTACTGCCAGCGAGTCTTCGGTAGGCTGGGTTACGCCGATACGCCACGCCTGGTTGCTGGGGCTCTTGCCTGCCACCACTATCTCGCCGCCAATCTCCACCATGAAGTTGTGGATGCCCTTGGCGCGCAGCAGTCGGGCCACCACATCGCTGCCATAACCCTTGGCGATGGCTGCAAAGTCCATCTGTGAGCGTATCTGCAGCAGACTGTCCACCTGTTGGGGTGTGGGCATCTGTTTGTTCTTGAACCCAAAGCCCCAGGCGTTCACCAGCGGTGCTACGGTGATGTCGAAGGCGCCGTCCGTGTCTTTGTTCACCTGCTGTGCCAACTGGTACACCTCCTCGAACATCTTACTGCGTTGAGGCTGTTCGCCGCGGTTGATGGCAGCTACGGTAGAGTGCTCGTTGAACATCGAGAACTCGTTGTCTACCTTCTGCAGTTCGGCCTCTATCTCCTTCTTCAGGCTGCCGTTGTATTGATATTTGATGTTATAGACCGTGCCAAACACGAATCCCTGCTCTTCCTGATAGGCGGTCTCCACCTGCACCTTCTTCACGTCCTCCTCCCTATGTCGGGCCACGAAGATGGTACCCACGATGAGCAGGGCCAGGAAAACTCCTTGCCACAGCAGTTTCAGTCTCTGTCTCCTGTCTGTTGACATTAAAGATTAAACATTAAAAATTAAAACTCGTCTTCTCGTCTTGACCTTCGGTCTAGCCTGCTCACGCTCGGCATAACTGATGCAAGCATCATTCTGCACTCGCTTAATCGCAGCCTTCTCGTCAAAAAAAACTCGTTCTCTCGTCTTCTCGTCAAAAAACTCGTTCTCTCGTCAAAAAAAAACTCGTCTTCTCGTTCTCTCGTCAGATATCAATAATGACATTGAACGTGGCCCCCATGTGGTTGCTGTCCTGCTTGCCGTAGCCAGGCACATACCACGTGTTGCCAATCTTTCCATCATCATGGGCCAGACGCCGTTTGTAGCGCACGCTCCATCCCAGATGCAGGGGCCCGTAGACCTTGGCATCGATGCCGAAGACCAGTTCGGCCCAATGCTGGTAGCAGGCTTCGTCTTTCACGCCAAACGACGTGTCCCACTGCCATACGGGGTCGGGGAAGGGCTGTCGTGTGATGTCCACCTTGTAGTTGGTATAGGCATAGCGCAGTCCGATATAGATGCGGTTGCCCGAGTGCTTCTGTCGTGCCAGGTTCACGTCGGCACCAATGCGGAAGTAGGGGGCTTGGGTCTTGTAGGTGATGCCTGTCACCTCGTCGTCCTCATGGTTGGCACGTCCGTAGCCCACCTCAATGATAGGGAAATACTTGTCGCGAAGGTTCAGACGCAGGGCTGCCTCATACTGTCCGTAGTCGCTCAACAGCAGCTGGGCGGCTCCTACCAGGTCGGCCGACACGGAGAAGCCGTTGAACAGGGACACCGAGTCGGGCTTTATCTCGATCTTTCGCTGCGCACTTGCTGGGCTCAACGACAGAAGGCAGATGAGGCCTGACAGACAGAGTACCTGCCACCATCTATTTGAAGCGGATGTTGAGATGCGTCTTGCTCGTGTCATAGTTCACCTTGGGGTTGTTGATAGTCACCGTGTCGATGGCCTGATGGGTGCTGCGCACGTTGGTCAGCTGGTGGAAGAAGTGGGTGTTGCAGTCCACCGACTCGAAGTGGGGTATGTCCTCTTTCTTCAGCCATAGCGTGTCGATGGTCTCCTCGAGCTCGGTATTTACTGTGCGGAAGATGAGCGTGTCCTCGGGGCGCTGGTAGCTGACAGGCAGCGAGAACGATGAGAGGGCGATGGCACGGTTCAGAATGAGCGTGTCGCTGTTGTTGGCCCGCTTGGTCCATACGTAGAGGGTGTCCTTCAGCGTTGTGCTGTTGCCGTCGGCATCCACCACGCCGTAGTTGGCCTGCACCGTTGTCTGCACGGGACAGTCAATGCTTGAGCAAGCACAAACGATGACGCTTAAAACAGCCAGCGCCAGGCGACTCTTAATATCTCGTCTTCTCGTTCTCTCGTCAAAAAAACTCGTCATCTCGTTCTCTCGTCAAAAAAACTCGTTCTCTCGTCTCTCAGCTTTCAAATCTTCTCCTCTATCTGGTAGTCATTGCGGTTCTGCGACGAGCGGCTGATGAGGTCGCCCAGGAAACCCGACAGGAACAGCTGTGTGCCCAGTACCATTGTGGTCAGCGAGATGTAGAAGTAGGGTGAGTCGGTGATGTAGATCTTACCCATGAACTTGCTGATGCTCAGGATGATTAGGGCCACAAAACCGATGAAGAACATCATCGAGCCCAGGAAGCCGAAGACGTGCATGGGCTTCTTGCCGAAGGTGCTCAGGAACCACAGCGTGAGCAGGTCCAGATAGCCGTTCACAAAGCGGTTCCAGCCCATGAACTTCGACTCGCCATACTTGCGTGCCTGGTGCTGCACCACCTTCTCGCCAATCTTCGAGAAGCCGGCATTCTTGGCCAGGTAGGGAATGTAACGGTGCATCTCGCCATACACCTCGATGTTCTTCACCACGTCCTTGCGGTAGGCCTTCAGGCCGCAGTTGAAGTCGTGCAGGTTCTTGATGCCGCTCACCTTGCGGGCCGTGGCGTTGAACAGCTTCGTAGGCAGTGTCTTCGACAGCGGGTCGTAGCGCTTCTGCTTGTAGCCGCTCACCAGGTCGTACTTCTCCTCCTTCACCATACGGTACAGTTCAGGAATCTCGTCGGGCGAGTCCTGCAGGTCGGCATCCATCGTGATCACCACGTCGCCCTGTGCCTCGGCAAAGCCGCAGTAGAGGGCAGGGCTCTTGCCGTAGTTACGGCGGAACTTGATGCCCTTCACGTGTTCCGACTTTTCCTTCAACTCTGTGATGATATCCCACGAGCGGTCGGTGCTGCCGTCGCTGATAAAGATCACCTCATACGAAAACTTGTTCTCGTTCATCACCCGTTCTATCCATGAGAACAGCTCGGGTATCGATTCCTCCTCGTTATAGAGGGGTATAATTACTGATATATCCACTTTGGTAATTCTTAATTCTTAATTCTCAATTCTCAATTATCTCGTTCTCTCGTCAAAAAAACTCGTTCTCTCGTCTTCTCGTCAAAAAAAACTCGTTCTCTCGTTCTCTCGTCAAAAAACTCGTTCTCTCGTCTCATTAAGTCTTCAGTTTTTTCATCGCTGCTGCTACGGGCAGACTCAGGAAGAAGCCTATGATCATGTTGCTCATCATGATGTTCAGTGCCAGGTCTATGGGTCGCATGCCGGCAATGGCACTCAGACTCTGCTTCACGGCTGCCAGCATCTCGCTGCCCAGTGTCTGGGCGTTCTCGGGGGCTGTCATCATCTTTGTCATCATGCTGACAAAATAGCCCTTGTCCATCCATGTGAAATAGACGAAGTGGACGGCAGCAAACAGCAGGCTGGCGTTGAAGAACGTCATCAGGGCGTAGGCCCATGCCCGCTTGAACGAGATGAGACCTTCCAGTCCCGTATCACGGTATTTCCTCAGACGACGGGCCACGAAGAAGGGTGTCACGATAGCCAGCACCAGGGCTACGAGACCCAAGAATGGCGTCTCGAATCCCATGACGTAACAAGCAAAACTGGCCGTCCAGAGAACGGCCAACAAAGCACCGTCCATGCGGGCGAATGCTTTCAGTTGTGTATATTCTATTGGAGTCACGGTGCAAAATTACGCATTTTCTCCCATAAAATCACGCCTCGGCGCGAAAATTAAGTTAAAATCACTTAATCACCACCTTTTTCCCATCTACAATGTAGATGCCTTTCTTCAATTGTGAATTGATTCTGCGTCCTTGCAGGTCGAAAACTGTGGCGGTAGCAAATTTTTCACTATTCACTATTCCCTTTTCACTTATAGAAGTTTCCTCCGCAAAGCTCTTCACCTTCAGCGTGGGCATAGCCAATATGAAGTCGGCATTCTTTGCGGAATTGGTATAGATGCTCAGCACGTAGTCGCCCGTCTCAGGAATCTCAAACTCGAACGATTTGCTTCTGCCGCTCGAGAACTTGTTGGCTGTGTTGCCGCCAACGTTCTTCGTGGGTGTGTAAGCCTCTGAGAACACCACCTCGCCATCGGCTTTCTCGACGGTGACAGTCACGGGCGAGAACTCGGGCTGGTTCCAGTTGATCAGTCGGGCCTGGAACTGATAGCGGCCGGCATGCAGGGTCATCTGCGAGCGCGCCTTGCTGTCGCCAAACCTTGCAAAGGCACCATTCTCCTTGTTGACCGAGCTGCTCACCAGCAGTCCGTAGTCGAAGCTGCGCTGCTCGTTGGTGAACCTCAGCAGACGGTTTCCCGTGGTGAAAGGCAGTCCGCCGCCCACGCGTTTCACCCTGCCGTCGCTCACGTACCAGTTCTGTGGCACCACGCCCTCGGTTGTGAAGGTTCCTGCCAGGCTGTACTCGCTGTCCGAGGTGACACATTTCACCGTGCAGGTGCTCTCACCCGTCTTGCCGTTGGTGTCTGTCACCACCACGCGCAACTCGTGGTTGCCGGCTTTCGGGGCTGTCAGCGTGGTGGAGTAGGGGGCTTCCGTGAACGACGCTAACAGCGTGCTGCCGTCGTAAATCTCCACCTTGGCAATCTCGCCTTGGGTGGCAGTGGCCGTAGCCTCTATCTCTACGTCAGGGAAGGTGACGCCACTCTTGGGAGTCAGATACAGATAGGTGGTCTCGCCCTCCGGCTGGGTGATCTTCGCCTTGGGCTGGTTCAGCGAGAAACGCTTGCAGAAGTTCCAGATGAGGTGGCGGTTCTGGTCCGTGGGCCAGTGTCCGCCGTTGTTGTAGCTGTAGAGCCACACCTCGCCACCCCTGGCTCCGCCCGTCCATTTCTCCATGTCGCCGTCCTGCCAGGCACCGTTGAAGGGCTTGAAGCCCACCGTCTTCGAGTATTTGGTGTGCTCGTCGTGCAAGGCGTAGTTCTCTATGTATTCGTGAATCTTGTACTCCTCGTAGCCGAATGTCTCGTCACCATAGGCTATGCACTCCAGCAGGTTCACGGGCTTGCTGCAGTTGTTCCACGGCTCCTCCGAGAACTGTATGCCGCTGGTGGGGGCGAAGGCCGCAATCTTGTTCTGCATGTTGCCTATGCAGTGGTGTATCAGCATCGAACCCATCGAGAATCCCGACCAATAGACGCGGTCTTTGTCAATGTCGTGGCGTGTGGCCATCTCGTCGATGGTCTTGATTACGAAGTTCTGGTCGTTCGTGCCACCTGTGTCCCACGTGTTACCGTTGCTGCGCAGGTAGGCCACCACGAACTTCGCCGTGTCTATCATCTCGTAGATCTTGTCCGAGCCATACTGGTACTCCGGACTCTGGTTCATGCCGTGTGTCACGATCATCAGCGGCGACTTGGCCGGCAGCTGGTTGGGTCTGAAAACAATCATGTTTCTCTTCTGTCCGTTTACGGTGACGAAGATAGAGTCCTTCTGGTACGCATGTATCTGCAGGGCAGACATTACGATCAGAAAGAACAATAAAAGTGTTGAGCGTTTCATTTTGTGTGTGTAGTAGTTTTCTCTTATGCTGTAAAAAGGGGTTATTGACCTGCCCACTGTGCTATGCGGTAGGTCTTGTCGGCCTGGTAGGTCAGGTAGTTCTCAGGTGCCAGGGCGTTGACCACATATTTGACCGTCTTCTCCTCGTCGCTGACGTTGCCCTTGGCGTTGGTTACGCTCTCCTGCGTCACCCACACCACGAAGTCCTTCTTGTCGTCGAGCTTCCACGTGCCGTTGATCAGCACCTTCTTGCCCTTGGCATCCTGTGTGTAGCACTCGTAGCTGCCGTCGCCATGAAACACCTCGATACCCTCAGGATACTTCGTGTTCTCACTGCCCTCTACTTCGGCATAGTGCCACTTGCCGATGAGGTGATAGTCCCAGGTGGTCTCCTTGGCTACCGACTTCTTGGGCTCCTTCACGTCCTGCTGTTCTTCCTGCTCTTCGTCTTCAGCCTCTTCCTCTTTCTCCTTATTGTTGTTGTTACAACCCACCATGAAGCAGGCCATCAACAGAAAATACCATATCTTTTTCATCCTCTTGCGTGTTTACGTTTATACTCCTTGATTGCATTCTCTACCTTTTTCACTATCTGCGGGTCTATATACTCGTTGACGTTGGCACTGGGGTCAATCTTCTTGATCTCCTTGATGGCGTTCTCCACCTCCTTCATGCCTTCCTCGGCACGGCGCAGCTCATCGTCAGAACGGATCACGATCTTGCTCACCTGCACTTCGCCGTGGGCACTACGACGCACATACTCGTCATAGCTCATGCCGCCGCCCGAGTAGTCTTCCTCCTCTTCCTCGTAGCCCTGGTCATAGCCACCGTCGCTGTTGTCATACTCATCGCTGCTGTACGATGACGACTTCTTCGTGGGCTGAGGCTTGTCGGCACCCTTGCCCTGCGGCACTTTCAGCTCCTCCAACCAGTTTTTCTCTTTATCCTTGACCCATTTCTCCTGTTTGTCCATCGACGGCTTGTCGCGTCCTACGAAGTTGCCCATGTTGTCCTTATACACATAGCAGCCGCGCTTCTTGTCCCACTCCTTGTGTACGTTGTACGAAGTCTTGGGGTTGTCGGGGTCGTTGTTGGTGCCTGTGAACATATAGTCCTTGTCTATGTCCTCCAGCGGCTTCATGTTCTCGTCGCGACACAGGTAGTTGCCCATGTCGTCTTTCCATACCGTTGCGCCTATCTCGCTGTCATACTCCTTGTGCACGCCAGGAGCCTCGGTGTTCACATAGACGGTGCCGTGCTCGCTCAACTGTTTGAGTACCTCGGGGCTGACGCCAAATCTGTGCTGGGCGTTGGCAGCAACAGCCGTCAGTCCCAGCAATAGTGTCATTACAATGCTTCTCTTCATAACGGTTAGTATTTATTTGCCGACAAAGATACGCATTATTGTTGACACCACCAAATTTTCCTCATCTTTTTCTCCGTTTTTCGAACATTACCTCGACAAAAAATCCTCCGCTTCCAGAGTGTTTACTGCGGAAGCGGAGGATTTCACACTAAACTAAGAAAAACAAATAAAAATACAATCAAGTCCCCTCTCTTTGTTTTACTTTGTAAACAATTCTGTTTTTTCGACATTATGTAAACAATTTTCTTCCACATTCCACATTTCCACATTTCCACATATAACACTTTCTGGATTCGAAGAATTAAATTTTTTAGTTCAAAGATATATATATTATATATAATATATATATCTTTGTTTGAAAGTCAAAAATTATAAATGTGGAAATGTGGAAATGTGGAAATGTGGAAAATCTAGAGAGATAACCCTTTTCTTTGTCCTATTCATTTTGGACTATTGTAAACAATTATTACCATCACTCCTGCACCCATCAAGCAAGGAGACGCTCGCTACACAGCGCCAAGCGTCACTTTGGTCAACAAGGTGCGTCACGGTGCGCAATGGGAGATAACACTGCGCATCGCACCGAGACGCTCGGCGCCCCCCACGCAGCGTCTCGGAAGCGAAAAAGTGTATTTTCGTGGTTTCAGGAAAATTTTGTACCTTTGCATTGTGAGACGAGAGAACGAGGATTTTGACGAGAGAACGAGAAGACGAGTTTTTTGACCAAGACGAGAATAATGCTGCCGCTGCAGAGGCCTGCAAGACTATCGTCTAAACTTCTAAACTCCGAAACTCCTAAACTCCGAAATTCCTAAACTCAAAAACTCATCAACTTATCAACTCAAAAACTCAACAACTTATCAACTAAAAAACTCAACAACTCAACAACTATGAAATCTTTCCCTTGGAAGCGGGTGCTGGAGCTGGCCGTGACCATCATCACCGCAATACTGACTACAATTACGACGGCTTCGTGCGCGGGCTACTAGTCCTGCTGATCTGGACTGCCAACGTATCTTTTCTCTAATGATGCACATTTAGTGTGAAATCCTCCGCTTCCAGAGTGTTTACTGCGGAAGCGGAGGATTAATGTCTGAAAAACGGCAAAAAAGGGGAGAAATATTTGGAGGTGTGAAAAATAATTCGTAATTTTGCACCCGCTTTAGGAGAAAAGCCCTGCGAAAACAGGTTTGAAAACATGGGCAGTCCTGTACGGCCAGCTCCCTTTGAATCCCCCAGGGTGGGAACGCAGCAAGGGTATTAGGTCGTAGCGGCGCGATGCAGGTAGCTGCCCACCCGCCTCTTTAGCTCAGTTGGCCAGAGCACGTGATTTGTAATCTCGGGGTCGTTGGTTCGAATCCGACAAGAGGCTCTCCTTAACTCCGATAACTCCTCTAACTTCTCTAACTCCTCAACGTTCTTGGACTCCATCAATATCTTAACGCTGAATGTTGGTATGGCCAGTCATGATGGTGACTGGAACTGGGAGCATGTGTACAGTCCGTTTGCGCGTCTTTACTACGTGACTGAGGGCGAGGCGCAGGTGGTGCTGCCCTCGGGTACCTACAGGCTGACGCCAGGGAAGCTCTACCTGATTCCGCCGTTCACGACGCATAGCAACATCTGCACGGGGCCGTTTGCGCACTATTACGTGCATATCTACGAGCCTGACGTGAACTCGAGTCTCTTTGACGAGTGGGACTTTCCCTTTGAGGTGGATGCCGATAAGGCCGACCCCCTGCTGATGCAGCGGCTGTGCGACATCAACCCTTTCCTGAAGCTGCCGCAGTCGAATCCCGATGTCTATGACAACCACCAGATGCTGATGAACAACCTGCGTCAGAACATGAACCGTCCGTATAGTGACAAGGTGGAGTCGAGGGGTATCCTCTTTGTGCTGCTGTCGCGTTTCATCAAGCATGCCACGAGGAAGCACGACACGGCCGACAGTCGCATACAGAAGACGGTGACCCACATCAGGCATCATCTTTCGGAGGAGCTGTCGCTGGACGAGCTGGCGTCGATGGCTTGTATGTCGAAGGATCACTTCATCCGCATGTTCCGTCAGGCTACGGGACAGACGCCCACGGCCTACATCATTTCGCGACGCATGGAGAAGGCCGAGCTGCTGCTGGTGACTACGAATATGCCTATCAAACAACTGGCGGTTGAGGTAGGCTATCGTGACTCGTCCTACTTCAACCGCCTGTTCCACAAGTACGTGGGGCTGTCGCCTGTGCTCTATCGCAAGGAGCGCGTGATGTGACTTAATGATAGAGGTGGAACATACGTTCCATCATCTGCCACTTCTCGTCAGAAGAGGCATCGGGACTGCATCCTTGCATCTTAGAGACAAACGCCTCCCATTCGGCCTGGCGCGGCTGTTGGGCCAGACGGCGCATGCCTTCCTGCCAGTCGAAGTCCTCGGGGGTCTCGACAATCATCACCAGACGGGTGCCTAGGATGTAGATCTCCATCTCGAGGATGCCTACGGCACGGATGCCATCGACAATCTCCTTCCAGTGGTACTCCTCAGAGTGCCACTTTCTGTATTCGCGAATCATCTCAGGGTCGTCGCGCAGGTCGAGGGTCTGCACATAGCGTTTGGTCTTGCTCATAAACGTGTGGGTTGTTAGGATGCGAAATCAACCAGTATCCTGAACACCTTGCCTGGATTCTGGCTCCACCAGTGCATGGTGTCGAGGGCCTCCTCGGGTTTGATGATACGGGTGATGAGTGCGTTGATGGCTTCGTCGCCATCGGCGCCGTGACGTTCCAGATAGTGGATGACGGCACGGAAGTCGGAGGGCTGGGCATTGCGCGAGCCGCGGATGTCGAGCTCTTTCTGTACGAAGTACTTCGTCTGGAACGATACCTCGCTCTTGGCATAGCCGATGCACACCACACGACCTGTGAAGGCCACCTCGTCGACAGCCATCTGGTAGGTGGGCACGCTGCCCACAGCCTCGATGACCACATCGGGACCAAAGCCGCTGGTCATCTCCAGCAGACGCTGGTGAGCATCCTCGGTACGGGTGTTGATGGTATAGGAGGCGCCCATCTTCTTGGCCAGCGCCAGCTTCTCGTCGTCGATGTCGACAGCCACAACGGTAGCACCACGCATGGCTGAGCGCACGATGGCTCCCATGCCCACCATACCACAGCCGATAACCATCACCACATCAACATCGGTGACCTGGGCACGACTGACGGCATGGAAGCCTACACTCATTGGCTCCACCAGGGCACAGACCCTGGGCGTGAGCAGTCCGGCAGGGATGACCTTCTCCCAGGGCAGCACGATATATTCCTTCATGGCACCGTTGCGCTGGACACCCAGCGTCTCGTTGTGCTGACAGGCGTTGACGCGCTGGTTGCGACATGCGGCACACTTGCCGCAGTTGGTGTAGGGGTTGCACGTGACCACCATACCAGGCTTCAGACCCTCGGGCACATCTGCGCCCACGGCCTCGATCGTGGCTCCCACCTCGTGACCTGGAATGACGGGGTTCAGCGCCATCGTGTTGCGGCCCATAAACGTATTGATGTCGCTGCCGCAGAAGCCTACGTAGTGTAACTTCAACATCACTTCGCCCTGGCCAGGAGCCTGGGGCTTTTCCATTTCAATGACATTCAACTCTTGGTTGTGTGTAATCTGAATTGCTTTCATCGTTTTATGAATTTAGGGGACGTGGACGCAGGCGGTAGGTCCTGTATCCGTAGAAGAAGATAAAGAAGAAACAGAGCAGGGGCAGGAAGAACGAGAAGTTCACTGCAGGCATGCCCATGATGACCTTCTGGTCGATGAGTGCGCCCTGCAATGGCGGCAGGATGGCTCCTCCCACGATAGACATGACGAGGAAGGCGGCACCGAGGTTGGTGTCGGATGCCTCCACGTTCTCAAGGGCGATGCCGTAGATGCTGGGGAACATGATGGACATGAACAGACTGATGAGTACCAGCATGTAGAGGCCGAACATGCCGTCGATGAAGACGGCGCCCATCGTGCAGACGGATGCGCCAATGGCAAAGATGGCCAGCAGCAGGCGCGAGTTGACATACTTCATGATGAAGGTGCCCACGAAACGGCCTGTGAGGTTGAGCGACATTGCCGCGATATTGAACATCTGGGCCTTTGCCCATGAGAGTCCCAGGCGCTCGGCATACTGGATGATGAACGTCCAGCACATGATCTGGGCGCCCACATAGAAGAACTGCGCCACAACGCCGAGACGGTAGTTGTGGTTGTGCCAGAGATTGGACAGCGTCTCCTTGATGGGACGGTGTATGCCCTGGGACTTCAGTTGCTCGCTTTCTGTCTTCGGCATCTTCTTGAAAAGGAAGATGACAAACACGACGAGAACGATCAGTCCGATAACGATGTAGGGCGTGCGGATGGCCTCCAGGTCGTGTACGCGGATGCCGGCTTTCTCTACAGCATCCTTGGCGGCAAAGGTCAGCTGGCCTGCCGCATCGCGCTCGTCAGAGAGCAGGTTGGGCAGCACGATGAGCGAGGCAACAGCCATTCCCGTGAGCGAACCCACAGGATTGAAGGCCTGGGCCATGTTCAGTCGGCGGGTGCTGTTCTCCTTGGCACCCAGCGACAGGATGAACGGGTTGGCTGTAGTCTCGAGGAAAGCCAGACCGAAGGTGAGGATATACAAGGCGAAGCAGAAGAAGGTGAAGCTCTGCTGCTGGGCTGCAGGCATGGCCAGGAGTGCTCCTGTGGCATAGAGGGCCAAGCCGATAAGGATGCCGCTCTTATAGCTGTACTTGCGGATGAAGAGTGCCGCAGGAATGGCCATCGTGGCATAGCCGCCATAGAAGGCGAACTGAATGAGCGACGCCTTAAAGTTGCTCAGTTCCATCACCGTGCGGAAAGCGGCCACCATAGGATTGGTGAAGTCGTTGGCAAAGCCCCACAGCGCAAACAGCGACGTGACGAGAATAAACGTCAGGAGGTATTTCCTTGGAATCAGTTTCCCTTTCTCTTTTTTCTCTTCTGTACTCATATCTTCGTTTGTTTTATTCCGACATATTCTTTATATAAGGTAGCTCGGGCAGGTTCTTGAAGCCATAGAAGCGCAGGGCGTTCTTGCCCAGGAAGCGTGCCTTCTGGTCATCAGTCAGCTCTTGGCTCTTCGTGATGAAGTCGTACGACATGCGGTAGGTGATGGCTGTGATGGTGCGCGGATAGTCCGAGCCCCACATCAGACGGTCCCAGCCCACCCAGTCGGCTGCCTCACGGATGCTGCGGACGGCAGAAGGGTAGGGGTAGAACTCAGCGTTGTAGAGCCAGGTGATGCCACCCGACTCGATCATGACGTTGGGGCCCTCGAGGGCCAGCTTCACCTGCTGTTCGAACGACGGGGTGGTGACCATACCGAAATGGCCAATGGCAACACGCAGGCGGGGACACTCCTGAATGACCTCGCGCATCTGGCTAATCTGCCGTTCGTCGTCAGCCAGACACATCGACAGCACCATGTCGTGCTGCTCCATGTATTTGAACAGCGGCATCAGCGTCTGCAACGGCTCGTGGTAGCGATGGCAGGGTAGGGCGATGCCTTTCAA
Organism: uncultured Prevotellaceae bacterium; assembly: GCA_947166345.1. Classification (GTDB taxonomy): domain Bacteria; phylum Bacteroidota; class Bacteroidia; order Bacteroidales; family Bacteroidaceae; genus Prevotella. The sequence continues at coordinate 112,545 of CAMVDU010000001.1, forward strand.
GCCTGCTGCCAGAACAGCGGCAGCCTCGTCAACAGTCCACGCCATACCCATGCAGAAGAAACGGTCGGGATAGCGCTGCTGCACCTGCTGCAGGTAGTCGTTCTGGTTGCCGTCGATGACTTCCTGTACGACAACGGCGCCTCCCACCTGCGCGTAATCCATATTTGAAAGGAATACCTCGGCGGTGTTCTGACCGTCTGTCATGAAGGGTGGCAACATCTGACGCTCTTCACCAAAGAAGAGACTCCTACTGCGGTTGGGATTGAGAGCGTGGATGGGGGAACCGTCCACCTCCGTATCTACGTTCAGCCACAAATGCGAATGGGCGTCTATCAGTTCATAGTTCATAGCTCATAGTTCACAGTTCATAGTTCATAGTTCATAGTTAGGAGTTTGCCCACGAAACGCGCTGCTGGTTGCCGATAATGTCACGTACTTCGCGTACCAAGTCCCAGTCGGGCTCTTCGTTGACCCACTGGATGTTCCTTTTCACGTTCTGGGGATTGGCTGACGAGAACAGGGTGCTGGCGATGCGGGGATTGCTGACGCTGAACTGTACGGCGAGCTTCTCGATGGGATAACCCTTCTCGGCACAGTAGCGGGCGGCCTTGGCACAGGCATCCACCAGGGGCTGGGGAGCAGGGTGCCATGCAGGTACGCCACGCATGGAGAGCAGTCCCATACTGAGGGGTGAGGCGTTGATGACGCCCACACCGTGCTGCTCGAAAAAGTCCAGAAAATCGGTCAGCTTGTCATCGTTCAGACTATAGTGGCAGAAGTTCAGTATACTCTCTACCATTGGCTGTTGGCAATGCTCTATGACCCAACGCAGGTTCTCCAATTGCAGGTCGGTGATGCCGACATGTCCCACGAGGCCTTTCTTCTTCAGTTCCACAAGGGCTGGCAGCGTCTCGTCAACCACCTTCTGCAAGCCGCCTTCCATTGCTGCCTGGAACTCAATATCGTGCACGTTGATGATGTCGATGTAGTCAACGCCCAGACGTTCCATACTCTCATAGACGCTCTCCGTAGCACGACGGCCCGAATAGTCCCATGTGTTGACGCCGTCCTTGCCGTAGCGTCCCACCTTGGTACTCAGGTAGTACTTGTCGCGGGGGATGCGCCTCAGGGCTTTTCCCAGCACGGTCTCGGCCTTGTAGTGGCCGTAGTAGGGACTCACGTCGATGAAGTTGATACCACCGTCGATGGCTGCTTCCACAGCCTCGATGCTCTCGGCCTCTTTTGTCTCGTGAAACACGCTACCCAGTGAGGATGCTCCGAAGCTGAGGCTCGAGATGCGCAGACCTGTCTTTCCTAATTCTCTGTACTCCATGATTTGTTCTTTTTCTGTTGATGCTGCAAAATTAGACATTTTTTCTGATACTTGGCGCATGATGATGGCAAATACTTTTTGCAAAAACATCAAATGTCGATATTGTGCTATAAAATACCGATATTCTTGATACGGAATACGAAGAATGTTTGTACTTTTGCACCCAGAATTACTAACTAACGTTTTTTCGATATGACACATTCATTAATGATGAAGAGACTCGCGACAGCTGTCATCGTAGCAGTAGTGTCCGTGTTGTCGGCAACGGCACAGAAGCCCGAGACCGACGTAACCGTCCAGCAGGGTTCCTACGACGCCTCGTGGGAGAGTCTGGCAGCCTGGGAGTGTCCTGAGTGGTTCAAGGATGCGAAGTTCGGCATCTGGGCCCATTGGGGACCGCAGTGTCAGGCTGAGGATGGCGACTGGTATGCCCGTTTCATGTACTATCAGGGTTCGGGTCAGTACAACTGGCACGTACAGCATTTCGGCAATCCCAGCGAATATGGTCTGAAGGAGCTGATACGCGACTGGAAGGCTGAGGAGTGGAATCCTGAGGAGCTGGTGGCCCTGTACAAGAGCGTGGGTGCCCGTTACTTCTTTACGCTGGGTCAGCACCACGACAACTTCGACCTGTGGAACTCACCCTACCAGGAGTGGAACTCGGTGAACCTGGGACCAAAGCGCGACATCGTAGGCGAGTGGGCTGCTGCCTGTAAGAAGTATGACCTGCCCCTGGGCGTGTCGATGCACGGCTCGCATGCCTGGACCTGGCTGGAGCCCTCGCAGAACTATGACGGCAACCTGACCAAGGCCGACGGCACAGGCAAGTGGTGGGAAGGTTACGACCCCCAGGAGTTGTATGCCCAGAACCATACGCACAGCACAGGTTGGGAGAACAGCGGTACCATCCACAGCCAGTGGGGGTGGGGCAGTGGTGCCTCGCTGCCTTCTGAGGCCTACAAGATGAAGTTCCAGAACCGTGTGCTGCAGTGCATCAACGACTACGATCCCAAGATGCTGTATTTCGACGACACCGTGTTGCCTTTCTATGGCTGCGACGATCAGGTGGGTCTGAACATCCTTAAACATTATTATAATAAGAACGAGCAGGCCGACGGCTCGGCACCTGTCGTGGTGATGGGTAAGATTCTGGAGGCTCAACACAAGAAGGCGCTGCTGTGGGATGTGGAGCGTGGTGTGCCCGACCGTGTGCAGGATGACTACTGGCAGACCTGTACCTGTATTGGTGACTGGCATTACAACGTGAACCGCACCAGCTATAAGAGTGCTGAGCAGGTGGTGTCGATGCTCATCGATATCGTCTCGAAGAACGGTAACCTGCTTCTGAGCATCCCCGTGAGGGGCAACGGTACCATCGACGATCGTGAGCGTGCTGTGCTGGCTGGCATCAAGGAGTGGATGGACCAGAACAGCACCAGCATCTACGGCACCCGTCCCTGGAAGACCTTTGGCGAGGGACCATTGGCTGAGGCTGCCAACCCCCTGTCGGCACAGGGCTTCAACGAGAACAATAACTACTCGGCAAAGGATGTGCGCTACGTGCAGCGTAACGACACCGTCTTCGCCACCATCATGCGCTGGCCCTCTCAAGAGACGTTCACCTTCACCTCTCTCAGCTATACCTCGCCCTACTACAGCGGCAAGGTGAAGAGCGTCAAACTGCTGGGCTATGGTCCTGTGAGCTATCAGCAGACCCTCGACGGTCTGCAGGTGACGCTCCCTGCAACACCTGTCAACAAGATTGCGCCTGTCTTCGTCATCACCTTCGATGGCGAGGACACAGGTCAGCTGCCGCTCGATGAGCTGATCAACCTGTATGAACAGAAAATCGAGCAGCTTCGCCCCATGACCGGTAACGGTACGGGCAAGCTGCTCACTTCTTCACTAGATGCTTTCGCTGAGCAGGTGAAAGCAGCGAAGAGTGCCGTTGGCAATCAAGATACGGAGAAAGAAACCGTAGCAGCCCTGAATGATGCCTACGTGGATCTGATGCAGAACGGCTACGTGGCAGGCGGTCAGCCCGAGTTGAACGAGGAGGAGGACCTCACTACAGAGCAGCTGGTGCAGGCCTCGGCGTTTGCACGTAAGACCAGTGTCACCACACGTTTTGCAGAACCCAAGAACTGGACCGTGGAGAACTTCAAGATTCCCAATGGCAACGATGGTACCAAGCAGGGCCTCGACAAGTATCCTGGCTACGACTGCCTGATGCTGGGCATCTGGAACGACAGACAGAACAACCAGTCGGGTGACCTCACGAATGCACGCATCTACCGTACCGTTCATCTGCAGCCAGGACGCTACTATTTTGGTGCTGCCTACAACACCACCTACAGTCTTAACAGTGAGGGCTATCTCTTTGCTGCCAACGAGCTGATGGCTACTGCCGATATCCCTGAGAAGTCGCTGGCGTACTATGCCATCAATAATGCTCCTGACACCAATGCGGATGCGTTCTATGGCCTGTTTTTCACCCTCTCTGAGGAACAGGATGTCATCCTGGGCTTTCAGGTGAACCTGAACGAGGGCTCAGCTACGCAGGAGTTTCGTGCCAAGACTGTCAAGTTGCTTTCTTATGGTGATCGTCTGACTACCGATATCACAGAGGAGTACCTGCACGAGAGCAAGAATTTTACACGTATTGATAAGAGTGTCACCACACGCTTTGCTGCACCCAAATACTGGTCGGTGGACAACTTCAAGATTCCCAACGGAGGCGATGGCACCAAGCAGGGTCTCGACAAGTATCCTGGCTACGATTGTCTGATGCTGGGCGTGTGGAACGACCGTTCCAGCAATCAGCAGGGCAACCTGGCTAATGCACGTATCTACCAGACCGTCACCCTGCCTGCCGGCGAGTACTTCTTTGGTGCTACCTACGAGGCTAACTACCAGTTGAACAAAGCCTATCTCTTTGCATCCAACGAACTGCTGAGCACGTCAGCCATCCCTACCCAGGCGCTGGCATGCGATGATATATCAGCAGCAGGCAAGGATAATGCCACCTTTCATGGTGTCAACTTCACGCTCGAACAGGAGCAGACTGTCGTGTTGGGCTTTCAGGCCGATCTTGCCAGTGGCAGTACCACCCAGGAGTTTCGTGCCTCGGCAGTCAAACTGCTGAGCTTAGGGAAGCTGGACAACACCAGCGGCATCTCGGCTGTCGTTGAGAACAACGAGCCCATTGCCACTCAGTACTACACCCTGAATGGCACGCGTCTCTCCTCACAGCCTCAGAAAGGCTTCTATATCGTGAAGAATGGCGTTAAGACAAGAGTTGTTGTAAGATAATATCGATGAGCTCCTGACAGTGGCCTGGCAAGATGATGTGATGATTGCCGATAGGCTCGGTCAGGAAATACGAGGCCAGGCGATGGTCCGTCAGCTGTATGACCTGTTGGGTTCTGCAGAGGTCGGCCTTCGCCTGGTTTCTGATGAGTGTCCCCTCAGCCACGAAGTAGCGCGACAGGTCGCCAGCCACCTTGAAGATGGTGACAGGTCCCTCTTTCATGTAACCTCTGATGCCCACGCCGATGCCCGACTCGAAGTGTGTGTCCAACTCGTAGCGTTCCACCATGTTCAGGGGTATGGTGCAGTGGGCAAACAGCATCTCGCCTGTTTCAGGGTTGATGCTGGCAGGATTGGCCTGGAAGCCTGTGACACCTGTCAGCGCCTGAGCAATAATCATCGAGAGCATGGCTGGCACGTCACCCTCACAGCCTGCGATGATACCCTGGGCATTCAGTTTTGCCAGAGCGATGCAGCCTGTGTTCCTGACAGCTGTCAGCAGGTCGAAGCAGCGGATGGTGAGTCCTTGCAGCTGATGGCGTGCTACCAGCACCTTCAGGGCGTCGTAGATCTGGTTGGCACCAGGCAGGGCTTGTCTGATGGCTTCGCTGGGAGCCTTCTCCTCAACGGTTCTCAGGGGTGTTGTCTTCAGTTCGTCCAGCAGCTCCTGCATGGGGATGTCTATGAGCTGGATGCCTGTGCTCTGGTTGACCTGTTGCTTGTCTGCAGAACTTGATATCAGCCAGTCTGAGGGCTCGCCGATGATGCCCAGCCGACAGCCTTTCAGCCACTGTAGGGCCTCGCCTGCCTTCTCTAACAGACTGATGCGTCTGGCAATGTAGTCGGCACTACCATGAATGATCTCTCCCCTCAGTTTCTGTTGCCTGAGAAACGACAGAATCTCCATCGATGCTGCCAGCGAGTTGCTCTTGCCTGATGTCAGCAGGTAGAACGGACGTCCGGACTGTGTCTGCAGCGTGGGCAGCAACTTGCGGAAGATACCTTCTGTGCCTCCTGTCCTGACGTAGATGAGGTCGAGGGTATGACTGCCGTAGTCGGCATAGTCGTTGCCCTTCATCTCATACTGTATGTTCAAACTGCCCAGAAACGACTGGGTCACCTGGCTCACGGCCTGTTCATCGTGAAGTTCCGATGTTAGTGTGTATATTGCTGTGCTCATATTTGACGAATGGACGAGTTTTTTGACGAGAAGACGAATGTACGAGTTTTTTGACGAGAAGACGAATGGACGAAATTTTTGACGAGAAGACGAATGGACGAAATTTTTGACGAATGTACGAGTTTTTTGACGAGAAGACGAATGGACGAAATTTTTGACGAGAAGACGAATGGACGAAATTTTTGACGAGAAGACGAGAGAACGAAATTTTTGACGAATGGACGAGAAGACGAGTTTTTATTTTTGGATTTTATGGTATATGCGTGATTTGGGAACTATTTCGAGTTTCTCGGCACCGAAATTGATGAGGAGTCCATTATCTATTCCAGTAATGTTGAGATAGTTGACTAACTGAACCGAATGTACAAGGGCTAAGCTGTTGACAGCCTTTAACTCCAAGATTACTTCTCCTTCTACAAGAATGTCAATACGATAGTCGCCAATGCAGACGTTGTCATAATAGATATGGATGGGCTTTTCGGTCTCTACGGTCAGACCGCTTTTTTTCATCTCGATATACATCGCATTCTTGTATATCTTTTCTTCAAAGCCGAAAGTCAACTGCTCCCGAACCTTATAGGCACAATCAATGATTTCATCTATCAGTTCCTTTGTCGTCATCATTATCGTATTAAGTATTAAAATAAATTCGTTCTCTCGTCAAAATAAATTCGTTCTCTCGTTCTCTCGTCAAAATAAATTCGTTCTCTCGTTCTCTCGTCAAAATAAATTCG
>CAMVDU010000002.1 GCA_947166345.1 uncultured Prevotellaceae bacterium
GAAACAGTAAGACGCCTGATGGTAGAAAGAAGATGTGATACGAAGCAATAGAACATCAATCAGTACAGTGGGGTCAATGACTCGCTCAACGTACGAAGGATGATGTAAGAAGAGAATAAAAGTACGAGGGTGTGCCAAAAAATGGTACACCCTCGTTTATGAATGTGTCGAGCGAAGCGAAAAGTCTATTGTTTCAGCCTGAAGGAGTTTTCGATGCTGGACAGCTCTTCGCGGAAGGCCTTGTCGATCTTGAGGCGCTTCTCGATGGTGGTGCAGCTGTGGAGAACGGTGCTGTGGTCGCGACCGCCGATGAGCTGACCTATGCGTGAGGCTGGCATCTTGGTGTACTTCTGAGCCAGATACATGGACACCTGACGCACCTGTACGAAGTCGCGCTTGCGGCTCTTGCCCATGACCTGCTGCTGGTTGACGTCGTAGTGCTGGCACACCTTCTCGAGGATGTCGTCGATGGTGAGCGGGTGGTTGTCAACCTTGACGGCACGCCGGATGACGCGCTCGGCCAGATGGAGGTCGATGTTGGAGTTATAGACGATGGAGTAGGCCATGAGTGAGTTGAGCACTCCCTCGAGGTCGCGCACGGAGCCGTTGGCGGTGCAGGCGATGAACTGGATGACGTCGGCAGGTATCTTCAGGCCGTCACGATGACACTTGGAGTTGAGGATATCGACGCAGAGCTGGGTGTTGGGTTTCTCGAGCTCGGCGATGAGTCCGCAGGAGAAGCGTGTAAGCAGTCGGTCCTTGACGCCTGCAAGGTCCACGGGGGGACGGTCGCTGGCGAGGACGATCTGCTTGCCCAGACGGAACAGGTGGTCGAAGATGTGGAAGAAGGTGTCGAGGGTCTTCGGCGAGGTGGCCCACTCCTGTATGTCGTCGACGATGAGCACGTCGAGCGACTGGTAGAAGTTGATGAAGTCGTTGGTGGTGTTCTGTCGTACGGCATCGGTGAACTGCACCTGGAACAGGCGGGCCGACACGTAGAGCACGCGCTTCTGCGGGTAGGTCTTCTTACAGTGTACGCCGATGGCGTTGATGAGATGGGTCTTGCCGCAACCTGAGGGACCGAAGATGAAGAGGGGGTTGAATGTTGACTTGCCCGGATGCTCGGCTACCGACAGGCCCACGGTGCGTGGCAGCTTGTTGGAGTCGCCCTCGATGAAGTTGTCGAAGGTCTTCTTTGGGTCGAGCTGGGGGTTCAGTCCCTGGGGCTGTGCACCGTCGAGCACCGTTGGTGCCTTGTTGCCGCGGGTGCGCGGCAGGGGTGCCTCTATATCGTTGGGACGGTCGCCCTCTACGTCTTGTGTCTTCTGGTTCTCCTTATCGATGACCAGTCGGTAGGTCAGTTTGACGTTTTGCTTGAAGCTATTGGTGAGTGCCCACGCCATCAGACGCACGTAGTACTGCTCCAAGTACTCGTAGATGTACGGGCTTGGAACCTGCACCAGCACTGTCTTCTCCTGCTCGTCGTAGGACTCGAAGACAATGGGCTCGAACCACGTTTTGTATATCTGCTCTGTGACGTTCTGCCGGATGAGATGCAGGCAGTTGTCCCAAAGCGCCTGATGACTTTTCTGCATGTAGGCGTTTGTTATTGTTCTTTTTTGTTTGGTTGAATAGACCGTTGTTGCCTTTTCAGCAATTACGAGTGCAAAGGTCGCAATTTTTTTTGAATCCTGCAAATCGCATGAAAACGGTTTTTGTGTTTACAATGTGTGTAACTTGCTCTATTTGGGCATCTTATAGGGTTTCACGACTTTTCTAATAATTGGCCCTATTGCAAACGTCAACTATCTTGTATTTCAGACACTTATGCTATCAATAATGGGCACTTTGCAAGATTTTTTATTTAGACAAATTTGAAATTAGTCACTTTTCTTGCCGAAAACCGACACGTTGATGTAGCGTTTTGGATGCTCCTTGAAATCGGTCAGGAGCGCGTCGAGGTCGTGCATGGTGGCGTTGAGGTTCTGGTAGAGCTCAGGATTGCGCATGAGCAGTCCCAGCGTGCCCTGATCGCTGTTGAGCGTTGCTGTGAGCTGTTGCACGTTGGCCAGTATCTGGTTGACGCGCTGTAGGCTCTGTTCTATGTCGAGGCTGTCGAGCTTGGCCGTGAGGTGGCGTGTGTTGTCGAGCACGCCCGATGCCTTGTTCATCATGCCTGGCAGTTGCTGGTTGAGGGCAGCCGTCAGCTGGTGCAGGTCGCGAGCCGTCTCGGTGAGACTGGCCGTCAGCTGGTCGGTGTTGTGGAGGGTGTTCTGCAGCGACGGGTCGGTGAGCAGCGTATCTACATGCACGAGAATAGAGTCGAGATGGGGTAGCAGTTGTTGTACCTGTGGCACCATGGCCGCTGCCTGACTCATGACGCCTTGTTGCATGCCTCCCATGATGGTGTCGCCCACAGACAGCTTGTCGGAGGGGTTGTCACCAAACACCAGTTCGAGCTTGACGTTGCCCAGCAGGTCGCTGCTGATCTCGGCCCTGGTGCCACGAGACAGACTGAGTTTCTTGTCGAGGCCAATGGCTGCTACAATCTGGTTGGGGTTGGCGTAGTCGTAGTCGATACGCTCTACGACGCCCACCTTGTAGCCGTTGGCATAGATGGGGCTGGACACGGAGAGTCCGCTGACGTTGTCGAACTTGACGTAGTAGGTGTTGTTGCTGGAGAACAGCGACAGCCCCTTGAGGAACTGCATGCCGACAAACAGGATGACGATGCCGACAATGGCAACGAGTGCTATCTTTACTTCTTTTGTGAAAAACTTCATCTTAACTTCTTTAACTTCGATAACTTCTCTAACTTCGATAACTTCTCTAACTTCTTTAACTTCTCTAACTTCTTTAACTTCGATAACTTCTCTAACTTCGATAACTTCTCTATTTCTTGTTCTTATAGTACTCCTGACGGGCCTCGTGGATGTTCATGCGCTCGCCATTTCGGAAGGCGACGATGAAGGCTTCAGGAAACAGTTTGGCCACCTGACGGCGCAGCACGACCATATCCTCGAAGTCGGTAGAGGCACCGACGGTGTATTTCCATAGGTTGCCGTCCTTGTAGCAGTCCACGTCGGAGAGACCCTTGAAGGCAGGGTCGTTGCTCTTCAGTTTGTTTTTGAGACTCATGAACTGCACCTTGAATACGATAGCGTCGCTGTTGCTTGCAACGGGAGCCGCAGGCTCCACTGGCTTCGCTTCTTCCTGCTTGGGCTGCTTCACTTCCACCTGTGCCACTGGCTTCACCTCTTCCTGCTTGGGCTGTGGCTCCACCTTTTGCGGTTGCGGTTCTTCCTGTTTGGGCTTCACCTCTTCCTGTTTGGGCGCTGGTGTTTCCTGTTTAACGGGCGCCATGTTCTTGTCGTGAGCTTTCCTGAACTCCACGAAGGCCTGATAGATGCCCTTGCCCAACAGGTCGATATTGGTTTTGTTGTTCAGGTAGGCCTCGTCGGATGGTGTGGTGATGAAGCCCAGCTCGATGAGACAGGCAGGCATGGACGTCTCGCGCAGCACGAGGAAGGCATCCTGCTTCACGCCCTTGTTGGGACGGTTGGCCGTAGCGCACACCTTTTTCTGTATGAGCTGTGCCAGCTCGACGCTCTCCACCATGTTGGCCTCGTTCATCACGTCGAAGATGATATAGCTCTCGGGCTGACGGGGGTCGAAGCCGGCATAGTGCTGCTGGAAGTCCTGCTCGATGAGCACCACCTCGTTCTCGCGCATGGCGGCGCTGAGCTTCTCGTTGCTGCGGCGCAGACCCATGGTGTAGGTCTCCAGACCCGTGGGTCGGCTCTTGCCAGCCACGGCGTTGGTGTGGATGGATACAAACACGTCGGCCTTGTTTTTGTTGGCAATGTCGGCACGCTGGTGCAGGGGGATGAACACATCGGTCTTTCGTGTGTAGATCACCTTCACGTCAGGACAGTTCTGCTCGACGTAGCGTCCGAAGGCCAGCGCCACGTTGAGGTTGATGGTCTTCTCGTTGGAGTACTTGCCCTTGGCGCCAGGGTCCTTGCCACCATGACCGGCGTCGATGACGAGCGTGTATTTGTGTTTCTCGGCAGCAAACAGCGGTGTGGTTAGTGACAGGTGACACGCGAGAAGTGCCAGCAGCACCCTCACCGTCATCAGGGACAATACTCTATAGGTCTTATGCTTCATTTTCAATTTCTATCTCTACACCGGCACCATCGCAGTCGGCACCCATCGGCGGGTTCTGTTTCGTTATTCTGATCCAAATCTTTTCAACCTGCGGATAAGCATGGATAATCGCTTGGGCCATACTGCCTGCCACATGCTCCAGCAGGGCCGAGGGCTGTGCCATCTCGCGCTGTATCAGCGCACACAGGTCGGCATAGCTGATGGTATCTTCCAGCCGGTCGGTCTCGATGGCCCTGCTTATATTATAATGTACGCGAAGATCGACGCTGTAGTCACCTCCCACCACACGTTCCTGGGGCAGCACGCCGTGAAAGGCATACAGCCGCAGGTTGTTGATGAAGATGCTACTCTTGGTGTTCACTGTTGAGTGTTTATTCTTCAGTCGATTCCGTAGCCTCGGTGTTGCCAGGCACGTACTTCTTCAAGGCGCGCTCCACACCGTTCTTCCATGTGTTGATGCTATCTGACGTCAGCTGCAGCGAGCTGACCAGCTTGATGACGTGCTCGATAGGCATACCATAGCGCAGCACACCCGAGATCAGCTTGGCGTAGTTCCAGAACTCGGGGTTGAACTTCTCCGACAGTCCCTCGACGGTGATCTTGTAACCGCGGGTGTTGACAAACTGGAAGTCGTAGCGCTTGGTGCCGTCGGGGTTGATCTGCTTGATGATCTTGCCCTTGGTCACCGACTTGGGAAGCATGATGCCTTCCTCGTCGTCCTGCAGACCCGTGAAGATCTCGTAGGGATAGCCATCGAGCAGTCCCACCAGTGCCACCCACTTCTCTTTGTTGTTCTGGAAACGAACGACGTCGCACTCCAGCACCTGCGGGCGTACCTCTACCACCTGATGGTACTTGTTGGGCGTCTCTTCATTTGAATAGGTTGTCAATGTATCCATAAAAACAGGTTGTATAATTTTGCTTGCAAAGTTAGTTCTTTTTTCTGAGACTGCGTCATGAAAAGACATAAATTATTTGTCATTTAAGAAAATTAATTGTATCTTTGCATGCAAATAAATGCACAAAGCCTACTATTTATGACAGCAGAAAAACGTATCATAGAGTGCGTTCCCAACTATAGCGAGGGTCGCGACATGACCGTTGTCAAGCGGATTACAGACGCCATCCAGTCGGTTCAGGGCGTTCAGTTGCTCAACGTTGACCCTGGTGAGGCCGCCAACCGTACGGTGGTCACCTTCGTGGGCAGTCCCGAGGCTGTGGTGGAGGCCGCCTTCCGTGGTGCCAAGACAGCGGGCGAGGTCATCGACATGCGCCGGCATCATGGTACCCATCCCCGTCAGGGAGCCACCGACGTGTTGCCCCTGATACCTGTCAGCGGTATCACCCTGGAGGAATGTGCCCAGCTGGGCAGAGGGCTGGCCGCCCGCATGGCGCGTGAGGCAGGCATCCCCTGTTATGCCTATGAGGCGTCGGCCTTGAAACCTGAGCACAGAGACCTCGCCGTCTGTCGTGCAGGCGAATACGAGGCGTTGCATGAGAAGCTCACCAATCCCAGTCTGCAGCCCGACTTCATGCCGTCGGACCTGAGTCGTGCCGAGCGGACGGGGTGCAGCGTGGTGGGTGCCCGCAACTATCTGATAGCCGTGAACTGGAACTTGAACACCACCTCTGTCAGCGTGGCCCAGGAGATAGCCCGCGATGTGCGCGAGATAGGCCGACCCAAGGTGCACCAGCCAGGCACGCTGAAGGGTACCAAGGCCATTGGCTGGTTCATCGATGAGTATGGCATTGCGCAGGTGTCGATGAATATCACCGACATCAACGTAGCACCCCTCCACAAGGCTTATGAGGAGGTGTGCCGCTGTGCCCAGAACCGAGGTGTGCGCGTCACGGGTACCGAGATCATCGGTCTGGTGCCCAAGCGAGTGCTCATCGATGCCGGCAGGTATTTCCTGGAGCAGCAGCACCGCTCTCTGAGCGTCTCTGAAGACACCATCCTGCAGGCTGCCATCACGTCGATGGGTCTCGACGACCTCCGTCCCTTCAATCCTCGCGAGAAGGTGATTGAGTATCTGATGGCTTAGCCTTTAGCCAAAAGTCAATAGCAAAGAACAGGGTGTGCCTATTTGACACACCCTCTTGCTTATTTCTTCTTAAAGCAATCGAACATATAGTCGGTCTGTTGACGCGGTAGCTTGGGTGTCAGCAGACTGACGATCCACACGATGGGGAAACCGCCCACCATCGCGATGGCACCGCAGTTGATGGGGTTGATGGGGTTGCCCAGCAGCATGTTGATGACGGTGAGGCCCACACCCCAGATGAAGCAGGCCCAGACAGCTGCCTTGGTGACGCCGCGCCAGTAGAGGCCCAACATGAAGGGAGCCAGGAAGGCGCCTGCCAGAGCACCCCACGAGATACCCATGAGCTGGGCGATGAACGTCGGGGGATTGAGGGCGATGAGCAGTGAGATGGCGATGAAGAACATGATGAGCACACGCATCACGATGACCTTGCGCTGTTCAATCTTCTCGGCCACGATGTCGTCGATGGTACCTTCCTCAACCTCGCCAGGCAATGATTTCTTGTCGCGATAGATGAGGTCGAGGGTCATCGTAGAAGAGGATGTCAGCACCAGCGAGGCCAGTGTTGACATGGAGGCACTGAGCACCAGCAGCACCACAAGGGCGATGAGCACGTCGGGCAGGGTGACGAGCATGGCAGGAACGATGGAGTCGAAGGCAATCTTACCTGTAGCCTCGTTGATGACGGGGTCGTAGAGACGTCCGAAACCGCCGAGGAAGTAGCAGCCGCCAGCCACGATGAAGGCGAAGATGGTGGAGATGACGGTGCCGCGCTTGATGGCGCTCTCGTCGGTGATGGAATAGAACTTACCCACCATCTGGGGCAGTCCCATCGTTCCCAGCGAGGTGAGAACGACCACGCCCAGCAGTCCCCAGGGATCAGGACCGAACCACGAGGCAAAGCCGCCGTTGACCGTTGGGTCGGCATCAGAGGGCAATGCTGCCAGCTTATCGACAGCAGCCGACAGTCCGCCCTGTGCGTTCAGTACGGCGAAGATGACTGCCATGATGCCGAAGAGCATGATGATGCCCTGGATGAAGTCGTTCATGGCTGTTGCCTTGTAGCCGCCAATGATCACATAGACGGCTGTGAGGATGGACATGATGATGACGCAATACTCGTAGGGGATGTCGAAGCCCATCTCGAAGAGTCGTGAGATGCCGCTATAGACACCTGCCGTATAGGGGATGAGGAACACGAAGGCGATGACAGAGGCCACCACACGCAGACCCTGGTCACCATAACGGGTGCCGAAGAAGTCGGGCATGGTGCGACTCTCGATGTGCTGTGTCATCAGCTTCGTGCGACGACCCAGGATGAGCCACGCCAGCAACGAGCCGATGATGGCGTTGCCGATGCCTATCCAGGCAGAGGAGAGACCGTATTTCCAACCAAACTGACCAGCGTAGCCCACGAAGACCACAGCCGAGAAATAGGAGGTGCCGAAGGCAAAGGCGGTGAGCCAAGGACCTACGGAACGTCCACCCAACACAAAGCCATCGACGCTGCTGGCCTGTTTGCGCGAGTAGATGCCCACGCCCAGCATGACGGCAAAGAATACGATTGTAAGTAGAATCTTGAAAACCATCTTTTTATTTGACTATTAGACTATTTACTATTTGACGATTTGTTACTTCTTGGGAGCGTAGTCCAGTCGTATCTGCATCTGTGCCATGATAGCGTGGTTGGCTCCATGATGGAACTGCTCGTTCTGCACATAGGCACTCTTATAGACATACTGCAATTGGAAACGGCACTTCTTGTAGAACCAGTACTGAAGACCGGCAATCACCTTGTGCTGGTCCATGCCCAGCGAGGTGTTGAAATTGAAGAAATCGTACGATCCCACCAGATCGACACCCTTTCCCAAGGGGACGTTGCCTGTGATATACGCACCACGGCTGACGGCGTTCTTGTCCTTACCCTCCAGGTATTCACCGTGTACGTTCAACTGGGGCGACTTGTAGTCGAAGCCCACCGTCCAACGGTTGCGCTTGTAGTTGTCGCCAACGGCAATATCGGGATTGTAGAGCGACTGCTTGACGGCATGACCGCGTCCCAGCTGACCTGTTGCCACGAGGTTGAGACCCTTCACGGGACTGTACTCCAGACGGCCGATGAAGTCTTTCTCCTTGTTGCCGTCTTTCTTGTTGATGCCCTGACCGTTCATCACCTGCAGCTCATAGTGCAGGCGACCGTCGTTGGTCTGACCATAGAGAGACAGACCCAGGTCACGACCATACTGGACACCCAACAGGGGGTCGCTGCCGCAACCTGTCAGGAAGGTGACAGCCTCGGAATAGACATCGATGGCCTCCATAGAGGTGGGGGAGAGGGGGTTCTCGTAGGACAGGCCGTTCTTGAACTGTCCCAGACGGACGGTCAAGGCCTTGTTCTTCGTGAGGCGGTAGTCGGTGTAGAACTCCTGAACCACGCTGGAGAAATCGTGCATGAAGAGGAACGACCAGCGGTCGGTGACCTGTGCATTGGCCCAGAAGAGGATGCGCTTCAGGTCGAAAGTGGCTTTGTCCTCACCGTTCTGATGTGTGTAGTTGAAACCACCCTGGGCATAACCATGCAACTGGACACGGCTGGTCACATCCTTGAGCCAGTCGGTAGTGTTCTCAGACTGCGTCTGTCCCCAGGCAACGGTACTGCCAAACAACGCCACGATGGTGGCTGTTGTCAATAGTCTTGAATGTAAGGATTTCATCTATGATTTAGTTTTTGAAAAACCCCTCCCAGACCAAAGTGGCGGGAGGGGATGATGGTTGTTATTGCATGTCATAGACCACCTGCATGAGCTGTTTGCCCAGTGCGTCGGCCTCGTCCATCGTCTGTGCCTCGCTATAGACGCGGATGATGGGTTCGGTGTTGGACTTGCGCAGGTGTACCCACTTGGTGGGGAAGTCGATCTTCACACCGTCGATATCGTTGACGGCAGCCTCAGGATCGGCAGCAAACATCTCCTTCACCTTCACGAGGATAGCATCGACATCGGTCTCAGGGGTGAGGTCGATGCGGTTCTTGGCTATCTGATAGTCAGGGAAGGTCTTACGCAGTTCGCTGGCCTTGAGACCTTTCTGTGCCAGACTGCTGAGGAACAGGCCGATACCTACGAGGGCATCGCGTCCGTAGTGGCTCTCAGGATAGATGACACCACCATTGCCTTCGCCACCAATCACGGCACCTACCTCCTTCATCTTCGTGGTGACGTTGACCTCGCCAACGGCAGCAGCGGTGTACTTGCCACCATGCTTCTCAGTGACGTCGCGCAGGGCGCGGGTAGAAGAGAGGTTGGAGACAGTTGAGAGTTGAGAGTTGAGAGTTGAGAGTTGAGAGTTCTCGAGCACATAGTCAGCGACGGAGACGAGCGTGTATTCCTCGCCAAACATCTTGCCGTCCTCGCAGATGAAGGCCAGACGGTCCACATCGGGGTCAACCACGATACCGAGGTCGAAACCGCCATGACGCATCTTATCCATGATGCCCTGCAGGTTCTTCTCCAGAGGCTCGGGGTTATGAGCAAACTGACCTGTGCACTCGCTGTTCAGAATCTCGAAATCGACACCCAGGGCCTTGAACAGGTCGGGCAGGATGATGCCACCCACAGAGTTGATGGTATCGGCACAGACGCGGAATTGACGAGCCTTGATAGCCTCGACGTCCACCAGACGGAGGTCGAGTACCGACTGGATGTGCTGCTGGTTCATGGTGTCGTCCTTGATGACGCGACCCAGCTTCTCCACGGGTGCGTAGTCGAAGTCTTCCTTCTCGGCAATAGCCAGCACCTCAGCACCGTCGGCAGCAGTCAGGAACTCACCCTCGCTGTTGAGCAGCTTCAGGGCGTTCCACTGTGTGGGATTGTGCGAGGCTGTGATGATGATACCACCATCAGCCTTGTGCCAGCGAACAGCCAGTTCGGTGGTAGGGGTAGTGGCCAGACCGATGTCGATGACCTCGTAGCCCATGCCTACAAGGGTGCCGCAGACTACGTCGCGCACCATTGGACCAGAGATGCGTCCGTCGCGACCAACGACAATCTTCTTACCTTTAATAAAAGTGGCGTATGCCGTGGTGAACTTTACGATGTCCAGGGGGTTGAGCGTGTCGCCCGTGTGTCCGCCAATGGTGCCGCGGATACCTGAGATAGATTTAATCAGCGTCATATATTTCTGTTTTACGTTGGAACGTTAGTTCATAATAATAGGGATATACGTAGTTGGATGCCGTAATGTGACCCTGAGAGTGGGGAACGATGAGGCGCACCTTCGACAGGTTACCGTCGTCAACGCGCTGTAGGTTCAGATAGGGCAGGCAGGCTAACCAGCCGTTGGGGACGGTGGCGCTGTAGGCGCTGTACATCGTACCGCTGACGAAAGAGCCAGTATAGGTGCTACCCGTACGGCGGACGTTCATCACATCGGGATCGTAGGCATAGGTGTCGTTGTAGAGGGCGACGGTGTCGAGCAGGCACAACTCCAGGAATCGCACCAGCAGGTCGCAGTTCTCGCCATCTTGCAGGGGTCTGCCGTTGCCTTTGCGTACAATCTGCATGTAAACGCCCTGATTGTCTAAGTAAACGAATTCGTTCTTCTCCAGGTCGGTCACGTCGTTGTTGGCATGAAACTGGCTCTCGCTGATAACCACGATACTGGAGTCGGCAATAAACTTGCGGATGGCTTTGCGCTCTTTCTCCTTTTTATCACCATAGGTCTCGTAGTCGTTGCAGGCAATCATAGAAGCCAGACATATCACCGACATGAAGGCAATAATGACTTTTCTCATACTCATTTCTTAAAAATACGGCTGCAAAGGTACAACTATTTATTGAGATTTGGGTTTGGGATTTGAGTTTTTTACTTTCTGAGCCTATTTTTCTTGTCTTTTTAACCTTTCAGTTTCGACTCAAAGGCCAAGATGGCCTGTTGGGCGATTCTGACAGCCTCGTCCAGTGAACAGTTGAGACGACCGCCAGAGGCGTTCAGATGGCCTCCGCCGTTGAAGAACTGAGCCGCCATCTCGTTGCATGGGAAATCATCGACAGAGCGTAGCGACACCCATACGAGGTTGTCTTTCTCAGTATCTTCGCGCAAGGAGATGCTCAGCTTGTGACCTTTGATCTGCAACGGCAGGTTGACCAGGCCTTCTGCGTCGCCCTTGATGAAGTGGAACTGTTTCAGGTCGGCACGCGAGAGGGTGAAGTAGGAGGCGTGACGCTCTGGGTCGGTCACCAGCTTCTGGTAGAGCACATAGCCCTGCAGTCGCAAGCGGTTCTCAGAGAACGTGTGGAAGACGTTGCGGTAGATCTTGTCCTTGTTGATATGCTTGGTGAGCAGTTGCGAGATGATGAAGTACACATCGCAGCTGTCGGAATTGTAGGTGAAGGCACCTGTATCGGTCATCATACCGCAATAGACGGGCGTGGCGAAGTTCTTTGACAGCGCCTCGAACCATCCCATCTGCCAGACGATGCGGAACACCAGTTCGCAGGTGCTGCTGGCCTCTGGACGAGAGACGGTGAGAACGGTGTCGATGCTGGGGTTCAGGTGGTGGTCTATCAGCACCTTCTTGGCAGGCGAGTTGCAAAGGGCCTCTTCCATCGCATCGACCCTGCTGGTAGCGTTGAAGTCGAGACAGAAGATGAGGTCGCAATGCTGGAGTGTCCAGTTGCATCCCTCGCGATACTTGTCGTAACGGATGATCTGCTCCGTCTTTGGCAGCCATTGCAGGAAGTCGGGATACTGGTCGGGCACGATGATCTGAGGTTCCTTGCCGTAGTGGGTGCGTATGACCTCAGCCATTGCCAGACACGATCCGATGGCATCGCCATCAGCGTTGAGATGGCATGTCAGAACGATGTCCTTGCTGTTGGAGAGTAGTGTGTGGAGCAACGTGCATTGCTCCTGGGTCATGATGTTTTCCATATGCCAGCGCACGGATTACTTCTCCATCAGGTGAGCGAAGCGCATGCCGACAGCAATCTGACGGGCTGTGTCGCGGTCTGTCAGCTGTCCCAGCAGCTCGTAGGCATAGGGGAAGGCGGCAGCAGGCCCCTCGGCAGTGGTGATGAGTCCGTCAACGGTAACGAGCTCGCCTGTATAGTCAGCCTTCGTCAGCATCTGTTCGAAACCAGGATAGCACGTGGCACGATGACCATCGAGCACGCCCAGCTGGGCCAGAACGACGGCAGGAGCAGCGCAGATGGCAGACACCCGCTTGCCAGCCTCGTACTGACGAACGACGGCCTCGCACACGCCCTTGTGAGCAAACAGGTTGCTGGCACCAGGCATGCCGCCAGGTAACATCAGCAGGTCGGCATCGGCGAAGTCGCAGTCGTCGAACATCGCGTCGGCAACCATCTGTACACCATGTGCAGAGGTGACAATCTGTAAGTCGTCAACCGTGCTCACTGTGATCACTTCCACACCTCCGCGACGTAACACGTCAACGGGTATCAGGGCCTCGACATCCTCGAAGCCGTCAGCTAAGAAAACATATACTTTTGCCATAATGATAGATTTTTCTAATGATTAGGATTGGTTTGCAAAGGTAGGCATTTTCCTTGAACTATGCAAATTTTCGTTTCGTATTCTTTGGAGGAAGGATGGTGAGTATCGCGATGAGGATGCAGACGATAACGAGATACACCATACAGGTCTGCATGACGGAAGGGTGCAGACCGTCGATACTGGCACAGGGCAGTCCTGCTATCAGCGTAAGTCCCTGTCCGAGGATGGAAACCAACCACAGTAAGGCCTTGCCGATGAAGATCCAGGAGGTGAGCAGGAATGCCAGAGCACCATAGAGGATGACGGTGGTGATGGGTAGCACGAACAGGTTGGTGAGCAGGAAATAGGTGGAGAAGTGTCCGAAATAGTGGGCTATCAGGGGTGCTACGCCAATCTGTGCTGCCAGCGACACCGTTAGCAGGCCCCATAGCCATCGCTGCAGGGGGTGTTCCATCAGGTATTTCTTCGACACGAAACGTTCAAAGATCGGTGTGATGATGAGGATGGCAAAGATGGCAGAGAACGAGAGCTGGAAGCCCACATCATACAGTTGGCTGCTGTCGTACAGCAGCATGATGATCAGCGTCAGGGCCAGCAGGTTGAGCGAAGCCCGTTGTCGTCCGCCAGCAGCAAACAGCGAGAAGATGCTGAGCATGATAGCAGCGCGCACCATACTTGTTGACAGACCTGTGAGAAAGGCGAAGGCCCAGATGCTGAGTATCAGAATGGACTGCTTCAGCCAGCGGTATCGTCGGCCTGTCGTCAAGCGTGTCAACAGCATGTAGATAATGCTCAGGTGGAGTCCGCTAAGCGCCAGGACGTGGGAGGCGCCTGTCTCGTTGAACGTGTCGCGTTGTTCTTTCGACAGTGCCGACTTGTCGCCCAGGGTCATAGCAGCCAGGATGCCATAGGCGTCATCCTGCTGGGAGGCACCTTGGCGATACTTGTTCAACAGCTGATGACGCCAATGCAGGGCTCGTATCTTCAGCCGTTGGAAGGCTGACAGCTGGATGGCGTCTTTGTTGCCTTTTTGCCAGGCGCGTGGTCCTACAAACGTTTCACGTGTCTGACTGACAAGGATGGCATCGCCTATCTGCAGTTGTCTGCTGCGCTCATCCTTCCAGATGTAGAGTCGCCGTTCCTTGCCGTCTTGTGGTGTCAGCACATCGACAGCTATGGTCTTGGGCTTTTCCGAAGGTTCTGAGATGATGATGCTTTCAAAGGATGAAGCGGGAGCTGTTGTGTCAGGATCAGGCGCGATGAATGCACCCAGCACCAGGAAACAGACATAAAGAAGCGTTGTCTGCACCCTGGGCAGACGGTAACAGCATAAAGCAACAACCACTACTGCCGTCAGGATGACGAGTAGTAGTGGTTGCTGTATGGTGATGAGGCTGCCTGCGATGATTCCCAGTACGAGACTGAGGGCGAACGGTGCCAACGGCATGTTCTGCACGGCAGCGACTTATCAGTATTTCAGAATCTGACCAACGCGCAACTTGGCGTTCGTCTTGATGCCGTTGGTACGACACAGCGCCTTGACGCTTGTGCCGTGCTTGCGTGCGATGGTAGAAAGTGTCTCGCCCTTAACCACCTTGTGGTAACGGCTGGCACTCTTCTTGGCAGCTGACTTGTTGTTGGAAGCAACGCCGTCCAGACGGTCCACGGAGGGCTTGCTGCCAGGAACGCCGCGAAGACTGGTAGCCTGTGCCGACTCCTGTGTATAGGTGCTCTTGCGGAACATGTAGCTGTCGCCCACCACATCCTGGTTGCGGAAGTCGAACATCAGGGCAGGGTTCAGGGCAATGCCACACAGACGGGTCTCGAAGTGCAGGTGTGAACCTGTGCTGCGACCTGTGTTACCACCCAGACCGATAGGATCGCCTGCCTTCACCTCCTGGTTCTCGCTGACCAACTGCTTTGACATGTGACCATAGATGGTCTCCAGTCCGTTGTTGTGGCGAATGACCACATACTTACCATAGCCTTTTGCCTCGTAGCGGACGATACGCACCTTACCTGTGAAGGCAGCGCGGATGGTGTCGCCAATATAGACCTTGATGTCAAGACCCTTGTGCTGGCGACCCCAACGGGCACCAAAATTAGAGGTGATGACACGACTGTCGGTAGGCATGCAGAAGCCACGCAGGTTGATGAGGAAAGAGTCGGGCAATGCGGTTGCCTGATGTGCATAGACATTATTCCAATCCTGATAGAGGCTGGCAGCAGGGTTTTCTATTTCTTCTGATTCCAACAGCTTCTGAAGCTGGATGGAATCCACAGCTTTCATCTTGCGATCAATGGGTGCTTGATTGGCCAACAGGTCCTGTCCTGCAGCAGGAATGACTGCAAGCGATGCCAATGCCATCAAAGCGATTTTCTTTATCTTTCTCAACATTACACTATTGTTTGATAGGTATAGTAATCCAAAAAACGCTGCAAAGATACAAAATATTGTTGAGAGAAGGGGAAAAAGTAAGGGGGAGTTAAAACTATTTAACGTAATTTAATGTTACCATTACACTCTATATGTGTCTCATTTTTAGGCACATTGGTCGTTTTTAGTATTGCACTCGACGCGCTCCAACGTAGCGACGTGTGTAGTAACCGTCAGTCGATTTGCTGATCTTTACGCCTTCCTTGGTGCTGGCGTGAATGAAAGTAAAGGTCTGGTTGACAGAATCTACGTCGATGACAATACCTACGTGACCCACACCACGAGAACTGCGTGGACTGGTGAAGAATACGAGGTCGCCACGCTGCAGGTCTTCGCGCTTGACAGGGATGTTCTTGGCATACTGGTCGCGCGAGGAAGCACCAATAAACTGGTTGTGCTGCTGGTTGAACACATAGCTTGTGAAACCTGAACAGTCGAAGGTCTTGGGACCCTTGCTGCCATAGCGATAGGGGGTGCCGATGTGCGAGACGGCCTCGTCGAGGAGGTTGTCCATCAGGATGACGTCGTAGTTGTAGGTCTCACCACCAGTATAGAGGAAGTCGTAGTTGTCAATCTCTTCCTCGTAGTCCTCCCAATCGGTTACGACGGTATCTGTCAGCACCTGTTGTGGAGGCGTTGACAGGCTCTCTTGTCCTTTGATGGCGATGGCGCCATATGACGACAAGAGAAGAAAGACCAGACAATAACCAATTGCTTTTCTCATCATTGTGGGTGCAAAGGTACGAAAAAAATGTTGAAAATGAATGGATTAGGGTGGGATGTTATGATAAGTTGACGTTTTTTAAGTAATTGTTAAATACGTTTCATAACGCAAAAACACGCTTAGGAGATGGCTGCCCAGTTGATGTTGGTTTTGCGCAACTGGCGCAGTCTGTTCCACAGCATCTGGTAGCGAGGCGACTGACAGGTGGGGTCGTCGTCGATGATCTTCTGAGCTTCATCGCGCGCCATCTGCACAATCTGTCCGTCGCGTGCAATATCGGCAATCTTCAGGTCGAAGGCCATACCGCTCTGTTGGGTGCCCTCCAGGTCGCCAGGACCTCGCAGCTTCAGGTCGGCCTCGGCTATGCGGAAGCCGTCGTTGGTGTCGCACATGATATCGATGCGCTTGCGGGTGTCCTCGCTCAGTTTGTAGGGTGTGACGAGGATGCAGAACGACTGGTCGGCACCTCGTCCTACGCGTCCTCTGAGCTGGTGCAGCTGGCTCAGTCCGAAGCGCTGGGCGTCGAAGATGACCATCACAGAGGCGTTGGGCACGTTGACGCCCACCTCGATGACGGTTGTGGCTACGAGTATCTGGGTCTGACCTGATACGAAACGCTGCATCTCCTCTTCCTTGTCCTTGGGTTTCATCTTGCCGTGAACCTTACTCAGACGGAACTCTGGGAAGGCCTGACACAAAGCCTCGAAGCCTTGCTCCAGGTTTTTCAGGTCGATCTTCTCGCTTTCCTCGATGAGGGGAAAGACGATATAGATCTGACGCCCCTGATTGATCTGCTTGCGGATGCCGTCGTAGAGCGAGGTAGTGCGACTGTCGAAGACGTGGGTAGTCTGTATGGGCTTGCGTCCTGGCGGCAGTTCGTCGATGACGCTGACGTCGAGGTCGCCATAGAGGGTCATCGCCAGGGTGCGAGGGATGGGTGTGGCTGTCATCACGAGGACGTGGGGCAATGTGTTGCCTTCGCTTTTGTTCCACAGTTTGGCGCGTTGTGCTACACCAAAGCGATGCTGTTCGTCGACAACCACCATACCCAGTCGTTGGAACTGAACGGTGTCTTCGATGACGGCGTGGGTGCCTACGAGGATATGTACCTCGCCAGAGAGCAGACCGTCGAGTACCTGCTGACGACGTTTGCCCTTGACGATGCCTGTCAGCAGCTCTATGCGCACAGGCATACCTTTCATAAATGCCTGGATGGTCTGCAGATGCTGTTCTGCAAGAATCTCCGTGGGTGCCATGATGCAGGCCTGATAGCCGTTGTCAATGGCTATGAGCATCGACATGAGGGCCACGAGGGTCTTTCCGCTACCCACATCGCCCTGCAGCAGACGGTTCATCTGGCGTCCGCTGGCCATATCGTTCCTAATCTCGTGCATCACCCGCTTTTGTGCTCCTGTGAGGGGGAAGGGTAGGTTCCTCTGATAGAAATCGTTGAAGACGGGTCCTATGCGGTTGAACACGAAACCCCTGTATTTGCGACGCTGGTCACTGGCATAGCGCAGGATGTTGAGTTGCACGAAGAACAACTCCTCGAACTTCATTCGCAGACGGGCACGCTCAAGCATCTTGGCATCCTGCGGATAGTGGATGGTGCGCAGGGCCTCGTCGCGCGATATCAGATGGAGTGGGGTGGTGAGGAAGTCGGGAATGGTCTCTGGCAACGGCTCTTTCAGCTTGTCTATGAGCGTCTTGGTCAGCTTTTCCATAGCCCTGGAGTTGAGCCCCATCTTCTTCATTTTGTCCGTCGTGTTGTAGTAGGGCTGCATGCGCATCTCTAAGGTCTCGGCCCTCATCTCGACATTCTCCATATCGGGATGGGCTATCTGGATGCGGTTGTTGAAGACGGTGGGTTTGCCAAAGACCATATACTCAGTACCTATCTTGTACTTTGTCTTGGCCGTCTTTCCATATTTGAACCACACCAGGTCCATCACGCCCGTTCCATCACTGAAATGGGCTACCACACGCTCCTTGCGTGGTCCCATGTCGAAGGTCTCGAAGCTGAGAATGCGACCAATGACCTGAACGAAGGGCATGTCGCCTGTCAGCTCGTGAATGGAATAGATTTTCGAGCGGTCCACATACTTGTAGGGATAGTATTCCAGCAGGTCGCCAAAGGTACTGATGCCGAGCTCTGTGTTCAGCATCTTCTGTCGCTGAGGGCCTACGCCCGTCAGAAACTGGATGTCCTGTGATAGTATGTCAGTAGCCATCTGATGATATTGGTGTGTGCAAAGGTACATCATTTCGCGGAAAAAACCAAAGATTATTTGTTTTTTTGCTTTCTTCTTCGTACCTTTGTAGCCACTATGGGAAAGATTATCGTAGCCGGCATAGGACCAGGCAGTCGTGAGGATATGACTCCTGCCGTACTCGAAGCAGTAGGCAGAGCCGATGCCGTTGTGGGTTATAAATACTATTTTCAGTTTATCGAACCCTATGTGCGTGAGGGATGCCAATGCATCGATACAGGCATGAAGAAGGAACGCGAAAGGGCCGAGCAGGCCTTCCTGCTGGCTGAGCAGGGACTGACGGTTGTGGTTATCTCCAGCGGTGATGCAGGTATCTATGGTATGGGACCGCTCATCTACGAGATGCAGCAAGAGAGAGTGGCCAGCGGTTCTCCCGCTGACATCGAAATAGAGGTGCTGCCAGGCATCTCCGCTTTCCAGAAGGCGGCGTCTCTGCTGGGCGCACCCATTGGTCACGATGTGTGCCTCATATCGCTGAGCGACCTGATGACCCCCTGGGAGGTGATTGAGCGCCGTATCCAAGCTGCTGCTGTGGGCGACTTCGTCACAGCCGTATATAACCCAAAGTCGCATGGACGCTACTGGCAACTGTATCGTCTGGTGGAAGTGTTCCTGGACAACGGTCGTAGCGCCGATACGCCTGTGGGTTATGTGCGTCAGGCAGGACGCGACGAGCAGACTGTCGTTGTCACCACCCTTGGCACCTTCAATCCAGAGGATGTCGATATGTTCACGGTTGTCATCATCGGCAATTCGCAGTCGTATATTGCAAACGGAAAGTTCATCACACCTCGTGGCTACTATCGTGAGGAGAAGCAGGAGAACGTTAAGCCTGGCCAGTCTATCATGATGGAAAGCTTCCGCACGATACGTTCCGAGATGCAGCATCCTGACGTGCCAACATGGCGTCTATGGCCTTTGCTGCATGCCATTCATACGACGGTAGACTTCGGCATGGAAGAGTGTCTTTGGATGGATGACCGTGCTACGGAGATATTATATAATAAGGTGGTTGACGGCAGTCTGAAACATATTGTCACCGACGTCACAATGGCTGCCAGCGGTATCCGAAAGGGGGCTTTGGAGCGACTGGGCATTGAGGTGCATTGTTACATCAACGACCCTCGTTCCAAACAGATGGCCGAAGAGAAAGGCATCACTCGCAGTCAGGCTTGCATGCAACTGGCAGCGGAGGAATATCCCGAGGCGCTCTATGTGGTTGGCAATGCGCCAACAGCGCTCTTCGAGATTTGCGACTTGGTGCGTAAAGGCAAGATGCATCCCGTGGGAATCATTGCCGCACCGGTCGGTTTTGTGCATGTATGCGAAAGTAAACATGCCGTCAAGACGTTGAAGCAGATTCCCAAGATGATTGTTGAGGGCCGCAAGGGTGGTAGCAATCTTGCTGCCACACTCTGCAACGCCATCCTGACCTTTGATGATGCAGCCCAACTGAAGCCTGGACGCGACTTATAGAAAAAATATCAACTTCTTTGTAACAAACTCTAAAGAATACTCGTATGTACAGATAGAAGGGTTCATCGATGACACTTTGAAACAATAAACATTAAACATTAAACAATAGAAAGTGATGACAATTTTATCTAACAACTATGGTTCTATGAAGGCCATGAAGAAGTGGGCTGTTTGTGCCGTATTACTCTTGGCGTGTCTCAGCGTCAATGCTCAGAACTTTAATTTTGAGAAGTTGGCAAAAATTAAGGGCGTGGAATACACGCACGTTGACAAGGAAAAGATAAACCTTGCGGCTAGTCTGGGTGAAGGCTTGCATATTGGCGAGTCTGTCAACCTTGGAGGAGGCGATGATGCAGGCAAATTCCTTCAGCAGCTTGACGACGTAAAGGTTTTTTCGTGTGAAGAGAAAGGCAGTATCAAGAAATTCAAGAAGACGGCTTTGGATCTGCTGAAAGGGCAGGAGTGGGAACCGCTGGTTGATACAACAGGTGATGATGGCGAGATGGTAAAGATCTATCTCTCCAAGAATGGTGAGTACTCTACCAACGTCATCCTGGCAGTTGAGGACGATGAAGCTAATCTGGTAGTCATCAGCGGAACGTTCGACTTAGCCAAAATGATGCAACAAGCCATGAATAAGAATGGCGAAGTGAACGAATAAACTGCAAGAACAATAGTAACGAATGGACGCACGGGAGTTCAAGCAGCGGTTCATGCCTCACCATCAGTTGCTCTACAGGGTTGCCTACCACCTGACGGGCAATGCGCAGGATGCCGAAGACCTGCTTCAGGACCTATACCTGAAGCTATGGCAGAAACGTGACGACCTGCCCGATGAGGCGACGAAGGAAGCTTATCTCGTGACAATGATACGACGTCTGTTCGTGGACCAACGGCGATTGAAACATCTGGATACCTCGGCAGAACTGAAGAATGAAGACGGGCCACCCGATGAAGGGAGTCTCGACCATCAGATAGATGCCAGAGACGAGGCACAAAAGATGGAGGGACTCATCCATCAACTGCCAGAAAGGGAGGCAAGAATCATTCAGATGCATTTGGTGGATGACCGCTCCTATGAGGAGATAGAACAAAACACCGGACTCTCGCAAGGTAATATCCGCATCATCGTGATGCGAACGAAAAAGAAACTGAAGCAACAATTCCAAAATATCACGAAGACATGGACGAACTGAATCTGAAAACGTTAGAACAAATTCCCATCCCCGATGGACTGGAAGAGCGTCTGTCGGCTAAGATTGATGAATGGGAGCAAGAGGAGAAACAGCAGAAAGCCCAGCGTCGCTCGATCCTGCCAAAGGTTCTGCGCTATACAGCTGCTGCCGCCAGCGTCGTCCTCGTCGTGGGTGTGGGAATCCATTTGCTGAATCAAGATAGAAATGTGAACATGAATCTGGTTCAACAGGATACCTACCAAGATCCTGTGCGGGCTCGACAGGAAGCTGACCGTGCACTCAACCTGCTGGCCTATAACCTGAACAAGGGTATGGGACAACTGGAGAAGGCGAAAGCCCTGAGCGACAAGACAAAACAATCATTTAACGAGAAACTTAAAGTATTGAAATAGTATGAAACAGATAATCATGAAGACCCTCCTTTGCGTTGTGGTTGCTCTATGCAGTATCAATGCCAATGCGCAAGTAAAGGCGTTTGAGAAATATGCCAACATGAAGAATGTGAGCTATGTGTACATATCAAAGTATATGCTCGGCTTGGCAGGTAAGAATGCGACACCGTCTGTGCCAGGTATCGACACGCAGACATTGGCCAACAAACTGACGGGTATTCAAATCATTACCTCTGAAAACAATGCTGCACAGAAAAAGCTGAACAACGATGTCAAGGACATGATGGCGAGAGACAAGTATGAGCTACTGATGCAGATGAACGAGGACGACAATAAGGTAAACATCTTCCACCATGAGGATAGTCACCAGTCGGCTGTCATCATGTTGGTAGAAGGCGATGACGAAACAACGGTCATGGTCTTCTCAGGTAAGTTCACACTCGATGATGTAATGAAGATGACACAATAATTGAATTGGTTATGGAGCGAGCGAGGTTCATCGTTATAGGTATTACAGACCATCCAGCACCGTGGTTTTCACCAGAGGTGCTGGATGTTATACGTCATGGACGGATCTTCTCAGGTGGAAGACGGCACCACGAAATCGTAGCTCCACTGCTGCCTGAGGACGCAGAATGGATTGACATCACCGTACCGCTGGACGCAGTCTTCGAGAAATATCAAGAATTGTCAATTGCCAATTGTCAATTGCCATTTATAATATTCGCCAGTGGCGACCCACTGTTCTTTGGCTTTGCCAATACCATCAAGCGTAAGATGCCAGAGGCAGAGATTGTGCTCTATCCCTCGTTCAACTCTTTGCAGATGTTGGCCCATCGTCTGGTGATGCCTTATCACGACATGCGTGTTGTCTCGCTGACAGGGCGTCCTTGGCCAGAGTTCGACCGTGCTCTCATAGAGCGGACAGAGAAAATAGGCATCCTGACAGACAAGGAGCACACTCCAGCGGCTATCGCCCAGCGCATGCTGGAGTATGGCTATACCTATTATAAGATGTACGTGGGTGAGCATTTGGGTAATCCACAACAGGAGAAGGTCAGCACGCTCACCCTCGAGGAGGCCGCACAGCACGAATTCTCCATGCCCAATTGCGTGATACTAGAAAGTATACAAAAAGCGCTCGAGCTCTGCTCGCTTGCTACCAAAGGGACGCAAGAACCGTCCCTTTTGTGTACTTTTGGCATCCCTGACTCCGAATTTGCCCTTCTCGATGGTCGCGAGAAGATGATAACCAAGATGCCTATCCGATTGTTGACCCTTCAGGCCCTCGAATTACCAAATCACCGCGTCTTCTGGGATATTGGTTTCTGTACGGGCAGCGTCTCAATAGAGGCCCGTCTGCAATTTCCGCATCTACAGATAGAAGCTTTCGAGATTCGTCCTGAATGCGAAGGAATTATTAATAAGAATGCTCGACGCTTTGGTGCTCCTGGCATCAATATCCATATTGGTGATTTCCTGATACAAGACATTAGTAACCTGCCTCATCCGGATGCTGTCTTTATTGGAGGACATGGTGGAAAGTTGAAAGAAATCATGGAAAAGGTATTGACTGTTTTGTCTGATGATGGTGTCATTGTATTCAATAGCGTCATCGCTCCAAAGGTTACAACAGACAGTCAGAAGCTTTGGAACGAGGCCTGCGAAGAACTTAGCCTCCAGCAAGAGCAACCACTTCATATCCAATTAAACGACAATCATCCCATAACAATATTGAAATGCAAAAAATAGCAATTATACAAATCAGTGAGGCAGGCAGAGAGATTGCTTCAACGCTCAAAAGGGAGTTGAAAGCCAAAGTGATCCAGCGCTCAGAGGTGGGCAAGGAATGGAAGAAACAGGATGCTTTCATCTTTATTGGGGCAATGGGTATCTGCGTGAGGACGATTGCACCTTATATTAAAGACAAGCATGAGGACCCAGCAGTAGTATGTGTTGATAGTCTGGGATTGAATTCCATCTCTGTACTTTCAGGTCATATCGGAGGTGCTAACAATCTTGCTCGAGAGGTGGCTGCTGTGATTGGTGCTCGCGAGGTTATCACTACCCAAAGCGATACTGCAGGCCTTTGGGCACTCGATACCCTTGCAGAGCGATTCAACTGGGTCATCGCCAGCGACGACGATATGAATGAGTGTATCTTTGCTTTCGTCAATCGCGAGCCTACCGCCCTGCTGATGGAAATCTGCGATGAGGGTACGGACTATCTGGAGAAGACACTGCCTGAGCATGTGACTGTCGTGAAAAGTCTCGAAGAGGTAGATCCCAAAAAGTTTAAGCTGGTCATTCTCGTGACGCCATACAATCTCTGTGTACCATACGGTGTACTTGAACTGCATTTCGTACCGATGATAGCTTCTTTGGGCTTTGGACTAGCCCATCATCCTGATGACTATGAGGATATCTACGACGAAATTGACGAGGCCATGAGTCAGATTGGTGTGTTACCTTGCTATAAACGCTATTGCACCATTGATGTGAAACAGGATGAAGAGTTTTGTACGATGCTTGTCGATGATTTAGGAGAAGAGTTGGTATTCTACTCAGCTAATGAACTCGCCAAGGTCGAGGTGCCCAATCCCAGCAAGACTGTTCAGAAACATGTGGGTACACCTAGCGTCTGTGAGGCTGCCGCCATCCTTGGAGCAAACAATGGAAAACTGATTGTTCCTAAGGTGAAAGG
Source organism: uncultured Prevotellaceae bacterium (assembly GCA_947166345.1). Taxonomy (GTDB): domain Bacteria; phylum Bacteroidota; class Bacteroidia; order Bacteroidales; family Bacteroidaceae; genus Prevotella. The sequence continues at coordinate 23,928 of CAMVDU010000002.1, forward strand.
CAGGAACTGGACAGCTGCCCTCGCCATCGACTACAAATATCTGCGAGAAAAGACAGGCCACATCGAGATTGTAGGTGCAGGTCCTGGTGATCCTGACTTGGTGAGTGTGAGAGGTAGGAAGATGCTGGAGAAGGCCGACCTGATTCTCTATGCTGGCTCTCTTGTTCCAAAAGCATTAACAGAATGTCATAAGCCTGGGGCTGTGGTTCGTTCTTCAGCCGATATGAACCTTGAAGAGCAGTGCGCATTGATGAAGAAACACTACGAAAAAGGCCATTTCATCGTGCGTTTGCATACAGGTGATCCTTGTATCTTTGGTGCTATCCAAGAGCAGATGGCCTTCTTTGACCAAGAAGGGATGGACTATCACATCACACCAGGAATCTCCAGTTTCCTCGCTGCAGCTGCAGAGTTGCAGAGTCAGTTTACAATACCTGAACGTACGCAGACTATCATCTTGACAAGAGGAGAGGGTAGGACGCCCATGCCTGAGAAGGAGCAGCTGCATCTATTGGCACGCAGTCAGAGTACGATGTGCATCTTCCTCAGTGCTGCCATTGTAGATGATGTACAACGAGAGCTATTGCAAGAATATCCAGAGGATACGCCCGTTGCTGCCTGCTATCATCTCACATGGCCAGATCAGAAAATCTATCGTGGTAAGCTCAAGGATCTGGCAAAGATTGTTCATGAAAACAAACTGACGTTAACTACGATGCTTGTTGTTGGTGAAGCCATTGACAACCGTGAGGGGTTGTCGGAGCTCTATTCAAAGTATTTCACGCACCTATTCCGTCAAGGAGAGGAGTGACCGTCAGTCGTTCACTGAAAGAACGGTTAGTAGCTCGCTGAAATGACTGATACGAGTCATTCGGGGATGTCGGACCTCTTCAGCGTTCTCCAACTCCCATGTGATATAAAAAGGAATATAGACAGCAGAACAACCTACGGCTAATGCAGGGGCAATGTCGCTTTTCATGGAGTTGCCTACCATGAGTAGGTTTTCTGGTGTTATTCCCAACTTGTGGCATAGCATCTTGAATTCTTTCTCACCCTTGTCGCTGGTTATCTCTACATCGTCAAACAAGGATGCCAGTCCGGATCGTTCTAATTTGTGCTCTTGATCTAGCAGTTCGCCTTTAGTGAAACATACTAGTCGCAGGTCGGGACGTCTGTAGCGAAGTGCTTCCAGAGTCTCACGAACTTCTGGCAGGGGTGTGCAAGGAAACTGTAAAAGCCGATAGCAGCGTTGCTGGATGTCGTTGATCTTCTCTGCAGGCATCTCGTAATGACTGACACGCATGGCTGTCTCCAACATTGACAATGTGAAGGCTTTTGCACCAAACCCCAATAGCGGCATGTTCTTGCGTTCAGTGGCATAGAGCTCTCGCGTGGCTGTTGCACGATCTACCCAGGGTTCCAGTTCGGTGTACAGTTGTTGCATCACCTCTTCAAAATGTCCCTGACAGTCCCATAGGGTGTCGTCAGCATCAAAGGCAATGACTGTCGTCTGTTTGGCAATATCCATCAGTTTGTTTTAAATGAAAAAGGAGGATGCGTCCATGGTGATGCATCCTCCTTTGTGTATAATAAGTTTATTCAGTCTTACCGTTCAAAGAATAGATGTAGTTCTCTTTGTTGGCGGTTTCGAGCGTACCATTATAGTTGGTCAGCTTACCGCAGATGATAACCTCATCCCCAACGGCAATCTGAGTGTCACCTTCTGCCCAGGCGCGGTTGCCCAGATAGTAGGTACCATAGACCAGGAACTGATCACCTGTCGTAGCGCCGTCTTCAGAGATGTTGAACTGGGCTGTTCCATACTGAGCACTGAAAGTGTACTTAATGCTGGAGATCTTTCCCTTGATGTAATAATCGCTTTCGCTCTTTGTCTTGTTTTCCAGCTTTCCTGCCTCTTCAAGTGCCTGAGCGGGTGTGAACGGATTATCGAGGGTGCCAGGTTCTGCAGTGTCGCCACTTCCGCCTGAAGCGCCATTGAGCTTAACCAGCCAGTTCTCTTTGCTTGCGAACTCGGGTGTGGTTCCCTTGTAGTTGATGACCTTACCGCAAACAACCACTACATCGCCAACGGCAATCTGGGTGTTGCCTTCTTCCCAAGGCTTGTTGTCGAAGTAGTAACTACCATAGACAGTGAATACATTATCCTCATTGCCATCGACAGAGATGTTATAGGTGGCTGTGCCAAACTGAGCACTATAGGTGTACTTGACACTCGAGATGATACCCGTCACATAAACGTCGTTCTCTGACTTCACATCATCACCTAGTGCTTTGGTGTAGGCCAATGCAGCAGTCACGTTGAAAGGATCGTTCTTGGTACCAGTACCCTTCGCAGGGTTGGCAACGGCTGTCTCCTGAACAATGGTGTAGCTCAGCTTAGAAGTGTTACTGCCATCTGTACACTTGAACTCAACGGTAGCCTCACGCTTTTCAGCGTTGTTCTCGTCAACGGTGAATTTCACAATAGCAGTGTCAGCGGGTGTGGGATTGACAGCAGTGACTGTTCCTTTATATAGTTCCATGTCTGCAAAGTGTACCCATGATGCATTGGTAGGAAGTGCAGGCACAACACCAATACCTTTGTATGCCAACTTTATTTTTACCTCACCACCATTTTTGCTGATAACAGGAGCATCGGTGGGTTCGACAAGCTTAATAAGAGATTTCTTGATGGAAATAACCATTGAACCTCCTTGTGGAGTCTCGGGTTGTCCTTTGTAGTCGACAAGTGTTCCTTTGATAACAAGCTCATCACCTAAATCGAACTCATCACCTTTCGTGAATTTCTCTCCATCAATCCATGCGCCACGGTAAATTTCCAGATTGTTGTTGGCATCAAACGAACCGTCATCAGACAGGAAATAGGTGGCGTTACCATAGGAGGCGCTGATTTCGTTAATCTTACATACAATACCCCTTACGATAACTGATCCGCCAGGAATGTTTCCTGATTTGACTAAGGCTACAGCTTGTGCAACGGTCAGTGTATCAGTAGAGGCTTCTCCCTGGAGAATGTTGATTTCCTGTACCAGGCTGTTACTGCTTATAATATGGAGCTGTGCATTACGGCTTCCAAGGATAGCATCCGCTTGGAAAGTGACTTTGGTCTGGCCTGCACCGCTTGATGTGGGAGTGACAGTGAGCCATTCGGGTATCTCTTCAGTGTTGATAGCCCAATCAGTAGCAGAGGTGACGCTAATGTCTGATACGCCACCAGAAGCATTGATTGACACATACGACTTCGATACGCGTAGCCCATCTTGGTAGCTGGGCTCAAATTCCTCTGAGCAGCTAACCATCATGGTCAGGGCTGTAATGAAAGACGGAATAATATATCTCAGTTTCATAACTTCAGTGTCTTTTATCGTTTATATTAATTAAAGAAATACTTCACACCTACTGATGCATACCAGCATTGGCCGATAGCGTGGTTGGGTGTCCATGTCTTAGTATTGCCATTCACTGCAGAAGGTGTAGAGAATACGGGATAGCCTTCTGAATCAATCTCCTTGAAGTTCAGGATTCGTCCTTGATTCAGTGCGGGATTCATCTGTTTGCTTACGCCCCAGCTTGAATTGAAGAAGTTCAGAACGTTCTTCATGTCAAAGCTAAGCTGCAGTTTATGACTGGTGTCGCCTAAACGAAGCTTGAAGTCGTGCTTGTAACTGAAGTCAATGCGATGTACCCAGGGATTGTAAACGCTGTAAGCCTCAGCATACTCGCCCTTGTGGTTCTTCAGATAATCGTCATTGTTTGCAAAGTCCATGAAGCGCTTCATGTCGTCATAGCTGGCAAAACGGAATGCACCATTACCATAAAGAGTACCATCCTTGTAGTAACCAACTTGGCTGTCGTCAGGAATGTAGATGAGGTCGTAGTTGTTACCATCACCGTTCATGTCACTTGTCATCATATAAGAGTTGTTGTAGCCACCACGCCATGACTCATAAATAAGTGAGTAGTGGTTGTTGCTCTTGTCGTGGAGTGTTGCCGACACAATGAAACGGTCTGGGGTTACAAACTGAGAGTTGTGAAGCTTCAGGAAATTAGGACCGTCAACAGAAGGGATATACTGGAAGGCAGACTGAGCATTAGAGCCTGGCATACCTGTGAGTTCTTTCTGGGCGGTATGTGTGTATGCTGCCATTAAGCTCACCCATTCTGCAGGCTGTGCATTCAACTCTACAGATGTGGTCCATCCGTAACCTTTGTTGGTGTTGTCGAGAACGTATGCTGACGGCATCTTGTCAACCTTTCCATTTGCTTTGGTATAGGTTAACTTGTAGTCCTGATACATAGCGCGGGTGTCCGCACCGTTCAGACGTGCAAAACCGCCAACGTCACGCAGACTCCAGTCTGACATGAATACACCATTGACGGTCTTGTTGAAGATACCTTCCACTGTAACAGTGAATGGGAATGATACGGGCAGCTGATAGTCGATAGCCAAAGAGGTTTTCCAAACCTGTGGCATCTTGAAGTCGCTGACAATACCGTTGGGGCTGCCAGATACAGTACCATCTTCAGCTGTGATGGTATTGGGGCTGATGCCGTTGTTGATGAGGTAATCCTTCAGGGCAGCTGCAGTAGCACGTCCGTTGGCATCAACCTTCAGGCCTCCTGCAAACTGCGACATGTCAAGAGCTGTTGCACTGGTGCCAGACTCGTTCCACTTGCCTATATATTGAATCATATTAGAGTTGGTAGGCATATTGGTGAAGAATACCAAGGGCAGACGACCCAAGAATAGACCAGAACCTCCACGTATCTTCAACGATTTGTTGCCAAAGACATCCCATGTGAAGCCCACACGTGGTGAGAATGAATAAGTGGCATCGGGCCATTTTCCAGTGTCAACGTGTTTTCCTGCATAGTCAAGTGCCAGAATTCCGTTGTTGGTCATCAGGTCCTTGTCGTTGAAGAAGATACCGTCAAAACGCAGTCCATAGGTCAGCTTTAGGTTGGAATTGACTTTCCAGTCGTCTTGTGCATAGATACCCAACTGATTAAATCGTACGCGCGCACCAGGCTCGGTCTCACCATCGTAACCGTATGTCAAAGCTACCATCGATGGTGTTCTGCTGTTCATGAAATCAGCCATACTCTCATAGCGATAGTAGCCAGTACCATTACGCATATAAATGTTGTCAGCCATCTGGTGCTCAAAACTGACACCGCCCATGATGGTATGGTTGCCCAAATAGTAGGTTACATCATCCTTGATGTTCAGTACGTTGTTGTGAACGGCATTGTTCCAAGTGAATAGCTCGTAGCCCAGTGACATGTAGTTAGCACCGTTGCCGTCGAGAATGTCGATGAATGGGAATTCGCTCGAGTCGGAGTCGCGTTTGTCTTCAATCTTAGAATAGGTTGCCAGGAACTGGTTTGAGAGCTTGGCGCTTAAACGGCTGTTCAAGTCAAGTGAGAATGTATGCACATAGTTGTCCAAAGCATACATGGAGTTGGCGTATGACATGCTATAGAGCGACATGCGTGGGTAAGGTAATGCAATGCCATCAACTGACATTGAAGGGATTCTCCACGAACGACTCTTGGTGTAGTTGTAACGCACTGCCAGATGGTGGCGGTCACTGATGTTCCAGTCCAAACGGGCCAAAGCCTTATAGGTGTCGTTGTCTTTAGAGAAGTTGGTCCAAGAACCCGTATCGTAACCATAATGGTCCTTGACGAAGGCCGAGACAGCTGCTAAATCCTGGAGGGATGTGCGCGACAGATAGTTGTCTGCATCGTATTCACCATTGTTTGATCCTTGCCAACGGTTAACAACTGTGGGCGACTTCACCATTTCACCACTGACGAAGAAGAACAGTTTGTCCTTGATGATAGGTCCTCCGAAGGTCAGACCGTAGGTTGTGGTCTGATCTTTCTCACGTACGCCTTGCAGTTGCTCGCGCTCGATGGCATCACCTTGCATGTTCTCATTCTTATGATAGACGTAGGCAGTACCTTTGAAAGTGTTGGTACCACTCTTCGTGATGGCGTTCACACCACCACCGATGAAGTTTGTCTGGCGAACGTCGAAGGGAGAGATCACAACTTGCATTTCCTCAATAGCATCGATAGAGATGGGGTTGCCACCACCAGGCAGGTTCTCTGTCAGACCGAAGTTGTTGTTGAAGTTGGCACCATCAACGGTGAAGTTGGTCATTTTACCATTGCTGCCAGCAAAGCTAAGGCCGTTGCCACCATAGGGCGACAAACGGGTGATGTCAGTAACGCTACGGCTCACTGTGGGCAGATTCGTAATCTGTGCGCTAGTGATGTTGGTTGAGGCACCAGTCTTCTCAGCTGCAAACCTGGAAGCCTTACCGCTGATAACAACCTCTGCCAACTCGGTTGAGTTTTCCTGAAGCCATACGTTCAGATCGTAGGTCTCTGCCAGTTGAAGCGTAATACCACGCAGTGTCTTTGGCTGCATGCCAATGTAACTCACGGTAACGGCGTATGGGCCACCCGTACGCATACCCTGGATAGAAAAACGTCCATTGGAGTTGGTGATAGCGGTGTAGCGCGTACCTGACGGTTCGTGTACAGCCAGCACCGTTGCTCCGATGATGGTCTCCTGGCTTCCTTCATAGGTCACCTTTCCGGCCATGCTTGATGTTGTCACCTGTGCCACTGCTGTAATCACTGTCAGCAGTAGAGTCATCAGAAACAAAAGTCTTTTCTGCATATTCATTAGATTTAAGTGAAAGATATGTTGTTAATTGTCTTCTTCCTCATATTCAAAATCGTCGAGTTCTTCGATGTCGTCTTCATCTACATACTCAATGTCCTCATCCTCGCCCTCGTCAGCAAGTTCCTGGGCAAACAGCGTCATGTCCTTGTCGCGATGTACCAATGTGTCTTCAGCAGTAATGGCCTGCAATTTGTTGCTTTCAGCGTTGAGCTCGCGCCAAAGAACATCTTTAAGTTCGTCAAGTCCAAAGCCTGTAACTGCCGAGATGAACACGACAGGCAGGTCTTCTGGCAGTGTTTCACGTAGCATCTCTATGAGTTCGCTGTCCAGTAGGTCGCACTTGGTGACGGCCAATACGCGATGCTTCTGTAGCATCTCAGGATTGAACTGATGTAATTCGTTCAGCAGTATCTCGTATTCGCGCTTGATGTCGTCGGTGTCGCCTGGAACCATGAACAGCAACAGTGAGTTACGTTCAATATGCCGCAGGAAACGCAGGCCTAAGCCCTTACCCTCAGCGGCTCCCTCGATGATGCCTGGAATGTCGGCCATCACAAACGATTTGTTGTCGCGATAGCCTACGATACCCAATGAAGGTTCCATCGTCGTGAAGGGGTAGTTGGCAATTTTGGGACGGGCATTCGATAGTGCTGATACCAGTGTTGACTTGCCTGCATTGGGGAACCCTACCAGTCCCACATCAGCCAAAAGCTTCAGTTCGAGGATAACTGTCATCTCTTGCATGGGCTCGCCAGGCTGTGCATAGCGTGGCGCCTGGTTGGTGGCAGTACGGAACTGGAAGTTGCCTAATCCGCCACGTCCGCCCTTGAGCAGGACAATCTCTTGTCCGTCATAGGTGATGTCGCACACGTATTTGCCCGTCTCGGCATTGTAAACCACTGTGCCGCAGGGTACGTCGATATAGATGTCTTTGCCGTCTGTACCGTGACACTTGTCCTTTCCGCCGTTGCCTCCATGTTCTGCGAAGATGTGACGTTCATAGCGCAGGTGGAGCAGCGTCCAGTAATTATGGTTGCCACGAAGGATAATACTACCGCCTTTACCGCCGTCGCCTCCATCTGGTCCACCGTTAGGGTTATACTTGACGTGACGCAGATGCATAGATCCGCGTCCGCCCTTACCCGAACGGCAGAGTATCTTGACATAATCTACAAAGTTTGATTCTGGCATGCTCAGATGGATTCAAGTGATGAATACTATTATTTCTCTTTATAGATAACCTTGTTGGCACCACTGGTGATTTTTAATGCCTCAGGATGTTCTTTAATGAACGAGTCGATATGGCGTATGCGTTTCTCCTCTAATATCTCATCCATAGCAATGAGAATGCCTGTCTCTTCTACATCGCCGAAACCATAGTTGATGGCAGTGCCGAAAAGTTTCATGGTTGGTGAGAGACTCATGTAGGCATTGACCAATGGCGGGATATTGTAGCCTAAGTTTCTGATCTCACGGTTCAGGATGCGGTAGTCGTCTTTGAAATCCTCGCCATTGAAGAGCTTGGCGAGAATGGTCTCGTCAGTTTCGATTTTTAGCGGTTTCATCGGCACTACGAGGTTGTCTTTGTCATCAAAATACTTTTTTAGGAAGTACAGAATCATATCACGTCCCTCACGGATGTAGCTGGGATACATGGTCATCTTGCCAAAGAAGTAACGCACGTTGGGCATGATGACGGTCAGGGCCCCCAGTCCGTCCCATAGGTTGTCAAGGGCAAACAGACTCTTGGCACCCATGCGCGAGGATTGATAAGGTAGTGATACGAAAGAACGCCCCAACTCGATGGTGTAGGGCATGTAATCTTTAAGGAATTTTTCCGAGAAATGGAACATGTGACTGGTGGCAAGGATGGGCTGTCCCTTTTCGTCGATTTCCCATTTGGTGCCCTCCAGATAGCGGTATCCACCAATAATTTCCTCTTCCTCCGGATTCCAAACGATGAGCTGTTTGTAACAGTTCTCGCAAGTGTCGAATTCGTCGATGTCTGTTTCTTTGCCAGTGCCGCCGCCAGCCTCGCGGAAAGCGATTTCGCGTAGTCTTCCAATCTCCAGCATCACGTTGGGAGCCTCGTGGGCCGTGACGATGTAGATTTCATTGCTACTCTTGTTGGTCATGCGGAGCTGATGCTCAGGTGTTAGTTCGGCCTTGAGCACCTCCTTGGGAATTGGCGGGATGATGGGTTGTTCCATTTCTATAGTTTATATACTTCGTCTTCTACAAATTCTGCCCATTCCATCGGTGTTTTTGACTTGTCAAAGGTTTGCCAGGGTATGGGCTTTCCAATCTTTACGGTGAACGTGTTGCCAGTGTTCTTGTACATTTCATCGACCAAGAATAACATGGCGATATTGACTTTCTTTACACAACGGTCGCTGATGTTTGACAGGCGGTAGAAGAAATTACTGTTGCGTCCGCCAAAGTGGATGGGTACCACATCGCGATGATATTCCACGCTCTTTGTGATGAAAGTTTTCTTCCACGGCAGGTCATGAACCACACCGTTTCTTTTGCGCGAGCAGAGACCTGCAGGAAACATCAGCATGTGGTAGTCGCTCTGGAATCCTGCTTCTACCATTGCAGGAAATGAACGGCTCTGCTTGCCTGTCTTGTTGATGGGGATGCAGAGTGGAGCCAGGCCTGGCAGGTTCATCAGCAAATCATTGACCAAATAGCGGAAACGGCTGTCGTAGTGCTTGCCGATAAGTGAGCCTAAAGCAACGCCATCAACGCCTCCCATTGGGTGGTTGCTGACAAACGTGTAGAGTTTTCCGTCGTCTTTAGAAGGAAGATTCTCCAGACCCTCTACTTCTAGTTTGGTGTCGAGGTACTCCATACAGGCTTCCAGCCAAGGTGTTCCTTTCTTGTCGCGCGACTCCCAAAGGAATGCATTTACCTGGTCTTCGTGTGCTATGCGCTTCAGCCAGTTAACGGCAAATCTCGGCATCCAACGGGCTTTCTTGCCCATCTTTGCCTTGATGATACCGTCTATGTCGATGGTCTTTTGAATATTGCCTTCCATTTTGTTGTCTAATCAAACTTTGCCTTTGGGGTGCAAAATTACATAAAAAGTTTTATTTTTGAGTCTTTTTTACTAAAAAACTTGCATATCTCCAGTAATTTTAATTTCCAAAACGACCATAGGCGGATGCGCTTCCCCATGCTTCCCTGTCTGATTATATTTTTTTCTGACGTGGAAAATATTATTTTCTGACGCAGAAAACAACGTTTTCCGATATCGAAAGCACTGTTTTCCGATATCGAAAGCACTGTTTTCCGATACTGAAAATATTGTTTTCCGACCTCGGGACACTATAGAGGCCCTAAGTTTAAATCAAAGAAAAGAGTATGCACAAATCATTAAAAATGTGCAAGGCCGACTGGTAAATAGAGTTAAAATATAAAAAAATGCATATTTTTGAAAAATTTTGTGGAGAATTGTGGAGGATTGTGGGGAATTTTATGTAACTTTGCAGCGAAGTCTTAAAAATACAATGTACACATGCGTTTTTTAGGTAATATAGAAGCAAAAACCGACGCCAAAGGGCGCGTTTTCTTGCCAGCCACTTTCCGAAAGGAGTTGCAGGCTGCTGGCGAGGAAACGCTCGTGATGCGCAAGGATGTGCATCAGCGTTGTCTGGTTTTGTATCCTGAAAGCGTATGGAATCAGCGAATGGATGCCTTGCTGAGCAAGATCAGCGAATGGGATGATGTGGGACAACAGGTTCTGCGCCAATATGTGTCGGAGGCAGAAGTGATGACGCTCGACGGTAATGGTCGTTTCCTTATTCCCAAACGCTATCTCCAAATGGCTGACATAGACCAGGCGGTTCGTTTCATCGGCATGAACAATGTCATTGAGATATGGGCTGTCGAGAAAACGGAAGAACCCTTCCTTCCACAGGAAGAGTTTGCCGCCCGACTAAAAAGCATTATGACCAACCTCTCTCACAACGACGATGATTAGAACGGCTGAGACATACCACGTTTCTGTGTTGCTGAACGAGAGTGTTGACGGGCTGGCTATCCAGCCCGACGGCGTTTACGTAGATGTCACCTTTGGTGGTGGCGGGCATTCGCGTGAGATACTGCGCCGCCTTGGTGATGGCGGTCGTCTGTTCGGTTTCGATCAAGATGCCGATGCAGAACAAAATATCGTCAATGATGATAGATTCACGTTCGTAAGGAGCAACTTTAGATATATCAGTAATTGGATGCGATATTACGGTGTGGAGCAGATAGATGGGCTGATAGCCGATCTGGGTGTGTCATCGCACCATTTTGATGACGAGACGCGAGGTTTCTCCTTCCGATTCGATGCGCCTTTGGACATGAGGATGAACAAAAGGGCAGGTGTGACTGCCGCCGATGTGTTGAACGATTATTCAGAAGAACAGCTGGCTGATATCTTCTACATCTACGGAGAACTGAAGAATGCCCGAAGGATAGCCGCTGCTGTGGTGAAAAGCCGTAGTCGGCAGCGTATTGAGACAACAGGACAACTATTGGACCTGACCAATGGTCTCTTTGCGCCGATGACGGAGAAAAAGGAGGTAACCAAGTTGTTTCAGGCCCTGCGTATTGAGGTGAACCACGAAATGGAGGCCTTGAAGGAGATGCTGGCCGATGCCTGTAGGCTGCTTAGGTCAGGAGGGCGTTTGAGCATCATCACATACCACTCGTTAGAGGACCGTATTGTGAAGAATATGATGCGTTCAGGCAATGCTGAGGGAAAGGTGGAACAGGACTTTTTCGGAAGGGCAAAAACGCCCCTACACATTATTAATAATAAAGTCATTACACCCTCGGACGAGGAACTTCAGGCAAACCCTCGAAGCCGTAGTGCAAAATTGAGAATCGCAGAGAAGACAGAGCAATAATTGATATGGCAAAGATATATAGCAAGAAGGCAGACAAGAAGATGAAGAAGCAGTCGATATTCCAGCGACTGAAGCAGGAGACCCATGAAGGCGACGATAAGCCCATTGGCTCCCTTCGGTTGCGTGATATCCTGGGTGGCGAGTATCTCGTATCGTTGGTTCGCAATCAATTGGGACTGATCGTGCTGATAGCAGCCATCACCACTGCCTATGTTGCCTATCGCTATCAATGCCAGCAGGACACCATCGACATCAATCAGATGGAAATCGAGGTGACCGATGCTAAATACAGGGCTTTGGCCAGTGCCAGTACCCTGACAGAACTCTGTCGGCAGAATAATATTCTGAATGTGTTGCACGAGAAGGGTGACTCACTCTTGCAGCCTAGCAAGCAGCCGCCGTTTAATGTGTTTGTGCCAGAACAGAAGAAGGAACAGAAAACAAAGAAATAGTGTAGGGTTATGAGTAAGTTCAATAAGGACAAGGTGATGCCACGCTATATGGCTTTGGCTGTGGTGTTGACGCTGATAGGCTTTGCCGTGATTGGTAAGGCTGCTTATATCATGACCGTCAAGAAAAGCTACTGGTCTGTGGTGGCCAACCAACAGAAGAACGACAGCGACAGCATACGCCCCAATCGCGGTAATATCCTGAGCTGCGACGGACAACTGTTGGCCAGCAGTATTCCCGAATATCGCGTATTCATCGACTTCTGTGCAGGCGATCCCAAGGATACGGCTTGGACTAACAAGCGCGAAGCCTTGTGGAACGAAAAATTGGACAGTATCTGTATGGGTCTGCACCAGCTGTTCCCCTCAAAGACTGAAGAAGAACACAAGCAGCACCTTGTGGAAGGACATGATGCCAAGAAACGTCACTGGCCTGTCGTGAAGGGCAATATCACCTATAATGAGTTTATGGAAATCAAAGCTCTGCCCTACTTGAGTCTTCCTAAGAACAAAGGTGGCTTCCATTACGAAAAGCAGGAGGCTCGTCGTCGTCCTTTTGGTAATATGGCAGTACGTACTATTGGTGATGTTTATGGCGGAAAAGACTCAGCTCGCTGTGGTATCGAGTTGTCATTCGATAGTATCTTACGTGGTAAGAAGGGCCTTAAATATACAGAGAAAGTCCGCAACAAGTTTGTTGATAGGGTTCTGGTGCCGGCTCAGGATGGTGCCGACATCATTACAACTTTAGATGTAGGCATTCAGGATATAGCAGAAAACGCTGTGGTCAGGGAACTGAAGGAAATTGAGGCCGACTTGGGACTGGCTATTGTTATGGAAGTTGAGACGGGTGATGTGAAAGCCCTCGTCAACATGACACGTATGCCCGATGGCAGTTACAAAGAGGTGCAGAACAATGCCTTGTCATATATGCGTGAGCCAGGCTCGGTGTTCAAGACTGCCTCTATCATGGTGGCCCTTGATGATGGTGTGTGCGATACGTTCAAAACGGTCGATACAGGCAAGGGCGTCTGGAAAATGTATGGCAGTTGGATGCGCGACCATAATGCCCATCGAGGCGGCTATGGTATGATGACGCTGCCCAAGACGTTGGAGTTCAGTTCCAATATTGGTGTGAGCCGCATTATTGACGAATACTATAGCAAGCAGCCGGAGAAGTTCGTGGAAGGCCTGCGTCGCATAGGCATTGCAACCGACTTGCAGTTGCCCTTTGCCGAGTACAAGGCTCCCAATATCCGTATGCCCGAGCGTAATGAGAAAGGCCGTATCATAGGACGTTGGTATAAGACCACCCTGCCGTGGATGAGTATTGGCTATGAGACACAGGTGCCTCCTATCTCTACCGTCACTTTCTACAATGCTATTGCCAACAATGGTCGTATGATGCGTCCACGTTTTGTCAAGGCCTTGCAGAAGGACGGAAAGATTATTAAGGAATATCCGCCAGAGGTAATCAAGGAGCAGATAGCCAAGCCTTCAACGATTGCCACCATGCAGACCATTCTGGAACATGTAGTCAGTCAGGGACTGGGTAAACCTGCATGGCCACGTACCTTCCCTGTATCGGGAAAGACTGGTACTGCCCAGATTGCTGATGAGAGTGGTGGTTACCACTCAGGCGTAAAGCGCTATTGGCTGAGCTTCGTGGGCTATTTCCCGTCCAATGCTCCCCGTTATTCGTGTATCGTCTGTATTCAGAAGAATCGCTCTGGATCGGGAGGCGGAATGAGTGGTGTTGTGTTCCGTGAGATTGCGGAGAAGGTGATGGCAAAGAGCTTGAAGATGCATGTCGAGGACGCGCGTAATCCACAGGCCTCATTAACACCAGAGGTTAAGAACGGCGATGTGCAGGCAGCCAATGTAGTGCTAAACCAATTCAATGTGAAGACGGTCAGCGATTGGAGCGGCAATAGCATTGATGGTACTGCGGTATGGGGTAATGCCACACACAACAATAGTGAGGTGACGCTCACCAGGGTCGAGCAGGACAACTATGTGATGCCTAACGTTTATGGCATGGGTGCCCGCGATGCCGTGTTCCTTTTGGAAAAACGCGGTGTGAAAGCAGTACTCAAGGGGCGTGGCAGTGTGAAAAGTCAGAGTATTCCTGCTGGAACATCTTTGGAGGGTGGAATGGTTTGTGAACTGATACTTGGATAATAATAGAGGTATGAAACTGAAAGATATCATCAATGACATTCATGTCGTCACCACCGTTGGTGACACCAACATCGATATCTGCGATGTGGATATTGATTCGCGTAAAGTCGGCCCCGGACATCTGTTTGTAGCCATTAAAGGTACACAGACCGATGGGCATCAATATATAGGAAAGGCCGTTGAACAGGGTGCTGCTGCTATCCTGTGCGAAGAGATGCCTGGCGAGCTCCACGATGGTGTCTGCTATGTGCAGGTGGCGTCAACGGAACAGGCTGTGGGTCTTGTGGCTACCATTTTCCAGGGCGACCCTTCTTCCAAACTTAAGCTGGTAGGTGTTACGGGTACTAATGGTAAGACAACCATCGCCACCTTATTATATAATATGTTCCGTGGCTTTGGCTTCAAGTGTGGTCTGCTGTCAACTGTATGCAATTACATTGAGGGTGAGCCTGTACCCGCTTCCCATACGACGCCCGATCCTATTGAGCTGAACCGTCTGTTAGGCTGTATGGTTGCGGCTGGATGTCAGTATGTATTCATGGAGTGCTCCAGTCATGCCATCGCCCAGCAGCGTATCGGTGGATTGAAGTTTGCTGGTGGTATCTTTACCAATCTTACGCGCGATCATTTGGACTATCACAAGACTGTTGAGAACTATCGTGATGCTAAGAAAGCCTTCTTCGACATGTTGCCCAAAGGTAGCTTTGCCATCACCAATGCCGATGACAAGAACGGCATGTATATGGTCCAGAATACCAAGGCACAGGTGAAGACCTATTCTGTTCGTGCAATGGCCGACTTCAGGGCTCGTATCGTGGAGTGCCATTTCGAGGGAATGTACTTGGAAATCAACGGCAAAGAGGTGGGCGTGCAGTTTATTGGCAAGTTCAATGTCAGCAACCTCCTGGCTGTATATGGCGCAGCAGTGATGTTGGGTCAGAAGCCTGAAGATGTCTTAGTGATGTTAAGTACCCTGAAGAGTGTGGCAGGTCGTCTAGAGCCGATCCATTCGCCCGAAGGCTATACGGCTGTCGTCGATTATGCTCATACGCCCGATGCTCTTGAGAATGTTCTGAAGGCCATCCATGAAGTGCTTGACGGCAAGAACGGACAGATTATTACTGTTTGCGGAGCTGGCGGCAATCGTGACAAAGGCAAGCGTCCTCTCATGGCTCAGGAAGCTGTCAAACAGAGCGACCGTGTCATCATTACCAGTGACAATCCCCGTTTCGAGGAGCCACAGGATATCATCAACGATATGTTGGCTGGTCTCGATGCCAAGCAGATGAAGAAGGTGGTCACTATCGTAGATCGTCGTGAGGCCATCCGTACAGCCTGTATGATGGCTCAACAAGGCGATGTCATCTTGATTGCTGGTAAGGGCCATGAGGACTATCAGGAGATCAAAGGCGTGAAACACCACTTTGACGACCGTGAGGTGGTAAGGGAAATCTTTTCAGAATAATCGGAATACTTAGAATACTCAGATAATATGCTATACTATCTCTTCAGATTCTTAGAACAGTTCAATATTCCGGGCAGCCACCTGTGGAGCTATATCTCGTTCCGTGCGTTGTTGGCACTGATTCTCTCGCTCCTTATTTCGGCATGGTTTGGTGAGTATTTCATCAAATGGATGCGCCGTCGTAAGATATTTGAGACAGAGCGTGATCCTAGTATCGACCCCTTTGGTGTCGAGAAAAAGGGCGTGCCCACGATGGGAGGTGTCATTATCATCGTGTCGCTGTTGGTACCCGTCCTGCTGTTAGGACGTATGCGCAACATCTATCTGCTTCTGATGATTATCACCACCGTATGGCTGGGATTTTTGGGCTTCCTTGATGACTATATCAAGGTATTCAAGGGCGATAAGGCAGGACTGAAGGGAAAATACAAGATAGTAGGACAGGTCAGTATAGGCTTTATCGTTGGTATTGCACTTTATCTGAGTCCTGATGCCGTGATGCGAGAGAATATCAGCGAACCACAGCAGAACAAGACAGAGGTTGTCCAACACGAACAAGAAGCCCATAAGTCGTTAAAGACCACTGTGCCTTTCGTAAAGAACCACAACCTGAGCTATTCCGACCTGATGTCTTTCGTTGGTGAGCACAAGGTGGCTGCAGGTTGGATTCTCTTTGTTATCATGACTATTATCGTGGTGACGGCTGTGTCGAACGGTGCCAACTTGAACGATGGTATGGATGGAATGTGTGCAGGTAATTCGGCCATTATAGGTGTGGCGTTAGGTATACTGGCCTATGTATCATCCCACATCGGCTATGCCTCCTATTTCGACATTATGTATATTCCCCACTCAGAGGAACTGGTTATCTTCCTTTGTGCCTTTGTGGGAGCCATGATAGGTTTCCTTTGGTACAACGCCTATCCTGCCCAGATCTTTATGGGTGACACGGGTTCACTGACCATTGGCGGTATTATCGGCGTTTGTGCAGTCATCATCCATAAAGAGTTGTTGCTGCCCATCCTCTGTGGTATCTTCTTCGTTGAAAGCGTCAGTGTCATCATCCAGACACAATGGTTCAAGTTCATGAAGAAAAAGGGTAAGCGTGTGCGCGTCTTCCGCGCAACGCCTATTCACGATACGTTCCGTAAGCTCGACTCCCAACTCGACCAGACATCGACCTACCTGCTGAAGGGCTGGCCACATCGTCCGTTCCATGAGTCGAAAATTACCATCCGCTTTTGGATTACTACCATCATCCTGGCGGCTATTGCTATCATTACATTGAAGATAAGATAATGAAATAATGAAAAGGATTGTTGTTTTAGGAGCAGGCGAGAGTGGTGCAGGTGCCGCTGTTCTGGCCAAGAAACAGGGTTTCGACGTGTTTGTTTCAGACATGTCGAAGATAGCACCGCGTTATCAGCAGATGCTGAACGACAGAGGTATTACCTGGGAAGAAGGTCACCATACAGAAGAACTGATACTCAATGCCGACGAGATTATCAAGAGCCCTGGCATACCCGATACGGCTCCAATGGTCAGAAAAGCTATTGAAAAGAATATCCCTATCATCAGCGAGATTGAGTTTGCAGGACGCTATACCAACTCCAAGATGATTTGTATCACAGGCTCAAACGGTAAGACGACCACTACCAGCCTTATCTACCATATCTTCAAAACGGCTGGTTATGATGCAGGTCTGGCTGGTAATATCGGAAATTCCTTGGCTCTTCAGGTTGCCGAGGATCCGCATGAATACTACATCATCGAACTCAGCTCCTTCCAGCTGGACAATATGTACAACTTCCGTGCCAACATCGCCGTTCTGCTGAATATCACCCCTGACCATCTGGATCGCTATAATTTTGAAATGCAGAACTATGTGGATGCAAAGATGCGAATTATCCAGAACCAGACCAAGGACGATGCCTTCGTCTATTGGAATGATGATCCTATTATCCGTCGCGAGTTGGAGAAGTACGATATCAAAGCTATCCAGTATCCGTTCTCTGAGCTGAAGGAAAAAGGTTCTATTGGTTATATCGAACAGGGACAGTACGTCGTTGAGCAGCCTGAGCCGTTTAATATGGAACAGGAGACGCTGAGTCTGACCGGCCGTCATAACATCTACAATTCCCTGGCAGCTGGTATCACGGGTAATATCGCAGGTATTAAGAAAGATGTCATCCGCAGGAGCTTGAGCGACTTCCCTGGTGTAGAACATCGTTTGGAACGTGTGACTACTGTACGTGGTGTCAATTACGTGAACGACTCGAAAGCTACCAATGTTGATGCCTGTTGGTATGCGCTCGACTCCATGAAGACGCGTGTGGTACTGATTATTGGCGGTAAGGACAAGGGCAACGACTATGCCCCTATCATTCCCTTGGTGAAAGAGAAATGCTCAGGACTAGTCTATCTGGGAGCTGACAATGCCAAACTGCACCAGAATTTTGACCGTCTGGGTATTCCTGTGCGTGATACGCACTCTATGAAGGAGTGCGTCGCTGCCTGCTATGAGTTGGCTCAACCCGGTGAGACTGTCCTGCTCTCCCCCTGTTGTGCCAGTTTCGATCTATTCAAGAATATGGAGGACCGTGGCGAGCAGTTCAAGGAGTTGGTAAGAAATCTGTAATTAATAAACCTGACAATCGGTTATCCCGTCATTAACGGATAAAAAGAAAGGAATGAAGAAAAAAATAGGCGACCTCATTATGGGTGACAAGGGTATATGGACCGTGTTCCTGTTCCTTTGTCTCATCAGTGTCATTGAAGTGTTCTCGGCTTCAAGCACGCTGACCTATAAGAGCCAGAATTATATGAGTCCCATGATTTATCATGTGGGCACCCTGTTCGTAGGTGTGATAGTGACTGTCATTACCGTCAGAATTCCGTGTCGCTATTTCAAACTGATCACTCCACTAATGCTTCTGATTTCCTTTGCTACCTTGCTATGGGTATGGCTATGGGGTGAAAGTATTAATGGCGCCAACCGTGTCATCCAGTTACCAGGATTCACCTTCCAGCCCTCGGAGATAGCAAAGGGTACATTGGTACTTACTACAGCCCAGATTCTCAGTGCTATGCAACGTGAGAATGGTAGCGGAGCCGATGAAAAGGCTATGAAGTATATTCTAACTGCCGCCCTTCCATTCCTGCTTCTTATAGGCGTGGAGAATCTCTCAACGGCAGCTCTGATCTTCATGGTTATCTTCGTGATGATGTTTATTGGCCGAGTCCCCATGCAACAGATGGGTAAGTTGATGGGTGGTCTGGTGTTGCTCATTGGTATAGTGCTCACACTGACACTTACCCTTGGAGGTATTGAGGACGACAGTGAGAAAAGTCAGACTAGCGAGCAGACAACGGAACAGATTATCGATGGACAGCCTGTGACGGTAAGTGAGGCAGAGCCAGAAGATGATGGGCTCTTCAAGAAGATATTCCACCGCTTCTCCACTTGGCGCAACCGTATTGTCAGTCACTCTGACACTAAGGATGTGCCGCCAGAGAAATATAATGTGCAGGAGAACTTCCAGGTTGCTCATGCCAACTTTGCCATTGCATCGTCAGGTATATTGGGCAAGGGACCAGGTAACTCCGTTGAACGTGACTATCTGCCACAGGCCTTCTCTGACTTCATTTTTGCCATTATCATTGAGGAAATGGGCATCATTGGTGCCTTTGCAGTAGTATTCCTTTATATCATCTTGCTCTTCCGAACGGCTCGCATCGCCAGTCGTTGCGAGAATAATTTCCCAGCCTTGCTTGTCATGGGACTGGCTTTGATGTTAGTATTCCAGGCTGTCATCAATATGATGGTGGCTGTTGGGCTGATGCCTGTCACAGGTCAGCCCTTGCCGCTTGTCTCAAAGGGTGGTACGTCAACGATTGTCAACTGTGCTTACATCGGCATGATCCTCAGTGTCAGTCATACTGCTCGTAAAAAGGAATTACAGAAGAAGGCTCAAGCCACTAAGGCAACAATAGAACTTGAAAATAACGATGATGATATATGATGAATAAACAAGTGAGAATCATTATCAGCGGTGGTGGAACGGGTGGTCACATCTTCCCTGCCATCAGCATTGCCAATGCTATTCGTGAATTGTGTCCTGACAGCGAGATACTGTTTGTTGGAGCAGAAGGACGCATGGAGATGCAGCGTGTGCCACAGGCTGGTTATGAAATCAAGGGTCTGCCCATTATGGGTTTTGACCGCAAGAACCTGCTGAAGAATTTTAAGGTCCTCTACAAAGTATGGAAGAGTCAGCGAATGGCGAAGCGTATTATCAAGACTTTCAAACCTATGGTTGCGGTTGGCGTTGGTGGATATGCTAGTGGACCTACTCTCAATAAGGCTGCAGACATGGGCATTCCTTGTCTGATACAAGAACAGAACTCTTATGCAGGTGTAACCAACAAACTGTTGGCTAAGAAAGCTCAGAAGATATGTGTCGCTTATGAAGGTATGGAGCGCTTCTTCCCTGCTGATAAGATCATGCTGACGGGCAACCCCGTACGTCAGGATTTGTTTGATACAAAGCTGACACGAGAAGAGGCTCTCAAGAGTTTTGGTCTGCCTACTAACAAGAAAACGGTGCTTATCATGGGTGGCAGCCTTGGCGCCCGTACACTCAATGATAGTGTCTTGCAGAACCTTGAACTCATCCGGAAGCACGATGATGTGCAGTTCATCTGGCAGACGGGAAAGTACTATTATGAACAGATGGACAGCATCATGCAGAGCCGTGGTTTTACGCATGATGATCCCTCATGCAATATCGTGTGGACCGACTTCCTTGATATGCGTGCAGGCTATCGTGCAGCCGACATCGTGGTGAGCCGAGCTGGAGCCAGCAGTATCAGCGAGATGTGTCTGTTGGGTAAGCCCGTCATCCTGGTTCCCAGTCCCAATGTGGCAGAGGACCATCAGACGAAGAATGCAATGGCATTGGTTGACCGTCAGGCAGCCATCTATGTGAAAGACAGCGAAGCACCCAGTCGCTTGATTCGTACTGCCTTAGATTGCGTTGAAGATGCTGCTTTGCTTGAGTCGCTCAGCGAGAATATCCGAAGGATGGCTTTGCCTAATTCGGCTCGAATCATTGCGCAGGAAGTTTTGAAATTATGTGATAATAGAAAGGCCTAGTGGCCCTCGACGTCCCCGAAGCCTTAGAAAAAATAAAAACAATGGAAACAAAAGATATACGTGCAGTCTATTTTATTGGTGTTGGCGGTATTGGTATGAGTGCCATTGCCCGCTATTTCCTTCGTCGTGGTTTGGTGGTAGCCGGTTACGATAAGACCCCTTCCGACCTTACGCGTAGGTTAGAGAAAGAAGGCGTCTTAGTGCACTATGATGAGAATATTGACGAGATACCCCATCTCTGTAAGCGGCCAGAGTCGTGCCTGGTAGTCTATACACCCGCCATTCCTGCCGCCCATAAAGAACTGGTGTTCTTCCAGGAGAATGGCTTCCAGGTTATGAAGCGTGCCCAGGTGTTGGGAATCTTGACCCGTCAGATGCATGGTCTTTGTGTAGCAGGCACGCATGGAAAGACCACTACCAGCAGTATGTGTGCACATATCATGCATGAAAGTCATCTTGACTGCAATGCTTTCTTGGGCGGTATTACCAAGAACTATGGTACGAACTATATCGTTAGTGATTCCGACTATGTTGTCATCGAGGCCGATGAGTTCGACCGCTCATTCCATTGGCTGTCGCCCTGGATGACGGTAATCACTTCTACCGACCCCGACCATCTTGATATCTATGGTACCAAAGAAGCTTATCTCGAGAGTTTCCGCCATTATACGGAACTTATCCAGCCCGGTGGTGCCCTTATCATTCATCGCGGTTTGGAGATGAAGGAGAATCAGCCCGCCAGTGTACGCAAATACGACTATAGCCTGGATGAGGGTGATTTCCATGCTGAGAATATCTGTATTGAGAATGGTGAGATTACCTTCGACTTTGTGTCACCTATCGAATCGGTGAAAGACATTGTGTTAGGTCATCCTGTGCCCATCAATATTGAGAATAGTATAGCAGCAATGGCTATGGCGCAGCTGGCTGGCTGTACAGCTGAAGAGCTACGTTATGGCATACGTACCTATTCAGGCGTGGATCGTCGTTTTGATTTCAAAATCAAGACCGACCAGCTGGTGTTCCTCAGCGACTATGCCCACCATCCTATGGAAATCTATCAGAGTGCCCGCAGCATACGCCAGCTCTATAAAGATCGTCATATCACGGCCATCTTCCAGCCCCATCTCTATACCCGCACACGCGACTTCTACAAGGAGTTTGCCCAGGCGCTGAGTCAGTTGGACGAGGTCATCCTTACTGAGATATATCCAGCCCGCGAGGAACCCATAGAGGGCGTCACCTCACAGCTCATCTATGATAACTTGGAGCCTCAGGTACAGAAACAACTAATCAACAAGGATGAGGTACTTGACTTGGTGAAACGTCGTTCTTTCGATGTGCTGATTGTATTGGGTGCCGGCGACCTTGATAATATGGTGCCTCGCATGACCAAACTGTTGTTATCGTCAAAACATCCAAAAACCAAATAACCGTCAATTATGAACAGGCAAAGAGTCGTCATCATCTCACTCTGCATCTTCCTCGGTTTCTACCTGTTGCTGGCAGCCACCGCGTTCAACCATTCCAAGGATCTGAACGTTCCCTGCAAAGCACTCCATGTAGAGATAGAGAAAGGTGTGATTGAAGGCTATCTTACTCCTCAGGAGGTGACGAAAATGATTGCTGATGACGGTCTCTATCCTGTAGGAAAAACTGTTGACCAGATCAATATCCGTGCCATAGAAGACAGCCTGCGTGCCAAGGAGCTCATTGAGACAGCCGAGTGTTACAAAGCAAATAATGGCAATGTGTGCGTGCGTGTTAAGGAACGTATCCCAGTGGTTCGTGTCATGTCCGATAATGGTGAAGACTATTATGTCGATAATACCGGTAACCAGATGAACAAATCTGACTACGTCTGTAATCTGATAGTGGCTACAGGCCATATTGATCGTAACTATGCCAGACGCGTATTGGCTCCTATTGGCAACATAGTGATGGCCAGTCCTTTGTGGCGTAATCAGATAGAACAGATCAACGTGTTGGCTGACAGTACCGTCGAGCTGGTGCCTCGTGTTGGTAACCATATACTCTACCTAGGCAAACCTGTGGGGGTCACCCGAAAACTGGAACGCCTGCGAAAGTTCTACCAGTATGGCCTTTCTAAGGCTGGATGGGATCAGTATTCTCGCATCAGCGTTGAGCTAGACAACCAGATTATTTGTAAGAAGAGAGACACCCAGACGAAGAAAACACATTAACCTTTTTCGAATCAATAACAATAAAAACAAGATATATAATGACAGACAAGAAATTTATCGTTGCAATCGAACTTGGTTCATCCAAGGTGACGGGTATCGCAGGACAGAAGAATCCTGACGGTAGTATCAGCGTGTTGGCGCTGGTCAAGGAAGATGCCTCTTCCTTCATCCGGAAAGGCGTGGTATATAACATCGACAAAACGGCCCAGTGTCTTCAGAATATTGTTCAGAAGCTGGAGTCGCAGCTGAAGGCTCACATTGCGCAGGTCTTTGTGGGCGTGGGCGGACAATCCATCCGAAGTGTCCGCAATTCTATTGTTAAGGAACTTCCTGAAGATACCATCATCACCCAGCAGATGGTGGCAGAACTCATGGATGCCAACTGGGCACTTGACTATCCTGATCAGAAGATCCTCGATGTGGCAGAGCAGGAGTATCGCGTAGACTCCCAGTTGCAGATGGACCCTGTGGGCATTCGCGCCAATCGTCTGGAGGGCAACTTTCTCAATATCCTCGAGCGCAAGTCGTTCTTCCTCAATATCAACAAGTGTTTCGAAGTTGCAGGAATCAATGTGGCCGATATGTATCTGGCACCGTTGGCCCTTGCCAACAGCGTGCTGACTGAGGCTGAGAAGCGTTCTGGTTGCGCTTTGGTTGATATTGGTGCCGATACCACTACCGTTACCGTCTTCTCGAAGAATGTGTTGCGTCATCTGGCTGTCATTCCGTTGGGTTCCAACAATGTGACCAAGGATATTGCTACCCTGCAGATGGAAGAGAGCGATGCTGAGAAGATGAAACTGAAGTATGCCTCGGCCTTCACTGAGTCAAGCGACATCGATACTACTCTGAACTATTCTATCGATGCTGATCGTCAGATTGAGAGTCAGAAGTTCATTGAGATCGTTGAGGGCCGCATGACCGAGATTATTGAGAACGTACGTTATCAGATACCATCAGAATACAATGACAAGCTCCTTGGTGGTATCATCCTGACGGGTGGTGGCTCAAATATGAAGAATATTGAGAAGGCTTTCAAGGTGATGATGGGTATCGAGAAGGTGCGTACGGCTAAGTTCGTTACGATGAGCATCAATTCGAGTAACGACTTCATTACCTCTCATAATGGCATGATGAATACCGTGCTGGGTCTGCTGGCTAAGGGCGACATCAACTGCGCCGGACGCGCACTCAACCAGGGAGGCAGCGATCTCTTTGCCAATGAAGAGGAAGTGGTCTTGGGCCGCGGTCCGCGTCAGTTACATGAGAAGGCTTCGGGTGCCATCCGTACCATCCAGGAGGAAGAGCAGGCCGCTGAGGAGGCTCGTCGTCAGAAGGAAGAAGAAGAGCGCCTGGCTCGTCAGAAAATTGAGGAAGAACAGGAGCGTGAACGCCAGGCACGAGAAGAAGAACGTCGTCGCCGTAAGGAGAATAGCTTCTGGAGCAAGTTCAAGAAGCGCCTGAATGATTTCGGTAACGATTTGGCCAGCGATGAATAACTCATAGGCCTCATGAGTCCTATAGGCCCTATAAGTCCCATTGGTTCCATTAGACCCATAAGCCCCATTAATAAACCCCAATAAAATAGAAACAACAACTATGGTAGAATTCACTCCCAACAACGATATACTCGACTTCGGCATGCCCGAAGAGCGTCATAGTATCATCAAGGTCATCGGCGTAGGCGGCGGTGGCGGCAACGCTGTGAACCACATGTACAAGGAAGGCATCCACGATGTGACGTTCGTAGTGTGTAACACAGATAATCAGGCACTCAACGACTCGCCTGTGCCCATGAAACTCCAGCTGGGCAGCGAGGGCCTTGGCGCTGGCAATCGTCCTGAAAAGGCTCGTGCCGCTGCCGAAGAGAGCATCGACGCCATCCACTCGATGCTTGACGATGGCACTCGCATGACTTTCATTACCGCTGGTATGGGCGGTGGCACCGGTACTGGTGCTGCTCCCGTCATTGCCCGTGTGTCGAAAGAGATGGGCATCCTTACTGTCGGTATTGTCACCATCCCCTTCCGTTTTGAGGGCAACAAGAAAATTGATCAGGCTCTCGATGGCGTAGAGGAGATGCAGAAGCATGTAGATGCTCTTTTGGTTATTAACAACGAACGTCTGCGCGAGATTTATCCAGATCTCTCTTTCCTCGATGCTTTTGGCAAGGCCGATGATACTTTGTCTGTTGCAGCCAAGTCAATTGCTGAGATCATTACCTTGCATGGTACGATGAACCTCGACTTCAATGATGTGAAGACCGTACTTCAGGATGGTGGTGTTGCTATCATGTCAACTGGTTATGGCGAAGGTGAGGATCGTGTGAAGAAGGCTATCGACGATGCCCTCAACTCACCGCTGCTCAACGACAACGATATCTTCAACTCTAAGAAGATCCTGCTCAACATCTCGTTCTCACACCAGAAGGATTCGAAGGACAACTTCATGATGGAAGAGATGAACTACGTCCACGAGTTTATGGACAAGTTCGGTGATTTCGAAATCAAGTGGGGTGTAGCTATCGATCCCGATCTGGGCAAGAAGGTCAAGGTTACTATCCTTGCTACTGGCTTCGGCATCCAGGACGTCGATGGTATGGAGGAACGTATGATGAAACTGCAGTCACGCGAAGATGCTAACCGTTTGGCTGAGGAGGCCGAGCGTGCTGCCAAGCGTGATGAGCGTCGTGTGCACTACTACAGCGAGAGCGACTCTAAGAAACTCTACAAGCGTCGTCCCAATATCTATATCTTTGGTCCTGAGGACCTCGATAACGATGATATCATCTCGGCTGTTGAACAGACGCCTACCTACAAGCGTACACGTGAGATACTGAAGAGCATCGGCAATCAGCATCCTGAGGAACCCACACCTGCAGCTCCAGCCGACGATCCCGTTCAGGGTGTCATCAGCTTTGCGTAGTCAAAGATATCATTCTGAAGGAGTTAGAGAGCTCTAACTCCTTCTAACTTCTCTAACTTCTTCTAACTTCAAAAAAAATGTTGAATCGTAGTTTTATCATGTCTATCCTGGGGCTGTTGTTCTGTGTGAGCCTTCATGCAGAAAGCAAGCAGCAGCTCACTATCAACGGCGAGACTGTATCGAAAGAGGTTGCCAAGATGACCTTCGACGGCAATCAGGTGGTGCTCCACTTTGCCGACCAATCTTCTCAGACCACCGCTATGAGTACTGTGGTGCTCAGTTTCGAGTGGGACACAGATACTGGTGTCTATACCCTGAAGCATGATGCAGGCGAGGTGCTGAACATCGAAGGTCTGGCTCCTGGCACCGTTATCACACTTCATAATGCAGCAGGTCACCAGGTGCTATCTGCGACGGCTGCCGAGGCATCAACCGTCCTCTCTACGCAGGCGCTACGCAGTGGTGTCTATCTGCTCAAGGCTGATAAGCAAGTAGTGAAATTCATAAAAAAGTAAAGGTATGCTGAAAAGACTGTTCTTTAGTGTGGTATGTCTGTTGGGCATCACCGCTGTTAATGCTCAGGTCAATCAGGCTAAGCTGACGATGACCACGGGCGATACCAAGTATTTTACCACTGCCGACCTCAATAGCATTGACATCAATCAGGAGGCTGGCACCGTGACGGTGAACCCCAAGACGGGCGAGGCCCAGGTGTTTACAAAGAGTGTTCGCAGTGTTGCCTTTGCCCAGCAGGGACAGGTGCAGATTACCCGTGCGCAGGGTTGGCAGGAGTCGGCCTATGCTGAGTGGGACCTGCTGGAGGGGGCAGAGTCGTATGCCGTCTATGTTAAAGGCGGACAATATGCTGACTATACCAAGATTGACCAACAGCTGGTACGCCGCTATCCTACCAACGGTCGTGCTGATGCTATGGGGCTTACCGCTGGCGAATACAGTATGAAGGTTGTGCCGGTGGTCAATGGCGTGGAAGTGGTGGCTAATGCTGCTGAGGTGACGGGCCTGCAGGTCAGGAACTATCGTCGCGATGGCTATGCCCACTATAATGCTACCGCAGGCGTTGGCGCTTACAACAACGATGGAACGTTGAAAGATGGTGCACGTGTTGTTTATGTGACCCAAGCCAATGCCAAGACCGTCACGCTGGAGATGCAGGTTGACAATAAGGGCAAGATGGAGACACGTACAGGTATCCAGAATATCATCCAGGCTTATGAGAAGGGCGTTGAGACGCGCCCCTTGGCCGTACGTGTCATCGGCTTGCTGAAGAAGGATGATATGCCGGAACTCGGCAGTAGTGCTATCGGCTTGCAGGTGAAGGGCAAGGGACAGAACATGAACCTGACAATTGAAGGCGTCGGCAACGATGCTGTCTTTCATGGTTTCGGCGTCTTGGTTCGTGCCTGCAAGTATATCGAACTGCGCAACTTTGCCGTGATGTGGCATCCCGAAGACGGCATTAGCTTTGATACCGACAACGAGCATGTATGGGGACATAACCTCGATATCTTCTATGGTCAGAACAAAGGCGGTGACAAGGAAAAGGGCGATGGCTCGTTCGATGTGAAGGGCACCCTCTATTGTACTGTCAGCGACAACCATTTCTGGGATAGCGGCAAGTGCAATCTCAACTCCAACGGCGATGAGGTTGACTATGTGACCTATCACCACAACTGGTACGACCACAGTGACTCTCGTCATCCTCGTGTGCGCCTTTCCAAGCATCTGCACGTTTTCAACAACTACTACGACGGCAACGCAAAGTACGGCGTTGGCGCCACGACGGGATCGTGCATTTTTGTCGAGAAAAACTACTTCCGTAACTGTAAGTATCCTATGCTTATCTCCAAGCAGGGTTCTGACATCCATAACGGTGTAGGGTCCAGTAGCGACACCAAGGGTACGTTCTCCAGTGAGGACGGTGGTATCATCAAGGCCTTTGATAACTACATGACGGGGCAGAAGAGCTTTGAGCCGTATGTGGCGGGTGATGCTACCTATAGCAAGCATTTCGATGCCTATGTTGTTCAGAATCGTACCGACCAGGTGCCTGCTGAGGTGGTAACGCTGCAAGGAGGTACTGGCTATAATAATTTCGATACCGATGCCGACTTCTACACCTATACGCCCGATGCCACAGCCGATGTGCCTACAGTGGTCTCAGGTCAGTATGGTGCAGGTCGTTGCGAACATGGAGACTTCCAATATACGTTCAACAATACAACAGAAGACGCTAATTACGACGTGATAGCCGACTTGTCCAATAAACTGCGCGACTATAAGACAACACTCGTCTGCATCTTCGGTGAGGAGCCTTCTCAGGAAATACCGGACGATCCGATTATTCCTGATACGCTGGTAACACCAAGTGACACGATTTTCTGTTCGTTCGATGGCACTCCTTCCAACAGCATGTTTGCTGTGGGTAGTGATAGCTCCTATGGCGATGGTAAAATTACCTACGCTGGTGTTTATTACAAGAAGGGTGTCAAGTTTGACAGTAAGGGTTCTATCGTCTTCACACCTCAGAAAGACTATCAGATGACCATTGTCATGGGTACTGCCAAGAATGGTCGTGATGTAAGGCTCAATGGCACCGTGACCACCGTTAGCGGTACTGAGAATACTGACGGTAAGTACTACGAACTTGAACCCATACTGGTGACTGCTGGCACGGAATATAAACTCACCAAAGGCTCTGCTGAGGGCCTTGTGATGCTTATTAAACTGGTGTCTGTGGGTGAGTAGTGTTCAGTCTTTTACTTTAAAATTCACTTTTCGAGCAAGGAGACGCTCGGCCCGAGCTGTCGCGCGTCAATCAGTGTTGCACCGAGATACTCCTATATAACTATAGTAACACATCTTGCGCTGCAAAGTGACGCTCGGCGCGTTGCTCCGTGACGCTCTCAGTAGCCAAAGTGTATTGTGTGTGTTGACACGCTGCTGCAGAAATCTTACAAGACAATGTCGAATAGGAGGAAAATGAAAGTTTTCCTCCTACTTGATTTTAAATATTGTCAATCACCGCACAGATATCTGCGAAGATGCGGTCAAGGCTGCCCGAGCCGTTGATGTGGTGGTGCAGACCTTCTTGCTTGTACCAGTCGATGAGAGGCTGCGTCTGTGAGTGATAGACCACGAGGCGTTTCTTGATGGTCTCCTCGTTGTCGTCAGCACGTCCGCTCTGTTGTCCGCGCAACAGCAGTCGTTTCATCAGCTCGTCCTCGGGCACGTCCAGTTCAATCATGGCTGCCACGCTGTCACCGCGCTCTTTGAGCATCTGCTTCAAAGCCTCTGCCTGTGGGATGGTACGGGGGAAACCGTCGAAGATAACACCCTTGTGCGCCTTCCCGAAAGCGTCATAGACGCCTGCCAGGATGCTAATCATCAATTCGTCGGGTATCAGCTGTCCCTTGTCAATAAACTGCTGGGCTGTCTTGCCCAGTTCGGTACCATTCTTAATCTCGGCACGAAGCACGTCGCCCGTGGAGATGTGGTTAAGACCGTACTTCTCAATCATTTTGTCGCTCTGCGTGCCTTTACCACTGCCAGGCGCTCCGAATATCACAATATTTTTCATAATTCAACTCTTAACTCTCAGTTCTAAACTCTCAACTCTCAGTTTTCAGTTCTCAGTTCTCAACTATCTTATAGATATCTCTCAAATTACGTCCCTCCTGGTCGTAGTCCAGTCCGTAACCCACGATGAAATCGTTAGGAATCTCCATCGCTGCATATTCGATGTCTAGATCAACCTTTAACTTGTCAGGCTTCAGCAACAGCGTACAAATGTGGACTGAGGCGGGATTGCGTGTGCCTAATGATTCAATCATCTGCTTCATCGTCAGACCTGTATCAACGATGTCCTCAATGATAATGACGTGACGGTCGGTCAAGTCTTCGTTGATGCCCAGCACCTCTCTGATTTTACCTGTCGAGATTGTGCCCTGATAGCTGGCCAGTTTCACAAACGATATCTCGCAGGGGATGGTGATGAAGCGCATAAGGTCAGCGGCAAACACAAAGGCACCGTTCAGCACAGCTAAAAAGAGGGGATGTTTGTCGGCCATGTCGTGGTTGATACGCTCGGCTACGGCTTTCACATGTTTCAGTATCTCGTCTTCAGGAATTGACGTCTGAAACGTTTTGTCTTTGATAGTCACTCTGCTCATAATAGGAACCGTTTTTGATGATTTTGATGCAAAAGTACAAAAAAATAGTGGAAAACGTTCAACATTTGCAAAGAATTTCGTATTTTTGCATCGTCATGAAGATTTTTACTGCTGCTCAGATACGTGAGCTCGATAATTATACGATAAAACATGAACCCGTCAGCTCAATTGATCTGATGGAACGAGCTGCCATGAAGGTCACTCAGGTGATTACTGAACGTTGGTCTTCCGAGTTGCCTGTGGTGGTGTTTGCTGGCCCAGGCAACAATGGTGGCGATGCCCTTGCAGTGTCGCGTCAGCTGTTGGATCGTGGCTATAGTGTTGACACTTTCCTCTTTAACATCTCTGGTAGTTTGTCGGCTGACTGCGCCGAAAACAAGAAACGTCTGTTGTTTAAGAAGAATAACCGTCTGACAGAGGTGACGCGCGAGTTTGATCCTCCACGTCTGCAGCAGGGCGTATTGGTTATCGACGGACTGTTTGGTTCTGGTCTCAATAAACCGCTGGCAGGCGGCTTCGCTTCGTTGGCTAAATATATCAACGCCTCCAATGCTGAGGTTGTCAGTATCGATGTACCGTCAGGTCTGATGACCGAGGACAATGCCTATAATGTGAGGGCCCATATCGTTAAGGCCAATCTGACACTGACGTTCCAGCAACCCAAACTGGCTTTCCTTTTTCCAGAAAACGGTTCCTATGTAGGCGAACTTCAGGTGCTTGACATTGGCCTCAGTCAGGAAGGTATCGACAAAACCGATGCTTCGTTTACCCTGCTCGACAAGCATAACATCCGTCAGTTGCTGCGTCCCCGTTCGCCTTTCGCCCATAAGGGTGAGATGGGGCATGCGCTGCTCATCTGCGGCAGCTATGGTATGGCAGGAGCTGCAGTGCTGGCTACACGTGCCTGTCTGCGTAGTGGCGCTGGTAAGGTCACCATTCATACGGCCAAGCGCAATATGCCTGTCCTTCAGGTATCTGTGCCCGAGGCGGTGGTTCATACCGACCGCGATGAGATTATCTTCTCGGAAGCCCTGCCTACTGACAGCTTCCAGGCGCTGGGCATCGGTTCGGGCTTGGGTACGGCCGACCAGACGGGCATTGCTGTGATAACCCAGCTGCGTCGCACACAGTGTCCCATCGTAGCTGATGCGGATGTGATTAATATCTTGTCCACCCATCGCACCTGGATGCAACAATTGCCTAAGGGACTCATCCTGACACCCCATATCAAGGAGTTTGAGCGCTTGGAGGGACAAAGCGTTGACAGCTACGAACGACTGACTAAAGCCCGACAGTTGGCTGAGCGCATACAGGGCTACGTCATATTAAAGGGCCATTACACAGCTATCTGTATGCCCGATGGTCATGTGGCGTTCAACTCGACGGGTAATGCCGGTATGGCTACTGCTGGCAGTGGCGATGTGCTCACAGGTATTATCACGGGTCTGCTGGCACGTGGTTACACTCAGGCCGATGCCTGTAGGGTAGGGGTCTATCTCCATGGATTGGCAGGTGACTTGGCTGCTGAGGAGCTGGGCGAGGAGAGCCTCATGGCCAGTGATATTATCTGCTATCTGCCGAAAGCGTTTCTTAAAGTGAAAGAATGAAATAATGAAACATTGAAATAATGAAGAAGATGAAGACCATATTATCATTCCTCATTTGTTGCTTGTCATGCAGCATGGTTCAGGCACAGATCAGTCACTACCAGCCAGGCGTGACCGATGAGGGCGCAGTGTATTTCCTGCCCAAGACTGTTGTTAACGTCAAAGTGCTGGTAGAGAAGAAAACCTACAAGCCAGGTGACTTCTCCCGTTATGCACAGCGTTATCTGAGACTGAACAACGTCAGTCAGGAACCATTCGTCAGCTACCGTGTGCTGACAGTAACACAGGAGGCTGCTGCTGTAGCCGACACTACCAAGGGCTTTGCCGTGAAGTTCAATGCCAGAACTGTGGCTGCCAATGTCGCCTTGTCTGACGACGGTCGTCTGCTGGCCATCAACGCGACACCAACGGCAGCACCACAGGGCAGTGCCCCATTTGTGGCTGCCCCCAAGCCCACGATGCTGAATCCGCGACAACTGATGAACGAAGAGATACTCTCAGCTGGCAGTACTGCGAAGATGGCGGAGCTGACGGCTCAGGAGATTTATGACCTGCGCGAGAACCGTTCGTTGCTCATCAAGGGACAGGCCGACTTCATGCCCCAGGACGGCAGTCAGATGCGGTTGATGCTCAGTCAGCTGGATGCTCAGGAACAGGCACTTCTTTCATTGTTCCAAGGAACAACCGTATGCGATACTACCGAACATGTGGTCACAGTGGTGCCCGATGGTCCATTCGACCGTCAGATGCTGTTCCGTCTGTCGCAGGTTAACGGTCTGGTCGATACTGACGACCTGTCGGGTACACCTTATTATATAAGTGTAGAAGACCTTAAGACCGTACCCCCTGTTGATGAGGCTGGTGCCAAGACCAAGAAAAAGACTCCTGAGTCTGGCATCTACGTCAACGTACCCAGTCGTATGCGTGCTACCGTCTATCAAGGTATCGAGCCCATCCATACCGCAGACCTCCCTGCACCCCAGTTTGGACGCGTGGAACTGCTCAGCGGTGAACTTTTCAACAAACGCTATACCACACACCTGTGGTTGAATGCCCTAACAGGTGCAGTCGAACGTCTGGAGGGAGAACAGCCAAAATAGTTTCATGTATCATGATTCATGTTTCAGGTATAATGTTTAGTGCTTCATGTTCCGAAGATATCCGCTGACACTGATATGCATCGTGCTGATATGCTATCTGTCCATCTTCTTTAAGCCACCGAAGACACCACTCGACAGTTTGGCTTTTATTGATAAATGGACACATCTGGTGATGTATGGCGGCACCTGCACGGTGTTTTGGTGGGAGTACCTGCGTCATCACCAGCACAAAGCATCGTTGCTCACCCTCTTTTACGGTTGGTTTGGGTTTGTCGCTGCCAGTGGTATAATAGAATTGGTGCAGGAGTATCTGACCACTAACCGCGCCGGAGAATGGCTCGACCTGCTGGCAAACACCACAGGAGCCACCATCGGCACACTGATAGGTCTCTCCATGAGGCGATGATTCATCAAATATGTATCATAAAAAAACGACGATTTCATCGACTTAAATGCAGATTGTTGGACTTGTGGAGAGTTAAATTTATAATTTTTTACAAAATCGAAACCTTTTGAGACATTTGTGAAAGTTCGTTACATTTAACGGCCTTACCTTTGCACATTATTTGTAAATAATAAACTTTTTCTTAAAAACTTAAATTCAATAAAAATATGTACTTTTGCAGTCAGTTATCATAAAGACTAAGAACTAATTATATACTATACTAAAACCAAAATGACTAAAAAACTGAAAAAGATGATGAATCTTGCTAATTGCAAGACATCGCCAAAAACGCTGTTTCTGGCTGTGCTCATGGCAGTTTTTGCTATGCCGGCATTTGCGCAGGAACTAGTTAAGGGTGTCGTCATTGACAGCAGCGGCGAGTCGGTTATCGGTGCAAGTATCTATGACAAGTCCAACAGGACGAATGCTACTGTTACCGACCTCGACGGAAACTTCTCGTTGAAAATGTCAGGTGGTCAGGGCACAATTATTGTGACCTGCATTGGCATGAAGCAGAAAGAAGTAAAGGTTTCTTCTGCCAAATTCAGCAGGATTACTCTGGAAGAGGACAAGTCCGAAATTGAAGAAGTCGTTGTCGTCGGTTATGGCCAGCAGAAGAAAGTATCTGTCGTGGGTGCTATCACACAGACGACAGGTGAAGTTCTGGAACGTGCAGCCGGTATTGGTAGCGTAGGTGCAGCCCTCACGGGTAACCTGCCTGGCGTTGCCACCATTGCTTCTTCAGGACAGCCTGGTGAGGAAGATCCTCGAATCTACATTCGTGGTGCTGCTGCCTGGAACCAGGACGCCCAGCCTCTGATCCTCGTGGATGGTGTAGAGCGTGAAATCAAGTCTGTTGATATCTCGTCTGTGGCTACCGTCTCAGTTCTGAAGGACGCATCTGCCACTGCCGTTTACGGTGTGAAAGGTGCTAACGGCGTTATCCTGATCACCACCAAGCGTGGTGTAGAAGGTAAGGCACGAATTGATGTCGGTTTCAATGCTACGTTGAAGGCCGTATCAAAGCTCCCGCGCAAGTACGACTCTTATGATGGTTATATGCTCCGCAACCAGGCCATCGAGCATGAGCTTGCTTTGCCTACTGGAGCTGCTTCATGGGCCTACTACCGTCCGCAGACCTTCATCAACAACTTCCGCAATCAGGATCACACGGTTAAACCACAGTATAGTGCTGCCGGTAACTACCTTGGCGACTATAGCCAGGCAGAACGCTATCCTAACGTAGACTGGCAGGATGAGATGTTCAAGAAGACAGCGTTGTCATATAATACCAACATCAATTTCTCTGGAGGTACTCAGTTGGTCAAGTATTTCGTATCTTTCGACTTCCAGAACGAAGGCGATATGACGAGAATTTGGGATAATAACCAGGGTTATGAAGGTGGTTATTCCTATAACCGTCTGAATGTTCGTTCAAATCTGGACTTCCAGATAACGAAGACCACACAGTTCCATGTGAACTTGGCTGGTTCAAATGCACAGCAGAAGACCCCACGTTATTATTATGGTAATAGTGGTGAGTGGTTCCAGCAGCAGAACTGGGCAGGTGCCTACCGTATGCCACCTAACGTGTATCCCGTTAAGTTCTCTAATGGCGCTTGGGGTTACTCCAGATTGGCAGCTTCCAATATGGCTAACTCTCCTATGAATGTGGCAACCGCCGGTTACGAGTTGAAGGCCATTACCCGAATCTTCACAGACTTCTCGCTTGAGCAGAAACTGGACTTCATCACCAAGGGTCTTATTGCCCGTGGTACCATCTCATGGGACAACCAGTTCAGCGAGGGCGGTCGAGGCATTGTCAATAGTCCGAATGGTGGCGGTAGTCACGTCAATAATACGGCCTATATATTGCCAGAGGATGGTCAGCTCCTCTTTGAGAATGATATCTATGATAAGACAGGTTTCGACTTCTATGAGAAGCGTGACTGGGACGTTGCTGATGGTAATGTGAACTCTACAAGCCGTGCTACTGAAATGTCGCTCCAGCTCTTCTGGTCCCGCCAGTTCGGTGACCATGGTGTATCTCTCATGGGTAACTGGAAACGTCGTATCAATGCAGGTAATGCCGACCTCGAGTTCAAGCGCGAGGACTGGGTGTTCCGTACCACATACGATTTCAAGAGCAGATACTTTGCTGAGTTCAACGGTGCTTATAACGGTTCGCAGAAGTTCTCTCCCGACAACCGCTTCGCTTTCTTCTGTTCAGGTGCAGCCGGCTGGATGATGTCTGAAGAGAAATTTATGAAGAAACTGAAGGACAAGCGCATCGTCGATATGTTCAAAATCCGCGGTTCCATCGGTGAAATCGGTGATGATAACTCGGGTGCACGTTGGGCTTACTTGACTAACTGGTCTGTGATTGGTCCTTATGCTATGACCCTTGACGGTGGCAATAGCCCGTTCACAGGTTATAAGGAATCTACCATTGCCAGCCCCAACCTCCGTTGGGCAACGGTTAGAAAGATGAACCTTGGTTTCGACTATGCTTTCCTCGGCGGTATGTTCGCAGGTAGCTTCGACTGGTTCTACGATAACCGTTATGATATCTTTATCTCCGGTAACGATCGTACGGTGCCCTCGTTCTATGGTGCTGCCATGACTCCTGATATTAACTTGGGTAAGATTAAGAACCATGGTTTCGAGCTTGAACTTCGCTTCAATAAGGTGCTGAAGAATGGTATGCGTTTCTGGGCTAATACCAACTACACCTTCGCGCGTAATAAAATTATAAGGAAAGACGACCCCGAACTGATCCCAAGCTATCGTAAGGCGCAGGGCTATGCTCAGGGACAGTATCAGTCTTTCATTGACAATGGCTTTATCCGCTCTTATGACGAGCTTTATAGTGTACCTGCCCGTGAGAAGGACGACGCTCAGGTGCTCATCGGTGACCATTACATCGTTGACTTCAATGGTGATGGTATCGTTGATGAGACCAATGACCAGGCTCCTTATGGCTATACTGGCAATCCCGAGCACACTTACAATGCTACCATCGGTTGGGAGTGGAAAGGTTGGAGCTGTTTTGCTCAGCTCTATGGTGTCACAGGTGTTACCCGTGACGTAGGTCTTCCCTCTTTCGGCGATCAGCTGCTCACCGTTTATGACAATGGTAAATGGTGGAATCCTGTTGACAGAGGCGGCGAGGTCGTTGTACCACGCTTCACCACGCAGGTGTCTTACAATGACGGTACACAGTATCTCTTCGACGGTTCATATTTCCGTCTGAAGAATGTGGAGATCGCCTACACTTGGACGAAGGGTTGGATTAAGAAGATTGGCTTCACAAGTCTGAAGATTTATGTGAACGGTAACAACCTCTTCCTGATTACAAAGATGCCTGACGACCGTGAGAGTAACTACGGTTGGAGTGGTGGCGGTGGCGCTTACCCGACAGTCAGACGTTATAACCTTGGTATTAAGCTTAACATTTAAAGGGAAAAGTGAATAGTGAAAAGTAATTAATTTGCTACCGCTTTAAAGTAAAGAGATTCAATTATGAAATATTATAATAATATCAAAACCCTTTTGTGTGGTTCGCTGCTCCTTCTGGCAGGTGGTGCTTCGTTCACATCCTGCTCCGACTGGCTTGACAAAGACCCCGAGTCTATCGTGGCCGCAGATGAAGCATTCAAGAACTATCGCAACTTCCAGGGATATATCGAGGAAATCTACAGTCTGATTCCCGATAAGGAAAAAGTTAACTATTGTACTGCATGGAACTTTGGTGATGATGCTGTCCACAACACCGAAGGCTTTGCGCACATGGACCATCAGGTGGACCTTGGTAACTACCGTAACTGGTACACCAATAACCAGTGCTGGCTGAATGGAAACAGTAGTTCGCTTTGGAGAAACTCATGGTACAGCATCCGTAAGTGCAACATGGGTATCGAAAACATCAAGTCGCTGATTGGTACCGATGAAGAGCGCGACCTGCTGCTCGGACAGATGTATTTCTTCCGTGCATGGTGGCACTTCGAGCTGATGTGCTACTTCGGTGGTCTGCCTTATATCGATGTTGCTTTTGAGTCCGATGCTATTCCACAGCTCCCCCGCCTGTCTTTCCAGGAATGTGCCGACCGCTGTGCAGAGGACTTCGAAAGAGCCTATAACCTGCTGCCCTACAGTTGGGATGAGACACTGGCTGGTATGCAGACCTCTGGCAAGAACGACCTGCGTGTCAACAAGTTCACCGCCCTCTGCTACTTGGGCAAGTGCTATCTTTGGGCTGGCTCTCCTCTTATGAAGGAGTTTGAGAAGACCAAGGATGGTGGTGTTGCACAGTTGTTAGGTGCTAGCTCCAATGGCAAGACCTACGACTACGACGTTGCTTATTGTAAGAAGGCCGCCGAGGCTCTCGGTAAGGCCCTTGACCTGGTGGATAAAGGTACTGTTCCCTACAAACTGGCTGAGTTCAGGTTCGCAAGCGACGGTGGTATCTACAACCACGAGCGTGATGAGAATGGTGATGAGGCCAATTTCTATTCCAGCATCTTCTATACCCACAAAGAGAGTTGGAAAATGCCTGGTGTCCAAGAGGTCATCTTCCGTGGTGTTTATCCTGGTGTCAACTCCGCTAACTGGAACTGCGCTAAGATTTTCGGTCCGAAGGTTCAGGGACTTGTGGCTCACGACAAGATTATTCACCATCCTACAGCCAACGTCATCGACCAGTACGGTATGGCCAATGGTCAGCCCATTTACCTGGTAGAGAACGGTCAATATGTGTTGAACCCCAATTCTGGCTGGGATCCCGAGCACCCCTACAAGGATCGCGATCCCCGATTCTATCATGACATCATCTTCGATGGTTTCCATTACGTGCTTGCTACTGATGCATTGAATGCTGACCAGAAGAAGCTGGAATATTGCGACCTTTACACCGGCGGTGCCATGCGTGGTGTTGCCGATGGAAGTAGCACCGGTTATTTCATTCAGAAGTTGGTGCCCCACCAATGCAACGAAGGTGATAACTGGTACGGATGGGATGACCAGTTCCAGAGCTATCTCCCCTACATGCGCCTGTCAGATATCTATCTGATGTATGCAGAGGCAATGGCAGCCATCGCATATGCAACCAGTGATAACTCTATGTTTAAGACGGATAAGACATACTGTTCTGCAATGACGGCTGTAGATGCTATCAATGCACTCCGTGATCGTGTCAACACCGACGAATATCCAATGGAACACGTTCCTGCCCAGTTCCTGGCAAGCGCAAAGCTGTTCATGGATGAAGTGCGTCGCGAGCGTGCTGTGGAGCTTTCATTCGAGGGCTTCCGCTGGTGCGATCTCCAGCGCTGGTTGCTCTTGACCGAGCCTCCCTACACTGAGAAATACTCTCATGAGTTCGAGCGTCTGGAGTGGGGCAACTACGACCCGACCAAGACCTTTGAGGAGAACAACCTTGATGACAAAGGTAAGCCCAAGAAAGACAATCTGACTTATCCTTGGGACTGGTTCAAGTCTCACGATCCAAAGGATGCAAAGGTGGCTAACTTCCATAGGGAGACACTGATTGTCCGTCGCCTCGAGTCCAAGCACTACTGGTTCCCGTTGCCTGACAAGGATACCTATCTTTACGAAGGATTTAAGCAGAATCCGGGCTGGTAAGATAAAGTGAATAGTGAAAAGTGAATAGTAAATTTGCTACCGCTAAAATATAAAGATATGAAGAATATTAAAACAAACATATTTCTCTTTGCCATGATAGCAGCATCGCCGCTGTCGGTCAATGCCCAGACTGCTGACGACGCTGATTCTACTGTGGTGAAAAAGAAAGTCCATGTTGCTTTCCGCGATAAGAATGCCGACGAACTGCTCGGAGGCGTCTCATACGTTGACATGGTTGAGCTGTCGAAGAAAGACTATACACAGGGCAGCTTGGAAGATATGTATGCCCTTGTGGGTGGATGGAATGGCGGCAACCTGTGGGGTATGGACAACGACCGTCTTGACAACAACGACAATAGCAACTTGCCGCTCGTCATCATCGACGGTGTGAAGCGTCCGTCCAACAACGTGCTTCCTTCTGAGATTGAGCAGATCACCTTCCTTAAGGGTGCCCAGGCTGTGGTGCTCTATGGTTCCAAGGCCGCCAAGGGCGTTATCCTGATTACCACCAAGCGCAGCAAGGTGGATGGTCTGCAGATTACCGCCAATGCCAATACGGGTTTCCACGTTGCGAAGGAATTCCCTGAGTATCTTGGTTCTGCAGAGTACATGACACTCTACGATGAAGCGATGACCAACGACCGGATTACCCCGTTGAAGTATTCTCAGCAGGATATCTACAACCATGCTGCTGGCATTAATCCCTACCGTTATCCTAACATCAACTACTATTCAGACGATTATGTGCGTAAAGCCTACAACCGTTCTGAAGGTACGTTAGAAATCAATGGTGGTGGTACACGTGCACACTTCTACACGAACATCAACTACTATCGTGTTGAAGACCTCATCAACTTCGGTCCTGCAAAGGACAACTACACCGACCGTTTCAGTGTGCGTGGTAATGTGGACCTTGTCATCAACAAGCTCGTCAAGGGTTATGCGAATGCCAGTGCCACGTTCTACAATGCTCATAGCAACAAGGGCGATTTTTGGGGCGAGGCTGCTACCATGCGTCCTAACTTCCCTGAGAACGCTGCTCCGCTGATTGATATCAATTATGTGGATCCCAACGCCACCAAGACGCTTGCCACTTTGGGTAAGTCGCTGAACCTCCTCAACGGAAAGTATTTCCCTGGCGGTACAAAGCTCAATAAGACCAATGTCATTGCCGACTGCTATTTCGGTGGTAAGACCAGAAGCGTCAGCCGTCAGTTCCAGTTCGATGCAGGTATCGACTATGACATGAACAAGTTCGTGGAAGGTTTGTCGTTCAAGACACTGTTCTCTATCGACTATGCAGCCAGATACGCCCTTTCATACAACAATAAGTATGCTGTGTTCATCCCCACTTGGAGTAACTATAACTCACAGGACAAGATCGTGTCTCTTGCTCAGGAGGGTGATGAAATTGTGACAGGTAACATGTCTATGGGCGATGCAACCTATCGTCAGACGATTAGTTGGAATGGTCATTTCGACTATGACCACACCTTTGCTAAGAAGCATCATGTATCAGGTTTGCTGCTCGCCAATATGTTCACGACAACATCCAGTGGCACCTACCATCGCTATGCCAATGTCAACCTGGGACTTCAGGGAGGCTACGACTACATGGGCCGTTATTTTGCTGAGATGTCGTTCGCAGGCGTACATTCTTCCCGTTTGGCTGAGGGTCATCGCAACGCCATCTCTCCTTCATTCACCATCGGCTGGAACATTGCCAAGGAGAAGTTCATGAAGGGTAGCTTTGTTGACGACCTGTTGCTTAGTGCCTCTTACAGCAATTTGAACGAGGATATCGATGTCTTCTTGGGTGACAATAATTTCTATCTTTACGAGGCAACTTGGGATCAAGCTGGCAGCAACTTCTCTTGGAATGAAGGTGTAAGTACTAATCTTACTTACTCTAAGACGGGTAGCAATCCTGCCCTTGACTTCATTCATCGCAAGGAATTCTCACTCAGTCTGCGTGGTTCGTTCTTCAACAAGTTGATTAGCACTGAGTTGACCTACTTTAATACGGATATGGATGGTTTCATTATTGAAAATCCCTCCTTCTTCCCATCTCACCTGTCAGGTGGTCTTTCCAGCAGTTCGTTCAAGCCCGTTATCAACAACAATATTCAGAACCGTCAGGGACTTGACTTCAGCGTCACAGCCCAGAAACAGTTCGGTCAGGTTCATGCACAGTTAGGTATCGTCGGTACCTATCTTACCACCAAGTGGAAGAAATACGACGAAACCATCGATCCTAATGCACCTCATCGTTACACGGAGGGACGACCCCTTGATGTAATTTGGGGTTACAAGTGCTTAGGTTTCTATACCGAGGACGACTTTAAAAGGGATGAAGAAGGCAAGTTGACCAGCAAATTGAAGGATGGTCTCCCCTCTTCAAACCTCACTGGTAGCAATAACCTGCAGCCTGGTGACTTGAAGTACGCTGATGTCAACCACGACAACAAAATCGATAATAAGGACCAGGTTGATCTCGGTAAGTGGGGTACATACGGTGCTCCTCTCACCCTCGGTTTCAACCTCACGCTTAAGTATAAGAACTGGACGCTCTTCATGTTGGGTAATGGCCAGTATGGTGCCAAGGGTATGAAGAACGGTAGCTACTATTTTATGACAGGCGAAGATAAGTATTCTGTCAATGCCCGTAATCGTTGGACGCCTGAGACGGCTGCTACTGCCACTCATCCTCGTTTGACCACGAAGCCTACCTCTAATGGTGCTGCCTCTACGTTCTGGCTGTACAGTACGGATCGTTTCAACATCCGCAAGATACAGCTCACCTACGACTTCCCCAAGGAGATGTTTGAAGGCAAGTGGGTGAATGCTCTCTCGATTTATCTGAACGGCAACGACCTCCTCACCATCTCAAAGTATCGTAAGATGATGGAGACCAGTGTTGGCTATGCGCCACAGACCCGTTTCTATAATCTTGGTGTAAAGGTTACTCTTTAGTAGAATTGATAATTGATAATTGAAAATTGAAAATTATGAAGACAAATAATATTTTAGTCTATCTTTTCGGTCTTCTCTTGTTCTGCTCATGCCAGGATATGTTCGAGCCTGCTGACGAAAACAACCGACAGCTCGAGGACATGACCAAGGAGGCCGACTATGCACATGGTATGCTGATGTATGGCTACAGCCGTCTGCCTTATCTGACGACGACTCAGACCGACGTTGCCACCGATGATGCTGTCTCCAACTTGAACAGCAACGCTTATAGAACAATGGCTGAATCTGGTTGGACTTCCAGCAATGACCCCATGTCACAGTGGAACAATTGTAAGGACGGTATCCAGTATATCAACCAGTTCCTCTCCATTGTAGATAAGGTAAAGTGGTCTCCCAGTGCAGCTTCCAAGCAGCAGATGTTCGTTGACCGTCTGAAGGGTGAGGCCTTCGGCTTGCGCGCTATCCTCTATTATTATCTGCTGCAGGCTCACGGTGGCTATGCTGACGATGGCGTACTCTACGGTGTACCCCTGCTGACCTCCTATGAAGACGGTAGCTCCGACTTCAACCAGCCACGTGCCCTGTTTTCAGACTGCGTGAAGCAGATTTATGCTGACTGTGACAGTGCTATGGCACTGCTCCCCGCAGTTTATGATGATGTGTTCGATATTGATGAAGTTCCTGCCAAATATGTTGAGATGGGTGCCAACTACTCCAATTTCAACCTCGTCTTTGGTAAGAAGGCCAGAAACCTTGTGTCAGCTAAAGTGGCCGAGGCTGTCAAGGCACAGACAGCTCTGCTTGCTGCCAGCCCTGCCTTCCGTGATCAGAGCGGTGTGACTTCTGCCGAGGCAGCAACGCTTTGTGCCAATGTGCTCACCCGCATTGGTGGTATGGATGGTTTTGACCCGAATGGTAATATCTGGTACAAGAACAAGACCAAGTTGGATCCCAGTGCCTCTGAAATGCCTGAGATTCTGTGGCGTGAGGACCGTCATAAGAATGCCAGCCAGGAGAGCGACAACTTCCCGCCATCCCTGTATGGTAATGGCCGCATCAATCCGACGCAGAATCTTGTTGATGCATTCCCCATGCGCAACGGTCTTCCCATCACCGATCCCGCTTCAGGTTATGATCCCAACAACCCTTACGTAGGTCGCGACCCACGTCTGGCTGATGACATTCTCTATAATGGCGTTACCTTCAGAAAGAAGGTGATTATTACTGGTAACTATGCCAATCCTGATAAGGAAGTCGTTGATAACATCAATAACACCCCTAGTTCAACACGTACAGGCTATTACATGCTGAAGCTGCTCCGTGACGATGTCAGCCCAAATGCAAGTTCTCTCATTGAACAGTATCATATCTATCCACGCATCCGTTATACGGAGATGTTCCTGGCCTACGCCGAAGCTGCCAACGATGCATGGGGACCCAAGGTTGATGGTGCCAATGTAGGTTTCACTGCCTACGATGTCATCAAGGCCATCCGCACCCGTGCCGGTCTTGCTACCAATGAGGTAGGTATGCCTCTTCC
Source organism: uncultured Prevotellaceae bacterium (assembly GCA_947166345.1). Lineage (GTDB taxonomy): Bacteria > Bacteroidota > Bacteroidia > Bacteroidales > Bacteroidaceae > Prevotella. The sequence continues at coordinate 67,421 of CAMVDU010000002.1, forward strand.
CGAAGGCGATACTTATCTGGAAGCATGCGCTGCTGACCAGGCTAAGATGACTGACCTCATCCGTAATGAGCGCCGTATTGAGTTGTGCTTTGAGAACAAGCGCTTCTGGGATCTCCGCCGCTGGATGTTGCCACTCGACGAGACTGTGAAGGCCATGGAGATTTCACTTGACAAAGAAAGCGGTGACCTCATTTATACCATCAAAGACCTTGATCCGCGTTCTTTCGACAACTCCTATCAGTGCTATGGTCCTATTCCAAGGAGCGAAACCCTCCGCTGGAGCAAGCTCAAGCAAAACAAGGGATGGGAATAATTTCCATGGATAATGGATAATGAATAATGGATAATGAATAATTGATAATTGACAATTATGAAACTGAAGAAATATATATACGGAACAGTCATGGGAGCGCTTGCTGTCACCTACACGTCGTGCTATAATGCAGACAAGGAGTTCCCTGACTATGAAGATGGTACCACTGCCTACTTTGCCTATCAGTACCCGGTACGTACCCTCATACTTGGTAACGATATCTACGACAACGCCATCGACAACGAGCACAAGTGCCAGATTTGGGCAACGATGGGTGGTGCCTATGAGGGACGCAATGCGGTTGTAGATATCGTGGTTGACCCATCTCTTTGTGACAATCTCTTCTTTACGGATGCCGGTGGCAATGCTGCTGCTCCTGTATTGCCTTTGCCTGAGGCTTACTACAAGCTCTCATCCAATCAGATTAACTACAAAGGCAATCCTCGTGGCTATGTTGAAGTACAGTTCACGGACGCGTTCTTCAACGATCCTCAGGCCATAGAGAACACCTATGTTATTCCTCTTCTGATGACGAATGTGAAGGGTATCGACCATATCCTCACCGGTAAGCCTCGTGAGGGCTTGGATCCCGCTCGTCAGAATACCGAGGACTGGGACGTCCTGGCAAAGGACTATGTGCTTTACTGTGTGAAGTACATGAACCCCTGGCAGGCCAAGTACATCCGTCGTGGTGTGGACAATGTGACCGAGAATGGTGTAACCAACACTGTTGTTCGCAAGGACTTCTCACTGGTGAACACCGATCTGGAGCACTACAAGGAGAATCCTGTGAACCAGAACGATGAAGTCTGCGCTATCAAGACCAAGAACATGACGCAGGCCATCTTCCCCGTATCGTTCAAGACCTCTGGTGCTTCTGCTCTTTGTAACCTCATCCTTACCTTTGACGGTAACAAGTGTACCATTTCTACCGACGATGAGAACGTGACGGCTACTGGTACTGGTGAGTTCATTGAAAAGGGAACTGAGAGATCTGAATACAAGGACTACCAGTGGGGTTCAATGAATGGCAAGCCCGTTCAGCGCGACATCCTGCGCCTGGCTTACAATGTCGATTTCACCGATAGGAATATCCAGGTTTCAACAACCGATACGCTTGTTGTTCAGACCCGCGAGTCTAACAAGAAGGAGTTCTTCGATTGCAAATATGTTAAACCCTAATAGGAGGCTAAGAATATGAAGCAGATTTTTAGAAACTTATCTCTGATGTTGGCTGCAGGTGCTCTTGTGGTTTCCTGTGCCGACTACAACGAGACTGACGACTTCAAAGCTACGCCAGATCCTTCTTTCGTTGTGCCATATCAGGACTTGGCCCCCGTTAAGTCCTATATCGACAGAGCATCATATCCTAACATGACGCTGGGCGCTACGCTCAAGGTGTCCGACTTCAACAAGCAGGAGCTGGCTCACGCAGCAGTGGTGACCAACTTCGATAACGTTGCTTTCGGTACCTCTTTGATGTCGGGTACTATCATCAACGAGAAGGGTGTGATGAACTTCCTTGACATGAGCGACCTGCTCTCTCATGCCGAAGAAATCAACTTCGACGTCTATGGCAGCCCTCTGTTTGCCAATGCCAACCAGGCTGACGCTTGGCTGACCAGGCTCACGGCACCCATTGAGATACCTGTTGACTATGTAGAAGGCAAGGTTGTCAACTACAACGACTCTACGGCATTCCACGGCACCATTGACAAGGGTAGTGCCTCTATCACTACCTACGACAATCAGAAGGTCCTTAAGGTGAATACACAGGCAAATGTCAACATCATCGAAGGCTTCGAGGTTGACTCACTCGCTAAATATACCGTTACCTTCTGGGCAAAAGCTGCCAAGCAGACCAGCTATAGTATCAATTTCTCAGGAAACCAGCCTTCAGAGTTGAATAAATCTAATGGTAAAATTGAACCCATTAAGTACACCCTCAAGGCCTCTGAGAAATGGACCAAGGTGGTGTTTGAGATTCAGAGCAAGCCCGGTGTGACCGATGGTTATTTCAGAATTGATAACTACCGTACCACGCCTATCTATATTCAGAAGGTGCAAGTGGGCTACTACCCCGACAACCATCGTCCACAGACGGCAGAAGAGAGAATGGATACCATCCACCATGCCATCAACGCTTGGTGCGACGGTATCATGAAGATCAATCTGGGTCGCATCACGTCGTTCGACCTCATTGACGAGGCCATCGATGTTAAATCGACGCTCGGCAACGGCAAGTACGACCTCAAGCACTCTGAAGACAAGATTTTCTGGCAGGACGAACTGGGTAGCGAGAACTATGCGCCCTTCGTGTCGCAGGTTGCCAGCGCTGCCTTCGAGAGGCATCAGGGTGATCCTGCCAAGCTGAAGTTCTACATCAGCGAATCTGGTCTTGATGACCAAAAGAAGTTCGAGAGCCTGCAGTACTGGATGGACATCTGGGAAAACAACGGCGCGAAGATCGATGGTATCAATGCCAAGCTGAATCTTACCTATAGCGAAGATCCCGACAAGCAGGCTGCTAACGTAGCTACTTTGGATAATTTGCTCGAGAATCTGGCATCCACTGGTAAGCTCGTTCGTCTCTCCAATTTCGACATCAAGTATCAGGATGCTACCGGTTCATCTGTGACGGCAGATAAGATTACTGCCGACCAGCGTCAGCAGCTTGCCGACTTCTATGGCTATATTATCACGAGCTATATGAACAAGATTCCTCATGAGAAGCAGGGCGGCATCTGTAAGGGCAACATCATTGACACAAACGATCCTGTAGGTCTCTGGTCTAATAGCTCCATTGACAATAGAAGTGCTAAGGACTGGGTGCGCACTGCCACTTATGAGGCATTCTGCAAGGCGCTCAGCGGTAAGTAACGAATCGTTAGCCACCGTTCCCGATGCGTAGCGTCGGGGACGGATGGCTCTCTCAAACAGACAAAACCATTTTTATTTTTTTTATTTTATCTCTTTATTATTAACTAATTTAATTCAATTATGAAGAAACTATTTACTCTTCTTGCTTTCATGACATGTTTCTTGGGAGCAAAGGCGGCTAACTGGGTGGAAGTCTATTCAATAGACTATTCCAATTATCAGGTTTTCCCATTCTACGTAATGGGCTATATACCTGGGTTTGACAATGGCTGCATGACCGACTTCGGTGCAAACTACAGGTTTGTGAAAGTGTCTGAAGCTGAAGAAACCAGCGATGTCACCGTAGTGGACAGGGACGGTACTGAGTACTACAGATTTACAGAAGGTGGCGGTTGGCACCAGTATTTCATTGCTGATGGTATCTCCACTCAGCTGGATGGCCATTACAAAGTTGTTGCCTTAGTGAAGGCTTCTGAGGCTGTTAACATCAGCGTCAACATGGGTTGGGGTTGGGGTCAAGGCGAGACGGCCGGCGGTACCGCTTCTATCCCTGCTGGTGACGATTTCACTGAGGTAGAATGGGAATACACCGGTATTGGCGGCACTTCTTGTAACCTCGTTGCCCAGCCTGGTGGTTTCACAGGAACCATCGAGTGGAAGTCTCTGAAGGTTTATGAGGATCAGAAGGCTCAGAAGCCCGTTGTTTGGCAGCAGTGGATTACCAACGATGGTAAGTCTATCATCCCCGATGTAGCTACTGAAAGTAAGTATGTAGGCGATGCTGAGTTCGGTGCTTGGCCTGATTGGGCTCTCGTGGAAACAGAGGGTATTAATGCTAACTGGAGAAGCGATGATGCAACTAAAATCTGCGCATGGGCTCTGACCATGGGTAAGAACTATGACGACCAGGCTAGTGGTATTACAAATGATAGTCCTCGTTCACGTCCTTACCCTGCTAACATTGAGGTAGAAGAAGGAACAGAAAACCACGTATTTGCTGTTCATGTTGATAAGATTGATATCATTCCTGGCAAAGAAAATGAAGAACCCGATGCAGCTTCTATTGCTTGGTCTAACCAGTTCTGGATTGAGGCTCCTACGGCTTTCAAGGCTGGAGAATCTGTAAGAATCAAGTTCAGCTATAAGGCTGAGCATGCTTGCTCTGCTGGTACTCAGTTCCACACGAAGAATCCTTCTATTTATCTCCACTGGAACGCTGTAGGTGATGTTTCCTTCACCACAGAGTGGCAGGAATTTGACAAGACTGTAACGATTCCCAGTGAAGCTAATGGCGCTTATTCACTGGCATTCAACCTCTGCTCTGACGAGACTAATGGCCGTACGCCTAATATCTTCTATTTCGATAATCTCTCTATGGAGACCATGGTACTCGAGGAGGGTCTCTTCGTGGCATCTGCTAATACAACCACTGGTCTGGAGTATGACTTCGACAACGCTGTTCCATTTGAGTGGGATGCAGAACTTGAAGCTTATGTCGCTACCGCTGGTACTGCAGGCGATCAGGACTCTTGGGTCAATGAGCTGATGATTTCAACTGTAGCTGGTAACGATGCAGCCTTCAAGGGTAATACTATTAGTCCTTCTGGTAGCTATATCGGCGAAGACGAGTGGGGTGAGTACACCGCTAAGAGCCTTTCTAAGATTAAGCTTCCCGCAGCTGGTGTATGGCAGATTGCTGTTGACACCGATTCTAAGCAGATCAACATCGTTCAGCTTGAGGGTGAGACCCCTAAGGATCCCGTTGACATCGTAACTAACACGACAGCTGTTAAAGTTGTTGGTCAGGAGCGTGACTGGCTCTCTGCTGACGGTAACGGCAATCCTCGTGAAGCTGAGGTTGGTACCGGTGCTGCATGGGACAACCAGCTCTTCATCATCGCTAACCGCACACTCGCAGCTGGTGAGGTGACCGTTCTGAAGTTCAAGTATAAGGCTTCTAAGGAGGCTAAGGCCACTACACAGTGTCACGTTCTTCCTGGTCAGTATAAGCACTATGGTGCTATCGGCGATGTGAACTTCACCACCGATTGGCAGGAATTCAACCAGACCTACACTGTGCCTGCAGACGCTGATGGCATGCAGAGTATCGCCTTCAATTTGGCTGAGATTAAGGAAGCTTGCGATTATGAGATTAAAGACGTTCAGTGGTATCTGGATTACACCGTGGAAGGCAAGACCATGGAGAACCTGATCGACGCTGAGGGTACTAAGAACTTCTACGTGAAGGAAGGTGCTGGCACCGATCCTTATGAGTTCGGTACTGATCCTTCTGGCATCTCTACTGTTGTTGTTAATAACAACGCTAACAACGTGATCTACAACATCGCAGGTCAGCGTGTTAACAAGGCCTTCAAGGGCATCGTTGTGAAGAACGGCAACAAGTATGTTGTGAAGTAATCCACAATCAATCTCTAATAAAAAACCGATGGCGACTTCGTCATCGGTTTTTTGTATTCTGAGAAAAATCATAAAATAGCAATATACCTACACTGATCTTCTGAAACGCCGATAAACACAGGTGTTTCAGCTATGTATGCTGCATACACTAACATACATCCTGCATACACTAAATGGCCCAAAATTTTGTGATTCCCTTACAATGAGGTTTTTACACACAAAGTGTCCGGATATGATACGAATATCCCGAACAAAGTGTACGGAGCCTTCCGGACGCTTTGTACAAGACGCTTGTACACTCTGTACGAGACTTCTGTACTGAGTGTACGGGATACAAACACAGCGTGTCCGTGACGCTCGAACACTTTAGAGAGGATGTGTCTGTTTTTTTTATTCGTACCCTTGAGCTTCGCTCGAAGGTACTCTCGTTCGACAATAAAAACAAAAAATGCATTTTTGTTTTGTATTGTTTTCACTTATTCGTACCCTTGACCTGCGGTCGAAGGTAGGCTGCACCTCGGAAAAACAAAAGAATTTTTCGATTTCTTTTGGTTTTTCGCTCGGTTTGCACTACCTTTGGCCTATGGCCGAAGGTACTCTCGTTCGACAATAAAAACAAAAAAAATGCCTTTTTGTTTTGTATTGTTCTCACTTATTCGTACCTTTGCACTATGATTACACAAGAGCAATTGAAAGACGTGCTCGACAGAGCCGACAAACTGAAGCACTATCTGCGCATCGACGAGAAACAGGTGGAGTACGAGGAAGAGGACCTGCGCACGCAGGCCCCCGACTTCTGGGACGACCCCAAGCGCGCTGAGGAGCAGATGAAGAAGGTGAAGGACATCAAGCGCTGGCTGGACGGCTATCAGGATGTGCGTCTGAAGGCTGACGAGCTGCAGCTGGCCTTCGACTTCTATAAAGACGAGATGGTGACTGAGGAGGAGGTAGATAACGACTACCAGCAGGCCCTGGCTGCCATCGAGGCACTGGAGCTGATGAACATGCTGCGCCAGAAGGAAGACCCGATGGACTGCGTGCTGAAGATCAACTCGGGCGCAGGCGGCACGGAGAGTCAGGACTGGGCATCGATGCTCATGCGCATGTATATGCGCTGGGCAGAGGCTCACGGCTACAAGGTGACTATCGCCAATATCCTTGACGGCGACGAAGCCGGCATCAAGAGCGTGACCATGCAGATAGAGGGTGGCTCGTATGCCTACGGCTATCTGAAGAGCGAGAACGGTGTGCACCGTCTGGTGCGCGTGTCGCCCTTCAACGCTCAGGGCAAGCGTATGACCTCCTTTGCCTCGGTCTTCGTCAGTCCGCTGGTCGATGACACCATCGAGGTCTATGTCGATCCTGCCAAGCTCAGCTGGGACACGTTCCGTTCGAGTGGTGCTGGTGGTCAGAACGTCAACAAGGTAGAGTCGGGCGTGCGCCTGCGCTACTGGTACACCGACCCCGACACTGGCGAGGAAGAGGAGATTCTGATTGAGAACACGGAGACGCGCGACCAGCCGAAGAACAAGGAGCGTGCCTTGAAGCTGCTGAAAAGCCAGCTCTACGACCGTGCCATGAAGAAGCGTCTGGAGGCACAGGCTAAGATTGAGGCAGGCAAGAAGAAGATTGAGTGGGGTTCGCAGATACGCTCCTACGTCTTCGACGACAAGCGTGTGAAGGACCACCGTACCAACTTCGAGACCCGCGACGTGGAAAGCGTCATGAACGGCAAGCTCGACGGCTTCATCAAAGCCTATTTGATGGAATTCCCTGTGAGTGAAGACTAACTTAAAAAATATTACTATTATGAAGCAGAAAGAAAAGCATTTGAATGCCAAACAGAAGGCATACGAGAAGAAAGAAGAGCAGAAAGGACGTCGTGTGGTTAACATGATCTTTGGCGGACTCGTCGCCCTGGCTATCATCTATGCAGTGTGGGTTCTTGCTCTGATGTAAGATGAGCGGCATGGAGATTGAGAGGAAGTTCCTGGTGAAGGGCTCCGACTTCAAGCAGCAGGCACGCAGTATCAGCCACATACAGCAAGGCTACCTCTGTAGCGGCAAGGGAAAGACCATCAGGGTTCGCAGCCGCGACGACAAAGCCTACCTCACCATCAAGGGCCCCTCTCTGGACGGTGGCCTGAGCCGCTACGAGTTCGAGAAGGAGATAACGCTGGACGAGGCCAAGCATCTGTTTCAGCTCTGTGAGCCAGGCATCATCGACAAACGGCGCTACCTCGTGGATTACGAGGGGCACACCTTCGAGGTTGACGAGTTCTATGGCGACAACGAAGGGCTGGTGATGGCTGAGATAGAGCTGAATGCACCTGATGAATCTTTCAAAAAGCCCGATTTCATCAGTATTGAGGTGACAGGCGACCGTCGCTACTACAACGCCCACTTACGGCAAAACCCCTACAAACTATGGAAGGACGAGCAATGAGCCCGTCCTTCTTCGTTTGAATCAGGGACTGAAAATCTATATATGAAAAAAGGAGTTGCGCAATTTGCGTAACTCCTTGTGTTTCTATTGTGGACCAGCCAGGGCTTGAACCTGGGACCTCCAGATTATGAGTCTGTTGCTCTAACCAACTGAGCTACAAGTCCTATTTTGCGGCTGCAAAGGTACAAAAAACATTAAACATTAAACATTAAACATTAAAAAATTAGTCGTTTTTAACATTTTCTTCGTAACTTTGTGGCAAAAATCTACGCAATGGCAGGATATGTAGCTACAATAGGCATGTTCGACGGGGTGCATCTGGGTCACCAGTTTGTGCTGCATCACGTTGTGGAGACAGCCCGTGAGCAAGGCCTGCTGTCGATGGCTGTCACCTTCGACCGTCACCCGCGTCAGGTGCTGCAACCAGCGTGGCATCCCCAGTTGTTGCTGACTGCCGACGAGAAGCTAAAACAGCTGCAGGCCACAGGCGTGGATCGTGTCGAGGTGCTTTGCTTCGATGCTGCGATGGCAAGGCTGTCGGCCCAGACGTTCATGCAACAGGTGCTGAAGGAGCAGTTGGGTGTCAGCGTCCTGCTGATGGGCTATGACAACCGCTTTGGCTCTCGTCGTGAGGATTCCTTCGACGACTATGTGGCCTATGGCAGACAGGTGGGTATTGAGGTGGTCAGGGCATCGCAGTGGACTGCCGACGGACAGGTGCCCTGTTCATCACTCATCCGACAGAAGGTGACAGATGGTGAGGTGCATGAGGCTGCCCTCCTGATGGGACATCCCTATACCCTGAGCGGCACCATTGTCCATGGGCGTCGCATTGGCCATAGCATCGGCTTCCCAACAGCCAACCTGCAACCCTACAGTCCTGACAAGATTGTTCCGCGTAGTGGCGTCTATGCAGTAACGGCACAGGTCGATGACGATGACAAGGTGCTGAAGGGCATGATGAACATCGGCATGCGTCCCACCTTCGACGGCCATCATCAGACGCTGGAGACCCATCTCTTCGATGTTGATGCCGACCTCTACGACCACCAGCTGACGGTGACCTTCGTGGACCGTCTGCGCGACGAACAGCCTTTTCCTGATGCAGAAGCGCTGGTGCGACAGATGAACCAAGACAAACAACAAGCCATAGAAATACTGAAGACAATATGAAGAATGCCCTTTCCTACTTCCTTGTGTTCCTGGGTGTGCAGGCCGTCATCGTGGCTGCCGCAGGACAACTCAACGGACTTCTCGATACGATGCTGATCCACGTCCTTGCCGTAGGCGTCTCGGCGTTGGTCACCATCACCCTGTTCTGTCTGCTGCGCTGGGCCACGCCCACCAAGGATTATATTCTCACCCGTCCGTGGGGCACGCTCCTCTGGAGTGCCATTGCTGCCGTAGGGTGTATCATCCCCTCTGTCTTTCTGCAGGAGTTCATCAGCTGGCCCCAGTCGTGGCTGGAGCTGTTCAATACCAAGGAGACTGAGGAACTGCTTTCTGGTATGATGGCTACTACTGGCGGCTTCTTTGTCATTGCCATCCTGCAACCGCTGGCCGAGGAACTCGTGTTCCGTGGGGCAATCCTGCGCTCCCTGCTAAAATGGCAGCCTGAGCGTCGCTGGCTCATGATTGCCCTCTCGGCCCTGCTCTTCGCCCTGGCCCACATGAACCCCATGCAGTTCATCCATCCTCTGCTCATCGGACTGCTGTTAGGATGGATGTACGAGCGCACGCATAGCATCATCCCTGGCGTGCTGTTCCATTGGGTGAACAACAGCGTTGCTGTCGTTGCCACTATCCTTTATGCTGACAAACCCGACTTCTCCCTCACCGACCTGTGGGGACCCCAGCGTGTCTATCTCGCCGTGGGCTTCTCCCTTCTCATCCTGGTGCCAGCCATCTATCAGCTGCACCTGCTGATGAAGCGCCCATCCTCACAAAGGGTCTGACCCTTTGTGCGATTATGCGTAGCTGTGCATGCCTCCCAACAGGAAGTTGACACCAAAGTAGGTGATGACGACAGAGAGGAATGCCACAATCATATAAAGGTGATAGACGCGCGGCCTGCGGAATGCGGGTAGGGAGGCACCATGGAAGGGTACGGCATAGATCATCAGCGTGATGAGCGCCCACGTTTCCTTTGGGTCCCACGACCAGTAGTTACCCCACGACACGTTTGCCCAGACAGCACCCAGGAAGATGCCGATGGTGAGGAGGAATACGGCAGGGTAGAGGAGGAGTTGTGAAAGCGCGGTTGCTCTTTCAAGTTGAGAATTGAGAGTTGAGAGTTGAGAGCGTGCTGCCGCCCTCCCAACGATGAGTCCGTAAATGCCGAGCAGCAGCTGTAGGGCGAAGAGAGCGTAGGCACACATCACCGTCATCACGTGGATAGAGAGCAAGGGCGACTGAAGCACAGGCATCAGGGGCGTGAGCTCGGAAGTGCCACCCAGCATGGCAACCAGCAGACAGAAGGATGCGATGAGGGGGGTGAAGGCGGTCATTAAGTGAAAAGTTAATAGTGAAGAGTGAATAATTTGCTTCCGCCGTAGTATGGCTTTCACTCCTATGGTGATGGGCAGCAGGAGCAGCACCCACGCCATGAAGAGCATCGTCTCAGGACCATTACTTACGGGGATATGTCCGCTGAGCCACCAGCGCAGGGCGAGGTGGAGGGTGACGTACAGAAACAATGTACAATGGACGATGTACAATGAACAATGAACAATCTTCTTTTGCCAGAAAAGACTGGCTATGCATAGCAGGAGACTGAGGGTGAGGGCCAGGAAGACGGGCCACTTCTGGGTGCGCAGCGTGTTGTAGAATAGTTCTGCCTGAATCTTCGTCTCACTGGGCGTCAGGTCGCCCATGTTCTGGCGCTGGAATAGTTTGATCTTGGCAATAATCTCGAAAGCACGGTCTTTCTGTCCCGTGACAATCGCCTCCGTCAGGAAGTCCATCGACTGCTTGATGAAGAACTGCTCCTTGACGGGAATCTCTCTGGGCATCACCTGTGCGCCTGGCGAATACCAATTAACATGGTCGCCAATGCGATAGGGGAATATCTTGGTGAACTGTCCGTTGTAGAACATCTCCACGACGGCATAGCGCTCTGCGGCCTTTTTCTGCTCTTTAGAACTCCCCTCGCCCTTAAAGTTCCCCTCGCCCTTTGGAGAGGGGTTAGGGGTGAGGCCAAGCAGCTCTTTCTCCCACGGCATGTAGTAGATCATCCAACTGAAGAAGATCTCGTCTGCCGAATACCCGTTCCACGAGGCGCTGCCCGTCATCTTGATGACGAAGTCGGTGGCAACGGTGTTCAGCGGACAGATACGGTTGTTGTAGAGTACCAGCATGGTACCCATGCGGTGGGCGATGTCTTTGTCGATGACGGGAAGTGTAGAGCTTGCTGCCGCACTGGTATTGCTGCAGCAGAGGAGGAGCAGGGCTACGGTGATGGCCTTGCGGTAGAGTGCACGCATCTGCGTCTTCTTCGACAGCAGGGTGGCGATGATGCCTACGAGCAGCAACAGGTAGCCAGCATAGGTGATGCCGATGCCCCAGGGGTCGTAGTTGAAACCCAGCATAACGCCCTCACCGTCAGAGTCGTAGCTCTTCTGAAACAGACGATAGCCAGCAACGGAGGCAGGGTGGTTCATGGAGATAGTGACCTCTTCCCCGTCATCTTGAATTTTGAACTGTGTAATCGGCTTTGCCGCTTCGCTAGTCGAAGAATTATGAACTTTGAACTGTGTAATCGGCTTTGCCGCTTCGCTAGTCGAAGAATTATGAACTATGAATTGTATCACGCTCTGGTAGTCCATAGGCGCATCGGTACCAGGGTAGTTCACGATGCGAAACTCCTTCAGCGTCAGCGCGAAGGGTAGGGGATGCACCTTCTGGTCATCGTCCACATAGGTCATCTCTGGAACGCCCGTCCTGAGCAGGATGGTGCCTCTTTCGGCAAAGAGATGTGTGGTCAGCGCTCCTGCCAGAATGACTACAAACGCCAGGTGGAGCAGCAGGACAGCCAACCGCTTGTAGAGCCGCTGCTTCACGATATAGGCCAGCGCCGTCACCGTGAGCACAGCCCACAGTGCCGAAAACCACCAGGCACCGTAGATATGCTCGCTGACAAACGAGGTGCCGTGATATTTCTCTATGATTGTGGTAATCCCTATACACACCACAATGAGCGTGTATAGGGAACCAATTATGATCTTTGTCAATCTCATTTTCATATTGCAGCCTGTTATCGACCGCAAAGGTACGATTAAGTGAGCGAAAAACCAAATATTTTTGGATTTTCCGAACGTGAGTACCTTAGAGCGAAGCTCAAAGGTACGAAATAAAATGCAAACAGACGTCAAATGGACTCAATAAAATAGATGAGCTGCTCGCGTTCTTTCTTTGTCAGGTTACGGAACTTTACCACTGTCTGATAGGCATCGCTCGTGCCACCCTCGTTCTTACAGCCGTGCCACATGATAGCCTCCAGCACGTTGCGTGCACGACAGTCGTGCAGACGCTCCACGCCACTGCCACACTTAGCAGCCAGTCCGCGTCCCCAGAGTGGGGTGGTGCGACACCAGCCCGTGCGGATGTCGTTCTTCATCCACAGACGGTGCTGCACGAAGTCGGTATAGGGCCAGATCTTCTGATTCGGATAGCGAGGCATGTCGCTGTCAGAGGTGAAGAACTTGGCAGGGTCCTGAATATGGTCCTCGCCCGTCTGCCACGAGGGACGGTGACAGGCAGCACAGCCAATCTGTGTGAACAGCTTCTTGCCAGCCTTGAAGTCGTCTGTGGTGGTGTTGCGTGCAGCAGGCACAGCCAGTCCGCGGTGCCATATCATGAGGTTTTTGTATTGTGCGTCACTCATCTCGGGCTCCAGTTGCTTGCTGGTCAGGTAGGTGTAGATGTCCTTCTCCAGATCACCCGTATGCCACTCAGGATGTGCCCCTGTGGGGTCCATGCGGTTGATGTAGTCCGTGAAGCCAGCCTGCACGTCGGGGTCCTGCGACGACTTCGTGGCATAGTAAGTGCCAGCCAGGTCGAGGTAGTGATAACGACGGTCTGAACGTGTCACGTTGGTGATGTTCCAGATGGCGTTGGCACCAGCAGCATCGAGGATAGGACCACGCGAGAGGGCGTAGGTGTAACGGCGCACATACTTCGTGCCGTCGCCCTGCAGCGAGTTGCTATAGTAGCTGTTCCAGGTGTTGGTGGCCTGGTTCCACATGGCAGGGTTCAGCGCATCCGTCTTGCCGATGCTGTTGAAGTACTTGCTTTCCGACTCCCACTGTGCCGTGATGTCCTCGTCGGGAATGGCATCGGTGAGACCAGTGCCGTAGATGCCGATGGTCGATTCCAGTAGCACGCCCACCTCGTTGTTATACTGTGTCTCGTCCAGCGTCACGTCCTGTCCGCCACGAGCCACCACCACGGGGGCATAGTAGGCAGAGTAGGGGATGGTCACCTCGGGATAGATCAGCTCGTAGGTCTCACCGTCAGGGAACTTGTTGCCCCACTCGTCGGTATAGTCGTTCCACGCAATCTTGATCTGGTCCTCGTCGATAGGTGCCTTGAAAGGCTTTACAGCACCCGTCTGCGGCATACCAGCCACCGAGCGGATATAGGCGTTGGTGGTCTTGTCATAGACCACGAGCAGGTAGCCGTTGCGGTGGTTGTCGGCCTTGTACTCCGTCTGACGGGCACCGTGGCCGTAGCCTGGGTGACAGTACAGACAACCGCGACGCACATAGACGGGACCCAGTCCGTGGAAGGCGCCCTCGGTATTGGTGTTGTAGTCCTTCTCAAACAGGTATTCACCCTCGTTGAAGGCAGTCATCATACCAGCCGTCTCCACAGCCTTTGTGGGCTGCTCGAAGGCGGTAGCGGTGTTCACGGCGGTGGTACCCAGCAGTCCGCCGGCATAGTAGTCCTCAGGGTAGTCGGTGGCGGTAGGGTCACCAATCTCCCATGATAACGGCTGCACCTCGTCATCGCTACATGCAGCGATAACGAGGGTGCCGAATAGAAGTCCTAAAAAAGAATTTCTGTTCATAGTACTTATTTCTTGATCCTAACAATCGATTGGTATAGCTTATAGGCATTGTCAGCCAGTGTGCGGTAGGTAGCTACGACGACATTGTCCACATAGTTCTCGTTGATCACCTGACACTGAGCCTCTACGGTCTCGTTGCCAGCATAGCCCTTCAGGGTCTCAGCCAGTTCGCCCAGGGCGTCGTCCAGCTCACCCAGCGCGTCGATGGCCACCTTGCACGAAGCATCGCTGTAGTTGAGGGCAAACGGTGCCTTCATGGCCTTGATCTTGGCCAGGGCGTTGTCCAGCTTCGTCTGCACGGCCTTGGTCTGGTTGACCACGGTGTTGTTGCCCGAGTTCAGACAGAAATAGACAAGCGACTTCTCGTTGGGCTTGGTAGCACCCATGGCGCCATAGAGGGCGTTCTTACACGAGACGATGTTGTCGTAGAAGTCGGTGATGCTGTTGTAGGCATAGGGTGACTCAATGTAGCTGGGGTCCTCACCCGTGTAAGGCAGACCAATCTTCGACTGTCCCACCTCGCCGATGATGTCCTGACAGCCAGAGATGATCTCCAGTGTGGCGTCGAGAGCGGTCTCCCAGTCGCCCGTGCCAGGGTTCTTGAAGGCCTTGCCGAAGTTCTGGAAACCATCCAGTGCACCCTCCTGGTTACCGTCATCGTCGATGGCCAGGTGCGTAGCCACATACTCCTTGGCAATCTTCAGACGCTCAGCGTTGCTCTCCTTCGAGTCCCAGCAGGCCTCCAGCGTGGCTGTGGCGTTGTAGAGGTCCTTGGCCACGGCACAGATATACTTGTACTCCAGTTCGGTGATCTGGTCAATCTTTCGTGGCTGTCCCTGACGGAAGAGCACGTATTCCAGTCCGTGATAGCCCAGGATACCCGAGTTGGCGGTCTTGATGAAATTGTCGAGGTTCGACATTGCCTTCTCATCGCGCAACACCTGTGCCAGGTCGTTGGCGGCTACAGGCCATGTGTCGGTATGGGGGTCGATAGAATAGACATCGGCGGCACCAAAGAGGAAAGCCTCGGTGTTCTCCCAGTTGGCACGGGCCGTCTTCCAGTCCTTACAAGCCTGGTCGAGGGCTTCCTGTGTACCTGAAACAGTCTTGTTGTCCACATCGTCATCATCCGAACATGATGCGAAACCAACACACACTACGGCAGCCAGTGCTGCCATTTTCAACAGATTCTTCATTTTTTCTTTTTATTTTTTTTCGTTATTACGTTATCTCGTTATTACGTTATCACGATATTTCTTTATCTCGTTATCACGACTATAAGAAATTTCCACAATACGTCACGCCAATACTCACGCTCGGCTCGTTGTTGTAGGACTGCTGGTACAGCGGACTGTCAGCGGCCAGACCGTTGTTGTTGGGCTTCTCGAAGAAACGGTACGAGTACTCGCCCTTGATGGTGATCTGACTCACGGGCTGGTAGTTCACGCCCACAGCATAGCGGTACCTCTTCGTGTACTTATACATCGACGCATAGGTGCCTGCCGCCATCGTGTTGTAGTGCTCAAAGCGGCTGAAGAGATACAGTTTCTGCCTGTTGGCCTTTGGCTGTTGGCTGATAGCCATCATATTATAGCCAGCTTCTAAGGCATACGCCAGTGCATTCTTTCCGATGTTCGTATAGTGGTGGGGATTGCCGTCCTGATACTTGTGGTGCGTCCAGTTGGCCTGGTTGTAGGCCGAGATCTCGTCGGCATCGCTCAGATGGGCATAGTCTATGTTACCACGCACAATCCATCCCCAGCGCTTCAGCTGGAAGTCGAGTGCCACGATGCCCAGCGCACCTGTCACGTCGTCATACTTCGCTCCTGGCGTGCGCAGCGTGTTGCGGAAGGTGTAGCCATAGTAGCCACTCAGTCCGATGCGCAGGCCCTGTATAGAATAGTTGTCCACACGCACGGCCCCAGCGTAGTTGTTGGCCACCTTGAACTCATAGGGACTGGTGGCTCCGTAGTGCACGAAGTTCTCGGCTGTGAAGCTCTCAGAGTTCAGACCCGACAGCAGCTGGGCCTCGTAACGCCAGTCTTTCACGCGTCCCCACAGCGACAGGCCCACCTGGTGCCACGTGTTGGGCATGATGGTGGCCTCGCCCTCCGGACGATAGACCGTGAAGAACTGGTTGGGCTCGTGGTAGGCGTTCGAGTAGCCTACGGGCACGATGATCTCGCCCGCCTTGATGTTGAACTTACCGCCAGCAAACTCCTTGTTGATCCAGAACTGCTCGATGTTCACCTCGCCGCCCTTCTCCACCTCGGCCTCATATTCGCCAGCTTCCTCGGCTTCTATCTCTACGGCTGTGCCGTTGCCGCCGTGTTCAAACTCTATCTCCGTGCCCAGCGTCCAGCCCTTGCCGAAGTCATAACCAATGTTCAGACACACGTGGGGCAGGTCGAACCTTCCGTGACTCGCGTCATCCTTGTAGTTCTCGGGCTTCTTGTAGCGGTTGAAGCTCTGACTGTAGAAGTTGCGCGTCATCACCGCCTCGCCATAGCCTCCTACGTGCAGGCGCGATACCTTTTCTTTCTTCGCCGTCTGTTGCGTGGCACCTGTCGTGCCGTCCACGTCCTGTGCCTGTGCGTCAAGGCCTGTCAGGGCCAATACCATAGCAATTATTGTCGTTTTCATCTCTTTTCTCTTTTTTGTTTTTGAGGAGTTTAGAAGTTTAGACTCCTACACTCCTTTTCTTTTTTTTCGCTGCAAAGGTAGGGCGATTCAGGCTTACCGACAATACCTAAAAATGGTGAAACCGCTATTTTCCATCTTCCATCTTCCGTTTTCCATTACTAAAATACCTATTTGTGATTATTGTTCATCTCGAAAATAATGCCTACCTTTGCATCCGGTAATCATTATTGAGTAGTTCATAGTTCATAGTTCAGAGTTCATAGTTAATTGTTCATTGTTATGAAGAATCAGAAGTTGTATGAGGCCGACGACAAGATGATATCGCTGATACGCGACAACTACGACCTGTTGCAGATGCTGGGCAGCTTCGGCATCAGCCTCGGCTTTGGTGACAAGACCGTCAAGGAAACCTGCGAGGACAACCATGTAGATACCTACACCTTCCTCACCGTTGTCAACTTCATCATCAATGGCTATGGCGAACGACTGGGGACGGGCGCCTCGGCAGGAACCATCGAGAACGACGAGCATATCTGCGTGCCCACACTGCTGCACTATCTGGAGGCCAGCCACGCCTATTTCCTCGACTTCCAGCTGCCCTATATCCGTCGCGAGCTGCAGGAGTCGCTCAACGAACACGACTCTCTGGCGAAGCTCATCCTGCGCTTCTACGACGAATACGCCCACGAGATACGCCGTCACATGAAATACGAGCAGAAGACGCTCTTCCCCTATGTGCAGTCGCTCATCAACGGACAGGCTGCCAACGACTACAACGTCGATACCTTCTCCAAGCACCACGCCGCCACCGACAAGAAGTTGCGCGAGCTGAAGCTGCTCATCATCAAGTACCTGCCGCAGGACGGCCTGCACAACAACCAGCTCACAGCCACCCTCCACGACATCTACGAGAACGAGGTGTGGCTGCGTCAGCATGCCATGGTCGAGGACTATATCTTCGTGCCTGCCATCCGCCGTCTGGAGCAGATCACCAAGAAGAGCGACATCACCCGCAACATCTCCGACATGGTCTTCAAGAACGGCATGAATGGCGACGAGACCCTCTCCGACCGCGAGAAGGATGTCATCATCGCCCTGGTGCAGGGTATGCAGAACAAGGAGATTGCCGACCACCTCTGCATCTCTGTCAACACCGTCATCACCCACCGTCGCAACATCGCCCGCAAGTTGCAGATCCACTCCCCTGCGGGCCTCACCATCTACGCCATCGTCAACAACCTTGTTGACATCTCTACGGTGAAGCTCTGAGAATCTATGAGAGAATGACGCATTTTCTTCGAGAAGGTGACGCACTTTCTCAGGCAGAGTGACGCAGAACGCATGGCAACGTGACGCAGAAGGCAACCCTTTGACTTAAGTCAAACGACCTTTTGACTTAAGTCACGAGACCTTTTGACTTAAGTCGAGCGACCTTTTGACTTAAGTCACGCGGTAGGGAAGTGTGTCTTCTCGTGTTGAGAAGTGCGTCAGTTTGCGTTGAAAAAAGACAGCCCTGCAATCAGCAGGGCTGTCTTTTTATTGGTGGAGTTTAGGAGTCTAGGAGTTTAGACGATAGACCCCAAGTCTTTACTCCTTGGTCATGTCGGGGAGCATGATGACCTCGACGTGGTTGCCGCTGGAGAGGACCTTCGTGCGGACGAAGGTGCTGACGGCCTCGGGGGTGAGGGCCTCGACGGTCTTCTTGTAGTCGGTATAGACATCGAGTCCGTAGTCCTTGTAGGTGGTGATGGTGTTCACCCAGTAGTTGTTGTTCTTGAACTTGATGTCGGCATCCTTCAGCATGTTCTCCTTGACCTGTGCCAGGTCGTCGGCGCTGATGTTCTCGGAGACGCTCTTCATGCCCTCGTGGAGCAGGCGTACGGCTGTCTCCTGCTTGTCGGGGTTCATGGGGCAGTAGGCCTGGAGCGTCATGAGGGGCTTGGAGCTGCTGAGGTCGAAGCCACCAGCGGCACCGCAAGAGTAGGCGGCACTCTCTTCCTCGCGGATGGTGCGGAGGTAGAGGATGGAGAGGAGCTGTCCTGCTGCGTCGAGCTTGACGATGTTGTCGAGGGTGTAGGGTGCCTCGGCTGTCCAGAACTCTACGGCTGTGGCCTTGGGAGAGTCGGTCTTCACGAGGAACTTGTTGACAACCTCGCCCTTGGCGTAGGTCTGCACGTCGCGGAAGTTGTCGGCCTTGCCCTTACCAGGCAGGGCGGCGATGTACTGCTCGATGTAGGGAAGGATCTCTTCCTCGGTGAACTTACCCACGATGACGAAGGTGAACTGCGAGGCGTTCTTGAAGCGATCCTGATGGATGGCGAGGATGCGGTCGTAGTTGATGTCCTTCAGGTCTTCCACCTGCAGGTTGTTGAAGCGTGGGTTGTGGCTGTAGATGGTGCACAGCAGTGAGTCGTTATAGACGGCGTCGGGCGACAGCGACTTGTTCTTCAGAGCCATCTCGAGCTGTGTCATGAGGTTCTGGAACTGCTTCTCGTCCTTGTTGATCTTGGTGAAGTAGAGATAGACCATCTGGAACATGGTCTCGCGGTCCTTCGGGGTAGTGTGGGCCGTGACGTACTGACGGGTGAGACCCATGGTGGCGTCGGCGTTGACCTCCTTGCCTGCGAGGGCCTTGGTGAGCTCAGTGCTTGAGAAGTTGCCGATGCCGCTGTAGCCGATGACCTCGTCGAAGACCTTCAGGTTGGTGTAGTCCTCAGGACCGAACACCGACTTGCCACCCTTGGCGAAGGCCTGCAGGCGAATCTCGTCGTCGTTGTAGTCGGTAGGCTTGAGGATGACGGTGGCACCGTTGGAGAGCTTCAGCTCCTTGTAGCCCAGCACCTTGTTCTCGGTGGTCTTCACCACCTTGCCGGCCTTGGGCAGCTCGCTCATGAGGGGCTCGTCCTTGACGTTGTCCACGTAGGCGCTAATCTCCTGGGCGCGTGCCTTCTCGACGGCAGCCTTCATGTCAGCCTCGGTGGGGTAGGTGAGACCATCGGCCTCGCGTGCCCACTCCATGACGACGAGGTTCTTGTCGTTAACGGAGATGAGCTCGGGCAGAGCCTGGTTGATGATGGTCACAGGGATATTGGGAGCCAGCATGTTCATGGTCTGGTAGAGCACCTCGATAGAGGGGATGGGCTCGTTCTGCAGGTAGTTGTCGCGATAGTCGTCGCCATAGGCGGCATTGGTGATCTTCGCACGGTTGTTGTACTGCTTCTCGAGGGCGCTGAGGTAGTCGGCCTTGGCACGCTCGTACTCTGTAGCGGTGAAGCCAAACTCAGCAGCACGGCGCGACTCGACCATCAGGGCGGTCAGCGCATCCATGTCGCGACCCTCCTTGGGATAGGCCATCAGCTGGAAGGCATCCTTGGTGCTGGCCAGCAGGTAGTCGTCGTCCTCGCCGGCAGCCTGGAAGAAGGGACATTCGGCATTCTCGGTCATCTCGCGCAGGCGTGCGTTCATCATATTAGCTATGACGGCCTTGGCATAGATCTCGATGAGGTAGGCCATCGATGCCTTCTCCTCGGGAGTGGTCGTCTCGTGCTTCATGAAGACGAGGATCATGTTGGTCTGCATCTCCTTGTCCTTCTCGAAGATATAGATAGCCTCGTCGTTGTCGGGCACGGGCTCAGCCACCACCTGGGCAGCGTTTGCAGCCACCTTGATGCCGCTGAAGTACTCCTTGATCTTGGCTTCCATGTGATCGACATCGACATCGCCCACCACGATGATGGCCTGGTTGTCGGGGCGGTACCACTTCTGGTAGTAGGCGCGCAGCGTCTGGGGCTTGAAGCTGTCGATGACGCTCATCAAGCCGATAGGCATGCGCTCGCCGTACTTAGAGCCAGGATACATCTTGGGCAGGGCACGGGTAATCATGCGCTGTGAGGGACCTTCGCCCAGGCGCCACTCGTTGTGCACCACGTCGCGCTCCTTGTCAATCTCCTCGGCTTCGAGCGACAGTCCGCACGACCAGTCCTTCAGGATGAGCAGACACGAGTCGAGAGCTGCCTGACCCTTGGCCGTAGGCACGTTGCAGACGCGATAGACGGTCTGGTCGATAGAGGTGTAGGCATTGAGGTCGCTACCAAACTCCACGCCGAGTGAGCGGGTGTAGTCGATGATGCTCTTGCCAGGCTTGTTGGGGAAGTTCTCCGAGCCGTTGAAAGCCATGTGCTCGAGGAAGTGGGCCAGGCCGCGCTGTGAGTCGTCCTCCTGGATGGAACCTACACGCTGGGCGATGTAGAAGTTGGCTACATGCTCGGGCCACTCGTTGTGACGGATGTAATAAGTCAGTCCGTTGTCCAGTTTGCCGATGCGCACATCGGGGTCAACGGGAATGGGAGGCATCTCTTGTGCCACCACGGTCGTCATACCAGTGAAAAAGAGTATGGCGGCTAAGAATAGCTTTTTCATTTTAATAATAGTTTTTGTATGTAAAGTAAGTAGTTACTATCGATGGAATCGCGGTTTTTTACCACAGTTGCTCCCTCTGGCGGGTACCCATGCGGGCCTCGACGACGTTGACCACGTAGTCGCCCAGCTTCTCGCACTCGTTGATGAGGTCCATGTAGATGGTGCCCACGGCGTAGGTGTATTCGTGGTTGTTGATATCGACGATGTTCTGCGCCTTCAGCTGGTTGCGGTAGTTGTTGATCTCGTTTTCGATGTTGAACGTGCGGTTCACGTCGAACGAGTCCTTGCGACCACCCATCAGACGGTTCATCTGCGTGAGCGACTGGTCGGTGAGCTCCATCATCTGATGGATATGCTCGTACTGCTTGTTGATGAAGTGGTCCTGCTTGCCGTTGTACTTGCGCGAGATGGTGCGTGCCATGTTGTAGCAGGCATCGCCGATAGACTCCAGCTCGCTGATCTCACGCAGCATGGCGCGGATCTTGGCCTTCGTATCGTCGCTGAGGTGAGCGTCGCCCACAGAGTCGAGGTACTTCGCAATCTCGAGCTCCATGTTGTCGGAGATGCCCTCGTACTTCTCGATGCGGGTGAAGAGCTTGTTGAAGTCGCCGTCCTTGTTGTTCTTGCTGTTGGCGGTGCTGCTCAACGTCAGCAGCTCGCGCACCATACCGAACATACGCTGCATACGGTCGGAGAACGACTGTATCTCCTTCTGGGCCTCGAGCACGGAGAGCTCGGGGGTCTTCATGAAGCCAGCAGTGATGAAGTGCAGGCGGAAGTCCTCCTCCTCGTCCAGTTTCTTGGGTTTGATGACCCAGCATACGAAACGCTCGATCTGCGGGATGAACCATATCAGGATGAAGGTGTTGGCCACATTGAACGAGGTGTGGAAGGCTGCCAGCACGAAGCTCAGCTTGGCGGCATTGGCCAGGAACACCTCTGTGGTCACCTGGTCTTTCACCATCGCCACGTCGTAGCCTACCCAGCCGCACACCATGTCGATGAACGGACGGAAGACGAACAGTATCCAGATGACGCCAAACACGTTGAAGAACATGTGGGCGAGGGCTGCACGACGGGCCTGCGTGTTGGCAGAGAGGGCAGCGAGGTTAGAGGTCACGGTGGTACCGATGTTCTCACCCATCACCAGCGCAATACCCTGATAGATGGGCAGGGCGCCGCTGGAGCAGAGGATCATGGTGATAGCCATCACCGCTGCCGACGACTGCACGCAGAACGTCAGGATGCCACCCATGATGAGGAACAGCAGCGTGGTGAGGAACGAGTCGGGATTGAACGAGGCGAAGAAGTCGAGTACGGCCTGGTTCTGACCAAGGTTCATCTCAATACCCGTCTGGCGCAGGGTACCCAAGCCCAGCAGCAGGAACGCCATACCAAAGAGGAAGTCGCCAATGTAGCGGTGCTTCTTCCTGTAGATGAGGATGATGCCCAGCAGGAAGGCGGGATAGACCACGTTGGTGATGTTGAACGACATACCTGCCGACATGATCCACGCCGTCAGCGTCGTTCCGATGTTGGCACCCATGATGACCGAGATGGCCTGGGCCAGCGTCAACAAGCCCGCATTGACAAACGAGACGGTCATCACCGTGGTGGCCGTCGATGACTGTACGGAGGCAGTAACAAGCGTACCTGTGAGCATACCCGTAAAACGGTTGGTGGTCATGGCTCCCAGCACGTGACGCAGCTGTGGACCTGCCATCTTCTGCAAGGCGTCACTCATGGACTTCATACCGAACATGAGCAGGGCGAGTGAGCCTAAAAGTTTTAAGACAATCAGCATAAATTATGGTTGCTTGATAATTTTCGGTGCAAAAATACTAAAAAAAACGTAAACAACAACAACCTTTTAAATAATTATTTGTATTTTTGCAGTGATAAAAATCTAAAATGATGGAAAAAACGATTCGTATTCAGTGTAAAAACAACGGAAAAGAGATAGACGTGCCCATGGGATGTCACCTGAAAGAGGTGTACAACCAACTGGGACTGCAGATGGACTACGGTCCCATGATAGCACGTGTCAACAATAAGATTGAGGGTCTGCACTACCGTATCTACAACCCCAAGGAGATAGAGTTTATGGACCTGACCACGCCCAGTGGCATCAGGGCTTACACCAGGACGCTGTTCTTCATCCTGGCAAAGGCTACCCACGACCTGTATCCCGAGTGCAAGGTGTCGATAGACATCCCCGTGAGCAACGGCTACTATGTGGACCTGCAGATAGGACGGCCCGTGACGCCCGACGACGTGAACGACCTGCGCGACAAGATGAAGGAGATCATCGCAGCGGCGCTGCCCATCCACCGCTATGAGACCAGCACCGAGGAGGCTATCAGTATGTTTGCCGCAACGGGGGCTGTGTCGAAGGTGAAGTTGCTGAAGAGCACGGGTAAGCTCTATACCACTTATTATGATATAGACGGCTACAAGGACTATTTCTACGGCACGCTGCTGACCAACACGGCACAGATACACCTGTTTGGACTGGAGTACTACTTCGACGGTATATTGCTACGCATACCATCACTTGCTGATCCCTCGAAGTTGGGTGCGTTTGTGCGTCAGGACAAGATGTTCGAGATCTTCAAGGAACAGCACCGCTGGCAGGATATCCTGCGTCTGCGTACCGTTGGCGACCTGAACGATGCAATCCGCATGGGATACTCGCCACAGCTTATCCAGATCAGCGAGGCACTGCAGGAGAAGAAGATTGCCTCGATAGCTGACGAGATAGCCCAGCGCAAGGGTGTGAAGGTGGTGCTCATCGCAGGACCGTCGTCCAGCGGCAAGACGACAACGTGCAAGCGTTTGTCAGTACAGCTGGCGGTGAATGGCATCTATCCCATCCCCATCTCGTTGGATGACTATTTCCTGGACCGTGACAAAACACCGCGCGACGAGAAGGGCGACTACGACTTTGAACACCTGCATGCCCTGAACCTGCAACTCTTCAACGACCAGCTGAATGCGCTGTTCCGTGGTGAGGAGGTAGAGCTGCCACGCTATGACTTCCCCACGGGAAAGAGTGTGCCCAGCGGTAGGAAACTCCAGCTGAAAGGCAAGGAGGTACTGGTCATTGAGGGTATCCATGCCCTGAACCCCGAGCTGACGGCACAGGTGCCACAAGAACAGATCTACCGCATCTATGCCTCGGCCCTGACCACTATCCTGCTGGATGCGCACAATTATATTCCCACCACTGACAACCGTCTGCTGCGACGCATCATCCGCGACCATAAGTATCGTGCTGTCAATGCCCAGGAGACCATCCGCCGCTGGCCGTCAGTACGCAAGGGTGAGAACCGCTGGATATTCCCCTATCAGGAGAATGCCGATGCGATGTTCAACACAGCCATGCTCTTCGAACTGGCCGTCATCAAACAGCAGGCCGAGCCGCTGCTGGAACAGGTGCCTGAGAACTGTGTGGAATATGCCGAGGCCTACCGACTGCGTAAGTTCATGAGTTACATCAAACCTATCCCTGAGGACCAGATACCACCCACCTCGCTGCTGCGCGAGTTCTTGGGAGGCTCATCCTTTGAGTATTAGGCAGTTAGACCATAAAACGGGTAACAATAAAAACGTTTTGGAAAGGAAAGTTTTCCAAAACGTTTTCTTATGTTATTGATAATGAGAGGATTGACGTTTTTTAACAAGAAAAAAGTCGCCCAAAAGATTTTATTTTGATATAATTGTAGTATCTTTGCAAACAGTTTTAAGATAACCCAAAAACAATATCTTTTTAATCGTTTATGATACAGACAGTTGTAAAGCGCGATGGCCGCATCGTGGGCTTTAACGAACAGAAAATCATGGCCGCTATCCGTAAGGCTATGATGCATACCGACAAGGGTGAGGACGAGCGTTTGCTCAATGTGATAACCGATCATATCGCCCAGCGCGGTCAGACACAGATGACCGTGGAGGAGATACAGGATCTGGTGGAGATAGAGCTGATGAAGAGTGCGCGCAAGGACGTGGCTCAGAAGTATATCGCCTATCGTAACCAGCGTAGCATTGCACGTAAGGCGAAGACACGCGACATCTTCCTGGACATCGTCAACGTGAAGTCGAACGACATCACCCGCGAGAATGCCAATATGAATGCCGACACCCCTGCCGGCATGATGATGAAGTTTGCCTCTGAGACCACGAAGCCCTTCGTCGATGACTATCTGCTGTCGCCAGAGAGCCGTGATGCCGTAGCGCACAACTACCTGCACATCCACGATAAGGACTACTATCCCACCAAGTCGCTGACCTGCGTGCAGCACCCGTTGGACAATATCCTGAACTGCGGTTTCATCGCTGGTCACGGGGCCTCGCGTCCTGCCAAGCGCATCGAGACGGCTTCGGTGCTGGCCTGTATCTCGCTGGAGTGTGCTCAGAACGAGATGCACGGCGGACAGGCTATCCCTGCCTTCGACTTCTACCTGGCTCCCTTTGTGCGTTCCTCCTATATCGAGGAACTGAAATATTTGGAGCAGCTGTATGGCGAGAGCTTCGAACAGCTGTATGACGAGCCCCTGATGGACTACATCAAGCAGCCGCTGGACGGACTGAAGGGTGTGGACCGTGTGCGCCAGCATGCCATCAACAAGGTGGTGGGTCGCGTGCATCAGGCGATGGAGGCCTTCATCCATAATATGAACACCATTCACTCGCGTGGTGGCAATCAGGTGGTGTTCTCTTCTATTAACTATGGTACGGATACGAGTGCCGAGGGCCGTTGCATCATGCGTGAGATCCTGCTGAGCACCTATGAGGGTGTGGGCAACGGCGAGACGGCTATCTTCCCCATCCAGATATGGAAGAAGAAGCGTGGCGTGAACTACCTGCCTGAAGACCGTAACTTCGACCTCTATCAGTTGGCATGTAAGGTGACGGCACGCAGGTTCTTCCCCAACTTCCTGAACCTCGACGCCTCGTACAACCAGGACAGCGAGTGGAAGGCTGACGACCCCAAGCGCTACCTGCACGAGGTGGCTACGATGGGCTGTCGTACGCGTGTGTTCGAGAACCGCTTCGGACCACGCACCAGCATCGGACGTGGTAACTTGTCGTTCACCACGATCAATATCGTGAAACTGGCTATCGAATGTATGCAGACGGAGAACAAGGAGGAGCGTATCGCACAGTTCTTTGCCAAGCTCGACAACCTGCTTGAGGTGGCTGCTAAACAGTTGGACGACCGCTTCCAGTTCCAGAAGACAGCCTTTGCTAAGCAGTTCCCGCTGCTGATGAAGAGCCTGTGGCTTGGTGCTGACAAGTTGGGTCCCAACGATACAGTAGAGAGTGTCATCAACCAGGGAACGCTGGGTATTGGTTTCATCGGACTGGCAGAGTGTCTGGTGGCCCTCATCGGCAAGCATCATGGTGAGAGCGAGGAAGCCCAGGAGCTGGGACTGAAGATTGTGACCTATATGCGCGATAGAATCAATGATTTCTGCGAGCGCTACCATCATAACTACTCCGTGCTGGCAACACCAGCGGAGGGTCTGGCAGGACGCTTCACCAAGCGCGACCGCAAGGAGTTTGGTGTCATTCCTGGTGTTACGGACCGCGATTACTACACCAACTCGAACCACGTGCCCGTCTATTACAAGTGCTCGGCACGCCACAAGGCCGAGGTGGAGGCTCCCTATCACAACCTGACGCGTGGTGGCCACATCTTCTACGTAGAGATTGATGGTGATGCCACACACAACCCACAGGTGATTATGGGCGTGGTTGATATGATGGATAAGCTCGACATGGGCTATGGTTCAGTGAACCACAACCGTAACCGTTGTATGGACTGCGGCTACGAGGATGCCACTGCCGACCTGAAGACCTGTCCGAAGTGTGGTAGTCACAACATCGACCGTCTGCAGCGCATCACGGGTTATCTGGTGGGTACCACCGACCGTTGGAACAGCGGCAAGCTGGCTGAGCTGAACGACCGTGTGACCCACGTGGATGACGGCAATCAACAGCTGTTCTAGATAATAGGCTGTACAGTTCCTACTGAAAGATGATATCAGTACTGTCAATCATAGAGGATACGATGGTGGATGGTCCGGGCTTCCGGACCTCCATCTACTGTGCTGGCTGCCGTCACAAGTGCGAGGGTTGTCATAATCCGCAGTCGTGGGACTTTGAGGGTGGTCATGCGATGACGACGGATGATATCATGCGCATCATCGAGGCCGACCCCTATGCCAACGTCACCTTCTCGGGAGGTGATCCTATGTACCAGCCTGAGGGCTTTGCTGAGTTGGCGAGAGCCATCCATCAGCGTACTGATAAAGATATCTGGTGCTATACGGGCTTCACGTTTGAGACACTCATCAACATGCCGCGACAGAGGGAGCTCTTGAATCAGATTGACGTCCTCGTCGATGGACCGTTCATCAAGAGCCAGCGCGATGACTCGCTGGTGTTCCGTGGCAGTCGCAACCAGCGTATCATCGACGTGAAGGCCTCCATCAGTCAGGGGCACACCGTTACGCTCAACTATTCTTCTACTTTATAAAAGAATTAAGGAGTCCTTGTTAGGGACTCCTTAACTTCTTTGACTTCTTAACTTCTCTAACTTCGTTAACTTCTTACAAGTTAAAGGTACATCAAATCAATTTCCTTTTTGTAGTTCTCATTCAGCACGCGACGTTTGATCTTCAGCGTGTTGGTCAGCTCGCCACGCTCCACAGAGAAAGGCTTTTCAAGCAACGTGAAACGCTTCACCTGCTCGTAGTGGGCCAGCTGTTGCTGTAGGGTGTCGATACGCTCCTGCAACATCTCGTGAATCTGTGGGTTCTGACACAGGTCCTTACGGCTCTCGAACTTGATGTTGTGGGCACGCGCATATTCCTCCAACAGACTATAGACAGGAATGATGAGGGCCGACACGAACTTGCGCTGGTCAGCGATAATGGCTACCTGGTCGATGTATTTATCTACCAGCAGCTTCGACTCAATCATCTGCGGCGCGATATATTTGCCGTTAGAGGTTTTGAAGAGGTCCTTGATACGCTCCTTTAGGAACAGCTCGCCGTCTTTCAGGTAACCTGAGTCACCAGTACGGAAATAGCCGTCCTCAGTGAAAGCCTGCTTGGTCAGGTCGTCACGGTTGTAGTAGCCTCGGGTGATGGTGGGACCCTTCAACAGCACTTCGCCTTCCTCGCTGATCTTGATATCGATGCTGTCGATGGGATAGCCCACGCTACCAACGGTGAACGGCTTGTCAAGATGGAGGCAGCTGACGGTAGCCAGACTCTCTGTGAGACCATAGCCTACGTCCATGTAAATACCGATGGAATGGACGAATTCTTCCACATGAGGCGAGACAGCTGCACCTGCGGTGGGGAAGAAGTGAGCGTTCTCAAGTCCCAGCTCCTTGCGCACCAGCGAGAAGACGGTCTTGTTGAGCAGTTTGTATTCAAGATGTAATGCCAAGGGAGGACGTTTGCCCCTCGAGATATATTCGATGTTATGCTTGCGACCCACGTTAAGCGCATGACGGAACAGCTTGCGCTGCATGGCACTTGAACTCTCAATCTTTTCCTGCACACCCATATAGACCTTCTCCCAGAAGCGGGGTACGCTCGACATACACGTGGGGTGCTGCTCGCGCATGGTCTGCTGCACCTCCAAAGGATAGGTGTTGATAATGAGACGGGCACCCACGGTAATGCAGAGTATCTTCCATCCCTTCTCAAAGATATGGGTGAAGGGCAGGAAGTTCAGGATGCGGTCCTTGTCCGTAACGGGTACGCATCTGTGGTTGGCTTCTATCGCAGCATGATACTGTCCACAGGTGAGGACGACGCCCTTAGAGTCGCCTGTGGTGCCACTGGTATAGAGGATGTTGGCGATATCATCCATCGTTGCCTCCTTCTGGATACGCTCCACCTCAGACTGACGGGGCAGGCCCTCGCCCAACTTCATGAAGGTCTCGAAACTCATGGTGGTGGGGTCGGAAGGGTCGATGGCTACCAGGGGATCGAAGACGATGATACGCTCCAGCGTCTGACAGGTTGAGAAGATGCGCTTGGCCTTGTCATACTGCTCCTGTTCGCCAACGAAGAGAAGACGTATCTTGGCATCGTTGATCATGAACTGGATCTGCTGTTCTGAGCTGGTGGCATAGAACGGGATGGTCACGGCTCGGATACCCCAGGCTCCGAAGTCGGTGAAGAGGTACTGCACAGAGTTCTGGGAAAAGATACCCACGTTCTCCTGGATCTTTACGCCCATGTTGAGCAAGGCGTTCGACACACATTTCACACGCGCAGAGAACTCGTTCCATGAGTACGACTTCCACTGCTTGCCGCTGTAATCTTTGTAGATAAGCGCTTCACGGTCGCCCCATTGGGCTGCCACGTCTTGTATCAGACGGGAAAGATGACTGTTAATCTGCATATCAACTATAGTGTTTTGTTCGTTCGCTGTTATTTAGATAGCCACTGACGAGGATTGAGGGGGTCAGTCCAGTTGCGCAACTGGAACTGCATCACGTGGTCGTCGGCAACCTTACCGAGAATCTGGTTGATCTTCACCTGTTGGCGGTTGGATACCGACACAGAAGCCAGGTTGCAATAGACGGAGATATAGCGTCCGTGGCGTACGATGACCATGTAGTTCTGACCTCTCTGTACGACAGCAGTCACCTGTCCGTCGAAGACGCATCGGGCCTGAGCACCGTCCTTGCCCTTGAGGTAGATACCCTTACTCTCCAGCGTCACACCAGGCGTGCCTGTCACATCGTAGGTGCCCATTCCTCTGACAATGTTGTAGGGACCAGTGATGGGGACGGGCAGACGTCCTTTGTTCGACTCGAAGCTGCCGCTGAGGGCACGGTCGGCAGCAGGCAGTTCGAAGTGCTCAGCCTTGGGGGTGGCCACCTTCGTCTTGTCTCTGCTGGCAGTAGCTGTTGTCTTGGTGGTGCCTTTGGTATTCTTGTTGGCGTCCTTGGCAGCCTTGGCTCTCTTGGCTTCCTCTGCTGCCTTGCGGCGTGCTTCTTCTGCGGCCAGTCTGCGTGCCTCTGCCTCGGCACGGGCTATCTCTGCCTTTATCTCGCGCTCAATCTTGGCGTTCAGTTCTTTCTCTTCTTTCTGCTGTTGGGCTATCAGTTGCTTCACGGTCTTCTGTTCTTTCTGCAGACTGACGACGAGGTTTTTCTGTTCCGTCTGCTTCTGCTCCATCTGACGGTGTTCCTGTTGGCTGCGCGACAGCAGGGCCGATTTCTCATCTTTCACACCGTTCAGCTCTTTCTGCTTGGCTTCCACCTGTTCGCTCTTCACCTTCAGGGCCTGACCCTGCATCTTCTCGTAGGTAGAGTATTCTTTTGAGAAACGCATGCGACGGAACATCTGGTTGAAGTTCTTGGCACTGAACATAAACATCATCTTGTTCTGTGTCTTGCGGTTGCGATACATATAGCGCATGGACTTCATGTACTGCTCCTTGCGGTCGGCCAACTCTTTCTGCAACACCTTCAGTTCCTCGTCCAACGACACGATGTTACTGTCCAGCACGACGATATCCTGTCGGATGCTGTCGATGGTCAGCTGCTTGTCCTTGATCTCACCGTCAAGGATCTGCACATGCTCCAGTTCGTTCTTAACCTTTTTCTCCAGTTCTTGCTGACGCTTGCGTGCTTCAGCCTGCTGCTGTTGTACCTTTTTCTTCTGGTCCTCCAGTTGCTGACGCTTGGTAAGCTTGGGTGCTGCCTGCTTCTTGACAGGCTGCTTCTTGGTGGCAGTCGTCTTGGTAGTTGCCTGTTTTGTCTTCTGTTTCTGGGCAGGAACAGCCAAACAGAAGAGACTGAGAAGAAGGATGATGACGATTCTCTTGATCATAGGGTGGGGCGATTGTGATGACAACGGTTTATATGTTAGAGTGAAAGAAGTCGGCGGAAGATGGTTTCGGCACTTACCTTTTTATATTTGTTAGAGACGGTGGTACGTTTCTCCCAACTGCTGTCATGCTCCAGCGATGACAATTGGAAGCCAGCCTGCAGCGTCTTGCCGTCGGCTTTGATGCGCACCTGCTGGTCGGTGGGGAACTGCTTCTGTCCCAGTTTCTTGAATGAACGGTATTTCCAGTTCATCTCTCCGTCTGTCGTTCCCTGATTGTCGTGACTGATGGTGGTGCTGTTGATCTTTCCCGTCTCGCGATCAGCCTCCCACTGGTAGTCCAGACGACCGCTGGAGAGTGTGATGAGCACGTCGCCCTCTTCTTGTGGTGTGGCAGCGAACTTATCCAGTGACGGCTGCTCCTTGCCTGGCTGGAACAGCTCGTTCCAGAACAGGGCCTGCAGGGTGTGGAAGTTGACGTTGTTGGCACGCAGGAAGTCGATATCGTCGTAGGAAGCCTTGACGTACTGTTTATTGATACGGTCCATGATGAGCACGTAGTCCTTGGTGAACTCCAGTCTGCCTGCCTCCATGATGCCGAAGGCCACCAGCTGGATGCGGATGACGTCGTCGCGCTTCATCTTCAGGGAACCGCCCACTGACACGCTTTGTCCTGCCATCGTGGCTGAGAACTTCAGTTTGGCTGTCACATACTGGCTGGTGAGAGCTCTGTCGACCACCGTCTTCATGAAGTCCTTTTTGGAGAAGGTCTTGTCAATGGTCGTCGTACCGTCTGTACTCACTTTCTCGCCTGTCTTACAGGCGGTCAGCAGTAGTGCCAACAGCCAACAGCCTATGGTCAAATGCAGTATTTTCTTCATTTCTGTTTGATGTATTTGCGTTTCTTGATTTTCTTGGTGAGCAGTTTGTTGCCTGGGTCTTGCTCCAGTGCCTGCTGCCACAGCTCTACAGCCCGTTCGGTCTCACCGTTCATCGCGTAGATGTCGCCAGCATGCTCTGTGACCACAGCACCAACGTTCTCGTCGTTTTTCAATGCCTGCTCAATATAGACCTTTGCCTCGGCATAGCGCTCTTCCATAAAGAGAATCCAGGCGTAGGTGTCGAGATAGGTGGCGTTGTCGGGTTCGGCCTTGATGGTCTTATAGCTCATCTCCTCGGCTTCCTTCAGACGGTCGTTCTTCAGACTGAGGTAGTAGGCGTAGTTGTTGAGGCATCCGATGTTGTCAGCATTCCATTGCAGACACGAGTCGTAGGCGGCAAAGGCTTCCTTTTCCTGCTGACGCATGAAGAGCAGGTCACCCATTACAGCATAGAAGTCGGAGACGATCTCTGGCGAGCTGCTGTCGTCAATCACGCTGATGCCGTTCTTGAAGGCTTCCAGTGCGCCGTCGTGGTTCTCCTGACGGTAATAGGCCATGCCCTGATAGTAATAAAAGGCCATTTCATCGGGGTTATACTGACGGGCAGCCTGACAGAGGTCTATGATACGTTGGTCGTCATCGTCCTCCCACGCCTGTTGTACCAGGTGCAGACGTGCTGAAGCACGGTCGGGTGCCAGTTGCAGGACATACTCATAGGCTTGTGCCACCGTGTCGCGTGGCATCTTCTTGAGGTCCATATAGGCAGCGCGAAACTCTGCTATGTCGGCATCTACATCGGGTTGCTCCAGCATCTCATCAAACAGCTGCAGCACCAGTGTGCTGTCGCCACCGTTCTGTTCGCTTTCACCAATCAGTTGGCGCAGGTGGTTGATCTTGTCTTCGAGGGGTGTCTTGGCATTCAGCAGGATGCAACGCGTCAGCGAGTCGGCCTGCTCCTTCTCCTCATTGGAGATATAGTAGTTGCGAAGAGCGTTTTGTGCCTTGGTATTATCGGGCTCCTCGCGCAGCACGTCTTGCAGGATGGCCAGACCCTCTGACGAGCGGTCGTTGGCTATCAGCGTGTGGGCATAGAGTGTGCGGTAGTTCAAGTCGTTGGGGTACTTCTCCGTCAGGGTCAGCACCTCGGCGAGTGCTTTCTCAGTATCGTCCAGCTGTAGGTAGAGCGCACTCTTGGCAAGCGTCGTCGTCTCGTTCTTGCCATCGATAATCTCCATTCTGTCGAGTACGCTGATGGCTTTCTCAAAGTCTTTCTCTTCGATATACAGGCGATAGAGCATTTCCAACAGCTCCTGACGGCTCTTGTCAATGTCGTACATGTGTTCCACGACAGCGATAGCTTCGACATATTGGTCATTGTTGATATAGGCATGGACCAGTGACTCCAGCAGCGTCAAATTGTCGGGGTCCAGATCGGCAGCCTTCTTGAAGTCCGACAGGGCCGTCTCTGCGTCACCCATTTCGTGATAGTACTGGGCACGGAAGAAGAAAGCCTCCGATGCCTGCGGGTTCATCTCCACACAACGGTTGAACAGGTCGAAGGCGGCCGTATGGTGTCCTTTCAGCCGTTGCTGCAACGCCTCGTGAAACAGGACATCATACTCGCGACTTGGGGTTTGGGCCCAAGTGCCTAAGCCGATGGCTGTCAGAAGGAATATGATGATGCTACGCTTCATGTTCTTATACGCCAGTATGTCCATAGCCGCCCTCGCCGCGTTCTGTCTCGTCCAGCACGCTCACCTCTATGAAATCGGCTGTCTCGTGACGGGCTATCACCATCTGGGCAATACGCTCACCGTCGTTCACGACAAAGTCTTCTTGCGACAGGTTGATGAGGACCACACCTATCTCACCACGATAGTCGGCATCAATGGTGCCAGGCGAGTTGAGGACGGTGATGCCTTTCTTCAGGGCCAGTCCGCTACGTGGGCGCACCTGTGCCTCATAGCCTTTTGGTAGGGCGATGTGCAGGCCAGTGGGGATGAGTCGGCGCTCCAGGGGTTTCAGTACGATGGATTCTTCAATATTAGCACGCAGGTCCATGCCTGCGCTCTGTTCCGTTGCGTAAGTTGGCAACGGCTGATGTCCTTTATTAACAACCTTTATCTGCATATTCTGTAATTTGGTTGCAAAGATAATCATTTTTTTTAGAATAGAAGCATGGAAAAGTCTAAAAAATGTTGTAACTTTGCAGCCATGATGAAAATGAACTGGAACCAACTGATTTCTAACCGCCGTCTGGGACAGGAACACCGTCATCTGGAGCGGCACGATGACCGTACGGAATTTAAGCGTGACTACGACCGACTGATTTTCTCGGCTCCCTTCCGTCGTCTGCAGAACAAGACACAGGTGTTTCCCTTGCCAGGCAGTGTGTTTGTGCATAACCGATTGACCCATTCGCTTGAGGTGGCCTCAGTGGGTATGTCATTAGGTAACGACGTCTCGCGTGCACTATGTGCAAAAAATCCCGATTTCAACGATGGATTAATTCCTGAGATAGGACAGATTGTGGCTACCGCTTGTCTGGCTCATGATCTGGGTAATCCACCCTTCGGACATTCTGGTGAGAAAGCTATCCAGACGTTTTTTACGGAGGGTAAGGGCGCCTATCTAAAAGAGAAGGTGTCAGCTGCCTTCTGGGACGATATCACCCACTTTGAAGGCAACGCTAATGCGTTCCGTCTGCTCACACATCAGTTCAAGGGTCGTCGCCCAGGTGGCTTCGTCATGACCTATAGCACGCTGGCTTCCATCGTGAAATATCCCTACGCCTCTTCTGCATCAGGCAAGAAGGGGAAGTTCGGATTCTTCAATAGCGAACAGGCGATCTATCAGCGTATCGCCGATGAAATGGGTATTTTCTGCGTTTCTTCTCAAGGAGAACCCCTACGCTATGTGCGCCATCCATTGGTGTATCTTGTTGAGGCTGCCGATGATATCTGCTACGAAATTATGGACCTCGAGGATGCCCATAAACTGAAGATTCTGTCGTTCGAAGAGACCAAACAGCTGATGCTTGGCTTCTTCGATGAATCCACGCAGAATCATATCCTTCAGCGTATTTCCGACGAACAGTTGTCTGATCCTAATGAGCAGGTACAGTATCTGCGCGCCTGTGTCATCGGCAAACTGGAGAACGAGTGTGTCTCTACGTTCCTGATGCATGAGGACGAGATACTGCAGGGCACTTTCACAGGCTCGCTCATCAACCACATCAGCGACCTGCCCCGTGAGGCGTATATCAACTGTACGAAGATCTCGAAGGTACGCATCTATCGCAGCAAACCCGTACTCGACGTCGAACTCTCTGGTTATCGCATCATGGCTACGCTCATGGAACTGATGATTGAGGCTATCGAGCACCCCGACCGCTATTACTCCCAGCAGCTCATTGGGCGTGTGTCGTCACAGTACGATATTGACCACCCTGATCTGGAGACTCGTCTGATGGCTGTCATCGACTATATCAGCGGCATGACTGATGTCTATGCCTTGGATGTCTATCAGAAAATCTGCGGTATCTCTCTGCCTATCGTCTGATAAGAAATAGGTGCGCTTTTTTATATTTTGGGAGAAAAAGGTATCGGAATACGGGAAAATTTTATAATTTTGCACCCGAATTCCGAGAAACTGTTAGAAAATGGAACAGACAAAGCGTGCAAATTTCGGTAGTCGACTGGGTATCATCCTCGCTACGGCAGGTTCTGCTGTAGGCTTGGGCAACGTATGGCGTTTCCCCACGATGGCAGGTGAGAACGGTGGTGCTGCCTTTATCCTTATATATATTGGCTGTGTGGTGGTACTGGGCATCCCCTGTATGCTCAACGAGTTTATCATTGGTCGCAGGGCACAGTCTAATGCTGCCCGTGCCTACAGCATGTTGTCGAACGGTACCCCTTGGCGTCTCATTGGCTATTTTGGGGTGTTCACTGGCTTTCTCATTGCCAGCTACTATGCAGTAGTATCGGGCTGGTGCCTGCAGTATGTCTATGCCAGCGTGATGGGCGAGCTTAATGGTAATCCTACCTATGTGAAAGACTATTTTGTGAGTTTCTCAACCAACCCCTGGAAGCCCGTTCTCTGGCTGGTGCTGTTCTTCTTGATCAGTCATCTCGTCATTGCACGTGGTGTGGAGAAAGGTATTGAGCGCGCTGCCAAACTGATGATGCCCCTGCTGTTCATTCTTTTGGTTGTTATCGCTGTGGCCGCTTGTCTGCTGCCCAATGCAAGCAAAGGTATCAGCTTCCTGTTTGCCCCCGATTTCTCAAAGGTTGACAGTAACGTGTTCCTGGGTGCTTTGGGACAGTCGTTCTACTCGCTCAGTCTGGGCATGGGTTGTCTGTGTACCTATGCCAGCTACTTTGGTCGCGACATCCATCTGACGAAGTCGGCTGTTCAGATTATCTCTATCGACAGTCTGATAGCTATCCTCGCCGGACTCATGATTTTCCCTGCTGTCTTCTCTGTAGGCGGACAGGTTGATGCAGGACCAGCTTTGGTGTTTGTCACCCTGCCCAACGTATTCAACCAGGCCTTCTCTGGCGTGCCTTTCTTGGGCACCCTGATAGCCCTGTTGTTCTATCTGCTCCTCTCTGTGGCAGCTCTGACCTCGCTCATCTCGCTGCACGAAGTGAATACTGCTTTCTTCCATGAGGAAACGAACATGTCACGCAAGAAGGCTGCTGGCATCGTTACGGTGCTCTGTACTTTCATCGGTATTTTCTGTTCCCTGTCGTTCTGTTGTCCGCAGCTGTCACTGTTTGGCTTGAGTCTCTTCGACCTCTTCGATTTCACCACGGGACAGTTGTTCCTTCCTATAGGAGGCTTTCTCACCTGTCTGTTCATGGGCTGGTATGTGCCCAAGAAACTGATCCGTGAGGAGTTCACCAACCGTGAGACGCTCAGTGGTCGTTTCTTTGGTGTCTATCTCTTCTGCGTACGCTATGTCTGTCCTGTCTGCATTTTGGTGATCTTCCTGCATCAGCTCGGGGTGGTATGAGATGGCGCCAGTTCTTCTATCTTCGTAAGTCCGACCGTCAGGTGATCCTGGTACTGCTGGTAGTGGTTGTCGTAGCCTTGCTGGTACTCTTCTTTTCTCAAAAAGAGTCCATTCCATCGACTAAAACCGCTGTTACGCCACCAGCGTCTTCGGGTGTCCAGACATCTGCTGGTGAGAAGTCCTCAGGCTATTACCGTCAGCCGGAACGTCAGGTGGAGCGCTTTGTCTTCGATCCCAATACGGCCGACTCCACCCAACTGCTCAGATTGGGCTTGCAGGACTGGCAGGTACGCAACATTTACAAGTACCGTGCTGCTGGCGGCATCTATCGTAAGAAAGAGGATTTTGCCCGTCTCTATGGGCTCACCGTCAAACAGTATCGTGAGTTGGAACCCTATATCCAAATATCTTCCGACTACCAGCCTGCCTCCACCTTGGTGAAAGAGACGTCCTTCGAACGTGACACCCTGCACCTGAAATACCCCCAGAAGGTGGCTGAGGGGGAGCATGTGGATCTGAATGTGATGGATACTACCGCCTATCGTACCGTTCCTGGCATCGGCAGCTACTATGCCCGTAGGATACAACAGTACGGACAGCGTTTAGGAGGTTATGTGAGTGTCAATCAGCTCGATGAAATCGAGGATTTTCCACAGGATGCGAAGGCTTATTTCTCTATCGATGCTTCCTCTTCCGTTCAGAAGATCTACATCAACCGCTTGTCGTTGAACGAACTGAAGCGTCATCCCTACATCAACTACTACCAGGCGAAAGCCATCATGGACTATCGCAGGCAGAATGGAGCTGTCCATGACTTGCAAGAGCTCCGTCTGCTGCGTGACTTCCCTCCCGAGGCTATTGAACGCCTGCGCCCTTACGTCAGCTATGACGAGTAGTTGCAGCAATGGTTTTATGGTGCATTAAAAAATGGCGACCTTCTGGGTCGCCATTGTCTGTCTCTTTTAATGCTTATTCGAAGATAAAGTCTGTTTTCTCTACGCCTTCGCCGTAGATGGTCTTGAAGTCATTCTTCATCGAGATGACATGATAGCCGTTCTCGCGCCACTGGTTGCCCAGCTTCAGAGCTTTCTCCCTGTTGGCGTGGTCGCGTTCATCGTCATCGGCAATCAGCATAAACGCTGCTGCACGGTGGGCGGTGTTGCTCAGGCAGTAGTTGTGCATCGCACAGTCGCCGCTGCTGTTGCCGAATGTGAGCACAGGCACCTTGCCAATCTCCTGCGAGATCTGGCGTACCTTGTTGGTCTTCAGGTTCTTGATAATCAGGCTATCAGTACGTATCAGATACTCATCTTTGCCCATGGTGTAATCAACGCCGACGTTGTCACCCTGCTTGCTCGACTTGAGGCACACATCCATGCCTATCACCCTGTTGGGCGCAATGCCGATAGACTCTACCAGCGCACGGCAGATGTACCTGTCTGAACCTGAAACAACGTAATAGGTAAAGCCGTTGTCCTCCAGATAGTCAAACACTTCGAGCATGGGCTTGTAGAAGCTCTGTCCGTAGGTCATGCCCTTGAAACCGTTGGCCTGCTTGGAGGCATAGGCCTTCACGTAGGCATCAAACTCAGCCAGCGTCATACCTGCATATGCCTTTGCTGCTGCACGGGCGTGTATCATATCGAAATGGTCAGGCAGTTTCTTGCCTTCCCTGACGAAGTCTCTGATGTTCTGGGCAGCTTCCTTCACGTCATCGGGGGCTATGTCCTTATAGTCGGGGTCGTCCAGTACGCGGTACTCCAGCATATTATACTCGAAATAGGTGGGATAGAGTTCACCCACGAAGGTACCGTCCATATCGAAGGTGGCAATACGGTCCTCCACATTAATATAATGAGAGGAGTTGGGATTGGTCACGTCTTTCACGTACTCCTGCAGGGCGGTCAATGCCTCACATTGGTTCCACAGGAGGAAATACTCCTTCTGGACCGTAGGTAGCCGGTTCTCTTTGTCGTCATCGTTGCCGCATCCTGTGAAGATGAGGGCAAGGACAAAGAGGAGTGGAAAAAATAGTTTCGTTTGTCTCATGATGATGATTTATTGTTCGTTCGGGGTGCAAAGGTACAAATAATTTTGATTTTTGACGGTTGAATGACGAATATTTTTGTATCTTTGCACCGCATAACAATACTAACCGTCATACAAGAACAGATATGGGTGTTATAGAGCGAATCATGTGGAGAGTGCCGGTTGTGGGGGCTGTGATGGGCAGTCAGACGGCAATGGCTGAGGATGAGATGCAGCAGGCAACGCCTGAGCGACCAAACATTGTCTTCATCCTGGCTGATGATATGGGCTATGGCGATCTGGCCTGCTACGGCAACCGCTATATCCAGACACCCAACATCGACAGACTGGCACGTACTGGTACCAGTTTCACGCAGGCCTATGCCGGCAGTGGTATCAGTTCGCCCTCACGCTGTTCGCTGATGACTGGTAAGAACACGGGCAACACACGAATACGCGACAACCAATGCTATGCCGGTGGACTGACAGGCCTGAAGATCAACACCAACGGTGACACGACCATTGTGAGAAGGGCCAACCTGCTGCAAGAGGATGTCACGCTGGGTACCGTGATGGGTAAGGCTGGCTACAGAACTTGTCTGGTGAACAAATGGCACCTCGACGGCTATGACCCGCAGGCTGCGCCCAACCATCGCGGCTTCGACGAGTTCTATGGCTGGACCATTGCCACCGTCCACTCTAACTCACCTTATTACTATCCCTACTACAGACTGCACGGCGACAGTCTGGTTCATATCAAGGAGAACGAACACGATGCCCACGTGCGCCACAATACGGAGATCTCGACTGACGACGCCATCGCCTTCATCCATCGTAACAAGGACCAGCGCTTCTTCCTGTTCCTGGGCTATGATGCGCCCCATGAGCCTTATAACATCGACGACACATCGTGGTATGACGAGCACGGAGACTGGTCGATGAACACCAAACGCTATGCGGCGCTCGTCACCCACATGGACTATCACATAGGACGACTGCTGGGCACACTCGACGCCCTGGGACTGAGGGAGAACACACTCGTGGTCTTTGCCAGCGACAATGGTGCTGCCGTGATGGCACCCATCGAGGTGCTGAACTGTGGTGCCGGACTGAAAGGTCGCAAGGGACAGCTCTATGAAGGGGGCATCCGTGTGCCGCTCATTGTGAACCAGCCAGGACGCGTGCCTGCCCGACAGATTTCCAATCTGGTCTATTTCCCTGACTTCATGCCCACGCTGGCCCGACTGGCAGGCAGTAGTGAGGCTGTGCCCAGCGACACCAACGGTATGGACATCTCGCCACTCTTCTTTGGCGACAGTTTGGATACCGACCACCGCTACCTCTACTGGGAGTTTCCTGGCAAACAGCGTGCCCTGCGCTATGGCGAATGGAAGGCGGTGACGGTGAAGAAAGGGGCGCCTCTGGAACTCTATCACATCAGCGTCGATCCCAACGAGACGAACAATGTGGCTGATGCACATCCTGAGATGGTGCAGGCCTTTGATAAGAAGATGCGTGAGATGCGGACGCCCTCGCCCAACTATCCCATTGAGGGTGAGAAATAACGTTGGCCTCGACATGATTGCACAGCCCTTTGCCCGTCCCCTCTATGTGATGCTGAAACCAGCCAGCAGCCAGTGTAACCTGGCCTGTCGCTACTGCTATTACCTGAAGCCTTGTGCCAAGGACCAGGTGATGGACGACGCGTTGCTGGAGCGTTTCACGCGCCAGTATCTGGAGGCACAGACCCAGCACGAGGTGCTGTTCATCTGGCACGGTGGCGAACCCCTGTTGCGACCCCGTTCGTTCTATGAGAAGGCGCTGGCCCTGCAACGGCGCTATGCCTGTGGCCATCATATTGACAACTGTCTGCAGACCAATGGCACCCTGCTCGATGATGACTGGTGCACGTTTCTTAAAGACAACCGTTTCCTGGTAGGCATATCCATCGACGGTCCTCAGGCGCTACACGATGCCTACAGACGGACGCGTGGCGGACAGCCCACGTGGGAGATGGTG
Organism: uncultured Prevotellaceae bacterium; assembly: GCA_947166345.1. Lineage (GTDB taxonomy): Bacteria > Bacteroidota > Bacteroidia > Bacteroidales > Bacteroidaceae > Prevotella. Next base: position 108,418 of record CAMVDU010000002.1, read on the forward strand.
ATGAGGGGCATCCATCTGCTGCAGAAACATGGGGTAGAGTGGAATGCGATGGCTACAGTCAACCGTCTCAATGCCGACCGCCCCGAGACTTTCTACCGTTTCTTCAAGGATATTGGCTGCCAGTTCCTGCAGTTCACGCCTGTGGTGGAACATTCTCAGGGACAGGTGGCCGACTACTCAGTAACACCCACACAATGGGGACAGTTCCTCTGCCGGCTCTACGACGAATGGGTGCGCCACGATGTGGGTAGTGTCTTTGTGCAGACCTTCGATGCCACCCTGGCCAACTGGGCAGGCGAGCCCCCTGGCGTCTGCTCGCTGTCGTCTATGTGCGGCCATGCTGCCGCTATGGAGTATAATGGCGATGTGTACAGCTGCGATCACTTTGTCAGACCTCAGCACCTGCTGGGAAATATTCGTCAGCACACCCTTACAGAGATGCTCTATGGTCAGCGGCAGCAGACCTTTGCCAATGTCAAGCACCAAGGCCTTCCCCAGCAATGCCGTGAGTGTCGCTTCCTGTTTGCCTGTCACGGTGAGTGTCCCAAGAACCGCTTCCTCACCGACCGTTACGGGCAGCCTGGCCTCAATTATCTGTGTGCCGGCTATCTGCAGTTCTTCAACCATGTAGCTCGCGATATGGACTTCATAAAGGCCGAACTCGATGCAGGACGTGCACCGATGAACATCATGACCCACCAATCATGACCATGTTTTTATTTCTTTGATGTCATGAGGATGCCCGTGAAGATGCGACCCGAGTTGATGCCCAGTCGTCGGGCTGAAAAGTAGGTGTCGTACTGCTGGAAGGTGCAGATGGGGGAAACAGCAATGTTTTCGCCAGGAATGCCTGCAGACAAAAGCTGCTGGCGATTGCATTCAGGAAGGTCGATGTGCCACTTTTCTTTTTTTCTGCTGATGGAATTCATGTCAAACCCCGCTTTCTCAAAGGCTTGATACACCTCGTCACCCACTTCGAAGCTGTCCAGATGGATGCCTGGTCCTATCTGGGCTACGAGGTCGGCAGGACGGGTGCCATAGACGGCAGTCATCTTGCTGACGGCTTTCTCTACGATGCGCTGCACGGTGCCTCGCCAGCCGGCATGAATGGCGCAGACGGCCCGCTGCCTCTTGTCGAACAGCAACACGGGGATGCAGTCGGCTGTGGAAACGCCGATACACACGCCCTCCACGTTGGTCATTAGGGCATCAACACCCTCCAACGTGGTCTGCCGTTCATCGTCAGAACGTTGCAGGAAATCCTCGTCCACAACGGCAATCTCCGTCAGGTGCACCTGATGGGGCATCACCAGACGGTTGTCGCTCACGTCCAGCAGCTGGCACAGGGCCTCGCGGTTCTGTCTGATAGTCTCCTCGTCGTCCCTACAATAGCGGTTGATGTTGAACGAGGCATAGTTGCCCTTGCTGCAGCCCCCCTGTCGGGTGCTGCTGAAGGCCACCACCTCGGGCCCCATCTCGTAATAGTCCAGTTGCGGCTGTCTCATCGTGGTAGTGAAAACGTCTTTTTGTCAGGTCGCCATTGTGGGAAGATACGTTTCAGCGTGTAGCGTCGTGCCTCTTTCTTGCTGAGCACGGTCTCTATGGTGTTGGTCTCGTCGCGCAGGGTCAGCGTCAGCACGTTCGACGCAGGCATCACGCTGCGGCCCTCGTAGTCGTGCGTACCATATTCTTTGAACTGACTGTCGATGGTGCGCATGCCGTGCGGGTCGAAACGCGTGGCGTCCAACTTGTCAGGAGAGAGCAGGGTGGTGTTGATCCACGTACACTTAGGCGAGATGCGCCATCCGCGGGCATAGACAAACGATGAACCCTCATTGTAGATGCTGCAGTTCAGGAACACGTAGCCCCAGGGCGTCTTCGACGTGCGAGGGGCGGCAATCACACAGCGTCCCCTGCCGCTACGGTGCTCCGTGACCAGCGTGCAGTGGTTGAACACCACATCGCCAGCCCCACAGATGAAGTCCACCGTACCGTGAATCTCGCAGTCCTCAAAGTACATCTGTCCCCTTTCGTTGTCCGAGTAATAAGTGTCCTGAAACGACAGCATACACACACGTCGGCAGATGGTGCGCGTCCCCTTGTCCTGCAGACAGACGGCACGGCCTGCAGCCCTAGTCTTGTCGTAGTCCAGCGCATTCTGCAGCGTCAGGTCCTGCAAGCAGTTGTCTGTGCCCGTGATGCGCAGGGTCGCTGTGGTGGCAATACCCTCCTGTTCTACGGGTGGCTGGTTGCGTATGATGGTGCTGTCCATGCTCTCGCCCAGCAACACCACGTGGTTGGCTGTCAGTGTCGTCAGTACGCGCTGTCCCAGGTCGTAGGTGCCGTTAGGAATCACAATGTAGAGCCACTCTGATGCAGGCGCGTCGTTACGACTGTTAGCCTCGTCGATGGCCTTCAGCAGACTCTCTGCATTGCCTGCCTCCACGTTGATTCTGTTCTCTTGGGCCGAAGCCTTGCTAATGAACAATGTACAATGAATAATGAACAATGATATCCACAATAAATGCTTCATTTTCTTACCTCTTTTACAATTCGAGCACAAAAATACGAAATAATTTTGAAGTATCAAAAAAAAAGCGTACCTTTGCACGCGGTTTTTCAAAAACCGCCTGCGATTGTAGGCAGCACCTCGGCATAAAGCCCGCTTTATGCACTCGGTTTGCACTACAATTGCACCCTCAAAAATCGGGATGTAGCGCAGTTGGTAGCGCACTACGTTCGGGACGTAGGGGTCGGGCGTTCGAGTCGCCTCATCCCGACTTTTCAACAAAAAGGGAATGCCGTTGGCACTCCCTTTGTTTGTTTTTGCCGTTTACTTCTGCCTCACGGGTATTTGTTCCAGACCGTTTACTTCTGCCTCACGGGGAAGGTGAAATACGTGTCGGGGAAGGGCTCGTCCTTCAGCGTGAAGTGCCACCACTCGGAGTCGAGGGCCTTGAAACCGTGACGGAGCATGGCCTGGCGCAGGATCATGCGGTTGCGGAACTGCTCAGGGGTGATGGTGCGTCCAGCTGGCGACTTGGAGCAGTCGCCCGTATATTCGCCCGTCTCGGGATTGCCGCAGAAGTCGGGATGGCTCTCGGGCCCAAACCAGTCGAAGGTGCCACCCATGTCGAGCTCCTTCTCGGTAGTCATGTCGAAGAGGGTGAGGTCGAGGGTGGAGCCGCGCGTGTGTCCACTCTTCTCGTAGATATACTCCTGCTCGAAGAGGACGCTCTTGTCGAGGTCGGGGTAGAAGTAGCGCTTCATCAGCGTGTCGGGGATATTGGCAGCCCATCGCACGAAGTGGTCAACACCCTTCTGCGGACGGTAGGCATCGTAGATTTTCAGACGATAGCCCTGTTTGATGACGTCGTCGCTCACAGCCTTCAAGCTGTCGGCAGCCACGCGTGTGAGCAGCGCCGTAGGCTGCTCGTAGCCGTCGATGCTGGTGCCCACGAAGTTGTAGGTGCCATAGTAGCGTATCTCGAGGATCACATCGGGCACCACGTCGGTGATGTTCACAAACTGAGAGTTGTCGTCGGTGGGGTTGACGGCTTCTTTCTTCTCTTCCTTGGCAGGCGAGGCGCATGCCACCATCACGAGGCTGCAGACGGCAAGGAGGGTCGTCGCGAACCATTGGGTTGTTTTCTTCATCATGTTCGGATTATCTTTTCAATAATTGCTGCAAAGTTACGAAAAGTATTTGGATTGTTCACATTTTTCTCCGAAATATTTGTCAGTTGCATTCTTTTTTATATCTTTGCATCGCTATTATGATGAAAAGGTTTCGAATACAGAATTCATTCTCTGCCCGTCTGAGCCTCTGGGTGACGCTGGCAGTAGCTGTGGTACTCGTAGTTACCGCAATCATTACCAATGTGCTGGTGCGCGACGGCATCCTGCGTGAGGAGAAGCTGCGTGCCGGCAGTACCCTTGACAACGTGGAGCAGCGCATCGACGGTGTGCTGATAGCTGTTGAGACAGCCGTGAAGAACCATGTGGGCGAGATAGGCTTCTTCCTGCACGCACCCCGTGAGGAGATGTATCGCATCACCCGACAGTTGCTGGAGACCAACCCTGCCATTGTGGGGTCGGCCATTGCCTTCGAGCCCGACTACTATCCTGAGCAGGGCCGCTGGTTCTCGCCCTACAGCTGGCGTGAGGGTGACAGCATCCGCTCGAAGCAGTTAGGGACGGAAGACTACCAGTATCACGACATGGAGTGGTACACCGTACCCAAGCAGTTGAACCGTGACTATTGGAGCGAGCCCTATCACGACGATGGTGGCGGCGAGATGACGATGACCACCTACAGTCATCCCCTCTACGACGAGGACGGACGCTTCTGTGGTGTGGTGACGGCCGACATCTCGCTGGACTGGCTTTCCAGCATGATGGACTCGCTGAACTACTACAAGGATGCCTACAGCTTCATCATAGGCCGCAGCGGCACCTTCATCACCCATCCCAACAAGAATGCTGTGCTCAACGAGACCGTGTTCTCGTGGGCTCAGGCCAAGGGCGACACCGTACTCAATTCGATAGGCCGCGAGATGGTGGCAGGACAGAGCGACATGCGTGCTGTGGAGACCGAACGCTTCGGCAAGTCGTTTGTCTTCTTCCAGCCGGTGAAGCACACGGGATGGTCTATGGCCATTGTCTGTGACAGCAAGGCGTTCTTCAAGACAGCCAACCGCACCGGATTCATCGTGGCAGGCATCATCCTGCTGATGCTGTTGCTGCTCACCTTCATCCTGCGCTATGCCGTGAGACGCCTGACGAAACCGCTGGCGCTCTTCAGCAGGGCTGTCGATGAGGTGGCCAAGGGCAACCTGCAGGCCGAGCTGCCCGAGGTGCAAACGAAGGACGAGATGATGCACCTGCACAACTCGTTCAGCACCATGCAGAAGTCGCTGGCCCGACAGATGGACGAGCTGAAGGCCATCAACGAACAGAAAGGACGCATCGAGGGCGAGCTGCATGTGGCCAGCGCCATACAGATGGGCATGCTGCCCAAGACCTTCCCCACCTATCCTGACCGCGACGACGTGCAGATCTTTGGCTCGCTGGTGCCTGCCAAGGCGGTGGGTGGCGACCTCTTCGACTTCTTCATCCGCGACGAGAAGCTGTTCTTCTGCATCGGTGACGTCTCGGGCAAGGGCGTGCCTGCCTCGCTGGTGATGGCAGTCACCCGTTCGCTGTTCCGCACCGTGTCGGCCCACGAGTCGATGCCCGACCGCATCGTTACCAACATCAACGAGTCGATGGCCGACATGAACGAGAGCAATATGTTTGTGACGCTCTTCGTGGGCGTACTCGACCTGCCCACAGGTCGCATGCGCTATTGTAACGCAGGCCACGATGCCCCGTTGCTCATCGGCTCGGGCGTGGGCCATCTGCCCGTAGAGTCGAATATCCCCATAGCTGTCATGTCGGGTTGGAAGTTCGTGGCACAGGAGGTCCGCATCTTTACCGGCACCACCATCTTCCTCTTCACCGACGGACTGACAGAGGCCGAGAATGCACGTCACGAGCAGTTCCGACTGGAACGCATCGAAGAGATATCCGAACAGGCCCTTGCCGCCCAGGAGCAGGTTCCCAAGAAGATTATCCAGAAGATGAGCGATGCCGTTCGCCAGTTTGTGGGCGAGGCCGAGCAGAGCGACGACCTGACGATGCTGGCCATCCAGTATATCAAGCAGCAGAGCGACGTGAAGCTGCAGAAAGCCATCGTGCTGACCAACGACACCCAGGAGGTGCCGCGACTGGCTACCTTCGTCGATGAGGTGTGCGAGGCCCTGCATTTCAACGCCAGCCTCACCATGCAGATGAACCTTGCCATCGAGGAGGCTGTTGTCAACGTGATGGACTATGCCTATCCGCCAGGCACACGTGGCGACATCAACATCGAGGCGCAGTCGAACGACGTGCGACTGAAGTTCACCATCATCGACAGCGGCGTGCCCTTCGACCCCACCGTGAAGACCGATGTCGATACCAGCCTGTCGCTGGAGGAGCGACCCATCGGCGGACTGGGCATCCATCTGGTCCGACAGATCATGGATTCCATCAACTACGAGCGTATTGAGGGGCGCAACATCCTGACGCTGAGAAAGAAACTCTAAAAGGAAAAGCGGAGAACAGCAAGTCTATCGTCTAAACTCCAAAACTCCAAAACTCCTAAACTCCTAAACTCATCAACTTATCAACTCAAAAACTCATCAACTCCTAAACTCCTAAAAATAAATATAATACAATGATGAAAACAACAATCCAAGAAATTGACGGCAGCATGGTTGCCATGCTGGAAGGACGTCTTGACACAGCAGCCTCGCCCGAGACTGAGAAGAACATGCAGCCCCTTTATGACTGCGAGAATCAGGACATCATCATCGACTGCACCAAACTCGAGTACATCTCGTCCAGCGGCCTGCGCATCTTCCTGTCGGTACTGAAGAACACCAAGCCCCGCGGCTGTCATGTGTATATCAGCGGCCTGAACGACGACCTGCGCCAGGTGTTTGCAATGACAGGCTTCACTAACCTCTTCGACTTCAAATGACCGGATTGTCACCACATAGCGAGTGGCTGCTCAACGAGTTCCACGAGTTGCGTCCACAGCTGCTGCAGCTGTCGGACAAGGTCTATGCCTACCTCTGCGACACGCTGAAGGAGCAGGGCATCGAGCTGAATGCCATTGAGCATCGTGTGAAGACCGAGCCGTCGCTGGCCAACAAACTGGTGAAGAAAGGCGACAAGTACCACAGCCTCACCGATATCACCGACCTTGTGGGACTGCGCATCGTCACCTTCTATACCGACGATGTGGACAAGGTGGCAGCCATCGTCAAGCGCCTCTTCGATGTGGACTGGAGCAACTCTGTCGATAAGCGTAAGCTGCACCAGCTGACCAGCTTCGGCTATAACTCGCTGCACTACGTCTGCCGACTGAAGCCCGACCAGCAGTTGGTCGATGCCTCGTTGGCCAACATCCCCTTCGAGATACAGATGCGCACAGCCCTGCAGCATGCGTGGTCGGCCATCGAGCACGACATCGGCTACAAGGGCGCCGTCAAGTTGCCACCCGAATACCGTAGGCAGTTCAGTAGGTTGGCAGGTATGCTCGAGCTGGCTGATGATGAGTTCAGCCGACTGCGCACCACGATGACCGAGTACCGCCGCAAGGTGGAGACGCTGGTCAAGTCGGGACAGCTGAGCGATGTGCCCCTCTCCACCGACTCCTTCAGCAGCTACCTGAAGCTGCAGCCCTTCGAGCGTCTGAACCAGCGCATCGCAGCTGTCAACCAGGCCGAGATCTATCCTGCCTCGCTGATGGTGTTCCTGCCGCTGCTCGAATCGTTCGGGCTGGAGACCCTCGACGACGTGCAGCAGTTCATTGCCGACAACAGCGACGATGCCTATCAGCTGGCCCTGTCGCAGCTGGCAGTCACCGACATCGACATCCTCTCTGAGAGCATCGGACTGCTGAACCTCTGCCTGGTCTATGTGCTGAAGCACCACGGAGGGCGCGAGGGCCTCTGTCAGGTCTATGACACCATCAACGGCAAGGACCCCTCCAACACCCTGCTGGCTGATGTCATCCTGAAACAAGCGCGCGCCCTGTCGTTCGGATAAACGCAAAAATCATGGGGGGACAGGAACACCAATTTTGCCGTTTTTTCTGCATTTACCTCGAACCCAAATCCTCCGCTTCCAGAGTCTTTACTGCAGAAGCGGAGGATTTCATGCTAAATGAAGAAAAACAAATCAAAATACAATCAAGACCCCTCCCTTTTCTCTAATTTGTAAATATTTTTCTTTCACATTCCACATTTCCACATTTTCCACATAAAGCACTTTCTGGATTCACAAAATTAAATTTTATAGTTCAAAGATATATTATAATATATCTTTGTTTGAAAGTCAAAAATAGTAAATGTGGAAAATGTGGAATGTGGAAAATGTGGAATACCAGAGAGACAGCCCGTTCCTGTATCCTAGTCATTTTGACTCATTGTAAATAAATATTACCAACATTCTCTACACACACCAACACCCACTTTTTCACTTTGGCTGCTGGGAGCGTCTCGAAGCAACGCGCCGAGCGTCACTTTGCGTCGCAAGATGTGTCACT
>CAMVDU010000003.1 GCA_947166345.1 uncultured Prevotellaceae bacterium
ACCCGTAGGAGCATTCCAGATTCAACATTTCAAATTATACAGATACTGATGAGAACGGAACTGATGCTATCGTCATCATGGCAAAGGCTGGGCAGAGATATAACGTAGTCTCATATCACTTTCCCACGCAGAAATTCTTAAAGATATTTCCTAACACTTCGTTGGTGGTGATCTCGCCTCCGGTGATCTCGGAAAGGATGGAAAGGACGTCGCGAAGATCTTCGGAAAGGAGGTCGCCGCTAAGACTCGTCTGGAGTCCTTCGAGGACGTGAGCCAACGAGTGGCTGGCACGAGTCAGGGCATCGTAGTGGCGGGCGTTGGTGACGATAAAATCGGTGTCGGCGAGGGTGGGGATGTCGGCTGCTTGGAAGATGGCCTGCTCCAACTCCTCGATTCCCGTACCAAACTTGGCGCTGATGGCGACAAATGGCATATTTAACAAATTGTAACTATTGTTATCGACCTTATCAGACTTGTTTCCTACAACAATAAGCTTTTTATTTTCAGTAAGTTGCAGGACCTTGCTAATTTCTTCCGTTAATGGTTGTTGATCGATGAGCCAAAGAATGATGCGAGCCTTCTGAATGGCCTGAAAAGTGCGTTCAATGCCTATCTGTTCCACCTCGTCGGCGGTCTGTCGGATGCCTGCGGTATCGATAAAACGGAAGGTGACGCCTTGGATGTCGATGGTGTCTTCGATGGTGTCGCGAGTGGTGCCGTGTACGTCTGATACGATGGCACGATCGTCCTTCAACAGGCGGTTGAGCAGGGTCGATTTGCCTACATTTGTCTTGCCCACTATAGCCACAGGGAAACCCTGCTTGAGGGCCTGTCCCGTTTCGAAGGAACGGGCAAGTTGAGTGATATGTTTGTCAATTTCTTTCGCAATAGAAGATAGCTCGGCGCGGTCTGCAAATTCCAGGTCTTCGTGGTCGGAGAAGTCGAGTTCCAGTTCCAGTAGTGAGGTGAGCTTGAGCAGCTGTTCGCGCAGTTGTGCGAGTCTGGATGAGAAGTCGCCCCTGAGTTGACTCAGCGCCACTTGGTGGGTGGCTCGGTTGGTGGAGGCGATGAGATCGGCTACAGCCTCGGCCTGCGAGAGGTCTATCTTACCATTGAGATAGGCACGCTGGGTGTATTCTCCTGGCTGTGCCTGTCGGCAGCCGTTCTCTATGAGCAGCGCCAACACCCTATTTAATATATAGCGCGAGCCGTGACAGGAAATTTCTGCCGCGTCCTCGCCGGTGTAAGAGTGGGGAGCGCGGAAAACGCTGACCAGCACCTCGTCGATGATTTGGCGCGATGAAACCGTGCCACACACTTTTGAGGCGCTTCCTTTGGAAGTGGGGCCCTGAACGGGGGCAGTGCCTTTCTCGATGATATGGCCGTAGTGGACGGTGTTGGCTTGTGCTGTCGTGAGGTCTTTGGAGAATATGCGAGAAAGAATCTCAAGCGCTTGTGGGCCTGAGATTCTTATGATGCCAAGGGCTCCGCCTGGAGCGGTGGCTAATGCGCAGATGGTATCGACAGACATTAATGATTAAACATTAAGCATTAAACATTAAACATTTAATATTAGCCAATAACCTATAACCAATAACCATTAAATGCGGTCGAGCACCTTCTGGATGAGGGTGTCGATGGAGTTCTTGTACTCGGTGTTCATCTGCTGGGCATAGCGGTTGGCAATGACCATGCAGCAGGTCATAGCACGATGGCCCAACAGCGAGGCAAGACCGGCGAGGGCCGACGATTCCATCTCGAAGTTACAGATCTTCATGCCCTCGTACTCGAAGGCCTCAATCTTCTGGTTCTGGTCGGGATCGGCAATGTCGGCACGCAGCTGGCGTCCCTGTGGTCCGTAGAAACCGCCGCAGGCTACGGTATAGCCACGCACCATATCGTCCTGAGCCACCTGCTCAATGAGGTCGGCATCGGCTACAGCCACATAGGGGGCACCCTTGATGGGGTCCCAGTGCATGTGTTCGCAGAAGGCCCGTTCCATAGGCACGTCACACACCACGTTGCGTCCTGCATAATAGTTGAGCAGACCATCGAAGCCGATGCTTTTGACAGAGGCTACGAAGCAACCGGTGGGGGTGAAGGGCTGCAGACCGCCGCAGGTACCGATGCGTACCATTGTCAGCGTGCGGTGTTCGTCTTTCTCCTGACGGGTGGCGTAGTCGATGTTTGCCAGCGTGTCGAGCTCGTTGACCACGATGTCGATATTGTCGCAGCCAATGCCGTGACTCTGACAGGTGATGCGCTTGCCTTTGTAGGTGCCTGTGATGGTGTGAAACTCGCGACTGGACACCTCGTGCTCTATTGAGTCGAAGTGGGCTGCAACGGTGTTGACACGTGCAGGATCGCCCACAAGTACTACTCTGTCAGCCAGGTATTCGGGCTTCAGGTGAAGATGGAAGCAGGAGCCGTCGTTATTGATGATCAGCTCTGAGGGTGCAAATGTTTTTTTCATAGTCTTTCAGGTTTTGTTATTGATATTGTTTGTTTCGTAGTTCTTTTTCTTTCTGTTTGATGGTCAACTGCAGCTGTTCCAGTTCTTGCTCGCTGTTGAGAATCTCGTTGCGCAGGGTGGCACGGTCGCTTTCCGAGGCACGGGCGTAGTAGTTGCGTGCCAGCAGCAGGGCCTTCTCGAGTACCTCGGCCTGGTGGTACAGGTTCTCGAGTTCGGACGATGGGCGCTTGCCGTTGCCTTTCTGTGCGTTCTTCCTCACATCGTTTCTGGCATTGTCCAGACGGTTGAGTGCCTGTTGGCGCAGTTTTTTGTCGGTCCATGTAGCCGAGATGCTGTCGATGCGTGCCAGCGAACGTATCTGCTGGTCGGTATAAGCCTCGGACACGTAGGTCTTGCGCGACTCGTCGGGCACGAATACGTAGATGCACACCTTGTCGGAGGGCTGACGGCGGTCTGTGACGAAATAGCCCAACTGGTTGGCTTCGTCGATGACATACAGATAGTCGTTGGCCTCGGAGGAGAATGGCATACCCAGGTTCTCGCCTTTAAGGTAGGTGCCCGTGTCGGCATCATAGCGCGTCACGAATAGATCGTAGCCGCCTATCGACTTCTCACCCTGCTGAGCGTAGTAGAGGGTGATGCCGTCGGGCATGATGTAGGGGAAGTTTGCCGAAGCCTGATCAATGCCTTTCAGGGCAGCCGGCTTGGTCCACTCGTCGCCGATAAAGTCGCTCTCGGTGATGTGGAACAGCGAGTCTGACGTATCGAAAACCGTTGTCAGACGGTGGTCGTTCAGCTCGTTAGTGAACTGTCCGAGACCACCAGCCTGAGCCAGTTTTCCACATTCTGCCGACAGGGGTATGTGGCTGATGAAGTTGTTCTTGTCAACCACCATGCTGTCTACGAACATGATTTGTCGGACAGCCGTCAGCATCTGAGTGATACGTGGGTCTTCCGTCACCTCCTCTTTCTTCGCTTTTTTGTTGCGTGAGGATGACTTGCCGCGCTGAGCCGTTGCGGAGAACGGTATGAGCAGCGCCAGGAGGAGTATGACTAAAGTACGTTTCATGCTTGTTTCTGAAGATATTCGTCCATGTTCTGTGCGGCACGACGACCGTCACCCATAGCGAGGATAACAGTAGCACCTCCGCGCACGATGTCGCCACCGGCAAAGATCTCCTTGCGGCTTGACTGCATCTCCTCGGAGACGACGATGGTGTTCTTGCGTCCCAGTTCCAAGCCCTCGATACTCTTGGGAACGAGCGGGTTGGGCGATACGCCTACTGCCACGATGACCTGATCGACATCGAGGGTCACGGTCTTGCCCTCAACGGGAACAGGACTGCGACGGCCTGAGGCATCGGGCTCACCCAGCTCCATCACCTGCAGAACAGCAGCCTTCACGGCACCCTGTTCGTCAGCAAGATACTCGATGGGGTTGTGCAGCGTCAGGAACTTGATACCCTCTTCCTTAGCGTGTTTTACCTCCTCCAGACGGGCAGGCATCTCCACCTCGGAACGACGATAAACCAACGTAACGTCAGCGCCCAGACGCTTAGCCGTACGGCAAGAGTCCATAGCGGTGTTACCACCACCTACCACGAGCACGCTCTTGGCAGGATTCAATGGCGTATCGGTAGTCGGGTTGGCAGCATCCATCAGGTTTACACGAGTCAGATACTCATTAGACGACATGATGTTGATGCTGTTCTCACCAGGAATATTCATGAAGTTGGGCAGACCAGCGCCAGAGCCCACGAAGATACCCTTGAAACCCTGAGCCTCCAGCTGTTCGACGCTGATGGTCTTACCCACGATGACGTCGGTCTGGAAGTGAACGCCCATCTTGGCGAGATTCTCTATTTCTACGTCGACAATCTTGTTGGGCAGACGGAACTCGGGGATACCATATTTCAGTACACCACCAATCTCGTGCAGAGCCTCGAAGACATACACATCGTAGCCCTTCTTCACCATATCGCCAGCAAACGAGAGTCCGGCAGGACCAGAGCCCACGACTGCAATCTTGATGCCGTTGGAGGGTGCAATCTCTGGCAGAGAGATGTTACCGCTCTCACGCTCAAAGTCTGCAGCAAAACGCTCCAGATAGCCGATGGCCACAGCAGGCTCGTTCATCTTCAGGTGGATACACTTGCTCTCGCACTGCTTCTCCTGAGGACAAACACGTCCGCAGACAGCGGGTAGGGCAGAGGTGTTCTTCAGCACCTTAGCTGCAGCCAGGAACTGACCACGCTCGATGTTCTTGATGAACGAAGGAATATTAATGTTTACAGGACAACCCTCAACACAAGTAGGCTTGGCGCAATCCAGACAGCGCTTGGCTTCTGTCATTGCCATCTCCTTTGTCAGTCCGATGTTTACCTCCTCAGTGCGGGTTGTTGCACGATATACAGGATCGAGCTCAGGCATCACGACACGCTCAATCTGCGTGCGCTCCTTGGGTTTCATCGAGGCACGCAACTCCTTGCGCCATTCGGCATCGCGGTCGATGAGGATATCAATCGTATCGTTGGTAGGAACGTTGTCCATCACGACATTGGTGGTTTTTCCGAATTCTCCGGTCTTTCCGGATTCTCCAGAGAAAGAGTCGAGATGCTCCTCAAAGTGGGCCAGTTCTTCCTGCTCTTCGCGCTTGAAGGTTCCCATGCGCTTGAACATCTCGTCCCAATCGACGAGGGCTCCGTCAAACTCGGGACCGTCGATGCACACGAACTTCGTCTTGCCACCGATGGTCAGACGACAGGCACCGCACATACCCGTACCGTCCACCATGATGGTGTTCAGACTGACTTCGCAGGGGATATTGTGCTTCTGGGCGGTGAGGTTAGAGAACTTCATCATGATGGGAGGACCGATGGCAAACACCTTATCGACATGCTCCTGCTCGAAGAACTTCTCCATACCTACTGTTACCACACCCTTCTCACCGTAAGAGCCGTCGTCAGTCATAATGATGACCTCATCACTGCTCTCGCGTACCTTATCTTCTAATATAATAAGATCCTTGGAGCGTCCGGCCATCACAGAGAGTACACGGTTGCCAGCAGCCTTCAGAGCCTGGATGATAGGCAGCATGGGCGCTACACCCAGACCACCGCCGGCGCAGACCACCGTACCGTATTTCTCGATGCGGGTGGGGTTGCCAAGAGGTCCAACGATGTCGGCAAGATAGTCGCCCTCGTTCAGGGCACAGAGTTTCTTTGACGACAGACCAACCACCTGAACTACCAGGGTGATGGTGCCTTTCTCTATGTCGGCTCCTGCAATGGTGAGAGGCATGCGCTCACCTTTTTGATCAACACGTACAATCACGAAGTTGCCGGCTTTACGGCTTTTGGCAATCAACGGAGCCTCCATCTCGAAGAGAAAGACTTTTTCGGAAAATTGCTCTTTCCTTACAATTTTGTTCATTTTATTGTTAAGTTTGTTTCAATTTCAGGCTGCAAAGGTAGCAAATAATATTGAATTACAACTATTTTTTGGGATAAAAGTGCTTGTCTTACCCCGATGCAGCCATCAGAACTCGGTAAACGACAGGGGCATCAAGTTCTTGATGCCGTCCATCACATACAGACGCTGCTGGCCGTAGAGGATGATGCGCAGCGGCTGATGGAAGCGTGTCTCGGTCTCGATCATCACCTGTCGACAGGTGCCGCAGGGTGATACCGGTTGCTGGGTGAGCTCGCCTGTGGTATCGCGTGCAGCAATAGCAATGGTAGTCACTGCCACATCGGGCTGTTGAGCACCGGCAGCGAAAATGGCCGACCGTTCAGCACAGATGCCGGCAGGGAAAGCAGCGTTCTCCTGGTTGCAGCCCGGGAACATCATGCCATTAGCCAGTTGGATGGCAGCTCCTACGCGGAATCGTGAGTACTTGGCATAGGAATTGGCTGTCGATGCGATAGCCATCTGCACCAGTTTCTGTTCGTCAGCTGTCAGCTCGTCGAGCTGGCACTCGTGAATGATGGGTCTTAGTTGAAGGTCTTTCATATTTTTTGTTTTAGATATTGTCCGGTAATACTCTCAGCACATGCCGCAACCTCTTCTGGCGTGCCTGTGCAGACAAGGTTTCCTCCCCTGTCGCCACCGTCGGGTCCCAAGTCAATAACGTGGTCTGCCATCTTGATGACATCCAGGTTGTGCTCGATGATAAGGATAGTGTGTCCACGTTCGATGAGTGCGTTCATGGACTTCAGCAGACGGTCTATGTCGTGGAAGTGAAGACCCGTGGTGGGTTCGTCGAAGATAAAGAGCGTGGGCTCCTGACGCTCCTGACCAATGAAGAAGGCCAGTTTCACACGCTGGTTCTCACCGCCCGACAGCGATGATGAGTTCTGTCCCATCTTGATATAGCCCAGTCCCACGTCCTCAAGAGGCTGCAGGCGACGGGTGATGACACTGTCAGGTCCGAAGAAGTCAATAGCCTCGCTGATGGTCATATTGAGAATGTCATCAATGTTCTTGCCTTGATAACGCACGTCGAGGATGTCGTGCTTGAAACGCTTGCCGTGACAAGATTCGCATTCGAGTACGATATCGGCCATGAACTGCATCTCGACCGTGATGGTGCCAGCACCCTTGCATTCGTCGCAACGTCCGCCGTCGGTATTGAACGAGAAGTACTGGGGCGTGAATCCCATCTGTTGGGACAGAGGCTGTTCGGCAAAGAGGTCACGGATGGCATCGTAGGCTTTCACATAGGTAGCGGGATTGGAGCGCGTAGATTTGCCTATGGGGTTCTGGTCAACAAACTCCACACGTCTGATGGCATCGACGTCGCCACCGAGGCTTATATAGTCGCCTGGCGCATCGCACACATCGCCTAAACGCCGTTTCAGGGCAGGGTAGAGAATACCCTTGATCAGACTCGATTTTCCAGATCCCGACACGCCAGTGACTACTGTCATCACGTTCAGTGGTATCTTCACGTCGATGCCGCGAAGATTGTTCATGCGGGCTCCTTTTATTTCGATATATTGGTTCCACGGACGTCGCGACGTGGGCACAGGCAAGGTGTCTTGGCCTGTGAGGTATCGCAGGGTGTGGGAGCGGATAACGCCGGATTCTTCGGACTCTCCGGATATTCCGGACTTTCCGGATTTTTCGGAATGTCCAGCAATAGCAGACGCGGGGCCTGCAAAGACGATTTCTCCTCCCAGGCGTCCTGCATCGGGTCCTACATCGATGAGATAGTCGGCTGCACGCATGATTTCCTCGTCGTGCTCTACCACTACCACCGTATTGCCTAATGCCTGTAGCTCTTTGAGCACTTTGATGAGGCGGTCGGTGTCGCGTGAGTGCAGTCCGATGCTGGGTTCGTCGAGTATGTAGAGCGAGCCTACCAGCGAGGATCCCAATGAGGTGCAGAGGTTGATGCGCTGACTCTCACCACCTGAAAGGGAGTTGCTGAGGCGGTTAAGTGTCAGGTAGCTGAGTCCTACGTCCAGAAGGAACTGCAGACGTGAACGTATTTCTGTCAGTAAGCGCTTGCCTACCTCGGCATCATGCTCTGACAGCTCCAGATGATCGAACCATTCCTTCAGTCGTACCACAGGCATCTGCACCAGGTCGGTGATGCTCCTGCCGTTAATCTTCACGTAGTCGGCCTCGGGCTTCAGACGGGTACCGTGACAAACGTTGCAGTCGGTCTTGCCGCGGTAACGGCTCAACATGACGCGGTACTGTATCTTGTACTGGTTTTCCTTTACCATCTGGAAGAAGTTGTCGATACAAGGACGCTCCTGCGGGTCCTTATGCATGTCGCTGGGCAGTCCGTGCCACAACTGGTCACGTTGCTTTTGGGTGAGGTTGTAATAGGGTTCGAAGATGGGGAAATCGTCCTTGGCGGCATTCCGTATGAACCACTGCTGCCATTCGCTCATCTTCTCGCCGTGCCAACATACCACACAGCCATCATAGACCGACAAGGTAGTGTTGGGGATGACCAGATGTTCGTCGATGCCGATGATTTTGCCAAAGCCCTGACACTCGGGACAGGCGCCGGCAGGCGAATTGAAAGAGAAAAGCTGATCGGTAGGTTCCTCGAAGGTTATACCATCGGCCTCGAAGCGTGTAGAGAAATCGTAGAAGATGCCTGATGGGAGCACCATCAGACGCAGATTGCCGTTGCCCTCATAGAAAGCGGTCTCGGCAGAATCGACCAGTCGGGAAATGGTGTCCTTCGACGGGTCGGCAGAGAGACGGTCGATGACAAGAAAGATAGCCTCTTGGGTCTTATGGGGCTCATGGGGCTCATGGGGCTCATGGGGCTCAAGATAATCGTCTATGCGCTGAAAATCGCTGCCTACATAGATGCGGCTGTAGCCTTGCAGGATGCAGGCTTTCAGTTGCTGCTCGGTAGTGCGCCCTTCTGGTACCACCAATGGGGCAAGTACCACGAACTTGGTGCCCTCAGAGAACTCGAGCATTTTCTGGACCACATCCTCGGTGGAATGCTTTTTGACCTCTTGACCACTGATGGGTGAAAAGGTGTGGCCTATTCGTGCATAGAGCAGACGCAGGTATTCGTAAATCTCGGTGGAGGTACCAACGGTAGAGCGAGGATTGCGGGCGATGACTTTCTGTTCGATGGCGATGGCAGGCGGAATGCCGCGGATGAAGTCGCATTCGGGTTTATTCATGCGTCCAAGGAACTGTCGGGCATAGCTTGAAAGGCTCTCTACATAGCGGCGCTGTCCCTCGGCATAGAGGGTGTCAAATGCCAGCGATGACTTTCCGCTGCCACTGACACCTGCAATCACTACGAACTGCCCATGAGGTATGCGCACATCAACGTTCTTCAGGTTGTTGACGCGTGCACCTTTGATCTCTATATACTCCTGACTCATCCGCGCTTTCTCACTTACAGTCTCTTCAGCACCAGTAATAGGTGATCCCATACCATCTGAACGGTGGGGATGAGCAGACGCTCGTCGGGGGTGTGGACATCGCGAAGCGTAGGACCAAACGACACCATGTCGAGGGCAGGATAACGCTCAGAGAAAAGACCGCACTCCAGACCGGCGTGGATGCCACGTACGACAGGCTCCTTGCCGAAGAGCTCTTTGTAGGCCTCTACTACAGTATCACGAAGATGGCTCTCGGCCTTCATCTTCCACGCAGGATAGCCATCGCTGCTGTAGGCTTTGGCACCTGCCAGTTCGAAAAGTGCAACAATGGTGGCACACATATTGTCGAGGTTCGACATCACGTTGCTGCGCTGTGACGACAGAATATTGATCTCGGTGTCTGTCGTGTGGATAGAGGCGATGTTTGAAGAGGTCTCGACCATCCCGTTCAACTCAGGATCCTGACAGATGGCATAGATGCCGTTGTCAACAGCCTGGATGGCACGGATGAAGCGGTCAGCCACCTCCTTGCAGATAACGGGCTGGGCATCTGTGCTCTCCATTGTCCACACCATCTGGGTGTCGGTCACATGGAATTCGTCCTCTACCTGGGCTGCGAACACGTTCCAATCAGCCTTTACCAGTTCTTTCTCCTCATGAGGAACAGCAATGATGAACTCACCGTCACGTGGAATGGCATTGTGCAGCTTTCCGCTGTGGAACTGTGCCAGACGCAGTTCCGGATGACGCTGCAACTGCTGGTAGAGAAAACGTCCAAGCTGCTTGATGGCATTGGCGCGTTTTTTGTTGATGTCATCACCAGAATGACCACCCGTCAGTCCCTTTAACTGTCCACGCATGAAGAAGAAACCGTTGGGGGCTGACTCACGTTGGAAGGTAAACTGGGCTGTGGTGTTGCGGCCTCCAGCGCAGCTGACGAATATCTCACCTTCGTCTTCCGAGTCAAGGTTGATGAGGTAGTCACCACTCATAAAATCGCTCTTCATACCTTCGGCTCCGCTAAGGCCCGTCTCCTCGTCGCGTGTAAAGACACATTCCAGTGGACCGTGCTCAATATCAGTGGCTTCGAGGATGGCCAACTCGATAGCACAGCCAATGCCGTCATCGGCACCCAGTGTGGTACCTTTTGCACGCAACCAGTCACCATCGACGTAGGTTTGTATGGGGTCGTTGTCAAAATCGAATGGTACATCGACCAGTTTGTCGCATACCATATCCATATGACTCTGCAAAATAACGGTCTTACGGTTCTCGTAGCCTGGCGTGGCTGGTTTGCGAATGATCACATTGCCTGTTTCATCAACACGGGTGTCCAAACCGTGACTTTCGCCCCATGTTTTCAGGTAGTCAATCATCTTCTCCTCGCGCTTTGAAGGGCGGGGGATACTGTTAATCTTTGCAAACTGTTCGAAAACCGAAGCAGGTTTTAACTCTCTTTTATTCATTTTTAATGTTTTATTTTTAGTGTTTCAATTTAAATTCTGTACCTTTGCACCCGCAAAAGTAATAATAATGATTGGAAAAATCGTCATCGGCGCGTTAATAATTGCTATATCGGTGTTTTTTTTATGCATAAAAGTGTTTTTTAAGCCCCAAGGGACCTTCACTTCGATGCATATTCACGATTCAGAGGCGATGAAACAACGTGGAATTCATTGCGTGCTCGACCAAGATCGTGAGCAACGTCAGAAGAGCCGATTGGCTGTTGAAGAGAAATCAAATATTGAAGAATAATAATAAACTGAAAATGAAAAAGAACTTTACATTTGCACTTTCACTCGTGGCTGTGGTTGCCATGATCATTTCGTGTAACAAACAACCGAACAAGCAGGATGAGCGTCAGAAGGCTCAGCAGTCAGCTTCGCTTGATTTCCCCCAGAACGGTATGCGCATTGTTTACATAGATGTTGATTCATTGACCCGTGAGTACGATTTGTCTAAGGATCGTGCCGTGTTGCTCGAGAAAGCCAGTCAGGAGGTTGAGGACGCCGCTATGGAAGCCCAGAAGGTGAAAGACAATATTGAGTACAAGTATTCAAAGAATATGTACACCAGTCAGGCTCAGTTTGAGCAGGACCAGGCCCGTCTGCAACGTTTGGCAGCCGATTATGAGAAAAAACTGCGTGCCGCTCAAGAGTTGCAGGCTGAGTACCAGCAGACGTTCATGGATTCTGTTACCAATTATCTGAAGGTTTATCAGGAGGAGAAACAGTTTGATCTTATCCTGAACAGTTCTGTCCTCATGCAGCTTAATCCTAAGTATGATGTTACTCATGATGTGGCTGTAGGTCTGAACAACCGCTACAAGAAGTCTGAGGTGAAGGCTGAAGAAAAGAAGTAATCTTTTATAGTAAGAGCAGACTTTATGACGACACTCATTATTATTACAATGTTGGTCTTTAGCTATTTGCTTATAGCTACAGGTCATCTAACGGGTGTCAATAAGTCGGCCATCGCTGTTTTTCTTGCCACAATAGGGTGGGTGCTCTATGTATGTTGGGGCTCTGGTTTCGTTGCAGAGTTGCATCCTAATGCTTATGCCGAGTATTTGACTCAGCATCCAGGACAGAGCGAGCCAGTCAAATATTTCATTTATGAGAATGTGTTTTTGAAGTATGTAGGACAGGCAGCTGCTATTGTCCTTTTCATGCTGGCCACCATGTCGATTATTGAGATTCTGAACAACAATGGTTGTTTCGACTTTATCGCATCGTGGATTCGTACACGCAATCCCAACCGCCTGTTGTGGACTATTACACTTGCAACTTTCATTCTCTCGGCTAATCTCGACACGTTGACAACAACAGTGGTGATGCTGGTGTTGATGCGCAACATCGTACAAAACCGCCGTCAGCGCATGCTGATAGGTTCTGCCATTCTGTTGGCAGCAACCTGTGGCGGGTGTTTTACTGTGATTGGTGACACTACAGGACTGATTCTCTGGGGAAATGAGAGTATCACTGCCACTAATTTTTCTGCTTTCTTGTTCTTGCCGGCATTGGCTGCCTGGATTATCCCTACTTGTCTTATCAGTAGGGAACTGCCTGGCCGTCTTGATATAGAGTGGGGCGTTGCTCCCTATCGTGGCAACGATACGCGTCTGAATTCCTGGCAGCGTCTCATGATGTTCGTTGTGGGCATTGGTGGTCTGTGGTTCATCCCTACGTTCAAGAGCATCACCAAACTGCCACCGTTCCTTGGTGCACTTTGTGTGTTGAGCGTCCTTTGGGTTGTCAACGAGGCTTTTAACCGCAAGCTCTATGATGCAGACCAAATGTCTCAGCGTCGTGTGCCGCGTATCCTGCAGTATGGTAATATCCAGCAGATTCTGTTTGTGATGGGTATCATGTTGGGAATAGGTGCCGTTGCTGAAACCGGTGTGTTGGGAGATGTTGCCCAGTGGTTCGATCGCACTATCGGCAATGTTTGGATTATTGGAGCCATTGCGGGTATTCTGAGCAGTCTTGTTGATTCGTTTACTATTGCCGTTTCGGGCATTACATTGTTCCAGTCGTCAGTTGGCGACTACGCCATGAACGGTATTTATTGGAAAGTGCTAGCTTTTTGTACTGCCGTTGGTGGTTGTCTGCTTACGGTGGGCAGTATCAGCGGTATAGCTTTGATGCGCATGGAGCATGTTAAACTAGGTTGGTATATCCGTAACATTATGCCGAAAGTTCTTCTCGGCTGGTTCATAGGATTAGGTATCCTATGGTTGGAACATGTCCTGATATACTGATTTTTAGGTATTGCGGTTTTGCCTGAATAACCGTACCTTTGTTGCCATTATGAGACTGTCAAATCTGAATACAGGTCAAAAGGGTGTTATCGTGAAGGTGTTGGGTCACGGTAGCTTTCGCAAGCGTATCATTGAGATGGGATTTGTCAAAGGACAACCTATTGAGGTGTTACTCAATGCGCCTCTTCAAGACCCCGTTAAATATCGTCTGATGGGCTATGAGGTAAGCCTTCGTAGACAGGAAGCCGAAATGATTGAGGTGGTTCCAGGTGATACTGCTATTGAGTCTACACGTTTCAAAACGCTGACTAGTCGGCATGACGGCGACTTTCTGCACCATGTGGCTATGGACCAGCGACGCACCATCAACGTTGCGCTCATCGGTAATCCTAACTGTGGTAAGACGTCACTTTTCAATTATTCTACGGGTGCCCATGCCCATGTGGGTAATTATAGTGGCGTTACTGTTGGCTCCACTGTGGCCCATGCTTCTATGTATGGTTACGACTTTAATCTTGTGGACCTTCCTGGTACCTATTCGTTGTCGTGCTATTCGCCCGAAGAACTATTTGTCAGGAAGCACCTTAGTGAGCAAATGCCCGATGTGGTTATCAATGTCATCGACGGCTCAAACCTTGAGCGTAACCTCTATTTGACAACTCAGCTGGTTGATATGGACCTGCGGATGGTTGGGGCACTGAATATGTATGATGAGTTTGAACGCCGTGGTGACCGTGTTAACCTTGAAACGCTTTCTACCTTGCTGGGTATGCCTATTGTACCCACCTCGTTTAAGAGTGGCATGGGTGTGAAGGACTTGTTTCGTACCGTCATCCAGGTCTATGAGGGCGCAAACGCGCAATCACGCCACCTCCACATTAACTATGGACACGAAATAGAAGATGGAATACGCCATATACAGCAGTTCCTGAAACCCAATACAGAGATACATAGTCAATACAGTACGCGCTATCTGGCATTAAAGCTCTTAGAACATGACCATGATATTGAACAGTACGTTGCTGCGAAAGCTGGTGAGGACTCTAAAGCTGTTCTCGAGGCACGTGCCAATGCTGAGCAACGAGTTCGGGAAGAGATGGGTGTTGATTCTGAGACTGCTATTATGGATGCCAAATATGGTTTCATTAGCGGTGCACTGAAGGAAGCGTGTTTTGTTGAGGGTACCAAGGCTGACACCTACCGTGCCACCCATATGATAGATGCCGTTCTGAGTAATAAGTATGCTGGTTTTCCCATTTTCTTCCTTATTCTCTTTGTCATGTTTCATGTCACGTTCACTTTGGGCCAGTATCCTATGGACTGGATTGAAGCGGGTATATCATGGCTGGGAGGTTGGTTGGGTGGTGTCATGACCGAAGGACCGCTAAAGTCTATGCTTATTGATGGCGTTATAGGCGGTGTAGGCTCTGTTATCGTGTTTTTGCCCCAGATATTGATCCTCTACTTTTTCATTTCATTTATGGAAGACTCGGGCTACATGTCGCGTGCAGCCTTTATAATGGACAAACTGATGCACAAAATGGGGCTTCATGGCAAGTCTTTCATACCTCTTGTTATGGGTTTTGGATGTAATGTACCAGCGGTTATGGCCACCCGTACTGTCGAAAGCCGACGTTCGCGTCTTATCACGATGCTCATACTGCCCTTTATGTCTTGTTCAGCGCGCCTGCCTATATATATTATGATTACTGGTACATTCTTTGCCGTTGAATGGCGTTCATGGGTTATGATTTCGCTCTATGCTGTCGGTATCCTTATGGCCATCATTGCTAGCAAGTTGTTCTCAGTGTTCGTTGTCAAAGGCGAGGATACACCTTTTGTCATGGAGCTGCCACCTTATCGTATGCCTACAGTTAAGGCCATCAGCCGTCATACATGGGGAAAGGGTAAGGAATATCTGAAGAAGATGGGCGGCATCATCCTCGTTGCCTCCATCATCGTATGGGCTCTAGGTTATTTCCCGCACAACGATCAGATATCTCGTCAGCAGCAGTTGGAACAGTCCTATATTGGTCGTATGGGTAAAACTATCGAACCAGTCTTCTCACCTCAAGGCTTCAACTGGAAACTTGATGTCAGTCTTATTGCCGGTGTGGGTGCCAAAGAGATTGTCGCCTCCACAATAGGTGTGCTCTATACCGATGATGATTCCTATGCCGATGACTCTTCGTTTAGTGACGACAGCAGTAAGTACACTCGCATGCATCAGCTTATGACGTCTGACGGAATGACACCTCAGACGGCTTATGCATATCTGCTATTTATCCTACTTTATTTTCCTTGCCTGGCTACGATTATAGCCATCAAGAATGAAACAGGACGATGGCGGTGGGCCCTTTTTACTGCGGCCTACACCACCATCGTCGCTTGGTGTGTTTCTGCCTTGGTGGCAGTTATATAAGGATGTATCCCAGTTTGATGGCACAGCCTAATGCTATCATCCACAGCACGATGCATATAATGCGTTGTACTGTTCCCATGGGCTTTATCTTCTTGGTGTAAGATAGTAAAATGTGAACAATGGCATAAACAGGGATGAACAGTACTGTCAATACTGACAGCATGAGTCCGATAAACATGATAGTATGGTTGTACCAAAGTTCTCCAAAACTAACGTCTCCTATAACAAATGGCAACGTCGCTATGTCAGCTGCGGGCATGAGCAACGCAAAGAGGCCGCCAAGTATTACACCCAACAGGGCAAGAGCAAGTGAGAAGGCAACGATAATCAGAATGACAATGAAGAATCCGACGACAAGTTTCATTACGATGGAGAAAGCCTCGCGTAGCCAGCCTTCATGTTGACGTACAGGCTCACCGTGGTCCATTACGGCACCTGCCAGATTCTGCGGCGTCACATCGATACCCTGCATCTGTAGTTTCTCTTCTGGAAGGTTGGCCTGAGGCAGTACGATTGCCAAAATGATATAGGCCAGTATTCCCACACCATAAAACATTGTAAACACGACCATGCCCAGTCGCCACCAAGTGGCATCAGTACCAGTATAGGCTGCCAATCCCGACATGACACCAGCTACCATTTTATCATTAGGGTTTCGGAATAGCTTTTTGCCTGCTGTTCTCGTGCGTACATTATTATATAATCCCTTGGCTGCTGTACGGGCATTGTCCCAGGCATCACCTTTCTTTTCCTTCTGCTCCTCGTCGCCTGTAAGTTGTTCGGGCTTGCCTATGCGTGTGATAATGTCCTTGACGTGGTCAATAGTGATTGCCACTATGCCATTGCTCTTCAGTTCATCGAACAGTTCGGCTATACGAGTCTCAATGTCGTCAACAATCTCCTCGCCGCCATCCTGTAAACCAAACGACGAACGCAGTGAATTGATGTATTGCTGCAGTAGCTCGTAAGCATCCTCATCTATTTGGAATAGACGACCGCACAGATTGATGGTAATATTCTTTTTCATAATCCTTAATACTTTATACAATTAAACTCTTATACCTTATTATAATATTATAAATTCTTTAAATATCCTACTGTGTTTGACAGCTCTGTCCAGGCTCCATCTAACCCTTCAAGAAATTTTTTGCCCACTTCACTCAAGGCATAATATTTCCGTGGCGGCCCCTGTGAGGATTCTTGCCATTGGTAGACCAGTAGTCCGTCATTCTTCAGACGGGTCAGTAATGGGTAGAGTGTTCCCTCTACTACAAGCAACTCGGCATCCTTCAACTGTTGAATGATGTCGCTGGCATAGGAAGGGTGACGTTTCAAGAGTAGCAGTACGCAGTATTCCAGCATACCCTTTCTCATCTGTGATTTTGCATTTTCAATGTTCATTTTTGCAGTGTTGTTTATTTAATCCGCTGCAAAGGTAAGTAATTTTATAGTACCTTGTAATACACAATACCATGTTTATGCAAAGCATTATACATATTTAACATATCCCCCAAATAATCATTTGGTGTAATGTAATATATATGTCGTTATTTTTACTTGAGTTCAAGTTCTTTCTGTAATCGGATAATCTCGTCACGGTATTGTGCGGCCTGAAGGAAATCGAGTTGTTTGGCGGCCTCTTTCATTCGGCGTGTGGTCTCTGCTATAAGTTTCTCAATCTGTGGTCGGGTCATACGCTCGACAATCGGGTCGGCAGCAATAGTTGAGAGCCCTGGCGTGAGTGTTGAAAGCTGTGGTTTGAGTAGTTCTTTAAGGTCTGGTGATGAGTCTTTAGAAAGACTTGAATGAAGCGATTTAACTATTTGAGTTGGAGTAATATGATGCTCTTCGTTATAATGTAATTGTTTGGCTCGACGTCGATTAGTTTCGTCTATGGTCATCTGCATCGAAGCGGTAATAGTGTCGGCGTACATGATGACTTTTCCATTGACGTTGCGAGCTGCACGTCCAGCTGTCTGAATGAGGCTTCTACGTGAACGAAGGAAGCCTTCCTTGTCAGCATCGAGGATGGCTACAAGAGAAACCTCTGGCAGGTCAAGTCCCTCTCGTAGCAGATTTACACCAACCAGTACATCATACTCGCCTTGTCGTAATTTTTCCAATATTTGTACGCGGTCAAGCGTTGCTACGTCACTGTGAATGTAGGCAGTCTGTATGTTATGATTCAGCAGGTATTCGCTTAATTCCTCAGCCATTCGTTTGGTCAGAGTGGTAATCAGAGTGCGTTCTTTCCGTTCCATTCTGACGCGAATTTCCTCTAATAGGTCATCTATTTGGTTCTCTGAGGGTCTTACCTCTATTTCTGGATCGAGCAATCCGGTAGGTCTTATCACTTGCTCCACCACGATGCCCTCTGCTTCGTTGAGTTCAAAATCGGCAGGTGTGGCTGATACATAGATAGTCTGACCTGTGTTCTGCTGAAACTCTTCGAAAGTTAGTGGACGATTGTCAAATGCTGCAGGCAAACGGAATCCATATTCCACGAGATTGGTCTTGCGGGCGCGGTCGCCACCATACATTGCTCCTATCTGAGGTACACTGACATGACTTTCATCAATAACTAACAGAAAGTCGTCTGGGAAGAAATCAAGCAGGCAATAGGGACGTTCGCCTGCCTTACGACCATCAAAATAGCGTGAATAATTCTCTATACCTGAACAATGCCCCAGTTCTTTGATCATTTCCATGTCATACTCAACACGTTCTTTGATACGCTGTGCCTTGATGTCATCACCCAGTTCCTGAAAGAACTCTACCTGCTTTAAAAGATCATCTTGAATATCGTGGATGGCACGGTTTGTCTGTTCCTGCGTGGTCATGAAGAGGTTAGCGGGATAGAGCTTGTAATCGGCATAACGTCCCATTCTTAGCATAGTGACGGGGTCGAGCTCCTCGATGGTGTCAATTTCATCATCCCAGAAAGTCACACGCAGAATTTTCTCGCTATAAGCCATATAAATATCAATCGTATCGCCCTTTACGCGGAAGTTTCCACGTTGTAGTTCCAAGTCGTTGCGAACGTATAGTGACTGCACCAGTTTTCTTAACAAAACATTGCGGTCGATGGCCTGCCCCTGACGTATCTCGATAACGTTGTCGGAAAGGGCGTTAGGACTACCCATACCATAAATACACGATACCGAAGATACGACAATGACATCCCTTCTGCCTGACAATAAGGCTGATACAGCTGATAGTCGCAGACGGTCAATCTCCTCGTTGATGGCAAGGTCTTTCTCAATATAGGTGTCTGTATGGGGTAGGTAAGCTTCGGGCTGATAGTAGTCATAGTAACTGACATAATACTCTACAGCGTTGTCAGGAAAGAATCCCTTCATCTCGTCGTACAACTGTGCTGCCAGCGTCTTATTGTGCGAGAGAATGAGTGTCGGTCGCTCGACATTCTGAATGACGTTAGCAATAGTAAACGTCTTGCCAGAGCCTGTCACACCCAGCAAAACCTGAGCTCGGTCGCCTCTTTTCACGCCATCTGTCAACTCGCGAATGGCCTCGGGTTGGTCACCTGTTGGTTTGTATTTTGATGTCAGTTTGAACTTCATAAGGCTGCAAAATTACAAATAATCTGTGAAATATGTCACTTGAGTGGTTAAAAAATATATAAACCCTTTGTTTTTTGGGCAAAAATGAGTACTTTTGCACGCTAATTCTTATGCGCATGAAAAAATATGTCTATATCATGCTCACGATGGTGCTGTTTTTAAGCAGTTGCGCTGGTGAGTTTAATAAAGTTTTCAAGTCTCAGGACTACGATTATCGCTATGAGTTTGCTAAGCAATGCTTTGCTGAAGGCAAATATCAGCGTGCCGTCACCCTTCTTCAAGACTTGATTACGATGAAGAAGGGTACTGATGAGGCGCAAGAGTCGCTCTATATGTTGGCTATGGCTGAATATATGAGCGGTGACTATGAGTCGGCGTCGGCTACTTTTAAAAAGTACTATCAAAGCTATCCGCGTGGCCATTATGCTGAGCATGCCTCGTTCTACATCGGTCAGTCACTCTTTGAAAGTTCTCCTGAGCCCCGTCTTGATCAGACACCGACAATGGGAGCCATCAATGCCTATCAGCAGTTTATTGACATTTATCCTTCATCACCTTTACGTAAAAGAGCTACCGAACGTCTTTTTGAACTACAGGATAAATTGGTTCAGAAAGAGTTGCTGTCTGCCCAGCTCTATTACAACCTGGGTGGCTATTTTGGTAATATCAACTCGAACAACGAGAGCAACTATATCGCATCTATCATCACGGCTCAGAATGCTTTGAAAACCTATCCGTCAACGAAGTGGCGTGAAGACTTTGCCGTGCTCATCATGAAGAGTAAGTTTGAACTGGCAGAGAATTCCAGTCAAGACAAACAGTTGGAACGTTACCGTGATGCCGAGGATGAGTGCTATGGTTTCCTAAACGAATATCCTGATTCGAAGAATTGTGAGATAGCTAATAAGTTCATCTCCAAATGTAAGAAGGTGATTGGTGACTAACCCATAGCCCCTCAGTAACAAAAGTCCCCTTGGACTCATAAGGAATCATTAGAAAGAAAAAACCAAAAAGATAATAAACAAAATGGATTACAAAAAGTCAAAAGCGCCAGTCAATACTGTGACGCGCAACATTATGGATCTCAGCGATGAGACAGGCAACATCTACGAGAGCGTGGCAATCATTGCCAAGCGTGCTAATCAGATTAGTGTTCAGATTAAGGAAGACCTCTCTAAGAAACTTGCAGAGTTTGCCAGTTATAACGATTCGTTGGAAGAGGTGTTTGAGAACCGTGAGCAGATAGAGATCTCTCGTTATTACGAGAAGTTACCCAAGCCCACACTGCTGGCTACTCAGGAGTTCGTTGATGGCAAGGTCTATTTCCGCGATCCTTCTAAGGAGACAGACGCTGAGGGCACAGAATTTGATGCTTAACCTCCAACGAAGCTGACTATTTTGCTATGATTCAACGCAAGCAAACCATTTTCTTGCTCCTATCGGCCATAGCCTTGGGTATTGCAGCATTTGCCAACACGGGAACGTGGGTCATGCTGGCTGTACTCATTGTCACGGTGATAATGGCTTTAGGTAACATCTTTCTCTACAAAAACCGCAAGCGTCAGGCGTTGGTTGCTCTTTGCACCATGTTTCTGATTGTATTGTGGTATGTGCTGTTGGCTGTCAGAAATCGTAATTTGTCTGGTAGTGTTCAGCTGCATTGGCAGGATGCGTTACCTATGTTGGCTGTTTTGCTGCTGTTTCTGGCTCGTCAGGGTATTATCAAAGATGAAAAGCTGGTACGCTCACTCGATCGCATCAGGTAAAGTCAACAGCTAATCCCAATCATGGAAGTAAAAACTGCTGAGTTTTCGATTTCTTCACCAATGGTGTCGATGTGTCCTAGGGACACTAAGCCCGAGTATGCCTTTATTGGACGTTCCAATGTTGGCAAGTCGAGCCTTATCAACATGCTTTGTCGCAACAAGAAGTTGGCGAAGACATCTTCAACACCAGGCAAGACACTCCTTATCAACCATTTTATAATAAATAAGGAGTGGTATCTTGTTGATCTTCCTGGTTATGGTTTCGCCAAGCGCTCCAAGAAAGAGGTGCAGAAAATTGATCAGATGATTCGTGGCTATATTCTTGGTCGCGAACAGTTGGTGAATGTGTTTGTGCTCATTGACGTTCGTTTGGAACCCCAGGCCATCGATCTCGAGTTTATGAACTGGTTGGGTATGTCGAGTGTTCCATTCTCCATTGTATTCACTAAGGCCGACAAACTGACCTCAGCTAAGGTTCGTGCCAATGTTGAAGCCTACAAAAAGAAGATGATGGAAACTTGGGAGGAAATGCCGCCCCATTTCGTGACCTCGGCAGAGAGTCGTGAGGGTAGGGACGACGTGCTTGGTTATATCGAACAGATCAATAAGTCGTTATAGCTTCTCACTCCCAATTACCCCTTTGCATTCAGAATGGCCCGCGAGAATCCATACCTTGACGTACAAAACCTTACGAAATCGTTTGGTTCGCTGTTGCTGTTCAAGGATATCAGTTTCTCTATAGCCGAAGGTCAGAAGGTAGGACTCATCGCCAAAAACGGTACGGGCAAGTCAACGTTACTGTCAATCCTTTCGGGTAAGGAGGGCTACGACGAAGGTAGCATTATCTACCGTCGTGACCTCAAAGTGGGCATTTTGGAACAATCACCCCGTTTCGAACCTGAAGAAAGTGTTCTTGATGCTTGTTTTAATCATCAAGGTGACCCGGAACGGGTACTCAAGGCTAAGCAAATACTTACTCAGTTAAAGATTCGTGACCTCGGACAGCCGATGGGTCAGCTATCAGGTGGCCAGCAGAAACGTGTAGCATTAGCTAATGTGCTGATTCTCGAGCCCGACTTCCTGATTCTCGACGAGCCTACCAACCATCTTGACCTTGAAATGATTGAATGGCTCGAGGGCTTCTTGAAACGTGGCAATAAGACCCTGTTGATGGTCACCCACGACCGCTATTTCTTGGATCGTGTCTGCTCAGTCATCCTTGAACTCGATGATCAGACGATTTACACTTATCGTGGCAACTACTCCTATTATTTGGAGAAACGTCAGGAACGTATCGACAATCGACGTGCTGAGATTGTCCGAGCCAATAACCTGTATCGAACGGAGCTCGACTGGATGCGTCGTCAGCCGCAGGCTCGTGGACATAAAGCCAAGTATCGCGAGGATGCTTTCTATGAGTTGGAGCGTGTGGCAAAGGCAAGGATTGAAGAGCGTCAGGTGCGTTTGAAGGCCTCGAATGTCTATATAGGCAGTAAAATCTTCGAGTGTCAGTATATTTCAAAAGCGTTTCAACCCTCGACAATTATCCTTAAGGATTTCTACTATAACTTCTCGCGTTTCGAGAAAATGGGTATCGTTGGCAACAACGGCACAGGCAAAACTACTTTCCTTAAGATGTTGCTGGGTGAGATGCAACCCGATAGTGGACGAATTGTCATTGGCGATACAGTGCGCTTCGGCTATTTCTCGCAAGAAGGACTGAAGTTTGATGAGCAGCAGAAGGTCATTGACGTGGTGCGCGATATAGCTGAATATGTAGATTTGGGCTCTGGACGACACCTCTCGGCTTCACAGTTCCTGCAGCATTTCCTCTTCACCCCCGAACAACAGCACAACTATGTTTATAAGTTGTCTGGTGGTGAACGGCGCAAACTGTACCTTTGTACTGTGCTGATGCGCAACCCCAACTTTCTGGTGCTCGACGAGCCTACCAACGACCTTGATATCGTCACGTTGCAGATTCTCGAGGAATACCTGCAAGATTTTCCTGGATGTGTCATTGTGGTAAGCCACGACCGCTATTTCATGGATAAGGTGGTTGACCATCTGTTGGTGTTCAGGGGGCAGGGCGAGGTAAAAGACTTTCCTGGTAACTACACCCAGTATCGTGAATGGCAGGCTTTGCAGCCAAAGAGTTCTATCAGTAATAGTCAAAGTAGTAACACCAGTCAAAATAGTAGTACTAGTCAAAGTAATCGTTCTACTCAAACCTGTCATACCAGTCGCAAGCTCTCGTTTAAGGAGAAACGCGAGATGGAACAGTTGGAAAAAGACATCGCATCCCTCGAAGCCGAGAAGAAACAGATAGAAGAAGCCCTTTGTGGTGGTACTACACAAGTGGAAGAGATAACAATGCTGAGCAAGCGTCTGCCTGTTCTCAACGACGAGCTTGATGAAAAGTCGATGCGCTGGCTCGAACTTAGTGAAATATAAGCTTTAGGCCACATAAGTCCCATAGGTCACATAAGTAAAAGACAAAGACAATGATTCAACAATACCCATCACGACTACTCGAGAAATCGGTACAGGAGTTCTCACAACTCCCAGGTATTGGGCGCAAGACGGCTCTTCGTCTGGTGCTCCACCTGTTACGTCAGGATACGGCCGATGTTGAGCAGTTTACCGATGCTATTGCAACGATGAAACGCGAGGTGAAGTTCTGTCGCTCTTGCCACAATATCAGCGATACCGACCTCTGTCCGATTTGCTCTGACAAACGTCGCGATGCATCGACAATTTGTGTGGTGGAGAATATTCAGGACGTGATGGCTGTTGAGAATACCCAGCAGTTTCAGGGACTTTACCACGTGTTGGGAGGACTCATCTCACCGATGGACGGTATTGGCCCTTCCGACCTTGAGATAGACTCATTGGTACAGCGCGTGGCAGAAGGTGAAGTTAAGGAGGTGATACTGGCGCTTAGCTCTACGATGGAGGGCGACACTACCAACTTCTACATCTTCCGCAAGCTAGCCGCTTTTGATGTGAAGATCAGCATCATTGCCCGTGGTATTGCTGTAGGAAACGAACTGGAATATACCGATGAGGTGACATTAGGACGATCCATATTGAATCGAACCCCCTTTGATGGAAAATAGTTATATAAGAAATGAAAAGAATTCGTAACATATTGATGACCATCTTCTGCCTTCAGCTATTGACGGCAGGTGTACTTTATATCCTTGGCGACTGGATGAACGTCGATTTGGCATTTGTCTCGAATGTAGATAGTCAGACGTTGTTTATTGTTTCCACGCTGATGATTCTGACAACACTGGCAAGTATCCCAGCAGGCTTGCGTCTGTTTAAGTTCTCGAAGGTGGCTTCTGAAATCAAGATGGAGGGTAAACCTGCGCTATTGAAGTGGAGCATTATTCGCATGTTGCTGATAGGCGACCTGTTGGTTATCAACACGATGCTGTACTACTTCTTTGGCTTTGAACCTGCCTTCGGCTATCTGGCAATTGTCTGTCTGCTGACGATGCCGTTCATCCTGCCAACCATGAGTCGTTGTAAATCAGAATTGGAAGCATGAAACTGACTGTCGTCATCGTCAACTATAACGTTTGCTACTACGTTGAGCAATGTTTGGAGAGCGTCTTCCGTGCTACGAAAGGTATGGAAAGTGAGATATTCGTTGTTGACAACGCTTCTTCAGATGGCTCAGTTGACTATCTCAGACAAAAATTTGCTAAGCAGATTACACTCATCGAATGTCAACATAACCTGGGCTTTGCACGTGCTAACAATATCGCTATCCGTCAGTCAACGGGTGAGTATGTGCTACTGCTCAACCCTGATACCTTTGTCAGCGAGGATGCCTTGCAACAGGCTGTCAAGTTTATGGATGCCCATCCTAAGGCTGGTGGAGTGGGGGCGATGATGCACAATTCCAACGGTACACTAGCTAGAGAGTCGCGTAGGGCCATTCCTACGCCATGGGTGTCGCTGCTGAAGATGCTGGGTTTTTCAAAACGCTACTATATGAGTCACCTGTCGTGGGACCAGCCAGCCTGTATAGAAGCTGTCAGCGGCGCTTTCTTCATGGTACGCCGTGAAGCTATGGATGCTGTGGGTATGCTCGATAAAGATTATTTTATGTATGGCGAGGATATTGACTTGTCGTATCGCATACTGAAGGGAGGCTATGAAAATTGGTATGTTCCTGCACGTATTGTCCATTACAAAGGTGAGTCAACAATCAGGTCCAGTTATCGTTATGTGCATGTGTTCTATGATGCGATGCTCATCTTCTTCCGCAAGCATTACAATCACCTCTCATTCTTGGTTACAGTACCCATCAAGATGGCTATCTATTTCCGTGCATTCATAGCACTTATCTTTATGTTGACTGATAAGATGCGCACATCTTTGGGCTTCGACAGGAAACGTCACGTGGATATGGTTTATGTGTATCGCGGCCCTAAGGCAACGAAAAAGAAATTTATAAAACTTGCCAATCGCAAAGGGCTGACGATGGCTTCTGAGGCGCAAAGCTTACCCTATTGTGAGGTCTATGATGTAGAAAGCGCATCATTTAATCATGTTATCACAGAGGCCGAGAAATCGCAGAAGGCTTTGATTGGCACTTTCTATCCTTCGAAGAACTTACTTATCACCCCCAATGATATCATCAAATGACGAATCCGCAATCATCTGTTTGCCTGCGTGCAATGGAGCCAGAAGACCTGGAGTTGCTTTATCGCATAGAGAATGATCCCGATAGCTGGGGCGTCAGCACCACCAACGTGCCTTATTCGCGCTATGTGCTCCACGATTTCGTGGCTCGTTCGTCGGGTGATATCTATACTGACAAACAGGTACGACTGATTATTGAACTGGAGGATGGTACCCCCATCGGATTGGCAGACTTGATGAATTTTGACCCTCGAAACCTACGCGCTGAGGTGGGCATCATCATTGCCAAGCACTATCGTCGTCGAGGCTATGCGTCGAAGGCTCTTGAGAAAATGGTGGACTATGCGCGTCAAGTTATCCATCTGCACCAGTTGTATGCTTTTATCGCACTTTCCAACGAAGCTTCGCTTGCCTTGTTTGCCAAGCAGGGCTTTGTGTCTTCAGAACAGCTTGCTGACTGGCTCTATGACGGTCAGTCCTATCAGCCGGCTGTCATTGTACAGAAGATTCTTTAGTGGAAACGTCTGCGGAACTCTGCGCATGTGATAGCTGTGGCTATGGCTACGTTCAAGCTCTCAGCACCTTCGTGGTATCTTGGAATCAGTAGCTTGTGCGTGATGAGCTCACGGATACGGGGCGATATGCCGTTGCCCTCGTTACCCATCACAATGATACCCTCCTCTGACAACTCCTCTTCATAGATGTTGTTGCCGTCGAGTAGGGTGCCATACACAGGTATATCTGCCTTTTCTATCAGTTCTCTTAAATTACAATAAATAATGTTCACGCGCGCGATGCTTCCCATCGTAGCTTGAACGACCTTTGGATTCCAGGCGTCGGCAGTGTCTTCCGAGCAGTAAATGGTACTGATGCCAAACCAGTCGGCTATGCGGATAATGGTTCCCAGGTTGCCAGGGTCTTGAACGCCGTCGAGTGCCAGAAGTAAGTGACGCTCTCTCTCCGAGAAAGTGACGCACTCTCTCCGAGTAAGTGACGCACTCTCTTCCTGTTCCCATGTTGGGAATTTCATGACTATCTGTGCCACCACCTTCTGAGGATGCTGCAGGAAACTCAATTTGCGTAGTTCGTCTTCGCTAACCTCTTGTGCATCAGTATGTCCCGTTTCCTCAATCCATTCCTTTGTGGCATAGATCTGACGGGCCTCAAAGCCTGCCTCAAGAAGGTCGCCAACCACCTTTGGACCTTCAGCCACGAAGAGTCCTTCCTGCCTGCGATACTTCTTCATCTCCAGCTGGCGGTGGAATTTCAATTGATTTTTACTGATCATGTTGCAAAGGTACGAAAAAGATTTGAGATTTGAGATTTGAGATTTGAGTTTTTTTTGTACCTTTGCATGCAGATTATGAGAAAGTGGCTGATAGGTGTCTTGACAGTTGTTACGATGATGTCAATATCGTCGTGTGATACAACACGTTATGTTCCCGATGACGCCTACCTTCTGAATAGCACCAAACTGAAAGTTGAAGGCAGCTATGGCGATATCAGCACAGGCATGCTTAGCGGTTATCTGCGTCAGACGCCCAACACCCGATGGTTCTCGCTGCTGAAGTTGCCACTTTACACCTATTCCCTCTCTGGGCGTGACTCCTCATGGATTAGTCGCACGTTGCGCTCTATGGGTGAGGCGCCCGTGATCTATGACGAGCGAAAGACGCTGCTTACATGTAACGATCTGCGACAGGAACTGCGCAACGAGGGCTATTTGCATGCCGATGTTCATGTCGATACCGTTCATCATGGTAAGAAAATGAACGTCACCTACGTCCTACAGCCTGGCGAGCCCTATTTCATTCATAATCTCAACTATGATATCGAAGACGAACAGATTGCCAGCCTGTTGAAGGACGATGCGCCTCGCAGACTGTTGCGCTCAGGTATGAAGTTCAATGTGGCCCAACTGGATGCTGAGCGCAAGCGACTGACCACCCTGCTGACGGATAATGGCTACTTCCGTTTTCATAAGGAATTCATCACCTATCAGGCCGATACAGCACGTAACTCGCGACTGGTGAATGTGCGTCTGCACTTGGGCTTGTTCCGCCAGAACAACCAGCCCGACACTCTTCACACGCGTTACACGATGAGGCACGTCACATGGTCGAGTGGTAACCCCTCAGATTCTCATATTCATCTGCGTAAAAGTGTGCTTCGAGAGTGTACACATCTTTCTGATAACCAATATTATACGTCAAGTGGCTTACAGAATACCTATAATCACTTTGGACGCCTTCAAGCTGTCAAATATACCAACATCAATTTCGCTCCGGTAGAGGGCTCTGACTCGTTGGATTGTGACATTCAGCTGTTGACCAATAAGCCCTCGACTATCTCCTTCCAACCTGAAGGTACCAATACTTCTGGTGATCTTGGTGCTGCTGCGACGCTGACCTATCAGAACCGTAATCTGTTTCGAGGCAGCGAGGTGTTGTCACTCGAGTTTCGTGGTGCTTATGAAGCCATTCGCGGCTTGGAGGGCTACAGTAATCAGGACTTCGTGGAATATTCTGCGCAAGCCCGACTGCAGTTTCCACGGTTTGTGGCTCCCTTCATCAGTCCCAGTGTACGTCAACAAATTAACGCTACCAGCGAACTGTCGTTGCTGTATGACCTGCAGAACCGTCCTGAGTTCCATCGACGCTTGCTATCGGCAGCCTGGCGTTACCGTTGGAACAACCCCCAGCGCCACGACCGTTTCCAGCTTGACTTGCTTGACCTGAACTACTTGTTCATGCCCTGGATATCATCGACTTTCCGTAGCGAGTATCTGGAGAACGAGTCAACCCGTAATGCTATTCTGCGCTATAACTACGAGGACTTGTTCATTACACGTATAGCCTTTGGCTATTCCTATGCCAAGAACAACTTTGCAGTCAAAACCAATATTGAA
The DNA here is from genome assembly GCA_947166345.1 of uncultured Prevotellaceae bacterium. Taxonomy (GTDB): domain Bacteria; phylum Bacteroidota; class Bacteroidia; order Bacteroidales; family Bacteroidaceae; genus Prevotella. Next base: position 28,439 of record CAMVDU010000003.1, read on the forward strand.
ACCTCTGGTAATGTGTTGTCTTTGGGTTCACGCTTGTTTAAAGCCGAGAAAGACGATATGGGACATTATCGCCTGTTCAATATCACGTTTGCGCAGTATGTCAAGGGCGACATCGACCTGACACGCTCCCTGCGACTTGATCAGAACAACCAGTTGGTACTCCACATGGGTTTCGGCATCGCCTATCCCTATGGCAACTCCACCGTTCTACCCTTCGAGAAACGCTATTTCTCAGGTGGTGCCAACAGCGTTCGTGGATGGAGTGTCCGTTCGTTGGGACCTGGAAAGTATAAAGAACGCGATGGACGCATCAACTTCATCAACCAGACGGGCGACATGAAGCTCGACCTGAATGCCGAGCTGCGTACCCATCTATTCTGGAAGCTTGGTGGTGCTTTGTTTGTCGATGCTGGCAATATATGGACCTTGCGCGACTACGATATCCAGCCAGGTGGACGATTCCGTCTGAAGGACTTTCCCAGTCAGCTGGCTGTCAGCTATGGCGTTGGCATCCGTCTTAACTTCGACTACTTCATCCTGCGTTTTGACCTCGGCATGAAGGCGGTCAATCCTGCCTATGAAGCCGACGACGAGGAGCACTATCCCCTGTTGCATCCCAAGTTTAGTCGCGACAACGCCTTCCACTTTGCCGTTGGATTGCCATTCTAGTGTGGACGTTGTCTAAATTGCAGAAAAAGCGTGCCTAATATTTTGTAGGTATCTTTTTTATCCTTATCTTTGCAAACAGAATGTTTCATTAACTAAAAACTTATAGCAATTATGAAGAAAAAGTTTATTTGCGCCGTTTGTGGATATATCTATGAAGGCGATGCAGCTCCCGAGAAGTGTCCCATCTGTAAGGCTCCAGCCAGCAAGTTCTCTGAACTGAAGGATGAGGGCGAAACCACTTATGCTACTGTACATCGCATTGGCGACGGTAAGCCAGAGGGTGTTTCACAGGAGATGATTGACGATTTGCGTAACCATTTTAATGGCGAGTGTGGTGAGGTAGGTATGTATCTGGCAATGGCTCGTCAGGCTGATCGTGAGGGTTATCCTGAGATTGCTGAGGCATTTAAGCGTTATGCTTTTGAGGAGGCAGATCATGCTTCTCGTTTCGCTGAGTTGCTCGGTGAGTGCGTTTGGGATACCAAGACCAATCTGGAGAAGCGTGCTACTGCTGAGGCTGGTGCTTGTGAGGATAAGTTCCGTATTGCCAAGAACGCTAAGGCTGCTGGTTTCGACGCTATCCACGACACCGTACACGAGATGGCTAAGGACGAGGCCCGTCATGGTGCCGGCTTCGCTGGCCTGTTGAAGCGCTACTTCAAGTAATATTAAGGAAAGCCTAGGAATTCCTTGACATTCATAGCATTTCCTAGGGCTTTATGCAATAAAAAACAATTGAATCCGTTTTATCTGTGATATGATAAGACGGATTCTCTTTTTTATGCTGATTGTCCTGACGGGTTTAAGTGCCTGTTCAGACAACGATTCGTTTACCACGAGTCCTACGGCGACGTTGACTTTTTCTACCGATTCCGTGAAGATGGATACTGTCTTTTCAACCGTGGGTTCGCGCACTTACGACTTCTGGGTCTATAACCATTCAAGGGCAGGCGTGCGCATTCAGAGTGTTCGTCTGCGTCAAGGCAACCAGACGGGTTTCCGCGTGAATGTTGACGGTTCCTATCTGGATAATTCGTTGGGTTCGGTTGTGACCGATTTGGAGGTGCGTCGTGATGACAGTATTCATGTCTTTGTGGAGTTGACTGCTCCTGAAAACGGACAAGACGAACCGCAACTGATCTCTGACGACCTCATCTTTACACTTGAGAGTGGGGTAGAGCAGCGTGTTGCTCTTCAAGGCTGTTCTTGGGACGCCGTCTTCATGCATGATTGGGTGATCAGTAGCAATACCACGATTGAGAGTGCCAAACCGATTATTGTCTATGGTGGTTTGAAGGTTGATAGTGCAGCAACGCTGACAGTCAAGAATACAACCCTTTTCTTTCATGATCAGGCAGGTGTTGATGTTTATGGCACACTCAAGACAGAAAACACCCTGATGCGTGGCGACCGTCTTGACCACATGTTCGACTATCTGCCCTACGACCGTGTCAGCGGACAATGGCGGGGCATCCGCATCCATTCCTCATCGTTTGGTAACGAGCTGATATCCAGTGAGATACGTAATGCGGAAGATGGCATTGTGTGCGACTCTATTGCCTTCAATAGCGATCAGCAGCGTCTCTATATGGAACGGTCGGTGGTACACAATTGTAAAGGATATGGATTGCTGACCTATAATTCTCAGGTTGATTTAGTGAAATGTCAGTTCACCAATACCCTTGGTGACTGCGTCTCCGTCTGTGGTGGCGCCGTGGTGATGAAGGACTGTACCTTGGGACAGTTCTATCCTTTCTCTGCCGCTCGTGGGGCGGCCCTGCGCTTTGCCAATTATGACGGTTCTCAAGCCTATCCCTTGCATGCCTTCCAGATGACAGGCTCTATCGTTACCGGCTATGCCGACGATGTCGTTATGGGCGAGATGTTGGAGGGCGACAGCATCACTCCCTTTGCCTACTACTTTGAAAACAACCTGCTCAGGATGCCGCAAGTGGAGAACGATACTGTTAATTTCGTCAATATCCGCTGGGAAACGCCCGATGATTCCATTCAGGGCAAACAGCATTTCCGTCTTGTTGATGAGGATAATCTAATGTACGATTTCCATCTCGATTCCCTCTCTACAGCCAAGGGTCTTGGATGCTACGAGTATCAGGAATAATCTTTAGCGAAAAAAATCAAGAAAACCCTTTTCCTTTCGCAGTTTTTTTTGTACCTTTGCACGCTGTAAAAAGAAAGCATAAAAAAAGGTATGGAAATTGCAAGTAAATACGACCCACACGAGGTCGAAGGCAAATGGTATCAGTATTGGTTGGATAACAAACTTTTCAGTTCGAAACCTGATGGTCGCGAACCCTATACAATCGTCATCCCTCCCCCCAATGTGACTGGTGTGCTCCACATGGGCCACATGCTCAACAACACCATTCAGGACATCCTGGTGCGTCGTGCCCGCATGGAGGGCAAGAATGCCTGTTGGGTGCCTGGCACCGACCACGCTTCTATTGCTACCGAGGCAAAGGTGGTGAAGCGTCTGGCCGAGCAGGGCATCAAGAAGCACGACCTCACCCGTGAGGAGTTCCTGAAGCACGCTTGGGAGTGGACCGACGAGCACGGTGGCATCATCCTGAAGCAGTTGCGTCGTCTGGGTGCTTCCTGCGACTGGGACCGCACGGCCTTCACGATGGACGAAAAGCGCTCCGAGAGCGTCATCAAGGTCTTTGTGGACCTCTATCGTAAGGGCTACATCTATCGTGGTCTGCGCATGGTGAACTGGGACCCCAAGGCTCTCACCGCCCTCAGTGACGAGGAAGTGGTGTATCGTGAGGAGCAGAGCCACCTTTTCCATCTGAAGTACTATGTGGCAGATCCGGAAACTCTCAACTCTCAACTCTCAACTCTCAACTCTGAAAACGTCATCCACAAGGATGCCAAGGGCTACTACGCTGTGGTGGCTACCACCCGTCCTGAGACCATCATGGGCGATACCGCTATGTGTATCAACCCCAAAGACCCCAAGAACCAGTGGCTGAAGGGTCACAAGGTGATTGTACCTTTGGTGGACCGTGTCATCCCTGTGATTGAGGATCGCTATGTAGAGATAGAGTTTGGTACGGGCTGTCTGAAGGTGACGCCTGCTCACGATAAGAACGATAACATGTTGGGCAAGACCCACAACCTGGAAACCATCGATATCTTCAATGCCGACGGTACCATCAGCGACCAGTCGCCCCTCTATGTGGGCATGGATCGCTTTGACTGTCGTAAGCAGATTGTCAAAGACCTGGAAGCAGCAGGCCTGATGGAGAAGGTTGAGGACTATACCAACAAGGTGGGCTATTCTGAGCGCAACCCCGATACCGCCATCGAGCCGCGCCTGTCGCTGCAGTGGTTCCTGCGCATGCAGCATTTTGCTGACATCGCCCTGCCTCCCGTGATGAACGGAGAGATGCACTTCTATCCTCAGAAGTACGTCAACACCTACAAGAACTGGTTGGAGAATATTCAAGACTGGTGTATCTCGCGTCAGCTGTGGTGGGGTCATCGCATTCCTGCCTACTATTACCCTGGCAATTCCGGAGAGTCCGAAGAATCTGAGACCTTCGTCGTTGCTGAGACCGCTGAGGAAGCCCTTGAGCTGGCCCGCAAGGAGAGTGGCAATGCCAACCTCCAGCTTTCTGATTTGCGTCAGGACGAGGATGCCCTCGACACCTGGTTTTCTTCATGGCTCTGGCCCGTTTCGCTCTTCGACGGTATCAACAATCCCGACAACGAGGAAATCAAGTACTATTATCCCACCAGCGACCTGGTGACAGGCCCCGATATCATCTTCTTCTGGGTGGCCCGCATGATTATGGCTGGTGAGGAATATATGGGTAAGTACCCCTTCAAGAACGTCTATTTCACAGGTATCGTTCGCGACAAGCTGGGACGCAAGATGTCCAAGTCGCTGGGTAACAGTCCCGATCCCTTGGAGCTGATTGACAAGTATGGTGCCGATGGTGTGCGCATGGGCATGATGCTCTCGGCACCTGCCGGCAACGATATCCTCTTCGATGAGGCTCTCTGTGAACAGGGTCGCAACTTCAACAACAAGATCTGGAATGCCTTCCGTCTGGTCAAGGGATGGCAGGTGGCCGACGAAGTGGTTGGCGGTTCTTCCGTCAATAAGACTGCTATAGCCTGGATGGATGCCAAGCTGCGTCAGGCTAACGAGGAGTTGAAGGATCACTTCTCCAAGTACCGCATCAACGACGCCCTGATGACTGTCTATAAGGTGTTCTGGGACGAGTTCTCCAGCTGGTATCTGGAGATGGTGAAGCCTGCCTATGTGGATGGCAAGCAGCAGCCCATCGACCGTGAGACCTATGATGCCACCCTGCGCTTCTTCGAGACGTTGCTGAAGATGCTGCATCCCTTCATGCCGTTCATCACCGAGGCTCTGTGGCAGGCCCTCTACGACCGTCAGCCTGGCGACAGCATTATGCGCGACAAGTTGGATCTCAGCGGTTTAACTGCTGAGGATAGCGCTCTCATCAACGATGTGGAACAGGTGAAGCTCATCGTCTCTGGCGTGCGTACTGTTCGCAACCAGAAGAATATCGCCCCTCGCGAGTTGCTGCAGTTGCAGGTGGTGGGCGAAAACCACTATGCTGCCTATGACGACATCGTCCTGAAGATGGCTATGCTTAGCAGTATCTCCGTTGTTGAGGCCAAGGATACCACGGCTTCTGCCTTCATGGTGGGTACCGATGAGTATGCCGTTCCTCTGGGCGACCTCATCGATGTGGACGCCGAGATCGAGAAGATGCAGGCCCAACTGCAGCACCTGGAAGGTTTCCTTGCTGGTGTGCTGAAGAAACTGAGCAACGAACGCTTTGTTGCCAATGCGCCTGAGGCTGTTGTAGCCCTTGAGCGCAAGAAGCAGTCAGATGCAGAAGAGAAGATAGCAGCACTCAAGGAGTCTATTGCTGCGCTTAAGAAATAAGACAATACGTTAATCTCAAAAGGAAAGATTATGGAGTGGTTAACAAGACTATTCACCGACGTCGATTTCCTGCCGCATATCGTCCTGTTGTATGCCGTCGTCATTGCCGTTGGTGTCTATCTGGGCAAGATTAAGGTCTGCGGCATCTCGCTCGGAGTCACCTTCGTGCTCTTTGCTGGTATCGTTGCAGGTCATTTCGGCTTTACAGGAACGCCACGGACCCTTGATTTCATTCAGGACTTTGGTCTCATCCTCTTCGTCTTTATGATTGGTCTGCAGGTGGGACCGGGCTTCTTCGAGAGTTTTGGCAAGGCTGGTGTCAAGCTTAACGGGCTTGCCACTGTCGCCATTCTGCTCAACATCCTTGTGATGTTCGGATGCTATTACATTTTCTTCGACACGTCCGACAAGAACAGCCTGCCCATGATGGTTGGTACGCTTTATGGTGCTGTGACCAACACCCCTGGTCTTGGTGCCGCCAACGAAGCGCTGTCGTCCATGTACCAGCAGGATGCGCCTCCCATTGCCTCGGCTTATGCCTGCGCCTATCCCTTGGCTGTCGTAGGCATCATTCTCTCCATTGTAGCCATTCGCTATATCTGCAAGGTGAAGCTGGAGAAAGAAGAGGAACAACTGGAGGAACAGGCAGGTGCCAAGGCAACGCAGAAGCCTTACAAGATGCACCTGGAGGTGTCCAACAAGTATCTGGAGGGCAAGACCATGCTACAGGTTCACGACTTCCTGAACCGCGACTTTGTGGTCTCCCGCATCGTCCATGAGGGCGAGCTGTCCATCCCCAACCGCAATACCGTGTTCCACCTTGGCGATCAGATGCTGATAGTCTGTGCCGAGGCCGACCAGGAGGCTATCATGGCTTTCATCGGTCCCAAGCTCGATATCGACTTCGAGCAGCAGGACCAGCCACTCGTCTCTAAGCGTATCCTCGTCACCAATCCCAGCATCAACGGCAAGTCGTTCGGCCAGATGCACTTCTCGAGTGTCTATGGCGTCAATGTCACGCGCGTCACGCGTCACGGCATGGATATCTTTGCCTCTCCCTCGCTGCCCTTGCAGGTAGGCGACCGCATCATGGTGGTAGGTCCCGAGGACGCTGTCGATCGCGTGGCTCACAAGATGGGCAACTCCATCAAGCGTCTTGAGGCCCCCAATCTGGCAACCATCTTCGTGGGCATCACCCTCGGTATCATCTTCGGTTCGCTGCCCTTCATTCCTGGTATGCCGCTGATGAAGCTGGGTATTGCCGGCGGTCCGCTGATCATCGCTATCCTCATCGGTCGCTATGGCTATAAGATCAAGTTGGTAACCTATACCACCACCTCGGCCAATATGATGTTGCGTGAGATAGGACTGGTGCTCTTCCTCGCCTCGGTAGGTATCAAGGCGGGAGCTGGGTTCTTCGAAACCGTGATGCAGGGCGACGGCTTGCTCTACGTGCTCACGGGTATCCTGATCACCATCATCCCGATTCTGATTGTTGGTCCTATAGCCCGATTGAAGTTCAAACTCAATTACTTCACCATCGCAGGTATGATTTCGGGTACCTATACCGATCCCCCTGCACTGGCCTATTCCAACAGTATCTGCTCCAAGGAGGCGCCTGCCGTGGGCTACTCGACGGTCTATCCGTTGTCCATGTTCCTGCGCATCCTGACGGCACAGCTCATCATCCTCCTCTTCTGCAGCTAATGCAGGGTAGGGGGGTGTCCGCTAACTCCCGCTAACTCCCGTTAACTCCTGAACTTAGAAACTTATTGAACTTAGAAACTTATATAATATACACGTTTTTTTATCACATGAAAAGATTCAAACTTCTGCTTGTTGCGTTGTTGGCATCTTCCGTTGGTGTGTTGTTTGGCCAGGGAGCCAAGAACATTGTCATCAACGAGGTGATGACCGACAATACTACCAGCGTCGTTGATGAGTTTGGTCAGCACAAGGCGTGGGTGGAACTCGAGAACGTGTCGTACACTACTTACAATGTGCGCGGCATGTATCTTACCACCGACCGGCGCGCCCTCAACAAGTCGTTGTCGGCACCCGAGCGTATCAAGCTCATGACAGCAATCCCCAGTGGCGACGAACGCACCAATGTGGGCGGTCGTCAGCACTTGGTGCTCTTTGCCAACTCCAGTCCCTATCAGGGCAAGCTGCATCTCTCCCTGCCTGTCAATGCTGACAGCGTGGTGTGGATAGGCTTGTACAATGGCAATGGTGTGGAACTCATCGACTCGGTCACGGTGCCCGTCCTGGCACCCAACGAGAGCTATGCCCGCGATGGTCAGCGCTGGAGTCTCAAGAAGCCCGAGAACGTTACTCCAGGCATCGAGAACTTCATCAAGGCCGACGAGAGCAAGGTCGATAAGTTCAAGCGCGAGGACCCTCACGGTTTTGCGATGGCTATCATGGCGATGGGTATCGTGTTCTTCTGTCTGGCCCTCCTCTGGCTGTTCTTCTCGCTCTTCGGCATGCTGATGCGTCATATCGACACCGCCAAGAAGGTGGTCAACACACAGCCCATCAAGCCTATCACCAAGACCGTGGAGAAGACCATCGAGATAGGCCGCAAGACAGGCAACCTCATGCAGGACGGCTTCGAGAAGAAGGGCGTCGATATGGAGATCTACATGGCTGTCATCGGCATGGCCCTGCGCCAGTACGAGGACGATGTGCACGATGTGGAGAGCGGTGTCATCACCATCAAGTCGAAAGACACCGGCTGGGACGACGAGTACAGTCAGATGACTCATTTCCACGATCCCGTGCTGCCCACCGACCACTCGGCACCCCGCATTCCTACAGCTCCACAGTTGCACTAAATAGTGTAGAGTGTAGAATGTAGAGTGTAGAGTTTGCTACCGCCCCAGAGGCCTGCAAATCTATCGTCTAAACTCCTAAACTCCTAAACTCCTAAACTCCAAAATAAACAAGCAATGAACAAGTATCAATATAAAGTGAAAGGCGTCGACTACGAAGTAGAGATCGCCGAAGTAGAAGGCAATGTTGCCAAGGTCAACGTTAATGGCATACCCTTTGAGGTGGAGCTCCAGCGCCCCATCAATGCCGCCAAGCACCCCACGATGACGGCTCCCCGTGTGCAGGCTCCTCAGCCCGCCGCCCCTGCCGCTCCAGTGGCTCCCGCTGCTCCTGTTGCTGCCCCCGCAGTTCCTGCAGGCGCCGGTGCTCCTCTGAAGGCTCCCCTGCCCGGTACCGTCACCGACGTCAAGGTGCAGGTAGGCCAGAAGGTAGGCATTGGCGATGTGGTGATGGTTCTCGAAGCCATGAAGATGCAGAACAATATTGAGTCGGAATATGCCGGAACGGTTACCTCCATCCATGTGAAGGCTGGCGACACCGTCATGGAAGGTGCCGTGATGATGACCATTGGATAAGGTATCGTCTAAACTCCTACACTCCTAAACTCCTAAACTCCAAAATTCAATGTTTGACTTCATATCACAGAACTTCAACGAGTTTCTCACCTACACAGGCTTTGCCAATGCCTCGGTGGGCAACCTCATCATGATAGCCGTAGGCGCCCTGTTCATCTATCTTGCCATCAAGAAAGACTTCGAGCCCCTGCTGCTGGTGCCCATCGGACTGGGTATCATCCTGGGTAATATCCCCTTCCGTGCCGATGCCGGACTGGAGATAGGCCTCTATGAGGACAACTCCGTGCTCAACATCTTCTACCAGGGCGTGCGCCAGGGCTGGTATCCGCCACTCATCTTCTTGGGCATCGGAGCCATGACCGACTTCTCGGCCCTGCTGGCCAATCCCAAGCTGATGCTCATTGGCGGCGCTGCCCAGTTTGGCATCTTCGGTGCCTACATGCTGGCGCTGGCCTTCGGCTTCGAGCCCGACCAGGCAGCCGGTATCGCCATCATCGGTGGTGCCGACGGTCCTACCGCCATCTTCCTGTCGTCTAAGCTGGCACCCAACCTCATGGGAGCCATCGCCGTCTGCGCCTATAGCTACATGGCCCTCGTGCCGCTCATCCAGCCGCCCCTCATGCGACTGCTCACCACCAAGAAAGAGCGTGTCATCAAGATGAAGCCAGGCCGTCAGGTCAGTCAGACCGAGCGCATCCTCTTCCCCATCATCGGCCTCCTGCTCACCACCTTCATCGTGCCGTCGGGTCTGCCCCTGCTGGGCATGCTGTTCTTCGGCAACCTGCTGAAGGAGAGTGGCAAGACCACCCGTCTGGCCAAGACCGCCGGTAGCGCCTTGAACGACGTTGTCGTGGTGCTGCTGGGACTCACCGTAGGCTGCTCCACGCAGGCCAGCGAGTTCCTGACGCTCAACACCGTCTTCATCTTCGCCATCGGAGCCTTTGCCTTCGCCATCGCCACCATGAGCGGTGTGCTGTTCGTCAAGCTGATGAACCTCTTCCTGCCCAAGGACAAGAAGATCAACCCCCTCATTGGCAATGCCGGTGTCAGCGCCGTGCCTATGGCAGCCCGCATCAGTCACAATATGGGTCTCGAGTACGACCGCCACAACTTCCTCCTCATGCACGCCATGGGTCCCAATGTTGCTGGCGTCATCGGCTCCGCCGTCGCTGCCGGTGCCCTGCTCGGCTTCCTGTCGTAAATCCGTCAGCTGATTCGCGCTCTGAACAAGAAGCTTATCATCATCCTCTTAGCCCTCGTCGCCATGACAGTACAGGCTCAGACCTCGTTTGAGCCTGAAGAGGGTTGCCTGAACGTCCTCGATGCGTCTTATGCGGAGGGCGTTGGCAAACATGGCGACGGGGGCTTTTCTGTTGACTACCTGCACGAGAAGTTCCTCAACGAACGCTTCAGCGTAGGAGCCGGCATCGGCTACCGTCATCATGAGAAGTACCATTTCTCGGCCCTTCCCGTTTTCCTCAGCACACACTATTTCTTCCTCGACCGCACGTTCTCGCCCTTCGTCAATCTGCGCGTCGGAGGCTTCGCCCTGTTCAATGCCAGGAATGTGGGCACCAACCAGCAATACTCCATCTCAAACAAAAAGCAAGGCATCAGCCTCTTCCTCTCGCCAAGCCTCGGCGTCAAGATGCACATCACGCCAAACCTCGGCCTCATGGCATCGGTTAGTGACGAGTCCTGTCTCGTCAATGCCTTTGACACCTCCAAGCACCTTTACAGAAACAAGCTGATCAACAGCCTGAGCATCAACCTCGGCGTCTGCTTCCAGATTAAAGGATGGTAAAGAAATTGTATGAAAAACCAAATGAATATGATTAAACACTACTGCAGATTCTTACTTTTACTGGTCATGTTGGCAGAACCGACATTTGCGAATGCTCAGATTAAGGTCGAAGCATCCGAGGAGGTGGAACTAATGGCCATCCTCTCACGAACGGCTGGCTTTAGGGAGTATTGTATGGATAGGGGAGGGCAATACACTAAGGATACGGAGGCGTGGTTCGCGCCCTACAAGCAGCATGCTGTCGTGGCTTGCTTTCAGAGCCTGCGCAACAAATATGGCATCAGCTATGATGCTGTGATGAGCATGGCTATCCATCTTGACATCGACGGAGATAGAATCAAGTTCCTTGGCGAGCAGACTGACCTTGATAAGCGTTGGAAGGACATTGACATCGAAGACTTTATCGATCAACTCAATACATTCTATATAGAAACGCGCTTCCATGATTTTTATACGCAGCATCAGTCCTTTTATGAGTCTGTCCTTCATATTTACGAGCAGAACGTGATGCAATACTTCCATCAGGACTGGTACCCGCGTTTCTACGGTAAGGAGCCGACTGAGCAATTCCGCATCGTTGTCGGCTTCACCAATGGCGGCGGCAACTATGGCCCAAGTCGGCAACTGACAGGCCAACCAAAAGAGGTCCTTGCCATCTGTGGCTATAGCATCGACGAGAACACAGGGAAGACTTTCGAGAACGGCACGGACTATGCCGCGACTCTCATTCACGAGTTCAACCACTCCTTTGTCAATCCTCTATACGATGCTAATGCCGACCAGCTCGGTGCTATCGGTGAGACATTGTTGAAACGATACTATCGCGGTATGAGCAACCAAGCCTACAGAAATGCTCCCACTGTCATCAATGAGAGCATCGTCCGTGCAGCCGTCATCATCTACATGCAGGAGAACGGTTTCAGTGAAGAGCAAATTAAAGCAGAAATGTACGATCAGATAGCCCGTGACTTCCTTTGGATGCCAGAACTTGTTACAGCCTTGCGCCATTACTCCAAGCACCGCAACCGTTACAAGTCGCTTGGCGACTACTACCCCGAAATCGTCAAGTGCTTGGAAAAATATCTGAAAGTCGAAACCAAAAGAATAGAGGATGCTTTATGAAACAAGCGGGACTTCTCTTTCTGATTATAGCCGCCCTCGCATTCTTATCTTGCGGCAGCGACGAGCCAAGATATGCCGACCCAGAGGCATACGAAAAGACCGTGCAGCTGAATGAGCAGTATGGACCATTCATGGTTGGCACATGGCACTATGAGAACACTAGCAACACGCAACGTTATTACGAGCGGCTCACTTTCCAGGCCGATGGCACGTTGACGGGAATGCGTAAATGGCAAACCCGTAAACTTGTCACAATCGACGGCAAAGAACAATATACTGACTGGGAAGACTTCGGACTAAGCGGAACGTTCACGGGGACATGGCAGTTGAGATATTGGAGCCCTGAAGGTAACAGCGGCGAAAAGCGCAACTGCCTGCAGCTGAGCGCTACCTACGACGAAACCGGTCGGGAGTACACAGCCTATTCCTGTGTTCTTACCTTCGCCTACGCTGATGCCACTACTCTCCGCATTCAAGGCTATTACGTCAAAGACGCAGACGGCTGGATAAACTACAAGCGTGGGGAGTCGGAACCAACGTTCTGAAACTACGCTATATTATAAGTAAATTGCGGACTGAAGTCACAAGGCTTCAGTCCGCATTGTTTATAATCAGAATAGATCAGACACATTACTAATAATCTCATGAAGTGACGCACCTGGCGATGCGAAGTGACGCAAAAGACTACCTTTTGACTTAAGTCGGAAGACCTTTTGACTTAAGTCGAGCGACCTTTTGACTTAAGTCGAGCGACCTTTTGACTTAAGTCACGCGGTAGGAAAATGCGTCAGTTTGTGTTGAAAAGTGCGTCTCCTTGCGTTGTTACTTGCTGAGCCTCTCGACGTATTTCACGGGCGGCTCGCCGTCGGTGGCGAGGACCTTGGCGAAGGTCTGGGGCTGAATGTCAACGGGACCGCGCATGAACTCGGGGATGTTGTAGCTGCCCGTCATCTGACGGTGGTAGTCGGGGTAGGCGGAGGGCAGCTCGAAGGGCTTGCTCTCGCGGCCGTCGGCATCGATGTGGCCTATGAAGGGACGGGTGAAGACGCCATCGTCGCGGCGACTGCTGAAGATGACCCAGCGGCCGTTGCTGGACCAGGAGTGGTAGCTCTCGGTATCGGGCGAGTTGAAGGTGCTTATTCTGCGCACGGAGTCGTTCTGGAGGTCCATGAGGCAGAGGTCGGCATCGTGGTGCCAGATGTGGAAGCAACCGTACTGGCCGATGGTGAACATGAGATAGCGACCGTCGGGCGAGATGCGGGGCAGGGTGGCGCTGCTGTCGATGGCTGCGGCATCATAGACGAGGCAGCGGGGACCGAAGGTGTAGGTGTCGGGGTCGAAGCTCTTGCGGTAGATGTTGTACTTGATGTCCTTGTGGTACTTGACGACGCGTTGCAGGGGGTCGGTGACGATGGAGTCGTCGGGGTTGAAGTAGGCGCTGCAGTAGTAGAGCCACTTGCCGTCGGGCGACCAGCAGGGGAAGACCTCGAACTCGTTGGGGTCGTTCTCGATGTTGGCTACCTGGTTTTTCTTGATGTCGTAGGCTATGAGGTCGCTCTCGGAGTCATAGACCTCGATCTTGTTGTGGTCGAGGGACTGGAAGCTCTGACTGGTCTTGTTGGTGGAATAGACGATGATGTCGAGGGTGGGGTGCCATGCGGGATAGACGCCAGCGGAGAGGATGGAGTCGTTCTTCATGTTGATCTTGCGGATGTCGCCGTCGATGGCTATGACGGTGCCTCCCTGGTTCTGGCGTGCGTGGAACTGCATGCGCCCCGGGTTGTAGTTCTGGTAGTGATGGCAGTTGATGCACTGGCCGTCTTTCTCAGTGGAGCAGAGGGCGTTGTTGTAGATGATGCTCTCGTCGTAGTTCTCCAGGCAACGCTGTCGGATGGTGAGGTTCTCGTAGGTGCGGAACGAGGGGGGAATGACGCGGTAGCTGATATAGGGGTCGATGGGGTCGGGCGAGACGCTGATGGTGAAGGGCTGGTAGCGCGTCCACTGGTCGTCGGTGGATGAGAACACTTCGACCTTGATATCCTTGCCGCGGGCCTGCTCCAGGAGCTCGCGCCAGTCGTCGGCATCGGGCTGTACTGCGTCGTAGCCGCACAGCAACTCCTTGTCGCCCAGGGTGAAACGCGCCACCATCTCGTCGGCAGGACGGTCCATCTGGAATGTCAGCGGGGCGATGTTGGCAGGCACGGTGACGTTGGTATAGTCGGGATAGATCTGTGGCAGCTGGTTGCTCTGCGTGTAGGTCTCGGGCACCTTCACCCCTCCGCATGCCAGCAGCATGGCGCTCATGGTGAGGGTGACGAGGGCTGTATGTAGGAATGATTTTCTCATAGTCGTGGGGAGTTTAGATGACATCGTCGTAGTGCATCAGGTAGAAGTCAAAGAAATAGGTCTTGCCGAAGTTGGGGGCGAGGGCTTCTCGGCCAGCCTCGGGGGCCATACCGTCGTACTGTGTCAGCTGACGGGCGAAGGCGTCGAAGGCGGCTTTGACGTCCTGTCCGATGAAGTTGAGGGCCGAGGCGTCCTTGTCGTTCTCATAGCAGTAGAGGTAGGCGGCCTCCTGGAAGTGGCGCGGCACAGGGCCCTTGGGGTGCAGTTGGATGTAGGCCTCGAACTGTTTCTCGAAGAGTGTCCAGTTCTTCATCCACATGGCGGCTATGAGCTGCTGCTCTTGGAACACGGGGTCGGTGCTGGGCGTGCTCCTTGCCAGACTGCGCATGATGAAGCGTTCCACGTGCTCCTGGTCGGCCGTCAGGTTGTCAGCATAATGAAGCATGTGGGTGATGGGTCCCATCTCGGGATCGTCCTTGATGGACTCGGGACGGGCCAGCAGTTCCTCCAGATGATGGGCACGGTCGGCATAGTAGCGCGTGTGCTTCAGCATCTCGATGTACTTGCGTGCCAGTCGCTCCTCACCGTTCATGACGGCACACTTGGCCAGCAGCTCGCAGAACTGGGGATTCCAGCCATACTCCACGCCCATCTCCATGCAGAAGCGATGGCCGTAGTTGAGCATGCCGTACTGATAGTACATCATGGGTCCGATGGCCAGCAGGGTATTCATGGGGAAGTCGGCATTGTAGGGCTTCATGCCGTTGGCATACTTGAACATGTCGTTGCCCTGCGTGCCCAAGCGACAGAGCGCCAGGTTGCGCATCATCACGATGGCGCGCGTGGGTTCGTCCTCCTGAAGGGCGGCCTCCTCGAGTACGCCCTGCCAATCCTGACGGTCTATACAATGTTGCATGGCCAGCTCGCGATGGAAGTTCTCGTCCTTGAACCAGCTGAAATACAAGCCTGCGGCAACACCAGCCAACAGCACCACCTGACAGGCTGCCCAGCGCACCATGCCCAGGGCAGGCTTCTCGCCAAGCTTCTGCCACAGACCATAGGTGGCTGCCAGAAGCACGAAGAAGAGCAATAATAAATAATAAGGTATATAATAGTTGGGGGACTCTTCTATGGTAATATACAACGGCAGCCCAGCCGCATAGATATTGATCTTGTTGACCTGACAGAACACGTGCTGGTAGCACAGCAGGGGCACCAGCCAGATGGACAGCAGGGCGACGGCGCTGTTGACAACGCGCATGATGAGCCCCTTCTCCAGATACCATTGCCAGATGCCCATGACGAGCGCTCCACCCAGGGCGTAGGCTCCCAGCAGGGGATAGCCGATGGCAGTCGTCACCACTATATATATAGTACGGAGCCCGTACTTAGACGGCAGACAGCGGAAGCCCCACAGCAGGGCTGCGATGACGGTGGTGCCGAGGGTGGTGACAAAGACGTGGCCAGGGAGCTTGAGCAGATAGACCCAGTAGCCCATGTCAACGATGGTGACCAGGATGAGCGCCACGGGGATGAGCGTCACCACTGCCCAGCGGCCATCTATGCGGAAGGCCCGCTTCACCAGCCACATCAGCAACAGCCACCACAGACACAGGATGGTGGTGCCCAGCCAGGGGTGGTAGAAATACTCGGTGAACAGCGTGCCTGCCCATGACAGCAGACCGCCAGGCACAGCCATCAGCTCGTGGTAGAAAAGCGACGTGTCGAGATGCAGGTTCAGTGCCTGAACCTTCCAAAGGAAATCGCCCTCGCAGACTAACAGCAGCAGCGCTATCACCACGAGGAACAGCGGCCACAGCACAAAGGATGCTTTCTCTATGAAGGAGAATTGTTTCTTCATTGTTCTGGTTTTAGTCGATATTTAGTGCGCAAAAGTACAGCATTTCTTTTACAATACAAAATTGTATGCGCAAAAGTTTGCGTTTTATCTCCATAATTTGAAACAAACCCCTTACTGCTCACCGATGACAAGGCATGTCCAGTTGTCATCGGTGTTTTGTTTGATGACCTTCAGTCCCAGACTTTGAGCCTTCTCGGTTAACAGCGGAACGTCGCTCGTGTAGAAACCGCTGAGGATGAGGGTGGCACCAGGGCGCATCTGCTGACGGAAACGCGGCATATCGGCCAACAGGATATTGCGGTTGATATTGGCAAGGACGAGGTCGAAACCCGATGGAGAACCATCGGGAGTGGTAAGGGTGTCGAGGAGGGTAGCATCGCCCAAGAGCGAGGTGAACCGTTCGTCCACACGGTTGATAACCGCATTATGGCGGGCATTGTCGGCACTCCACTCGTCGATGTCGTAGCCTGTGGCATGAGCAGCACCCAATTTCAGCGCCACAATTGAGAGGATGCCCGTACCGGTGCCGCAGTCGAGAACATGTTTGCCAGAAAGGTCCATGTTGAGCAACTCGCCGACAATCATCCGCGTCGTCTCGTGAGTGCCTGTGCCGAATGCCATCTTGGCATCAATCTCAATGGAGAACTGAGAGTTGAGAACTGAGAGTTGAGAGTTGTCTGATGGGAGATGCCGACCATCGTGTATCACCAGCGCCTTGTTGCTGCCATCAGGCATCGTGCTGCTAACCACTATTGGCTCGAAGCCTTCCTCTTCCCATTGCTCGTTCCAGTCGCGATACTCAGCCTCCTCAACAGAGAATGTCACGTTGCAGGAGGGTAGGGGGAAGTCGCTGAGCAGTTGCTCCAGCATGGAACGGTCGAACAGTGGTTGCTGCACATAGCCGCAGAGTCCCTCTTCGCAGTCCTCAAACGATTCGAAACCGGCTTCTCCAGCCAAGGCAGAGGTGATGTCGATGGCATCCTGAAAGAGTCCTTCGGGTGCCGAAATATGGAAGATTGTCTTGTAGTACTTCATCTTATTCGTTAATTTTTACTGCAAAAATAATAAAAATAGGGAAAATCCTATCATGGTTTAGGGATTTTCCGTATATTTGCAGTAGAATTTATATTATTTTTGCATCGTGAAACTATAAAACAACGAAAGATATGAAAACAAAGATGTTACTTCTCATCATGTTGGGAGCCATGCCGCTCTCGATGATGGCACAGGACGACGACATGTACTTTGTTCCGAAAAAGCAGAAGACGGCAGCCAAGCCCGTGTCTTCCTATACTGTTGTTGAGACATCGGAACCCGTCTATGTTGGCTCGTCGCGTAGTGTTGACGATTACAACCGTCGTGGTAGCGACTATGAGGTTTTGCCCGACAGCGACATCATCAGCTTCGACGGTGTGCAGGGTGTCTATCCCGACTCGGTGGGCGACTTCTCCATCACCAAGAAGATGAGCCGCTGGGAAGAGTACACACCTTCGCAGGCCTACTGGGAGGGCTATAGTGATGCCACCCATGACTCATGGTCGTGGCATTCACCTTGGTACTATACCAGCTATTATCCCTGGTATGACTCCTGGTACGATCCTTGGTACTATGGCTACTACGGCTCATGGCGCTATGGCTGGTACGATCCCTGGTACTGGGATTACGGTTGGGGCTATCGCGGCTACTACAGCTCGTGGTATCATCCCTGGTACTATGGTGGTGGATGGTATGGTGGTGGCTATGCCCATCACAGTGGCAGATACAATCGCAACACCATTGCAGGCGGCACCCGCGACCGTTACGGCAACCATCATGGTACGGCCTATAATGGACGCAGCGCAACCTATAGTGGCGGTCGTTCGGTAGGCAGCGGTTCGCGTACGACAACAGCCAGCTCGCGTACCTATAATAATGGTAGTCGTACCTATAGTTCTGGTACCCGCACTTATAATTCTGGCGTTCGTACCTCATCGGGCACGCGTAGCAATAGCTCCTATTCGCCAGGCGTTCGCTCGTCATCACGCAGTTACAGTAGCGGCAGCTCTTCTTCTGGCACGCGCAGTTACAGTAGTGGTAGCTCATCAAGTTCGTCACGTAGCTATAGTAGTGGCAGCTCGTCGAGCTCTTCTAGCAGAAGCTACAGCAGCGGCAGTTCCTCTTCATCGCGCAGCTATGGCGGTGGTGGCGGAGGCGGTCGTAGCGGAGGCAGCGGCGGCAGTCGCAGTGGCGGACGCAGATAAAGACAAAGATTCCGTAGTATAAGCATATTCACCTATATAATATAATAAGGTTATGAAAAAGATAACATTCATATCAGCTATGCTGTTGGCAGGTCTGACGGCAATGGCCCAAGATACTTATGACAATGCCCGAATGTTGGGCAACGACTTGAACGGTACTGCCCGCTATGTGGGTATGGGTGGCGCAATGGAGGCCTTGGGTGCCGACATCTCTACCATCTCTACCAACCCCGCCGGCATCGGCATGTTCCGTCGCTCATGGGCAGGTCTGTCGTTTGGTGCTGTCAGTCAGCAGGGCGTCAACAAGTTTGACAACCTCTCAAAGACCAATATGAGCTTCGATCAGGCAGGTTTTGTCTATTCCTCACGTACAGGTTCTAACTCCTATCTGAACTTCGCCTTCAACTACCACAAGGGCAAGAACTACGACCAGATTCTCTCGGCTGCTGCCGTCATGGGCAACTCGTCGCTGAACAACGTTGTGTATATCAAGGATGCCGTAGGCGACTATACCTTGGAGAGATACAATGGAGCCTGGTTGGGCTACTATGGCAACGAGCTTTCTACTGCTTTCACGCAGATGGACGAGGCTGTGGCCAATGGCTATACGATGAACGACAGCAATAATCCTGCCTATACTATTGAGGACTATGCAGGCGACAACTTTTTTGACCGTGCTCATCGTGGTTGGACAGCCGACTACGATTTCAATATCAGTGGCAACGTGAATAACCGTTTCTACTGGGGACTGACCGTTGGTATCCATGATGTGAACTATCACGGCTACAGCGTCTATGACGAGGCTTTCTATGATAATAATGGCAACTACCAGGCATCGCTTGCCCTCGAGGATGAGCGCTGGATAGATGCCACCGGTGCTGATATCAAGGCTGGTTTCATTATCCTGCCTATCGAGGAGTCGCCATTCCGTGTGGGTCTCTCCGTTTCTACACCTACATGGTATGAGGTGAAGAGCGAGAACAACACCAATTTCTATAATGACCTGAAGCGTGACGGTTTCACCAACTGGGGTAATGAGAAGTACAATATGAACAATATCTATGAGTTCAAGTACTACACACCTTGGAAGTTCGGTCTCAGCCTTGGTCACACCATCAACAACAATATCGCCATCGGTGCCTCTTATGAGTACTCCGACATGAGTTCGGCCTCGACCCGTCTTTACAATGGACGCTTCAACTCCTACGATGAAGAGCAGACCGATCCTGACCGTGAGATGAACAATCACACCGAGAAAACACTCAAGGGCGTATCGCTGCTGAAGGTGGGTTTGGAGTTCAAACCCGATCCCACGCTGGCCGTCAGACTGGGTTATAACTATCAGTCGGCTATGTTCAATGAGAACGGTTACAAGAATACGAGTATAGACTCACCGAGCAACAGTTATGTCTCAACAGCCGACTTCACCAACTGGAAGGCCACCAATCGCATCACCTGTGGTCTGGGCTACAAGAAAGATCATTTCAATGTTGACCTGGCCTATCAGTACAGCATCACCAACGGAACGTTCTATCCCTTTGCTGCTGATGCTGTCACCTTCAATGATGGTTCGGTTGTGGACAACCCGACAGTTCCATGTGATGTTGACTTCAAGCGCCATCAAGTGCTGCTGACGCTCGGATACACATTCTAAGGCTGTTTTCTTACAGATTGATATGTTTTTGGCAAAAAAAGTAACAAATTGTTTGGTAGTTTCAACGGAAATGCGTACTTTTGCAGCCGATAAACGAAAATGACTGAATCATGAAGTCTCTCAACCTGATTAGCAACCTTATTATTATTCGACTGCGCGAATGTAGTCGGAAGTGATGGGGTATGCAGGTGATTGACAATAGAACATTGAAGATTCATAACAATACAGAGCCTTTCTCACTTCCGAGTGTAGAGAGGCTTTTTCGTATTCTTCGTGATAACGACATTAACGTAATAATGACATATTAGAAACTGAAATGAGTGACAGATTGTTTATTTTCGACACGACGCTGCGCGACGGCGAACAGGTGCCCGGTTGTCAACTGAACACAGTAGAGAAGATTCAGGTGGCGAAGGCTCTGGAGCAGTTGGGCGTGGACGTGATTGAAGCAGGATTTCCTGTGTCAAGTCCTGGCGACTTCCACAGTGTGATTGAGATTTCAAAAGCCGTTACGTGGCCTACTATTTGTGCCTTGACCCGTGCCGTTCAGCGCGACATTGATGTGGCGGTGGAAGCCCTTCAGTATGCGAAGCGCAAGCGTATTCATACCGGTATCGGCACCAGCGACGAGCACATCAAGTACAAGTTCAACAGCACCCGTGAAGATGTTGTTGAGCGTGCTGTGTGGGCCGTGAAGTATGCCCGTCAGTTTGTTGACGATGTGGAGTTCTATGCTGAGGATGCCGGTCGTACCGATAATGCTTTCCTGGCTCAGGTTGTTGAGGCCGTCATCAAGGCAGGAGCCACTGTCGTTAACATCCCCGATACCACAGGCTATTGTCTGCCCATCGAGTTCGGCCAGAAAATCAAGTACCTGATGGAGCATGTTGACAATATCGACAAAGCCATCATCTCAACCCATTGCCACAATGACCTGGGTATGGCTACGGCCAACACCCTTGAGGGTGTGCTGAATGGTGCCCGTCAGGTGGAGGTGACCATCAACGGCATTGGCGAACGTGCCGGTAACACGTCGCTGGAGGAGATTGCGATGATTCTGAAGTGCCACAAGAACATTGGCATCGACACCAATATCAACACGATGAAACTCTATCCCACCAGCCGCATGGTGTCGTCGTTGATGAATATGCCCGTGCAACCCAACAAGGCTATTGTGGGTCGTAATGCCTTTGCTCACTCCAGTGGCATTCATCAGGATGGTGTGCTGAAGAACGTGCATACCTATGAGATTATGAATCCCAAGGATGTAGGTATCGATATCGACAGCATCGTGCTGACGGCTCGTAGCGGTCGTGCTGCCTTGAAGCATCGTCTGCACACCTATGGCGTCGATGTGAGCGACGAGCAGAAGGTCGATAAGATCTACGAGAAGTTCCTGCAGTTGGCCGACCTGAAGAAAGAGGTGAGCGATGCCGATATCCTGATGCTGGCTGGTGCCGATACTGCCGAGCAGCATGCCGTGAAACTCGACTTCCTGCAGGTCACCACAGGTAAGGGCGTCAAGTCTGTCGCTTCTATCGGTCTTGATATCAGCGGTCAGAAGTTCGAGGCTGCTTCGAGTGGTAACGGTCCTGTGGATGCCGCCATCAAAGCGCTGAAGAAGATTATCATGAAGCAGATGACGCTGAAGGAGTTCACCATCCAGGCCATCTCGAAGGGAAGTGACGATGTGGGTAAGGTGCACATGCAGGTAGAGTACGACGGTAGTCTCTATTATGGCTTTGGCGCCAATACCGACATCGTGACGGCCTCGGTGGAAGCCTATATTGACTGTATCAATAAGTTCAGGGTGGAATAGTAATTGTACCGTTTGACGATATACCGATAATAATAGATGAATACATTATTTGACAAGATATGGGATGCCCATGTGGTACAGGTCGTTGACGACGGGCCCACACAGCTCTACATCGACCGCTTGTATTGCCATGAGGTGACGTCTCCGCAGGCTTTCGACGGTCTGCGCAGTCGTGGGCTTAAGTGCTTCCGACCAGGAAACATCATCTGCATGCCCGACCACAATACACCGACCCACGATCAGGACAAGCCCATTGCCGATGCCGTTTCCAAGAAACAGGTTGACACGCTGGCAAGGAACGCTGCTGAGTTTGGTCTGACCCACTATGGCATGATGTCGAAGGACAACGGCATCATCCATGTTGTAGGTCCCGAGAAGGGACTGTCGCTACCAGGAATGACGATAGTCTGTGGCGATTCCCACACCTCGACGCATGGTGCGATGGGTGCTGTGGCCTTTGGCATTGGCACCAGCGAGGTGGAGATGGTGATGGCCTCACAATGCATCCTTCAACAGAAGCCCAAGACGATGCGTATCACCATCAACGGACAGTTGGGCAAGGGGGTGACGGCTAAGGATGTGGCCCTCTATCTGATGGCCCAGCTGACTACCAGTGGCGCTACTGGCTACTTCGTTGAATATGCTGGTGAGGTGGTCAGGAACCTCTCTATGGAAGGACGCCTGACGCTCTGTAATCTCTCTATCGAGATGGGCGCTCGTGGTGGTATGATTGCCCCCGATGCTGTGACCTTTGATTATGTCAAAGGTAAGGAATATGCCCCCAAGGGCGAGGCTTGGGACAAGGCTGTCGCTTATTGGCAGACGCTGAAGAGCGATGATGATGCTGTGTTCGACAAGGAACTGGTGTTTGATGCCGCTGATATTGAGCCCCGTATCACCTATGGCACCAATCCAGGGATGGGTATCGGGATAACAGAAAGCCTCCCCCCAGCCCCCTCCAAAGGGAGGGGGGGCTACGAAAAAGCTCTCGAGTATATGGGGTTCAAGGCTGGCGAGTGTCTCTTGGGTAAACCAATCGATTACGTTTTCCTGGGCGCCTGCACCAATGGACGTATCGAGGACTTCCGAGCCTTTGCCTCGTTGGTGAAGGGACGTCAGAAGGCCGACAGCGTAGTAGCCTGGTTGGTACCTGGCTCGTGGGCTGTTGACAAGCAGATTCGTGAGGAAGGTATAGATCGTGTGCTCGAAGCTTCCGGCTTCGCTATTCGTCAGCCTGGGTGTTCGGCTTGTCTGGCTATGAACGACGACAAAGTGCCTGCCGGCAAACTCTGTATGTCCACCAGCAATCGTAACTTCGAAGGACGTCAGGGCCCTGGTGCACGCACGATTCTTTGTTCGCCGCTCACAGCTGCGGCTGCCGCTGTCACAGGCGTTATTACTGACCCGAGAGAACTGATTTGAGCAAAGGAGGACTCGTCATATGAAACAGAAATTCGATGTGATAACAAGCACCTGCGTTCCCCTGCCTTTGGAGAACGTAGATACCGACCAGATTATTCCTGCCCGCTTCCTGAAGGCTACCGACAAGGAGGGCTTTGGCGACAACCTCTTCCGTGACTGGCGCTATCGTCCCGATGGAAGCGTGGTCGAGGATTTCGTCCTCAACGACCCAAAATATGGCGGTTGCATTCTCGTTGCTGGCAAGAACTTCGGCTCTGGCTCCTCGCGCGAACATGCTGCCTGGGCCATTGCGGGCTACGGTTTCCGTGTGGTCATCAGCTCGTTCTTTGCCGATATCCACAAGAACAACGAACTCAACAACTTCGTACTGCCCGTTCAGGTGAGCGAGGAATTCCTCGCGGAACTCTTCCAAAGTATTCAGAATGATCCAAGTACTCAGGTTAAAGTCGATCTCCCCAACCAGACGGTTACCAACCTCTCTACGGGGCGCTCCGAACACTTCGATATCAATGGCTATAAGAAACATTGTCTGATGAATGGTCTCGACGACATCGACTTCCTGGTACAGAATCAAGAAAAGACGATAGCATGGGAACAGAGGACCCCCTCCATCTCCCCCTGTTTAGGGGGAATGTTTGTAGCCTCCCCTAAACAGGGGAGGTTGGTGGGGTCTCCTTTCGTCGAGATTCTCGACTCTACGCTGCGTGACGGTGAGCAGACCAATGGTGTGTCGTTCCTGCCTCACGAGAAGCTGGTCATCGCTCGCAAACTGTTGTCCAACCTCAACGTTGATCGCATTGAGGTGGGGTCGGCCCGTGTCTCGGAAGGTGAGAGTGAAGCCGTCAGGATGATCTGTCGCTATGCTCGTCAGATTGACCGTCTGGATAGGGTAGAGGTGTTGGGCTTCGTTGACGGCGGAAAGTCCGTTGACTGGATTGCCGACTGTGGCGGACAGGTGATCAACCTCTTGGCAAAGGGCTCGTTGAAACATTGCGAGCAACAGTTGCACAAGACCCCCGAGGAGCACATCAGCGACATTCTTCGTGAGGTGGACTATGCCCATCAGCGGGGACTCTCCGTCAACCTCTATCTTGAAGACTGGTCGAACGGCATGAAGGACTCGCCGGAATATGTCTATCAGCTGATGGATGCGCTGGCATCAGGGAGTCCGGTAGGAAACTCTACACTCTACACTCTACACTCTACACTAATCAAGCGCTTCATGCTCCCCGACACGCTGGGTGTGATGAATCCTCTGCAGGTGGTGGAGTATTTCCGAAAGATGGTGAAACGCTATCCCGACGTGCATTTCGACTTCCACGCCCACAACGACTACGACCTGGCCGTCTCTAATTCGCTGGCAGCGGTGCTGAGTGGTGCCAAAGGTCTTCACGTCACCGTCAACGGTCTGGGTGAGCGCTGTGGTAATGCGCCTCTGGCATCCGTTCAGGCCATCCTGAAGGACCAGTTCCACGCCAAGACCAATATCGTGGAGAGTCAGTTGAACGACCTCTCGCGCATGGTGGAGAGCTTCAGCGGCATCGCTATTGCCCCCAACCAGCCCATCGTTGGCGACAATGTGTTTACGCAGGTGGCTGGCGTGCATGCCGACGGCGACTCCAAGAACAATCTCTATTACAACGACCTGGTGCCCGAACGTTTTGGTCGCAAGCGCGAGTATGCCTTGGGAAAGACCTCGGGCAAGGCCAATATCCTGAGGAATCTGGAGGAGCTGGGTCTGGAACTGACGCCAGAGCAGACCCGTCGTGTGACAGAGCGTATCATCGAGTTGGGCGACAAAAAAGAGATAGTTACCCAGGAGGACCTGCCCTATATCGTCAGCGACGTGTTGAAACATGATACCCCCGACGACAAGGTACGACTGGTGGGCTACGTGGTCTCTACGGCCTATGGTCTGAAGCCTGGTGCCAATATCAAGGTCGAGATCAACGGCAAGCATTTCGAGGGCAGCGCTGTGGGTGACGGTCAGTATGATGCCTTTGTGAAGGCCCTTCGCCATATCTACAAGAAGCATCTGAACCGCACCTTCCCCATCCTCGTCAACTACGCTGTGACCATCCCTCCTGGTGGTCGTACCGACGCCTTGGTGCAGACGGTCATCACTTGGCGCAACGACGATGGCAAGATTCTCCGCACACGAGCCCTCGATGCCGACCAGACCGAGGCTGCCATCAAGGCCACCATCAAGATGCTCAATATCATCGAGTCGTAAAATGTCGTGATAGCGAAATAACGTGATAACGAAATAACGAAAAAAGTCATTATGAAATTGAAGATAGCAGTCCTCTCCGGCGACGGTATTGGTCCGGAAATCATGAAACAGGGTGTGGCCGTGCTCGATGCCGTTGCCACCAAGTTTGGTCATCAGTTTGCCTACGAGGAGGCGCTGGTGGGCGCTACGGCCATTGAGGCTGTGGGCAATCCCTATCCCGACAGCACCCACGAGATGTGTATGCGTGCCGATGCCGTGCTGTTTGCTGCCGTTGGCGACCTGAAGTACGACAACAACCCCACCTCGCCCGTGCGTCCTGAACAGGGGCTGCTGGCTATGCGCAAGAAGCTGGGACTCTTTGCCAATATCCGTCCTGTGGCAACGTTCGACTGCCTGCTTCATAAGTCGCCGCTGAAGGAAGAACTGTTGCGTGGTGCCGACTTTGTGGTGATTCGTGAGCTGACGGGCGGCATGTATTTTGGTGAGAAACATGAAGACGACCAGATGGCCTTCGATACCGATATCTACACACGTCCAGAGATAGAGCGCATCCTGAAGGTGGCCTTCGAGATGGCCCGCGGTCGTAAGAAGCACCTTACCGTTGTCGATAAGGCTAACGTGCTGGCCAGCAGCAGGTTGTGGCGTCGTATAGCCAAGGAGATGGAACCGCAGTATCCCGATGTGGTGACCGACTATATGTTTATCGACAATGCCTCGATGCGCGTGTTGACCGAGCCGCGTTTCTTTGACGTCATCGTGACGGAGAACACCTTTGGCGACATCCTCACCGACGAGACCTCGTGCATCACAGGCTCTATGGGCCTCCAGCCCTCGTCATCGTTGGGTCTTCACACACCGCTCTTCGAACCCGTTCACGGCTCGTGGCCGCAGGCAAAGGGACAGAACATCGCCAACCCGTTGGCACAGATTCTCTCTGCTGCTATGTTGCTCGAGCACTTCGGCTTGTCTGCTGAGGGTGCGATGGTGCGCCGTGCTGTTGATGCTTCCTTGGAGGCCAATGTGCGCACACCCGACATCCAGGTTGAAGGTGCTCCGCATTACGGCACCAACGAGGTTGGCCAGTGGATTTGTGACTACATTAAAAATTCTTAGGAGTTTAGGAGTTTAGGAGTTTAGACTATTTACTTATAATCTTTCAATTTCTCCTCCACCGTCTTCATGGCTTCCACCCAGTTGGTGTCGAGCGAGAAGCGGATGAAGGCGTCTTCCTTTTCCGTGTAGGCATAGACCGTTTCCTTGTCGGCGTCGTTGAACAACGGTGTGGCCAGCGACACCTCGATGAACAGCTTGATGAGCTTGGTTTGGTAGGCAGCTGGCTGGTCGCTGTTTTTCACAATCGTGCTCATATACAGATCTACATATTTGTACAGGGCCAGCGCCTCTGCATCGAGCACGTCGGCAGGTGCGTCGGGCATCTTCTCGCGCATGGTCAGGGCCATATAGGTGAGGGCGTTCACCTTGAACTGGTTGATCTCCTTGACGATGTCAGACGCCGCAGGGTCGTTAACCCGCTCTTTGGCCATGTTCATCACCTCGGTATAAATCTCTTGTGCCTGCATGTTGCTGAATCCTGCAACGGCCAGCACCATCATCATGATTATTCTTTTCATATATTACTCTTTACTCTATAACCAATAACCTTTAACCTTTAACCTTTTCCTTGTTTTTGACAGCAAAATCCTTCCAGCTGCGGTAGTGGGGAGCTCCTGAGTCGGGTTTGCCCATCTGCATAAAGTGACAGTAGGCCGCAGCCAGGGCGTCGGTGGCATCCATGAAGCGCCCCATCTCTTCCTTCTCAATCTTCAGCAGGCGTTGCAGCATGCCTGCCACCTGTTCCTTCGAGGCTCCGCCAGTGCCCGTCAGCGCCATCTTGATCTTCATGGGCGCATATTCGTGGATAGGCACACCATGATGGATGGCAGCGGCGATGGCCACACCCTGAGCCCTTCCCAATTTCAGCATCGACTGCACGTTCTTGCCGAAGAACGGCGCTTCGATGGCCATCTCGTCGGGCAGGTAGGAATCGATGATGCCTGTGACGCGCTCGAAGATGTGTCCCAGCTTCAGGTAACCGTCACCAAACTTCCTCAGGTCGATGATGCCCATCGTCTCCATCTGGGCCTTGCCGCCAACGATGCGCAGCACGCCGTAGCCCATGATATTTGTGCCCGGGTCTATGCCCAGAATGACTTTGTCTGCCATAATTTCTTTGCAAAGGTACAAATAATTACCGAATAATTTGCAAATCCCAAATAAAATATTTACCTTTGCATCCGATTTCTGAACAACGTTTCCGTCCGCGAAGCGTTTCTTTCACAAATTACACATTCATCATCATCCTATTTTTGGATAAATCATACCTGTATTATATATGTACACGAAAGAACAGTTAGAAAAGATGGACATACCCCAGCTCATGACCATTGCCAGCGAACTGGGTGTTAAAGTGTCTCAGAACGACAAACTCGAGAACGTCATCTACGACATCCTCGACAAGGCCGCTGAGACAATGGCTGCCGGCGATTCTACGGCCAAGCGCAAGCGTACCCGCATCGCCAAGAAGGATACTGACCGCGTCTATTCGGTGAAGGGAAAGGACGGCGAGAACTTCGACGTGAAGGGCC
This sequence comes from uncultured Prevotellaceae bacterium, assembly GCA_947166345.1. Classification (GTDB taxonomy): domain Bacteria; phylum Bacteroidota; class Bacteroidia; order Bacteroidales; family Bacteroidaceae; genus Prevotella. Next base: position 56,612 of record CAMVDU010000003.1, read on the forward strand.
AGAAGAAGCCCGTTGAGGCTCCCTCGCTCTTTGCCGACCCCGTGGAGACGCCTGCTGAGCCTGCTGAAGAGAAACCCGTGGAGAAGACCACCAAGCGTGGACGTCCCAAGAAGAGCGAAGCTGCTAAGGAAGAGAAGCCCGCTGCTGCTGAGGCTGCTGCAGAAACACCTGCTGAAGTTCCTGCTGAGGCCGCTCCCGCACCCAAGCGTCGTGGTCGCAAGTCGAAGGCAGAGCTGGCTGCTGAAGCCGCTGCTGCCGCAGAAAACAATACCGTTAATGAAGCTCCACAGGACATCGCCGTTCCTGAGGCCTTGGACAACGAGACCGCAGGCAACGAAGGTCCCGATGCCGAGATGCTCGAGCAGCTGCAGGAACACATGACCCAGCACTATGCTGGCGAACAGCCTGTAGAAGGCGATTACGACGATGACGTGTGGGAAGGTGATCCAGGCGACGGCACCGACTTCATCACCGTGGTCGATCTGCCCATCGAAGACCAAGCTGCCATTCCCACGCTCGACATCTTCGACCGTCCCGTGGTGCAGCATTCAGAGGCTGCCTTCCAGCCCGTTGCCACACAGGCTGCTGCCGACAAGCATGCAGACCGTTACGACTTTGCCGACCTCATCACGGCCAACGGCGTGCTCGAAGTGCTGCAGGACGGCTATGGCTTCCTGCGTTCCAGCGACTACAACTACCTGTCGTCGCCCGACGATGTCTATGTCACTACCCAGCAGATCAAGAAATACGGTCTGAAGACAGGCGACGTGGTGGAGTGCACCGTGCGTCCTCCTCACGAGAACGAGAAGTATTTCGCCCTCTCTACGGTCAACCTCATCAACGGTCGTCAGCCCTCGGAAGTGCGCGACCGCGTGTCATTCGAACACCTCACGCCGCTGTTCCCTGAAGAGAAGTTCAACCTCTGTGGCGACCCTGCCACCACCAATCCCTCTACGCGCATCGTCGATCTATTTGCTCCCATTGGTAAAGGTCAGCGCGCCCTCATCGTGGCACAGCCCAAGACCGGTAAGACCATCCTCATGAAGGATATTGCCAACGCTATTGCTGCCAACCACCCCGAGGCCTACATCATGATGCTGCTCATCGACGAGCGTCCCGAGGAGGTCACCGACATGAGCCGCACCGTCAATGCTGAGGTCATCGCCTCGACCTTCGACGAGCCTGCCGACCGTCACGTGAAGATTGCCGGCATCGTGCTGGAGAAGGCCAAGCGCATGGTGGAATGCGGTCACGACGTGGTCATCTTCCTCGACTCCATCACCCGTCTGGCACGCGCCTACAACACCGTTAGCCCAGCCTCTGGTAAGGTGCTCACTGGTGGTGTCGATGCCAACGCTCTGCAGAAGCCCAAGCGCTTCTTCGGAGCTGCCCGTAACATCGAGGGTGGGGGATCGCTCACCATCATCGCCACAGCCCTCGTCGATACCGGTTCCAAGATGGACGAGGTCATCTTCGAGGAGTTCAAGGGCACTGGTAACTCTGAGATACAGCTCGACCGCATGCTCTCCAACAAGCGCATCTTCCCGTCGCTCAACCTCGTGCAGTCATCAACCCGTCGCGACGACCTGCTGCAGGATCAGACCACGCTCAACCGCATGTGGATTGTCCGCAAGTTCATCAGCGAGATGAACCCCATCGAGGCCATGAACACCCTGCGCGACCGTTTGGTGCAGAGCCGCAACAACGAGGAGTTCCTCATGTCGATGAACGGCTGAGCAGAGCTTCGGATTATAAGATTTTGGGAGTCCCCGACGAACGGAGGCTCCCTTTTTTGTGGACACCTTCACGCACAAAATGAGACATTGTGACGTGACTTTGTGACATAAGGTGTTCTCAGGTCTGCATGCGCCCAGATTCTGCTATAGAGTATATAGTATTATTAATATTATTATAATTAAATTATATTATATTAACACATCGCTGCCTCTTTTCTGCCGTTCAGCAATTCGCGGAGGTGCTTATGTCACAAAGTCACGTCACAATGACACAAAATGGGTGTCCAGCACCGAGACGCTCTTTGCATAGCACCGAGACGCTCCTTGGTGACCAAGGGGTATGACGGTGGTGACCACCGAGACGCTCCTTGCACACCGCCGAGACGCTCCTTGGTGAGGGCGTCAGTCGCTCGCAACGAGAATGTCACTCACTCGGAGTAAATGACGCAGTCGCTTTAGAAGAACAGGGCTCTTTCTACCCAGTAGCAGAGGATGCCGGAGAGGTAGCCCACGAAGACGATCCAGGTGATTTTCTTCATGTACCAGCCGAAGGTGATCTTCTCCAAGCCCATGACGACGACGCCTGCGGCAGAGCCGATGATGAGCATGGAACCGCCCACGCCGGCACAGTAGGCCAGCAGTTGCCAGAAGATGCCATCGACGGCCATTGCACCTGCATCGGCCACGGGATACATGCCCATGCAGCCTGCCACGAGGGGCACGTTGTCGACGATGCTCGACAGGATGCCGATGATGCCGTTGATGAGGTAGTAGTTGCCCGAGAAGGTGTCGTTGAGCCCTTGTCCCATGAGGGTGAGCACGCCTACTTCCTGCAGTACGGCGACGGCCATGAGGATGCCGAGGAAGAACATGATGGTGGAGAGGTCGATGCGCGAGAGGATGTCGCTGACGCGCTTGGCCATCGTGTCGTCCTCAGAGGTGTTGTGGTGGAAGATCTCGGTGACGGTCCACAGCACGCCCAGCACCAGCAGGATGCCCATGAACGGGGGCAGGTGTGTGATGGTCTTGAAGATGGGCACGAAGACGAGTCCGCCCACGCCCAGCCAGAAGATGATGTCGCGCTGTATCTTGGTGAACTGGCTGACCTCGGCTGCTGGCAGGTTCTGTGCTTTGTCGAACTTGCCGTTGAGTTGCAGGCTGAGGATGAAGGCTGGGATGACCATCGATACGAGCGAGGGAACGAAAATCTCGGTCAGCACGCCCTGTGTGGTGATGACGCCCTTGATCCACAGCATGATGGTGGTGACGTCGCCGATGGGCGAGAAGGCTCCTCCCGAGTTGGCCGAGATAATGACGAGGGCGGCATAGATGAGTCGGTCCTCACGGTTCTGTACCAGCTTGCGCAGCACCATGATCATGACGATGGACGTGGTCAGGTTGTCGAGGATGGCCGACAGGAAGAAGGTCATGAAGGCCACGCGCCACAGCAGCTTGCGCTTGGAGCGCGTCTTCAGGGTGTCGCGCACAAAGTTGAAACCGCCGTTGGTATCTACAATCTCGACAATGGTCATAGCACCCATCAGGAAGAACAGTGTGCCGCCGGCATCGCCCAGATGGTGCTCGATGACTTCGGCAATGTGGTGCACCACGCTACTGCCTTCAATCATGGGGTAGTAGCTGCCTGGGTTGACCATCAGCAGCGTCCAGCAGCCTACGCACATCAGCAGGGCAATGGCTGCCTTGTTCACTTTCGTCAGACTCTCAAGGGCTATGCACAGATAGCCTGTGACGAATACCACAACAATACAGATCGTTAGTACGGACATGGCTCTTTTTTAGGAGTTAAAGAAGTTAAAGAAGTTAAAGAAGTTCAAGAGTTCAAGGGTTACTTGATATTGGGCTCTTCGAGTCCGATGCCCTTCTTCTTGTCAACCACCTTGAGAATGAGACCGATGACGAGGGCTGCAACGCCCAGACCGGCAAACATCACCAGAGGCACGGTGTGGTCGAGCTGTGTGGCTGGGGTGCCGGCAGGATTGGTGGCATCGAGCATCTTACCATAGAGTAGGGGGAAGAGCCACAGACCGATGTTCTGAATCCAGAAGATGAGGGCATAGGCTGAACCGATGACCTTGGCATCGACCAGCTTGGGCACTGAGGGCCACAGCGAGGCGGGCACCAGCGAGAACGATGCTCCCAGCACGAGGATGGTAGCATAGGCGATGACAACGCCGCCAACGGCGCTACCCTTGAAGAGGGGCAGGATGAAGGCGAAGGTGAGGTGACAGCCAATCAACAGCAGCGAACCGAAGACGAGCATCGAGGCTGCCTTACCCTTGTAATCGACGTATTTGCCCAGGATGGGGGTGATGAGTACGGCCAGCAGGGGGAATACGGCGAAGATGGCCTCGGCCGACTGGCGCATGTAGCCCATGTAGCAATAGACCACGAGGGCAGCTACCGACAGGCCCAGCAGACCAAAGCGCTTCTTCTGGTCCTTCATGAAGTTGCTGGCGAAGCCAGCTGCTGCCACCACCAGCATGATGACATACTGAACGATGGTGACGGAAGAGCCTGCCCAGAACGAGTCCTTGGCGGGTTCTACGAGCGTCAGGTTGCATTGCAGCACGTTGACGGCATACTTCTGGAAGGGGAAAATGGCACTATAGTAGAGCACGCAGAGCAGGGCTACGAGCCAGAAGCCGCTGGAGGTGAGAATCTGTCCCAGGTCCTTGATGCGGAAGGGGTCGTCCTTCTCCTCGGCCTCGCCTGTCTGGGCGTCGAGCTTGCGGTCCATGAAGAAATAGGTGATGAACATAATGAGGGCGATGCAGAGCAACACCACACCAAAGGCCACAGAACGGCTCACGTCGATGCTGCCGCCCAGCTTGGCAAAGAAGGGCGAGAAGATCATACAGGTGGCTACGCCCAGACGGGCCAGCGCCATCTCAGAGCCCATAGCAAGGGCCATCTCGCGACCCTTGAACCACTTCACGATACCACGAGAGACGGTGATACCAGCCATTTCGCAGCCACAGCCGAAGATCATGAAGCCGCAGGCGGCCAGCTTAGCTGACGCGGGCATGCCCTGATAGAAGGGACTGACGCCCAGCTCGTCGAAGCCAGGGATGTAGTTGAGGTTGTTGGTGAACCAGGTCTCAAGGCCGCTGCCTATAAAGCCGTCGCTGACGGCATACCACTTGACGATGGCACCAAACAGCATCACGGCTCCTGAGAGGATGGCTGTGAAGCGAACGCCCATCTTGTCGAGGATGATACCTGCGAAGATGAGGAAGAATACGAACACGTTGAGGAACACCTCAGAGCCTTGCATCGTGCCAAAGGCGGTAGAGTCCCAACCGCGGGTGTCCTGCATCAGGTCCTTGATGGGCGACAGGATGTCCATGAAAATGTAGCTGCAGAACATGCCGAGGGCAAGGAGCAGCAGAGCCGTCCAGCGCATGCCAGCGCTGTCGCGAAGTGTCTTTTGAATTGCTTGAGTCATTATTGTAATTTTTTATTTTGGGTCTAATGGGTCTTATAGGACTTATAGGGCCTATGGGTTGGGCTTAGTGAAGCCAGCGGTCGAGCCAGTTGAAGTAGGTGCGCTGCCAGAGAATGCCGTTCTGGGGCTTCAGCACCCAGTGGTTCTCGTCAGGGAAGATGAGCAGCTGGGCCTCGATGCCGCGCATGCGGGCTGCGTTGAAGGCGCTCATGCCCTGGGTGGCGTTGATGCGGTAGTCCTTCTCACCGTGGATGCACAGGATGGGGGCGTCCCACTTGTCAACAAAGAGATGGGGTGAGTGCTTGTAGGTCTTGTCGGCATTCTTGGTGCGGTCCTTGTTCCAGTAGGCATCATCGTACTCCCAGTTGGAGAACCAGTTCTCCTCGGTCTCGGTGTACATGGCCTCAAGGTTGAAGGCACCGTCGTGGGCAATGAAGCACTTGAAGCGCTTGTCGTGATGGCCTGCCAGATAATAGACGCTGAAGCCGCCAAAGGATGCGCCAACGGCTGCCATCTTGTCCTTATCCACATAGGGCAGGTTCTGGGCTGCATCGTCGATAGCCGTGAGGTAGTCGTCCATGCACTGGCCTGTCCAGTCGCCAGAGATCTCCTCCAGCCACTCCTGTCCGAAGCCAGGCAGTCCGTGACGGTTGGGGGCCACGATGACATAGCCCTGCGAGGCCATGATGAAGAAGTTCCAGCGGTAGCTCCAGAACTGGCTGACGGGCGACTGTGGGCCGCCTTCGCAGAAGAGCAGGGTGGGGTATTTCTTCGTGGCGTCGAAATGTGGGGGCAGAATCACCCAGTAGAGCATCTGGTTGCCGTCGGTGGTCTTCACCCAGCGTTCCTCTACTGTGGGCTTGGCCAGCTGGTCGAGGATGTGCTTGTTCTCGTGGGTGATCTGCTGGCTGAGGGCCTTTGGCTGCTGGCTCTTGGCCTTGGTGTTGGGGGTCACCACGTAGAGGTCGGCAGGCTCCGTGTAGCTGTGGCGCTCCATGAGCAGCTGCTTACCGTTGTTCATCAGCTTCAGCGAACCCCAGTCGGCACAATCGTTGGTGAGCTGGGTGACTTTGGCTGCTGACTTCTGACCCTTGGCTTTTGTCTTTTCGAGGGCTACGCTGTAGAGGTTCTCCGTAGCGTGCCACACGCCGATGAAGTAGATGAGGGCATCTTTCGTGTTGTCGCTCCAGCAGAAGTCATCGACGTTAGAGTCGAACGACTCCGTCAGGTACTGCTTCTCGCCACTCTGCAGGTCGTAGCAGCACAGGCGCTGGCGGTCGGCCTCATAGCCGTTGCGCTCCATAGAGAGCCAAGCCACATAGCGGCCATCGGGCGAGAACTGCGGATTCTGGTCGTAGCCCACGTTGTTCTTGAGGTTCTCAGGCGCATTCACGGCCTGATACTTCATGGTCTTCGAGGGTTCGATGGCAGGCTCCACATAGCCTTCGGGCTTGCAGAGGTTGCGTGTTGCGCGCGTACCTATATTATAGAGGTAGATGTCTGAGTCGGTAGAGATGCTGTAGGACAGTCCCGTCTTCTTGCGGCAGGTATAGGCGATGCTCTTGGAGTCAGGGCTCCATGCCAGCTGCTCAATGCCGCCGAAGGGCTCCATAGGACACTCGTAGGGCTCGCCCTCGAGGAGGTCAATCTGGTCTGTTCCGATGGTAAAACCATCGGACACTGTACAAAGGAAGGGGTGCTGGATGCTCTCCACATAGTGGTCCCAGTGGCGATACATCAGGTCGTTGACCACGCGGCCCGTCGATTTAGGCAGGTCGGAGGGGCGCTCGGCAATGATGTCGTGATAGGGGATGCTCTTGAGGATGACAACCTTCTGACGGTCTGGTGAGAAGAGGAAACCCTCCACCTCACCTTTGGTCTTCGACAACTGCTTGCGGTTGGTGCCGTCGGCGTTCATCGTCCATATCTCACCCTCGCGCAGGAAGGCGATGGTCTCTTTGTCGAGCCAGTTGGCATCGGTCTCGCTCTTGGCGTCAGTGGTCAGCTTCTGCTGACTGCTGCCGTCGGCATTCATCACGTAGAGCACCTGGTGGCTCTTGTTGTGCTTGACGCTGTAGTAGCCCACCTGATAGACAATCTTCTGACCGTCGGGTGAAGCCTCGTAGCCGCTGATACGGCCCATAGCCCACAGTGCCTCGGGCGTCATGCGGTCGCCGGAGAGCTTGATATTCTGTTTTCCAATCACGTCGTCTTGTGCTTGAATGTTGCCAGAACTTAATAACAGTACTATGGCAACCGTCGTTAGTAGTCTAATCATATCTTTCATCTCTCATCTATTACTTTTTCCTCACCGGGTCGCAGGTCAGTCCGCATCCCAGCTTCTTGAAAATTTTGCGGTCAACCTCAGAGAGCATCACCGTGGAGTGTACCTGACAGTCGCGCAACTTAGGCAACTGCTCCAAGGCACGACGGCACAGCTCGTCCTCTTTCGACAGCACGCTGAGGGCCACCAGCACCTCGTCGGTATGCAGACGGGGGTTCTTGCCGCCAAGATACTCTATCTTGGTCTTCTGGATGGGTTCGATGAGCGACTGCGGAATGAGTTTCACTGCGTGGTCGATGCCTGCCAGATGCTTGGTGGCATTCAGCAGAACAGCGGCACTACAGCCCAGCAGAGGCGACGACTTAGCGGTGATCACCGTGCCGTCAGCCAACTCGATGGCTGCTGCCGTATGGCCAGTGAGCTCCTGCTTGGCCTGGGCTGCAACGGTGACGCGACGGTAGGCTGTGGTGATCTTGGCCTGGTTGAAGAGCATCAGGATCTTGTTGATCTCCTTCTCGCTGTCATGACCCTCGGCCAGTTTGTTGGTAGCCTCGTAGTAGCGACGGATAATTTCATCGCGGCTGGCCTGACAGCACACCTCATCGTCGGAGATGCAGAAGCCCACCATGTTGACGCCCATATCGGTAGGCGATTTATAGGGATTCTCGCCGTAGATGCCCTCAAAGAGAGCCGTTAGCACGGGGAATATCTCGATGTCGCGGTTGTAGTTGACGGCAATCTTGTCGTAGGCCTCCAGATGGAACGGGTCGATCATGTTCACGTCGTTCAGGTCGGCAGTAGCTGCTTCGTAGGCGATGTTCACAGGATGCTTCAGGGGCAGGTTCCATACGGGGAAGGTCTCGAACTTGGCATAGCCGGCACGGATGCCGCGTTTGTTCTCGTTGTAGAGCTGCGAGAGACACACAGCCATCTTGCCGCTGCCAGGGCCTGGTGCTGTGATGATGACCAGCTCGCGCGAGGTCTCCACATAGTCGTTCTTGCCAAAGCCTTCGTCAGAGGCAATCAGTTCGACGTTGTGAGGATAGCCGTCGATGAGGTAGTGGATGTAGCTCTTGATGCCCAGACGCTCCAGACGGTGGCGGAACTGGTCGGCAGCACGCTGTCCGTTGTAGTGGGTGATGACCACCGAGCCTACCATGAAGTCGCGATTCATGAACTCGTCACGCAGGCGCAACACATCCTCGTCGTAGGTGATGCCCAGGTCCGAGCGCACCTTGTTCTTCTCTATATCGTCGGCGCTGACCACGATGACTATCTCCAGCTGGTCCTTCAGCTGGGCAAACATCCTCAGCTTGGAGTCGGGCTTGAAACCAGGCAGCACGCGCGAGGCGTGGTGGTCGTCAAACAGCTTGCCACCCAACTCCAGATACAGCTTGCCGTCGAACTGCGCAATGCGTTCGCGGATGTGCTCACTCTGTATCTTCAGATATTTCTCGTTGTCGAATCCTATCTTCATTTGTTGTCTATGTTGTGTTTGTTGTCGTCAATAAATCGACAGTTGTCGTTTACCTTCTCTTCATCGCCTCACGCTGGCGGCGCATCTCCTCGGCCTGCTTCTGCATCTCGGCAAGACGGGCAGCAAAGCCGCTCTGCTTCTTGGGATTGCTCTTGTTCTCCTGATAGTTCTTCTCCAACTGCATCAGCAGCTTCTTGTCATCGGTGGTCTTGCGAAGTACCCACATGATGATGGCCGAGAACAGCAGCGAGATGAAGTAGTAGAAGTTCAGACCGCTGGAGTAGTCGTTGAACATGAAGAAGAACATCACGGGCATGAGGTACATCATCCACTGCATCATCTTCATCTGCTGGGCCTGCTGACCAATCATCTGGTCGCGCTGCTGACGCATAGTGAAGTAGCTGTAGAGCAGGTTGCTGGCGCAGAAGAGGATACAGGTCAGCGACAGGTGGTCGCCGATACCCCAGATATGTCCGCTCCACTCAATGATGGGATCGTAGGTAGAGAGGTCGTCAATCCACAGGAACGACTGTCCGCGCAACTGGATGGCGTTTGGTACGAAGTTGAACATTGCAATCCAGAGAGGCATCTGGATGAGCATAGGCAGACAGCCCGACAGGGGCGATACACCATACTGTGAGTAGATCTGCATCATGGCCTGCTGCTTCTGCATCTGGTCCTCGGGCTTGTCATACTGCTTGGTGGCCTCCTCGATTTTGGGTTTCAGCACACGCATCTTGGCAGACGACATGAAGCTCTTCTTGACCATAGGGTAGGTGATGGCCTTCAGCAGCAGGGTGATCAGGATGAGCACGATACCCATCGAGAAGCCCCACGACGTGAGCCAGTCAAAGACATAGATGGTGAACCAGCGGTTGATGATACGGAACAGGGGCCAGCCCAGATATACCAGACGCTCCAGGTCCAGATCCTTGCCAAACTCACTCTGCTCCTCAACATCCTTCAACAGACGGAAGTCGTTGGGACCCAGGTACATCTCAAACTCTGCCAGCTGACCCGTGAAATTGGTCTGCAGCTCGGCCTGATAGTACTTCAGGTTGCCGCGTTGCTTGTTCTTGGGCTTCTCAAAGGGTTTGCTCTGCAGTTTGGCACCCTTGTGGAAGTTGTCTTTGGAAATGAGTACGGCTGAGAAGAACTGGTTCTTGAAGGCTACCCAGTCGAGGGCCTCTTCCGTGGTCTCGCTCTTGTCGGAGGTCTCACTCAGATAATCCGTGCTACCACCGGCCTCCTTATAGGTGAGCGAGGCATAGCGGTTCTCAAACGTAAAACCTTTCTCCTGCTGACGGCAGGTATCGGTCCACAGTATCTGAAGGGGCGCCTTGGCTGACACGTACTTGCTCAGCTCTTCACCTTCAATACTGAAGTGGAGCATGTAGTCCTTACCCAGACGGTAGTTAATGTTCAGACTGACACCATTGCGACCCTTCGCTGTCAGCGTCAGCTCGTCCTTAGTCTGCTTCGTCGGCGTGAAGTAGAGGTCCTTGGTCTCGATGTTCTCCTCGCCGCTCTTACCCTCGATGACAAAGCTCATCTTCTGGGCCTCGCGGCTGAAGAGGGTCACATCGGGCTTCTCGTCATAGTTCTTGAAGCTTTTGATAACGGCCTCAGTCAAAGTTCCGCCCTTGGTGGAGAAGGTCAGACGAACCTTCTCGTTCTCCAGTACGACATCTTCTGCTGTACCGACAAGCGACGGTGAGAACAGGCTGACGGTATCGCCCTGGGCTGCGGCCTCGATGCGGGCCTGCTTGACAGAGTCAGCCTCCTGCTGCTTCTTTTTTGCTGTAGCCTGTGCCAGTTCTTGTTTCTGTTGTTCTTTCTTCTGGGCCTCAATTTCCTCTTGTGAAGGCGTTGACCACCAGCTGAAGCCGATGAGCACCAGCGCAATCAGGATGAAGCCTGTAACGGTGTTTCTGTTCATATTATTCTTTGTTTATCCTCGTTATAAGAAAATCAAGGTGCAAAATTACAACTTTTTTTTCGGTTTCTTGCAGATATTGGTGAGTTTTTCAAAAAAATATGGATTTCTTTTGCAATGTTCCCGTTTATTCGTAACTTTGCACACGTTATGAAGAAAGTTTACTTGACACTTGCAGCCCTTGCGGTGCTCAGCACCCACGCTGCGACAAACGATTCTATCGATGGACGCTACTACCGCCTTTTTGCGCCTGTGACGTTCTACCACGATGTGGCACAGGAACAGCTTGCTCTGACCGCTAACCGGCAAAAAGACGATATAGACAATGCCATTGAGCGGGCATTGGTGCATGTTTACCTGAACCGTCCCGACCTTGTGAAGGTGACAGAAACGGAACAGCAGGCATCAGGTACCCTGCGACAGGACATTATCGAGAAACCCGTGGCTGAGGTGGCCGATCTGGTGGACCAGGCAGAACCTATCCCCGATGAGCCTGTGATGGAAACGGTGGTCGTCGAGGTGCAGAAGCCCAACTTCTGGAAATACAAGGGCGACGGCAGTCTGCAGTTCATGCAGAACTATGTCAGCGACAACTGGTATAAAGGTGGCGAAAGCTACTATTCGGCTGTGGCAAGTCTGACGCTCGAGGCCAACTACGACAACAAGTCGAAGTTTAAGTGGGAGAATAAACTGGAGATGAAACTGGGCTTCCAGACATCGCGTGCCGACTCGGTTCACAAGTTCAAGACCAACGAAGACCTGTTGCGTTATACTGGAAAGGTGGGCCTTCAGGCTGCCAAGAACTGGTACTATACGCTGCAGATGCTGGCCTATACGCAGTTTGCCCAGGGCTTCAAGGCCAATGATATCCGTACCTACTCCGACTTCCTGTCGCCTCTGACGGTGAGCATCGGTCTTGGTATGGACTACAAGGTGTCGTGGTTGAACAAGAAGCTTACGGGAACTATCAATATGTCGCCCCTGGCCGTCAACTACAAATATGTGGGACGCTCTTCGTTCAGAAAGAAAAACGACCCGACAGTTGAAGAGTTCGATTGGTTCCCCTCACGCTATGGTATCGATCAGGACAAGCACCACAAGACCGACTTCGGTTCGCAGTTTACTGCTTCCTTGACGTGGGTGGTCAACGATGTGCTGACGTGGAAGACGCGTCTCTACGGCTTCACCAGCTACCACCGTGCAGAAATGGAGTGGGAGAATACCTTCACGCTGAAAGTGTCGAAGTTCATATCCGCCAACCTGTTTCTCTTCCCCCGTTTCGACGATTCCAACAAACGCGACAAGGACCTGGGTTTCTGGCAGTTCAAGGAATACTCGTCGCTGGGATTCTCGTATAATTTCTAAAGGAGTTAAGAAGTTAGAGAAGTTAAAGAAGTTAACGAAGTTAACGAAGTTGAAAAACTAAAGGTCAACAATAAAGGGTTCCGAGATCGGAACCCTTTTGTTTATGCATCAACCAAGATATTTCATCAGGATGCGGGCGTTACCAGAGTCACGGAGCTTCGCAATGCTTTTCTCGCGAATCTGGCGTACACGTTCGCGGGTAAGACCCAGCTGGTCGCCAATCTCCTCGAGACCTTTCTCGTGACAGCCAATGCCGAAACACTCGCGGATGATGGTGATCTCACGCTCCTTCAGCACTTTGTTCAGTACGGCATTCAACTCCTGAGCCATCGACTCGTGGTCCACCTGACGGTCGGTACGGGTATCATCACCCGAGGCCATCACGTCGAGCATACAGTTATCCTCACCATCCTGGAAGGGGGCGTCAATACTCACGTGGTGACTGTCGGCCTGCATGGACTGACCAATCTTCTCCTCATCCATATCGGTCATCTCGGCCAACTCGCTCACAGAGGGGTGACGCTGGTTCTCCTGCTCAAACTTGTTGATCTCGTGAGAAATCTTGTTCAGCGAACCTACCTGGTTCAGGGGCAGGCGCACAATACGGCTTTGCTCGGCAATAGCTTGCAGGATGCTCTGGCGAATCCACCACACAGCGTAGGAGATGAACTTGAAACCACGCGTCTCGTCAAACTTCTGAGCGGCCTTGATCAGTCCGATGTTACCCTCATCAATCAGGTCGGTCAGCGTGAGTCCTTGGTGCTGGTATTGCTTGGCTACAGAGACAACAAAGCGAAGATTGGCGGTGACAAGCTTGTCTTTGGCACGTTCGCCGGCAGGTCCACCTTTGCGAATCTGCTGAGCCAACTCAATCTCTTCGTCGATGCTTATCAGTGGTGCACGGCCTATCTCTACGAGATACTTGTCAAGTGCCTCGCTCGAACGGTTCGTGATACTTTTTTGAATCTTTAATTGTCTCATTTTCTGATTTCCTTACTTTGTCGTTACAACTGCTTGAATATGAGAAGGATATATAAAAACATTCCCATACGAGCTTGCAAAGTTACGAATTTTATTGAAAATAAAACAAACAATTGCTGTTAAAAATGCTTAATCAGTAACGTTCTTTTGGTCTCTTCCGTGATGCGGTTGGGGTGTTTGGGGCGTTGGTTGACCAGCCACAGGATCTCTCCATTTTTGTCTGTGACAACTAATTGCCGACGTCGTTCGAAGAGTGATAACTTCTTGTCACAGAGGTAGTCGCTCACCAGTCGGGTGCCCTTCATACCTAACGGCTGAAAGCGGTCGCCTGTCTGTATGGGTCTGATAATCAACGGGAAATCGACTGTGTCGGCATCCAGGCAACACATATTCTCGCTACGGTCTATGGTCTGACCCTCGCTGATGCTGATGCTGAAATGCTCAGTCTGGTCATAGACATAGTTTCCTGTCTCAGGTATGCGCAGGGTGGGACGCTCTGCTGCTTGAAGTGTCTGAACGAGCAGGTGGCCCTGATGTGCTGTCAGCTCGTGGGTCTCGCTCTGCCAGTAGCTGCCTTCCTGTAGGGTGCCTAAGCGTTGACTTATCTGTTCGATGACAGCAGATTGGAAACCGAGTGGCGACAGCCATTCGTGAAGGATGCTCTCTGGCGAGGGCTCTTCCAATAGCGCTGAGATGCTGATCTTTTGGGTTTCATGGGGCCTATAGGGCTCATGGGGCTCATTGGTCCCATTGTTTTCTGTCAGTTTTTCCAGTGCCGCTTTTGTGGCAGCATCATAAACCTTTGTGGCCTCTGCAAGCCGTCGTGCTGTAGCCATCATGCTGTCAGCAGCCGCTGGCCATCGCTGTTGCAGACGAGGGATGATGTCGAGGCGCAGGTAGTTGCGCAGGGCCTCGGTCTCGTTGTTCGTGCTGTCGGTAACGAACGGTTGTTGCTGTTCGTTTAGCCACTGTTCGATGTTGTTTCTCGACAGACATAGCAGGGGACGCAGAATATGGTCGCGACGGGGATGAATGCCACAGAGTCCGTGGATACCAGTACCTCGCATGAGGTTCAGCAGCATCGTCTCGACAGAGTCATCACGATGGTGAGCAATGCAGATTCCATCGGCGTTTAAGTCGTTGCGCAACTGCTCGAAATACTGATAGCGCAGGATGCGTGCTGACATCTCAATACTTACTTGATGTAAATCGGCATAAGCGTTTGTGTCGAAGTGCGTTAAGTGAATAGGGATGTTGTGATTCAGGCAGAGGTCCTTGACGAATGCTTCGTCACGGTTGCTCTCCTCGCCACGCAGATGAAAATTGCAATGGACAGCCTCGATGCGGTAGCCCAACTGTTGAAGCATCAGCAGCAGGCACACGCTGTCAGCCCCGCCGCTCACCGCCACGAGGTACAGCTTGTCGGCATCCATCAGCATGTGCTGCGCAATAAATGCTTTTACAGTCTCAATCGCTTTCATCTTTCTATAACCACTAACCTCTAACCGCTAACCTTTCATCACTCCACGTACAGCACCAGTCCCTTCAGGTATTCACCTTCAGGATGATAGATATTGATGGGATGATCGGCCGGCTGGTGCAACTGGTGCAGGATGCGCACCTTGCGTTTGGCCTGTGCTGCAGCCGTGAAGACAGCGTTGCGGAAATGATCTTTTGTGACCACCTGTGAGCAGGAGAAGGTGAACAGGATGCCACCCTTCGCAATCTTCTCAAATACTTTGTTGTTCAGGCGGGTATAGCCCTTCAGGGCGTTGTGCAACGCTCCACGGTGCTTGGCAAAAGCTGGCGGGTCGAGGATGATGAGGTCGTAGGGGAGTTGAGAATTGAGAACTGAGAGTTGAGAGGTGGCAACTGCCGTAGAGACCTGCGCATCCAAAAACTTGAAGGCATCCTCGCAGAAAGCCTCGTGTCGTGGGTCGCCTGGGAAGTTCAGGTTGACATTGCGGCGTGTCAGCTCGATAGCCTTTTCCGAACTGTCAACGGAGTGTACCAACTGGGCCCCTCCGCGCATCGCATAAAACGAGAATCCACCGGTATAACAGAACATATTCAGTACGCGCCGTCCTTTGGCGTAGTGCTCCAACAGGGCACGGTTCTCACGCTGGTCCACGAAGAAGCCCGTCTTCTGTCCGCGCAGCCAGTCAACATAGAACTGCAGACCGTTCTCCATAGCAACGTTCTCCTCGCTGCCGCCATAGAGGAAGCCGTTCTCCGGTTCCATATAGGGTAGGGTGGTCTCGCTCTTGTAGTAGATGTTCTCGATGCGCTGTCCCATCACGGCTACAAGGCTTTCAGCAATAGCGATGCGACTACGGTGCATACCGATGCTGTGGGCCTGGATGACGGCAGTCTTGTGATAAACATCGATGATGAGTCCAGGCAGATGGTCACCCTCACCGTGCACCAAGCGGTAGGCGTTGGTGTTGATGCTGTCAGCAAGTCCGAGGGTCTGGCGCATTGTCAGCGCCGACTGTAGTCTCGACATCCAGAAAACGTTGTCGATGGCAATGTCGTTGAATGACAAAACACGCACGGCGATAGATCCCTGCTGATAGTGTCCTACTGTGATGAAACGGCCTTGTTCGTTGACCACGCGCACTACGTCGCCTTCCTCGATGCCTTCGTCAAGATGGTGAAGTGCGCCCGAGAATACCCAGGGGTGGAAACGTATCAGGCTTTCTTCCTTCCCACGCTTCAAATAAACTTGTTTCATATCTTATCTTCTTCTTGAACAATAAGCTTGTAATTGCCTGTTTCTTTGAGTCTTACTATCTCGTTATAAAGGTTGATGCAAGCCCATGCATCTGTGGCTGCATAGAGTTTTTGGGGTGTGCTCAGTATGTCGGCCTCCCAGTTGCTCAGTTGTTGGCGCTTGCTGATTTTCTGACCAAACAAGTTGGCATAAAGTTTCTGGAGACTCATGTCTTCTACCCCCAACTCCTTAATCAGTTGTTGGATATCGATGAAATGGCCAGGATTGAATTTCTTGAGTCGCTGCAGGCCGTTCACGTCATCGTGCCACGATAGCGCCATCTTGGGTACCGTGTTGTCTTCCAGCAGACGGATGAGGGCTGGTGTCAGACCTGTGTGATTCAGTCGGAACAGGAAGCAGGTGTCTGGCGTCGAAACCTGAAGCAAGGCCACCTTGTGGTGTTCGCCCTTTCGGAAGGTCGGACGTGTCTCTGTGTCGAAGCCCAAGATGGGTTGCGATAGCAGGTAGTTGACGGCTTTTTCGGTCTCGCCTTTGGTCAGGATGACGATGATTCGTCCATCAAACTGTGCTGTTGGCAGCGATGGAATCAGCTTTTTGTCGTATTTGTTGTAGATGGTTTTTGACATCCTAATATGTTTTCGAGGTGCAAAATTACAAAAAAAATGTGATTTTGTGCTCTTATGTGAAATTTTTCCGTTAATTTTGCAGATGTTTTTGAGTATAAACGTAAAAATTGAACATATAACGATGGCTTCTCAACGAAAGAAAACAGGAATGAAAGGCTCTCAGAGCAAGACGACCATGCTCGAGGCATTGGGTATGAAACGCATCACAGACTTGTTCCATAACGAGCGTCTGCATTTCTTTCTTGGCATGGTACTCTTGGCCGTGTCGATATGCATGTTGCTGTCGTTCATATCCTACCTTACCACCGGACAGGCCGACCAGACTCTTATAGAGTCGCCCAAGGCTGGCGAGATGGTCAACGAGAACCACGAGTTCCAGAATCTCTGCGGTTCCATCGGTGCCTACACGGCCCATTTCTTCGTGAAGCGTTGTTTCGGACTGCCGGCATTCATCATCCCTGTGTTCCTGTTCATCGTGTCGCTCAACCTGATGAGAGCTTATAAGGCCAACCTCTTAAAGTGGTTCATGTGTCTGGCACTCATCATGATCTGGTTCTCCATTGCGATGGCCAAGTACGTGACGCCCTGGTTCCAGGACCTCCATTTCTCCTTGGGAGGCGATCATGGCCAAAGTGTAGGCAAATGGGTGGAAGGCTTTGTGGGCATGCCTGGTCTCACGGCGTTGCTCATCATCATAGCCGTCCTCTTTCTGATGTACCTCAGTTCGGAAACCATCTATTTCATCCGTAAGTTCTTCAATCCTCTCTACTATCTGAAGAAGGTACAGTTCACCGTCAGGGCTGCTTCGGGTAGCGACTACGAGAATAGCTATGCCGACGAGGAGGCCGTACAAGGCGTGTTTGACAATCCGCAGACGCAGACCGTTGAGTTTGCATTGGACGATGAGGGTCAGACTGTCATCAAGGATACCGAGAACGACGTTGAGACAACGGTAGCTAAGACCACGCTGACCGATGCTGACGACATCGCCATCGACGTGACGACTGGTGAAGCAGAGGAAAAGGCTCAGGGCAACAGCGTGGTAGGTTCCTATGGTGACATCACCACGCCTTATGATCCTAAGCGTGACCTCGAGAACTACAAATATCCTACCCTCGACCTGCTGAAGGTCTATGAGGACGACGGCAAGCCTTATATCGATATGGATGAGCAGAATGCCAACAAGAACCGCATCATCGAGGTGCTGCGTAACTTTGGCATCGAGATATCGTCCATCCGTGCCACCGTCGGTCCTACCATCACCCTCTACGAGATCACTCCTGCCCAGGGTGTGCGTATCGCCAAGATCCGCAACCTGGAAGACGATATCGCCCTGTCGCTGAAAGCCCTCGGCATCCGTATCATCGCACCTATCCCAGGCAAGGGCACCATCGGTATTGAGGTGCCTAACGAGAAGAAGAACGTGGTGTCGATGCGTAGCGTCCTCGACTCGAAGAAGTTCCAGGAGACGACGATGGACCTGCCCTGTGCTATGGGTAAGACCATCACCAACGAGGTGTTCATGTTCGACCTTGCCAAGGCGCCCCACCTGCTCGTGGCTGGTGCTACCGGTCAGGGTAAGTCTGTTGGTCTGAACGCCATCCTCACCTCTCTGCTGTATAAGAAGCATCCTGCTGAGCTGAAGATCGTGCTTGTTGACCCCAAGATGGTCGAGTTCTCCATTTATGCCAAGATTGCCAACCACTTCCTGGCCAAGGTGCCCGACGAGAACGCCTCGCCCATCATCACCGATACCTCGAAGGTGATCCGCACCCTGCAGTCGCTCTGCGTGGAGATGGATAGCCGCTATGAGCTGCTGATGAAGGCTGGCGAACGTAATATCAAGGACTACAACCGCAAGTTCATTGCCCGTCAGCTGAATCCTGAGAACGGACATAAGTTCATGCCCTACATCGTCGTTGTCATCGACGAGTACGGCGACCTCATCATGACCGCCGGCAAGGAGATCGAGCTGCCTATCGCCCGTATTGCCCAGAAGGCGCGTGCCGTGGGTATCCACATGATCATTGCCACACAGCGTCCTACCACCAATATCATCACGGGTACCATCAAGGCCAACTTCCCAGCCCGTATCGCCTTCAAGGTGTCACAGGGCATCGACTCGAAGACCATTCTCGACCGTATGGGAGCCCAGCAGCTGATAGGTCGTGGTGATATGCTCTACCTCTCAGGCAACGACCCCATCCGTGTGCAGTGTGCTTTCGTCGATACGCCCGAGGTTGACGATATCAACAAGTTCATTGCCGACCAGCAGGGCTACCTCGAGCCGTTCGAGTTGCCCGAGCCTCAGATGGAAAGCGATGAGTTTGGTCTCGATGACAACGATGCCGACCTGTCTCATCTTGATCCGATGTTCGAGGATGCCGCCCGTCTCATCATCAGTAGTCAGCAGGGTTCCACCAGTCTCATCCAGCGTAAATTCTCCATCGGCTACAATCGTGCAGGCCGTCTCATGGATCAGCTCGAGAAGGCAGGTATCGTGGGTGCCGCTCACGGCTCTAAGCCGCGTGAGGTGCTCATTCAGGACGAGATGAGTCTCGACAACCTGCTGCACTCGCTGAGATAAAGTGAATAGTGAATAATTGGCTTCCGCCATAAAACGTATTAATTGAATGAATATGAAAAAATTGTTTTTAGTGATAACAGTCCTGTTGGCAACCGTCGCAGGGCAGGCACAGACCGCCCGTGAGGTGCTCGACAAGTGTGCCGCCAGTGTCAGCGTGAAGAGTGGCGTTACTGCCGACTTCACGATGGAGAGTGCCCAGTATGGTAATACCAGCGGAAGCATCTCCGTGAAAGGTCGCATGTTCTACGCTACAACCCCTGTCGCCACCATGTGGTTCGACGGCAAGACCCTGTGGACCTACCGTTCCAAGAACGAAGAGGTGAACGTCTCTAATCCTACCGATGCCCAGCTGCAGGCGCTCAACCCCTATAATTTTATCAATATGTATAAGAACGGCTATAGCTATACGATGACCAAGACCGACAAGACTTTCAACGTCCATCTGACAGCCAACGATGCCAACCGTCGTGTGAAGGAGATGTTCATCACCATCGACGCCAAAAGCTATACGCCCATCGAGGTGAAAGTGCTTCAGGGCAGCAAGTGGTCCACCTTCTTCATCAACAACTTCAAGAAGGCCAACCTCAAGGACGATGCGTTCCGTTTCAACGCCCGCGAGTTCCCATCGGCCGAAGTTATCGACCTCCGATAGTACACTATGAACAGATTTCAGATATTCCGTCTGGTGCACCATCAGACGAAACTCAACTTCAAGCGCAGTCCGGCTCTCGAGCAGAGCCAGATTGCCAAGGTGATGATGTACCTTGGTGCCGGCCTCATGGCCATCTACCTCATCTTCATCGGTATGGGCATGTCGATGGCTGCCAACGATAGTGGCGAACCCGCATTCCTGCTCCTCGCTCTGCCCGTGTTCCTCATCATCGACTTTTTCTTCCGCTTTGTCGTGCAGCACACGCCCGCCATGTTGCTCAAGCCCTACATGCTGTTGCCCCTGCCGCGACGCTCCATCATCGACACCTTCCTCTATTCGTCGGTGCTGTCGGGCTACAATGCCGTGTGGCTGTTCATGTTCGCACCCTATGCCTATATCACCTTCTTTGGCGATGCCACCCTCTCGCAGGCCCTCGCCATCCTGTGCGGCGGCATGCTGCTCGTGATGGCCAACAGCCAGTGGTATCTCCTGGTACGCACGCTCACCGCCCGCAGCATCTTCTGGTGGGCGTTGCCTGCCGTGGTCTATGGCATCATGCTGTTACCCCTCATCCTCGATGGCATCGCCTCTTTGGACGCTATCGCCGATGTGGTGCTCGCCTTTGGCACCACCTGGCTGTTCCCGCTCCTCGCGTTGCTTCTGCTGGCGCTGTTCCTCATGATCAACCGTCGCATGCAATATACCTTTGCCTATGAGGAGATAGCTCGTCAGGAGAAGAAACCCTTGGCCATGAAGCACGTCACCAAGTTCACCTTCCTCGAGCGCTTCGGACAGGTGGGCGAATACCTGAAGCTCGAGCTCAAGTCCAACCTCCGCAACAAGGCCATCCGCTCGCGCATGATCATGAGCCTCGCACTCATCATCATCTTCTCGCTGCTCATCACCTATACCAATATCTACGACACCACCATCATGCTCAACTTCTGGTGCTACTATTGTTTCGCCATCTATGGTATGACCACACTCATCAAAATCATGGGTCCCGAAGGCAATTACATCGACCTGCTGATGGTTCATCATGAGAATATCCTCAAGCTGCTCAAGGCCAAGTATTTCTTTCACATGTCCATCCTTGTGGTACCTTTCATCATCATGCTGCCAGCCGTCATCGAAGGCAAGTTCTCGCTGCTCATGATGCTGGCCTACATGCTGCTGTCCAGCGGTCCCCTCTATTGCACCCTCTTCCAGCTTGCCGTCTATAACAAACAGACCCTGCCCCTGGAACAGAAAATTACGGGCAAGAACAATATGGAGAACGGACTGCAACTCATCATCGAGCTCCTGGCCATGTTCATCCCCATGGCGATGGCAGGCGTGCTGCTCTTCTTCCTCGACGAGGATGTCGCCTACACCATCATGGCCCTCTTCGGACTCACAGTCACGCTGGCTTATCCCCTATGGTTGCGCAACATTTATCGTCGTATGATGGTCCGGAAGTACCGCAATCTGGAAGGATTCCACGCCTCAAGATAGGTAAAACGCACTTTTTTTGAAAAAACTTCGTGAAAAGTTTGGTCAGTTCGAAAAAAGTGCGTACCTTTGCACCCGCAAACGAGAAAACGTTGCACCCGTAGCTCAGTTGGTAGAGCACCTGACTCTTAATCAGGGTGTCCAGGGTTCGAGCCCCTGCGGGTGTACAAACCTCAAGAAAGCGAACTGTTTAGTTCGCTTTTTTTGTGTGCTTTTTCTTTTTCCCTTTTTCCTTTTCAAAGGCAGTAGCTACTCCAGCGTCTTAAAAACCGTCTTAATTACCCGCCTCGACGCGTCAACAACTACAAGTATATAAATCTGTATTGATAGCACCTTTTCGCATTATTTCTTGCGCAACGAGACGCTCCTTGCATCGCGCCGAGACGCTCCTTGGTGAGCAAGGTGACGCTCGGTGGTGACCAAGGAGACGCTCCGTGGACACCAAGGAGACGCTGCTTGGTATCCCCATGATTCTCTCGCAAGGATTTCCCCATGAGAGAATAGGGGAAATCCTAACGACAATTAGGGAAAAACCTTTGTGACGCTGGTGCCGTCTTCGTATCTTTGCAGCAAGAAAATGAAGTTGAACCCTTTAAAACAATACAACTATGAAGAAGTTTACTTATATGGCAATCGTCATGATGACAATGGCATTGTTTACCAGCTGCTACGTGGAGCACTGGGACTGGAACGATATGGAAGACCGCTGCGAGGCCAGCATCCTGGACGGTACCTGGACGGGACAGATAAACACCTACTACTACGACCGCTGGGGGCTGACGGGCGACAGCTATCGCACGACGATGTACTTTGAGCAGGAGACGGCCTACAGTGGCTGGGGCTACGAGGTGGACTACGACCTGCGCAACCCGCACGCTGACTATTACTACTGTGAGTTTGAGTGGGAGGTGTACAACGGCAGCATCCGCATCTGCTATGCCGACAGTTGGAACGACGTCTATATCTATGACTACAACCTGAGCAGCAATCGCTTTGAGGGACGCATGGACGACGGCAGCTCAACTGACATCCTGTTCCGTCTGAACTACGACAGGGGCTTCGACTGGGGCTACTGGAACTATGGCTACACTTGTGGTTATAACGATAATGGTAACGAAAACCAAAACCAAAACGAAAAGGGTAGGGTGAAGGCCAGCGGCAAGTTTGCCAACGCTCTAGGCAACGGTGCTGAGTGATTATTTATATATAAAATAGGTGCCGCCATCGCTCTGACAATATTTGCGAAGTAGAGTTTGGATATACTCAGCATTCTCGCGCACTCGCGCCTCGTTGCCGTCGTAACCGTTGATGAGCACCGCCAGATGGGTGGTTTTAAGCGTCATCTTTGTACGCTCGTGGTCGCTGGTGGGGGTACCGACACCTCCACCAGCATCGCGATATACAGGCAGACCGTGGATGTTGATCATGCCGCGACCGATGCCCTCGTAGGGTTCTCCCTCGCGACCCACGCCCAGCGTCAGCGTGTCGCCCAAGAACTTGTCGGCATCGAAGCCGCCAATGCTGTAGCCAAAGGCGATGGACGCCAGGTTGACCAGATCGACGAGGGTGTCTCGCTGGTATAGTTCCTTACCCTGCAGCACCCGTCGTATCAATGCCTCTGAGGCGGGACGATAGCGCGAGGGGTCTTTTCCGCAGGCCTTATAAACGCGGCGGGTGGCGGCAATGCTGGTCATTTCCTTCAGCGACTCGGTGGTCAACTCGGCACGATACTTGTTGCCAAGCGCCTCTATCTCCTGCCACAGCTCATCACAATAGGGCGTGTTGACTACCTGCGCTTCGACACAAGCCCCAACAAACTGGGGACAAACCTGTTCTATTTCCTGTGAAACGATGACGTTCATCTTCTTTTCGTGATTTCTTGTGGTGCAAATTTAGCAAAATAATGGCACTTTCCAACAAAAACGGCAGAAAAAGTTGTGCTGTTGACGCTAAAATTGCAAAAATAGTGGTTTCGGAGTTTGGTTTTTCAGAAAAAACACCTACCTTTGCCCGCAGAATTATCAATTCACAATTCACAATTATCAATTATCCATTGTCCATTATGAAAAAAATATTCATAGCTCTCATGGCCATCCTAATAGTTGTTGTGCTGACAGCCTCTAAGCCAGCCCGTACTACCATATTTATTATAGGCGACTCGACGGCAGCCCAGAAAGACCTGTCGAAAGGCTCTCCCGAGAGAGGGTGGGGTATGGCCCTGCAGTGTTTCTTCGACACGGTCTTCATTCATGTGGACAATCATGCCGTCAATGGCCGTTCGTCCAAGAGTTTCATCGACGAGGGCCGTTGGGACCGCGTGCTGTTACTCATGCGTCCTGGCGACTATGTGATCATTCAGTTTGGACACAACGATGAGAAACCCAAGGCCGATCGACATACCGATCCAGGCTCCACCTTCGACTACAACCTGGCCCGCTTTGTCCGTGAGACCCGCGAGCATGGCGGTATCCCCGTGCTGATGAACGCCGTGGTGCGTCGCAACTTCATGGTGGCTGCTCCTGCCAATGCCGACGACGAAGCCCTGCGCAACACCACCTTCAAGGACGCTCCAGTCATGGTGGAGGGCGACACGCTGGTGGATACCCACGGACTCTATGCCGTAGCTCCGCGCGATGTGGCCAAACGCATGAACTGTCATTTTGTCGATGCCAACCGCATCACCCACGACCTGGAACAGTCGCTGGGCGTCGAGGGTTCGAAGAAGCTTCACATGTGGTACGCCCCTGGCGAGCATCCCGCTCTTCCCCAAGGACGTCAGGACAACACCCACTACAACGCCTACGGAGCCCATCAGGTGGCCCGTCGCCTGGCTGAGGCCCTTACCGTCGAGATCCCCCTGCTTCAGAAATACCGTACTGACGACAATCCCTGTCTGATGCCGTAGTACCGGCAAGGAGAGTTCGGACTGGGTGTGAACTACCTGCTATTTGATCTTCAGGTGGGTGCTACCCTCGGGCAGATAGGCAGGAAGGGTGGCGTTGGGACTGACGATACTGCTGGTGAATGGTGCCAATTGCTCGTCCTGGGGCAGGATATTGTCGCCAATGATCTTGTAGTGGTTGGTGACAATGCTCTTACCCTTCTTCATGTCGGGACGGTTCATGTCGTAGGTGAGACGGCCTGCCTTGACTTCAGAGGCAATCTTCTTGCTGTTGATGGGCACGTTCATGTTGAACTTGAGGAAAGCGGGAATCTCGATGTCGCACTTGGAACGGACCACGGGGATGTCCTCCTGAAAGGTCCAGTCGTAGAGGAACACGGGACGGGTGCTGACGATGTTGTACTGGTACTCGATGATGTCACCTGCCTTAACATCGGGCACCACCACGTGGATGACCATATAGTTGTCGTCAACGCGCTCCCTGACAAAGTCCTTGGTGTTGACGGTACGTTTCTCCACCTTGCCCTTGGCGTTCTTGGAGAAGACCTTGATCTTGAAGTCCTGCACGTCGTCGGAATGAATGACGATCTTGTTGTTGGCATCGAAATAGGTAATGTCGATATTGGCATGCTGCACACCCTCGGGCTTGAGGATCTTGGTGCGCAGGGCAAACTTGTGGTCCACGATGATGTTGGCATCGTCGATGTTGTTCTTGCCGTAGTCCATGAGATCGCTGGTGCTGAGCTCGGAGTCGGACATATTGTTGGTGAACATCTGGTCGGAGAGCCTGTAGGAGACTGTCATCGTCTTGCAGAGGACGACGGCGTCGGCATTGGCCTCGTTGCTGTCGCTAAGATAATCCCATTCCTGATAGGAGGGTTTGCCGAACTTCTCGTTGGGAAGCTGTGCATGGGCTATGGTTCCGCCTGCAAAGAATGCCAGCAGTATGAATGATGTCTTGAAAAAAGTGTTCATAATGTTGTCGATTTTTAATGAAACTACATAAACTGTTCAAAAAGTGGGTACAAAGATAATGTTTTTTCCTAAATAATGATTATCTTTGCACAATGTTTTAAGTGAAATTAAACTTTCGTGTATGAAGAGCTTGAGATTGTTTGTATGGATTCTGCCGTTCCTGGTGTTTCAGGCAAGTGCGCAGCAGCAGTTTACGCCCTGGACGAAGGGTGCCTTTGAGACGGGACAGTACCGCAATGTGTTTGTGGAGATGGGCTACAGCCAAGCCGAGGTTGATGCCAAGTTGGAGGAAGTGTTCAACGACGTGTTCCGCGGTCCCAACAAGGTGTATTTCGAGGTGGGCGACTCGATGGCCTACGTCAGCGATATCAAGAACCACGATGCCCGTACCGAGGGCATGTCCTACGGGTTGATGGTTGCCGTGCAGTTTGGCGAGAAGGATATGTTCGACCGCCTGTGGCGCTGGATCAAGAAGTATATGCAGCACCAGAGCGGCACACGCGAGGGCTATTTTGCCTGGAGTTGCAAGACCGACGGCACGCAGAACTCGCAAGGTGCTGCCAGCGACGGCGAGCTCTACTTCATCACCGCCCTCATCTTTGCCTCCAACCGCTGGGGTAACGATACGGGCATCAACTACAAGGCTGAGGCACAGCATATCCTCAACTGCATACAGCCCCGAGAGTACACCCCCGAGCCAAGACCAGCTTTTGGTGGCTTCGGACCACAGCCGACAGCCAACGGTCAGCAGCAAAAAGCACAAATGTACCTCATAGATCCTGAGACGAAACTCATCACCTTTACGCCCGACGGTTTTGGACAGCGTTTCACCGACCCCTCATATCATATTCCTGCCTTCTACGAGGTATGGGCTAAGTGGGGCGATGACGGCCGCTCGGAGTTGTGGATGGAGTGTGCCCGTAAGAGTCGTGAGTTTCTTCATAAGTGCATCAACGCAGAGACAGGTCTGAACGGTGACCAGTGTCAGTTTGACGGCAGCGAGATGCAGATGCCGCGATTCCCAGGCATGCCTCAGCGTCCTCAGGGTGAGGCTCCCCGTCGCAACGGTAACAACAATTTCCGTTATGACTCGTGGCGTGTGCCCATGAACATTGCGATGGACTATGAATGGAGCTGTGCCGACGGCGAGTGGCAGCGACAGTATGGTGAGAAGATACAGAATTTCTTCTACCAGCAGGGCGTTGACACCTTCCTCGACCAGTACCGCACGGACGGCACCCTGCCCGAGGGCAACGAGATACTGGGCGCCGGCGGCTTCCGTAAGCTGCGCCATAGCATAGGCCTCGTGGCCACTATTGCCGCCGTCTCGGTGATGTGCTCGCACGAGAAAAGCAAAGAGTTCGTGGATGCGCTATGGAACGCTCGCCACGAACCCTTTGAGGATGGTTATTTCGACGCCTACTATGATGGTCTGTTACGTCTCTTCGCCTTTATGCACTTGAGCGGCAACTATCGTATCATTGCCGCCCCATGAAGACCTTTCTCGACTGACCGTCGGCACGACGCTCGATGCACAGTCCCTGGGGAGTGTCCAGAGGACGTCCCTGCAGATCGTAATAGGTCTTGGGAGAGTCTTCGTCTGACTGGCTCACCTCTTCGATGGCAGCACTACCTTCGTCAATGGTGAAGATAAAGGTGCAGAGACTCATGGCAGGTACCGTGTATTCATACTCGCTGACGGACTCGGTAATGTCGAGTTCGGACTTCTGACAGAGGCTGTCCTTCTCATTGCCTGTCGATTTCCACAGGGTGCCACTCTTCACGTTGACGGGCAGCTTGAACCTGAGGTAACGTTCAGAGTCTTTTGCATTGATGGCCATCACGATGATGGAGTCGCCCTTGATGTAGGCCGAGTATTGCTCCTCCTGTGCTATTTCTTCCTTTGTGCGTCCTGCAGACTCATCCTTTGTGGTCTCCAGACGGGTAGAACCCGTGACGTTCTTCGAGAAGTGCGACATGACAAAGGCGCGAGGCAGTAGTTCGTCTTTCTGATTTTCAGCGAAGTTGATACTCTGACCGTTATATGTCCAAGGCTGACCTGTGCCTACGAAGGCCCAGTGGGCACGCAGATACCAGTAGATATAGCCTGTGCAGCCTGCCAGCATGCACTCGTTGAGCTCTTCGGCAAAGATGAGGTTTTCGTACCAGGTGGGCATGTGGTCAATATTGTCGGTAACGGAGTGTTCCGTCATCCACACCTCCTTGCCATACTGGGAAGCCAGTTTGGTGGCAGGTTTCATGTACTGAAGGGGCATGTGACCATAAAGGTGACCGGCCACGATGTCTATCTGCTTGCGGCACTCCTCGTCCTTCATGAGCGGATCGATATAGTTCTGGGTATATCCCAACGGCTCGCCGCTGATGAGTTTGACATTATAGGTCTCGCGGTCGAGCATCCACGCATAGTTCTTGACAAGACTCACCAAACTGTCGGGCTCGTACAGGCAGCCCGAATAGCTGACCCACCAGTCGGGTTCGTTCTGCAGCGACACAGCATCGACACTTACACCATTGTTTTTCATCCATTTCAGGAAAGAGTTCAGCCATGGGAAGAACTTCTCATAGCAGTCCCTGCGCAGAGTGGCTCTAACGTTGCCCTGGTTTTCGGCGTTTCCGCCCTGTGCACTACCATTAGTTTTGAAATCGCCAGGAGGTGACCAAGGGGTGCCAAAGACGATACCGCCAACGTTCTTGACGATTCGGGCTGATGGCAGCGAGCCGTTCCAGTCGTAGTCGCCCCATTGGTCGGCCTTGTCTTCCAAGTTGGGCGAAATCTCCATGCGCAGGATGTTCAGTCCAATCTTCGACCTTTTACCATAGAGCCTGCTCACACAGGTGTTGTCGGTGCCGAATGGTTTCATGGCACCGTCGCAGCAGGCTCCACCGAAACCGGTAACGGTCTGCTTGCGGACGTCCTTAATCGTCACCGTTACGGGACGGAGTTTTGCTTGGATGCTTAGTGTTGCAGCCAGCAAGATGACAGTAGTAATGATTTTTCTCATATTGATAAAAAAGATGAATAATATAATCTCTTCTTAGTTGGTATTTGTTTTCGGTATGCTTATCTGAGATAGGGGTTCATGGCCAGCTCGCTGGCAATCGTGGTGTGAGGACCGTGTCCGGGATAGACGACGGTATTGGCAGGCAAATGGGCCACAACGGTCTGCAGACTCTGCATCATGTCGGTCCAGGAACCAAACTCCAGGTCGGTCCTGCCGATGCTCATGCGGAAGAGGGTGTCGCCAGAGAAGGCAACGTTCTCTTCCTGACAGTAGAAGATGGCGGAACCTGGTGAATGGCCTGGCGTGTGGAGTACCTGCAACTGGTGGTTGCCAAAGCGGACGATGTCACCATCGTTGAGGGCAACGGTGGGAGGCAGCGTGCGACCATAACCTGTACCCAGAAACTCTTGGCAGGAACGTTCTATATTCTGATAGATGATGTTGTCGTCAGGATGCAGCGAGGCCTTCAGTCCAAAGGTTTTACTGATGGTGTCGCATCCGAAGATATGGTCAAAGTGACCGTGGGTGCACAACAGGTAACGGGGTGTCAGTTGGTTGCTGCGGCAATAGTCCACGATGGCCTGTCGTTCGCTATCGTAGAAAGCCCCGCAGTCAATGATGACAGCCTCACGTGTATTGTCATTCACCACGTAGCAGTTTTCCTGCAACATGTTACATTGGAAAGTCCTGATGGTCATCTTCAATTATCCATTATCAATTGTCAATTAATATCAAATTGGCAGGTATATGCAGAATTTTTCCTTGAACCATTCTTCTGTGAACCACTTGCTAAGTTCGGCAGTTTCGACAATACGCTTAAAGGGAAGCGTCTCTGCCTGAAGATTACCACCCTTGAGGCAGATGATGCCATTGGGCAAGGCGTTGCGCTGGGTCTTGGAGATGTTTTTACGGACCATTTTGGCAAGGTCGGGCAGAGGCATCACGGCGCGGCTCACCACGAAATCGTACTTTCCCTTTTCCTCCTCCCCACGACGATGGATGGGCTCGCAGTTGGTAAGACCGATGGCCTGACACACCTCCTGGGCAACACGTATCTTCTTGCCCGTGCCGTCAATTAGGGTGAAGTGGCATTCGGGAAAGAGGATGGCCAGAGGGATGCCTGGAAAACCGCCGCCCGTGCCGAAGTCAAGAATATCGGTGCCTGGCATGAAGCGGGTGAAACGGCCTATGGAGAGGGAATGGAGCACGTGATGCTCGTAGAGATTGTCAATATCCTTACGCGAGATGACATTAATCTTCTCGTTCCATTCGTGATAGAGTGAATCGAGGGCAGAAAACTGTTGGAGTTGGGTTTCTGACAACTCAGGGAAATACCTTTCAATAAGTTTCATGGTGCAAAGGTAGTAATTTTGTTTGAGAGTTGAGAGTTGAGAGTTGAAAATTTAATTAAAAATAAGGATGCGGCAGCAAATTCTTCACTTTCACTCTTCACTTTTCACTTTTTTGTTGTACCTTTGCAAACGAAAATGACAAAGAAACAACTGAAAGCGGCTTTATTCGACCTCGACGGTGTGGTGTTCGACACCGAACCGCAGTATACCGTGTTCTGGGGCAGCCAGTGCCGACTCTATCATCCCGAACAGCCTGGGCTTGAACATGTTATCAAAGGCTCTACCCTCGACCAGATATATGGTCGTTGGTGGACTGGTGAGCTGGAAAAGGAACGCGAGGTGGTGACAGCCAGACTCAACGCGTTCGAGGCACAGATGGACTTCGACTATATAGCCGGCTTCGAACAGCTCATCACCGATCTGCATGCTCATGGTGTCAAGACCGCTGTTGTCACCAGCAGCAATCAACCCAAGATGGAGAGCGTATATAGGAAGCGTCCTGAGTTCAAGACGCTGTTTGATGCTATTCTTACCAGCGAAGACTTTGCGGAGAGTAAACCTTCGCCCGACTGCTATCTGCGCGGAGCAGCCCGCTTTGGCGTACCCCCCGATGAGTGTATCGTCTTTGAAGACAGTTTCAACGGTCTGAAGTCGGGTAGGGCAGCCGGTATGACGGTGGTCGGTTTGGCAACGACAAATACGGAAGAAGCCATCCGTCCGTTCTCTGATATTCAGATAGCTGACTACACACACATCAATTATAATACATTATACAAACTATGGCAGGATATCTTGTCAGCGACGAGCGCAAAGTAACGACCCGTCGCTTCATTGAAATGAAACAAAAGGGTGAGAAGATCTCGATGCTCACCTCCTACGATTTTACAACGGCAGGTATTGTGGACCGTGCTGGTATTGACGGTATACTCATTGGCGACTCCGCTTCGAACGTGATGGTGGGCAACGCTACCACGCTTCCTATGACCGTCGATCAGATGATTTACCATGCACGGGCTGTGGTCAACGGTGTGAAGCGTGCCCTCGTGGTGTGCGACATGCCCTTCGGCTCGTATCAGACAGGACGTCACGATGGTGTGGTCAACGCCATCCGCATCATGAAAGAGAGCGGTTGTGACGCTGTGAAGATGGAAGGTGGTGTGGAGATTCTCGACACCGTGAAGGCTATCCTCGATGCAGGCATCCCCGTGATGGCTCATCTGGGACTGACCCCTCAAAGCATCAATAAGTTTGGTGGCTATGCCGTGCGTGCCAAAGAGGAGCGAGAGGCAGCCAAACTATTGAGTGATGCACAGGCGCTGGCCGAGGCCGGATGCTTTGCTGTGACATTAGAGAAAGTGCCGGCAGCACTGGCAGAACAGGTGACTAACGCCATCAGCGTTCCTACCATTGGCATTGGTGCTGGAGGCCATTGCGACGGACAGATATTGGTGGTAGCCGACATGCTGGGCATGAACCAGGGCTTCTCACCACGTTTCCTGCGGCGCTATGCCGACTTGAACGCTGTGATGACCGATGCCATCGGACAATATGTGTCGGATGTCAAGAGCGGCGACTTCCCCAATGAGAGTGAATCTTATTGAATTGATAATTGTGAATTGATAATGAAGAATTAAGGTTTTACCAGATTAACTATAAGACTATGAAACAGTTTAATGACAAGAACTTTGTCCTTGACACCGAGGTGGCACAGGACCTGTATCACAACCATGCGGCTAAGATGCCCATCATTGACTACCACTGTCATCTGATTCCTGAGATGGTAGCAAAAGACCACCAGTTCAGCAGTATCACCGAGTTGTGGCTAGGTGGCGACCACTACAAATGGCGCGCTATGCGTACCAACGGTGTAGACGAACGCTTCTGCACAGGTAAGGATACCACCGACTGGGAGAAGTTTGAGAAGTGGGCTGAGACGGTGCCTTACACCTTCCGCAACCCCCTGTACCACTGGACTCACCTGGAGTTGAAGACCGCTTTCGGCATAGAGAAGCTGCTGAGTCCGAAGACAGCCCGTGAGATCTTCGACGAGTGTAATGAGAAACTGAAATTGCCAGAGTTCTCGGCTCGCGGTTTGATGCGTCATTACAACGTGGAGTGCGTGTGCACCACAGACGATCCTGTGGATGACCTGCACAACCATATTGAATATGCCAAGAACAAGGGCGAGAAAGACCCGATGATGATTCCTGCCTGGCGTCCCGACAAGGCTATGAACATTGAGAAACCCGAATTTCCGAAGTATGTGGAGCAGCTGGCTCAGGTCAGTGGTGTCACCATCGTGAAGTTCGCTGATATGATCGATGCCTTGCAGAAACGTCATGACTTCTTTGCTGCTAACGGCTGCAAGTTGTCAGATCATGGTATTGAGGAGTTCTATGATGAGGACTATACCGATTCGCAGATTGAGACCATCTTCGAGAAAGCTATGCGTGGTCAGCAGCTGTCGGAGCATGAGGTGCGTCAGTATAAGAACTGCTTCCTCACGGTGATGGCCGAGATGGATGCAGACGCCAACTGGACACAGCAGTTCCACTATGGTGCCATCCGTGATAACAATACGAAGATGTACAATCAGCTGGGGCCTGACACAGGCTTCGACTCCATTGGTGAGTTCAATACCGCAAGGGCTATGTCGCGTTTTCTGAACAAGCTGAACATGAAAGGTAAGCTCACACGCACCATTCTCTATACCTTGAACCCCTGTGCCAACGAGGTGATAGCCACTATGCTGGGTAACTTCCAGGGTGGTGAGCCAGGAAAGATACAGTTTGGATCAGGATGGTGGTTCAACGACCAGATGGATGGTATGATTCGTCAGATGAACGCCCTCTCGGTACTGGGGCTGCTGAGCCGCTTCGTGGGAATGTTGACCGACAGCCGTTCGTTCCTCAGCTATCCGCGTCATGAGTATTTCCGTCGTATCCTATGTAACCTGCTGGGCAATGACGTGGAACGTGGTTTGCTGCCTGATGACCGCGAGACACTTGGACGCATGGTTGAGGATATCAGCTATAACAATGCACGTCGCTACTTTAAGTTTTACTAAGCGTTTTTTGTAATCAATATGAGGGGAGTTTAAAAAACTCCCTTCTTTTTTTGTTTAATTCGAAAAATAGCAGTACCTTTGCAACCAAATTGAAATATAAGTTTGAATTATGAAGGTTATTAGAAAAATTTTCTATTCATTGACGGCTGTCCTGGTGCTGGCCAGTTGCGGCAGTCAGAAAGATGTTCCCTATTTCCAGAATTCAGAATCGGTGGATTTGTCTAAGTCGCAATACCTCTATGATGCACGTATCATGCCAAAGGATCAGCTGACCATCACAGTGAGTACCTTGGACGATCAGGCTGCTGTTCCTTTCAATCTGACGGTGCCGACACCTCAATCGGTTAATAATCGTAGTAGCTATTCACAGGCAATGTTGCAGGTTTATCTAGTTGACAATGCCGGATTCATCAATTTCCCTGTTATTGGACAGCTGAAGGTTGGCGGTTTGACAAAGTCTGAAGCCGAGAAGATGATTGAGGATAAGATACGTCCTTATATGGCTGCCGAGGAAAACCCCATTGTTACGGTGCGTATGACTGGTTACCAGATTTCGGTGCTTGGTGAGGTGGGTCGTCCTGGTACGTTTACTGTGTCGCGCGAGAAGATTTCTATTCTTGAGGCTTTGGCACAGGCTGGTGACCTGACCATCTACGGTCAGCGTAAGAATGTGCAGCTGATTCGTGAGGATGCCACTGGCAAGAAGTCAATCTATGTGTTTGACCTGACTGATGCCGACATCATCAATTCACCTTATTTCTATCTGCAACAGAACGATGTGGTTTATGTGACACCTAACAAGGTGAAGGCCCAGAACTCGAGTGTGGGTAGTATGACAACACTCTGGTTCTCTGCTACATCGATACTCATCTCGTTGACATCGCTGTTGTATAACATTCTGAAATAATCGAAAGGAAAGAGGTGAGAGCAATCTCACCTCTTATATTATATTTATTGCACCATCATTAAAAATGTAGAATGAGGTATTTCGTCACTTTGAGTTACGATGGTACGCGCTTTCACGGTTGGCAGATACAGCCTAACGGCATCTCTGTGCAGGGCGAACTGGAGCATGGATTGTCCTTGCTGCTGCGTACCACTGTTCAGGTGACGGGTGCCGGACGTACCGATGCAGGCGTCCACGCACGGATGATGATTGCTCATTTCGATTTTGATGGTGATGTGGACTGTCAGCAGTTGGCCTACAAGCTTAACAAACTGTTGCCGCAGGATATTGCTGTTCAGAAAATAGAACCCGTGGTAGCTGACTTGCATGCTCGTTTTTCAGCCACCTCGCGCACGTACTATTATTATCTGCACACGACAAAAGATCCGTTTCAGCGTCATTACTCGTGCGAGCTTCACTATCCGTTGGACTTCGAGCTGATGAACCGTGCGGCAGCTATGTTGTTGGACTACGAGGACTTCGGCGCCTTCTGCAAAAGTCATGCCGATGTGAAGACGACGTTCTGTCATGTGACGGAGGCCCGTTGGGTACAACTCTCTGACTATGAGTGGCGTTTTGAGATTACTGCCAATCGCTTCCTTCGTAACATGGTACGTGCCGTTGTAGGCACGCTGATTGAGGTGGGGCGGGGAAGACTATCCCTTGATGACTTCTGCCGTGTGGTTGAAGGCAAACGGCGTAGTGATGCGGGTGAGTCGATGCCTGGCAATGCCCTTTTCCTTGTAGATATCAAGTATTGACATGAATAGCGGTAGCATATTATTCACTTTTCACTCTTCACTTAAATGTGGTTATTATTAGCATTCTTGTCGGCAGCTGGCTTGGGTATATATGACTCCCTGAAGAAGAAGTCGCTCAAGGGTAATGCCGTCATCCCCGTATTATTCCTCAATACCCTGTTCTCTTCACTTATCTTCCTGCCCTTCATTGTTGTAAGCACTTCAAGTACCTTACTCGAAGGTACTATCTTCCAGGTAGGTTCAGGAGGATGGGAGGTTCATCGTTATATTGTATTGAAGGCAGCCATCGTGTTGTCGAGTTGGATTTTGGGCTACTTTGGTATGAAGCATTTGCCATTAACCATCGTTGGTCCCATTAACGCTACACGTCCTGTAATGGTGCTCGTAGGCGCACTCTTGTTCTTTGGTGAACGTCTGAACCTGTGGCAGTGGATAGGTGTCATCTTGGCCGTTGCCAGTTTCCTGCTGTTGAGCAGAAGTGGAAAGAAAGAGGGTATAGACTTTATACACGACCATTGGATATACATGATTGTTGGCGCTGCTGTTTTGGGCGCTTTAAGCGGACTCTATGACAAATACCTGATGGCACCGCAAAGCGAGGGTGGGGTAGGTCTCGACCGCATGATGGTACAGTCGTGGTACAACATCTATCAATGTGGTATGATGCTGGTGATGCTCATGCTGCTATGGTGGCCCAAGCACAAGCAGACAACGCCCTTCCACTGGGATTGGGCCATTATTGGCATTAGTCTGTTTTTGTCGGCAGCCGACTTTATGTATTTCTATGCCTTGTCATTACCGTCGGCAATGATCAGTATTGTGTCAATGATACGCAGAGGAAGTGTGATTGTAAGTTTCATTTGTGGCGCGCTTTTCTTCCGTGAAAAGAACCTCAAAGCTAAAGCATTCGACCTAGCGTTGGTGCTCCTAGGCATGATATTCCTTTATATAGGTAGTAAATAAATGTTATAATATTTGGCTATACGACGAAATCTTTGTAACTTTGTCGGCACAAAAAGTAAAAGATTGTCAGTTATGATTGAATATTTCATTGCAAACTTATGGCAGGCGTGGGCTATTGTAGCTGTCATTTGTCTTATTCTTGAGTTGACATCGGGCGATTTCTTCTTCTGTAGTTTTGCCATAGGAGCTGCCATTGCTGCGGTTGCCAGTGTTCTGTTCCCAACGTTCTGGGTACAATTAGGTGTGTTCGCAGTGGTTAGTGTGGTAAGCATTTGGTGGCTACGTCCCTTAGTGTTACGTTATATGCACAAAGGCGAAAAACAGCGAGCAAGCAACTACGATGCAATGGTGGGCCGTCGTGGACGGGTGAGTCAAACTGTTCCTGTAGATGGCTTTGGTCGTGTGGCTATTGATGGCGACGACTGGAAGGCCCAGAGTGCAGACCATGTGGCATTGCCTGTGGGAACGCCTGTGCGTGTGGTGGCTATCGAGAGTATTATCATTTCTGTAACTAAAGAACAATAAACATATCACAATTATGATTTCTCCCATTACCTACGTATTGATTGCCATTGCTATTCTGGCTATCATCTTTGTGAAAAAGACCTTAGTGATTATTCCGCAGTCGGAAACAAAGATTATCGAACGACTTGGACGCTACCACGCTACGCTGAAGCCTGGTATCAATATCATTATTCCTTTTATTGATAAAGCCAAGAACATCGTTGTGTTGCGTCATGGCCGTTACGTTTATAGCAATAATATCGACTTGCGCGAACAGGTCTATGACTTCCCTAAGCAGAATGTGATTACCAAGGATAACGTGCAGACCGAGATCAATGCCTTGCTTTATTTCCAGATCATGGATCCGTTCAAGGCAACCTATGAAATTGACAATCTTCCCAACGCTATTGAGAAGCTGACGCAGACGACCCTGCGTAATATCATTGGTGAGCTTGAACTCGACGAGACGCTGACCTCACGCGACACGATTAACACCAAACTGCGTGCCGTTCTTGATGATGCTACGGATAAGTGGGGTGTCAAGGTGAACCGTGTTGAGCTGCAGGATATCACACCTCCTTCAACTGTTTTGAATGCGATGGAGAAACAGATGCAGGCCGAGCGTAACAAGCGTGCGCAGATTCTGACATCGGAAGGTGAGAAGGCTGCTGAGATTCTAGCTTCAGAAGGTGAGAAGACTGCTATGATCAACCGTGCCGAAGCACAGAAACAACAGCAGATACTTCATGCTGAAGGTGAGGCCCAGGCCCGCATTCGTAAGGCTGAGGCTGAGGCCAAGGCTATCGAACTGATTTCTGAGGCTGTGGGTAAGTCAACCAATCCTGCCAACTACCTGTTGGCTCAGAAGTACATACAAATGCTTGAACAACTGGCTCAGGGCGACAAGACCAAGACTGTCTATCTGCCCTACGAGGCTACCAACCTGATGGGTTCTATCGGTGGCATTAAAGAACTCTTCAAGGGCGAATAACATAATTTATGGTATATAATATTTTCAAAGGACTCGGCATTGCCCTTGTCACTCCCTTCAAACAGGACGGCTCCGTTGACTACGAAGCAATCCTGCGTTTGGTGGATTATCAGTTAGAGAATGGTGCCGATTTCTTTTGTATCTTGGCTACTACGGGTGAGACGCCAACGTTAACGGCAGAAGAGAAACAACGCATCAAGGACTTAGTCGTCGATAAAGTTCAGGCACGTGTTCCTATTCTGATGGGATGTGGCGGCAATAATACAGCAGCCATCGTAGAGGAACTTAAAACAGGTGACTTCAAGGGTATTGATGGTGTTCTCAGCGTGTGCCCTTATTATAATAAGCCATCTCAGGAAGGTTTGTACCAGCACTTTAAGGCTATTGCTGCTGCCACGTCTCTGCCAGTGGTGCTCTATAATGTACCTGGACGTACTGGCGTTAACCTGCAGGCTGCCACAACGGTTCGTTTGGCACGCGACTGTCAGAACATTGTAGCCATCAAGGAGGCAAGCGGTAATTTGGAGCAGGTTGACGAGATCATTAAGAATAAACCCAAAGACTTTGATGTCATCTCTGGTGACGATGCCCTGACGTTCCCGATGGTCTCTTGTGGTGCCGTAGGTGTTATCTCCGTTATTGGCAATGCCTTGCCTAAGGAGTTCTCGAAGATGATACGTTTGCAGATGCGTGGTGAATATGACCCTGCCCGCAAGATACATCATCGTTTCACGGATCTCTTCTCGCTGCTCTTTGTCGATGGTAATCCTGCTGGTGTCAAGGCAATGCTCCATGAGATGGGCTTCATTGAGAATGTACTTCGTCTGCCTTTGGTTCCCACACGTATCACCACCCGTCAGCGTATGAGTGAGATTATGCGTGAACTTAAGATTTAGATCTGATGAACTTGTAAGAGGTACATATACAAGCAGAAACCCCAGATACCTGAGTAGGTGTCTGGGGTTCTGTGTTTGTTTGGAATAAGTTGTTTGCTTTCTTTAGGCTTCAGCGTTGGGTATTACTGAAACAACGCTCTTGTTGTACTTTCCTTTGTGGAAATTAACGGTGCCGTCAATGAGGGCATAGAGCGTATCATCCTTACCAATAGCCACGCCGTTACCGGGATTGTGCTTAGTACCACGCTGACGAACGATGATGTTGCCGGCAAGTACTTTCTGTCCACCCCAGATCTTCACGCCAAGTCGCTGAGCTGCACTCTCGCGACCGTTCTTAGAACTACCTACACCTTTCTTATGTGCCATAATTCTGTTCCTCCTTAAGCGATTACTTGTTTAACTTCAACCTGAGTGAACTGCTCACGGTGGCCGTTCTTCTTGCGATAGTCCTTACGACGCTTCATCTTGAAAACGATGACCTTGTCGCCCTTAACCAGCGGGTTCACTACTTCAACTACTACTTTTGCACCTTCTACGGTGGGTGCGCCAACCTTGACAGCGCCGTCGGCATCTACGAGCAGCACCTTGTCAAACTCAACAGTCTTGCCTGCCTCCACGTCCTTGATGTGGTGCACGAAAAGCTTCTTGCCTTCTTCTACCTTGAACTGTTGACCCTGGATTTCTACAATTGCGTACATTGCTTTTTTTGTTGTATTTAGGGGTTTTTCCGTAAGGCGATATACGTTCGTATATACTTAACACAGCCTCCGCGGACTCTTTCGGGGTGCAAAGGTACTAATTTTAGTTGAGAGTTGAGGGGTGGGGATTGAGAGTTTTTCTAGATTTATAATTATTTAACAATCATTTTGCTGTTTCGTTCTTTTGATCTTTCGTTATTTCGTAATAACGTTATCTCGTTATCACGACTGTTTTCTTGGTCCTATGGGGCTTATGAGGCCAATGGGCTTTTAAATTCGTTCTTTCGTCTTCTCGTCAAAAAATCGTCTTCTCGTCCATTCGTCAAGAACTCGTTCACTCGTCATAAAAAAGCAAAAGCGATGGACTTCACAGCCGATCGCCTTTATCTTCAATAGGTATTAGTTCTTTTAAGGTAAAAAGATTGTTTTCAGGATAACGATGCAAAGATAAGCCTTTTTTTCATTACCACCAAACTTTTTTACCATTTTTTTTTGATTAAAATCAATGTGTGGGGACACAATAGTGAAAAATTTCTGAAATGTTGGTCGGATGCGCCCAAATAACGTCCGAATCTTTCTTAAACCAAGTTAATTGCTTGCGGGCATATCGGCGTGTGTTGCCCTTGATGCGTTCCACGGCTTCGTCAAGTGTCCATATGCCATCCATGTAGTTGAACAGCTCTTTGTATCCAACGGTGTTCAGCGCATTGAGATGGCGTTGGGGGTATAGCCGTTGCGCTTCCTCCAACAGACCCTGTTCCATCATCTGGTCAACGCGACTATTGATACGCTGATACAGTTCCTCACGAGGACGTGTTAAACCTATTTTGATGATTTTGAACGGACGCTCCTTGCGCTCTGCCTTCCGGTACGATGTGTAGGTGTTGCCTGTCATCAAACAGATTTCCAAAGCATGAACCACGCGACGCGGATTCTGCAGGTCCACCACTTCATAGTGCTCGGGGTCCAAACGTTTCAACTCTTCACAGAGAGATTCCAATCCTTCTTCCTGCAAACGTCGTTTCAGCGTCTCACGTGTTTGCTCGTCAACCGTAGGGATATCATCAATACCATGACAGACGGCATCGATATACATCATCGAGCCGCCTGTCATCAATGCATAGTCATTGTCTTGAAAGAGCTTTTCCAGTAAGGCAATCGTTTGTTGCTCATACATCGAAGCGCTATAGTATTCATCTAAAGACAAGGTGCCCACAAAATAGTGGTGCACCTGTCTTAGTTGTTCTTCTGTAGGAGCTGCCGTTCCAATCTTCAGGTCACGGTAAATCTGTCGCGAGTCGGCATTGATAATGGGTGTGCCCAGTCGTTGTGCCAAGTCAAGGCATAGTTGTGTCTTCCCAACAGCCGTCGGACCTGTGATGACAACGAGCGTCTTCATTTATCTGATGATGCCGCGCTTTGAATTCTCAATGAATGAGCAGATGTATTCCACCTCTTTTGAATCGGGATATTTTGCGCGTGCCTCGGCAATACCGTCTTTGATGATGCCCTTGGCATAGATTGTGCGGTAGGTGTCGTGAATCATCTCAATGGTCTCGTTGCTGAAACCACGACGGCGTAGGCCGATGAGGTTCACACCTGCATAGCGGATGGGTTCTTTGCCGGCAATGATGTATGGTGGAATATCCTGACTGGTGCGGCATCCGCCCTGAATCATCACATAGCCGCCAATACGGATAAACTGATGAAGGAGTACGACACCCGAGATGATGGCATTGTCATCGACTTCCACCTCTCCGGCAAACTTGGTGGAGTTACCGATGATACAACCACTGCCAATCACGCAGTCGTGGGCAATGTGCATATTCTCCATAAGCAGGTTACCCGAGCCTACGACGGTCTTACCCTTCGAGGCGGTACCTCTACTGATGGTC
Organism: uncultured Prevotellaceae bacterium; assembly: GCA_947166345.1. Taxonomy (GTDB): domain Bacteria; phylum Bacteroidota; class Bacteroidia; order Bacteroidales; family Bacteroidaceae; genus Prevotella. The sequence continues at coordinate 96,920 of CAMVDU010000003.1, forward strand.
ACATTCTCGCGGATACTGTTGTTGTCACCTATCTCGCATGTTGTCTCCTCACCACGAAACTTCAGATCCTGTGGCTTTGTTGAAATGCTTGCACCAGGGAAAAACTCGTTGCCACTACCTATGCGGGCTCCTGTGTGGATGGTGACATTATTCAGCAAATGGTTGTTATCGCCCATCACCACGTTGGCATCAATCACGCAGAAAGGACCTATCACGTTGTTGTCACCCAGTTGTGCACTGGGATCAACAACGGCTAAAGGATGAATTTGATTCATATTCGTTTTTTCGTTATTACGTTATTTCGTTATGACGTTATAACGACTTTATTTGTTCTTAACGATTTGTGCGGTAAATGTTGCTTCGCTCACGATATGGTCACCAACGAAAGTGTATCCGTGCATGGATGAAATGCCGTGACGCAGAGGAGCCAGCAGCTCGACTTTGAAGAGCAGCGTGTCGCCAGGTACCACCTTCTGACGGAACTTTACACCGTCAATCTTCATAAAGTATGTGGACCAGCGCTCAGGCTCTTCTACGCTGTTCAGCACCAGCAGTCCACCCACCTGTGCCATTGCTTCTATCTGAAGCACACCGGGCATGACGGGCTCCTGTGGGAAGTGACCTGTGAAGAAAGGTTCGTTGGCTGTGATGTTCTTCACACCCACAATATGCATAGGACCAATCTCGATCACCTTATCGACCAACTGCATGGGATAACGATGGGGTAATAACTCACGGATGCGGTTTACGTCCATCACTGGTGTTTCGTTGGGATCGTATGCCGGTGCCTGTATCTCGTGCTTACGAATCTCCTTGCGTACCTCGCGTGCGAACCTATTATTAATAGTATGTCCAGGACGTGTGGCAATGATACGACCCTTGATGGGCTTGCCAATCAAAGCCATGTCGCCAATTACATCGAGCAGCTTGTGGCGTGTGCATTCGTTCTCCCATACCAGCGGTTTGTGTTGTATGTAACCCAATTCGGTGGCATCACGATGTTCTACGTGCAACATGTCTGCAAGCATGTCAAGACGCTCCTGGGTGGTCTGTCGCTCATACATCACGATGGCATTGTCAAGGTCACCACCCTTGATGAGGTTGGCCTGCAGCAGCGGTTCAATATCCCTGACAAACACGAAAGTACGTGCAGGGGCTATCTCCTTCGCATAATCCTGGATGTTGTCAAGTGTGGCAAACTGTGAGTTGATGAACTTCGATTCAAACGAGCACATGGTGGTTAGCGAGAAGTCGTCATCAGGCAGGAGTGTAATGCACGAACCTGTCTCTTCGTCTTTCACCTCTATCTTCTTGCGGATCACATACCAGTCCTTGGGGGCAGTCTGTTCCTCGATACCGATCTCTTGAATCTTCTCCACATACTTGATGGCTGATCCATCGAGGATGGGGAACTCGGGACCGTTCACCTGAATCAGACAGTTGTCAACACCAAGTGCATAAAGAGCTGACAGTCCATGTTCTACTGTTGACACACGCATGTCGCCTTTGCCAAGCACGGTACCTCGTTGCGTGTCAATGACGTTCTCTGCCACAGCATCCACCGTAGGCATACCCTCCAGGTCAATACGCTGAATCTTGTATCCGTGGTTCTCTGGTGCGGGGTTAAAGGTCACCGTCAAACTCAATCCTGTATGCAGACCTTTTCCACAAAGAGAAAAACTGCCTTTCAGAGTCTTTTGCTTCATCTTATTACGATTTACGAATTTTCTATTTTCCTTTTCCGGATTCTCCGGATATTCCGGATTTTCCGGACTTTCCGGATGATTTATTTACTGTTTTGTAGTTCTGCCACCTGCTTCTTCAGCTCGCGCACCTCCTTGGTCAGGTCGCCCATGCGCTTCCAGTAGGCCACGGCCTTGAAGTACTCGCGTGGATCCATGGCGGGCGAACCAATCAGCGACTCACCGTTGCCCTTTGTGTCGCTGATGACACCACACTGGGCACCCACGAATGTCTTGTCGGCCACATGGATATGACCAGCGAAACCAGCTTGACCTCCCACCATACACCATGCACCGATCTTGGTCGAGCCTGCCATGCCTGCCTGAGCTGACATCACCGTGTTCTCGCCAATCTCGCAGTTGTGGGCTACCTGGATCAGGTTGTCCAGCTTCACACCCTTGTGGATGCGGGTCTCACCCATGGTCGAACGGTCCACACAGGTGTTGGCACCAATCTCTACGTTGTCTTCAATGACCACGATACCTATCTGTGGAATCTTGTTGTAACCATCCTGATTGGGCGCAAAACCAAAGCCGTCGGCACCAATCACCGAACCGGCATGGATGGTGACGTTGTTGCCTATGCGGCAGCCTTCATAAATGGTTACATGGGGATAGATACGACATCCGTCACCAATCTTTACGTTGTCTCCGATGTAGGCGAAGGGGGCTATATATACATCCTTGCCAATCTCTGCTGTAGGCGACACAAAGGCCAGCGAGTCAATACCGGTCTTCTTGGGCTTCATCGATTCGTATAGCTGCAAAAGTTGTGCTACCGACTCATAGGCATTCTTCACACGAATCAGGGTGGTCTTCACCTCTTGCTCCAGTTGCAGGTCCTCGTTTACCAGGACGATGCTTGATTTCGTGTCGTAAAGATAGTGTGTATATTTGGGATTGGAGAGAAAGGAGATGGCCCCCTCTTTTCCCTCTTCAATTTTTGCGAAAGTATTGACCGTTGCGTTTTCGTTGCCTTCTACGCGTCCTCCAATAAAATCTGCAATTTGCTTGGCTGTAAACTCCATAAATATTATTTGGTTTTCCTTATAGCGTGCAAAGTTACACATTTTTCTTGATATAACCGCAAATATGGCAATTTTTTTTTGATTTTACTACAATTCTACAATCACCTTGCCATTGATTTGCCGCCCTGTCAGGTAGTTCGGTACGGCCCATTGGCGATTGGTAACATCGGTCACCCAATAGTAGCTGTTCACGTTGGAGATACCGAACAGATTAAGGCAATCAAGGCCCAGCCACACCTTCTTGATGCCGTATCTTGTGGGTGACGGACTGTCATAGGCCAGATAACTCATGCCAATATCGGCTCTCTTATAGGCAGGCGCCCTGAAGTTCTGTGCGTCAATACCACGGTGTGGCGCTCCGAAGGGCAACCCGTCGGCATAGGCCAGACGTAGCGTCATCTTCCATCGTTCGGTGCCAGGGAAATAGTCGGTGAAATGCAGGTTTATGGCATAGCGCTGGTCTGTAGGCATGGGCAGCCACTGACCGTCCATCTTCTGTTTCGTTTGCATAAGTGAGAATGTCAACCAGGAGTCAGACCCTGGCACAAACTCACCGAAGAGCTTCAGGTCAAGACCGGCAGCATAGCCCGAGCAGAGGTTTTCGCCATAATAGGTCACCTTCACGTTCTGCACGTTATAGGGAATGAGGTTCGAGAGGTGTTTATAGTAGGCCTCTGCCGTAAACTTGAACGGACGCTCGTTCATCCTGAACCGGTAGTCCATAGCGGCAATGAACTGTAGCGACCGCTGACTTTTAATCTTTTTGTTCAGCTGTACCACCGTGATGCCCGATTGTGTGATGGTATCGCGCAACTCTTTGTAGAACGGTGCCTGGTAGTAAAGACCGGTAGCTAGACGGTAGGTCAGGTTCTGGTTGTTGGCAGGCACGATGGCCAGTGACACACGAGGCGATACTGTCGTCTCTTTGTTATACGACCAGTGTGCAAAGCGCACACCATAGCATAGTGTATAAAAGGTCTCATTGGTCTCATTAGCCCCATTGGACTCATTGGACTCATCAGCCCCCTTCGATGAACTCCATCGGTAGGTGTCTTGGATATAGCCCTCGGTACGCTGTGACTTCATGTCCTGATGCGATGCCAGCGTATAGATGAGGTCCAAGCGGTTGCCGGTGTGTGGTACGGAGTAGCCACTGGAGTCGCGCATCTCGTATTCCCTGCTTTGTTCCTTGATATGTTCCCATTTGTGGGTCAGTCCGGCTTCAATCTCATGCTGACGCATCCGTTTGATAGTCATCAGTTTCAGACTCTGTACATCGGCAGTCAGGTAGTTGCGTGCGTGTTCGGCATAAGTTCCTACACCCAACTGTTCGGCACTCTCCGTGTCGTCCAGCCAGTACTGTCCTTGGATGTCGTAAGTCTCCTGCTCTTTCGTATGGAAAGCTGACCATAACAGCTTGATGTCGGTATCTCCCAGGTGTCGGGTGATGCTGGCTGTTCCGAACAGGGTACGGAAGATGTCTTTCTCCCGACCATCGAAATATACCTTGAACGACTTCACGTCTTCCATCGTGCCGAATGATGTGTGACGGTCCTTGGGCTTAAAGTTGTAGTGGTTCTCCGAGATATTGCCTAAGAATGCCAATGTCCATCGACTGTTGGGCTCGTAGGTCATATAGGTTTGGTAATCCAGGAAGTTGGGCTTGTATTCACCAGTTGTTTCCAGTGATCCCAGCAGATAACGGTTGGTCTTGTAGCGCACGCCGTGACTCATGGAGAATTTCTTGCCCGAAACGCCCACGTAGGCACTCGCTCCAAGAAGCGAAGCCATCGCTGTTGCCTCGAAAGCCTTGGGACGTTTATAGGTGATGTCGAGTGCCGACGACATCTTGTCCCCATATCTGGCGCTGAAACCACCCGAGCTGAAGCCCACCTTCTCAACCATATCGGGGTTGATAACTGACAGACCTTCCTGCTGTCCGCTGCGGATGAGAAGTGGACGATACACCTCTACATTGTTGATATACACGGAGTTCTCGTCGAACGAACCACCACGCACATTATATTGGCTCGACATCTCATTATGGGTTGAGACACCAGCCTGCTGCTGTATCATCTCCTCAACAGCATTGCCTGAAACAGAGGGGGCCGATTTGATTTCTTTGACGTCGAGTTGTTCCACTTGTGTCGTCTGACGCTGTCGCTGCACGATGGTCACCTCCTTCATCTCATCCTGTTCGTGAAGAACCACCTGAAGCGTCTGCGCTGTCCTTGGGTTGCGCAGCACGCGCTGACGTGGCTTATAGCCCACCATCGAGAAGCGAATGACAACGCTGTCAGCCGATTGCAGCACCAACTGGAACTCACCCTTCAAACTGGTCATCGTGAACTTACCTTGTTCCAGACACGATACCGATGCCAACTCCAACGGATCGCCGTTATCGTCGAGAACACGTCCCTTGACAGTGAATGTCTGTGCCTGCAAGCAGAGCGCAGTAGTGAGTAAGACGGTTATGAGTATATATCGTAATAAAAGCTGTTTCATCAGATATTATAACGCAGAAAACTCCTAATTATTATAATTTGTGTCTGATTACAGTCTTTCCCGATACGGAAAACAGTACTTCCTGCGTCAGAAAACGCTCTTTTCTGCGTCAGAAAACATTATTTTCCGACGCAGAAAATACTTTTTTCTGACGTTGAAAAAAAACTTGGGTTGATGTGTGTATATTTGATTTGTGGTAGATTGCTACCACACAAAAATTTGCTACCACAACGCGCAACGGTCTTATAATCAGTTGTTTATCTGCTGTGTGGTAGCGTGGTAGCAATTTTCACAAAAAACAAATTCTCAATTCTCAACTCTCAACTCTCAACTCTCAACTCTCAACTCGCATTAGTCTCTGTATATCCAGGACAGTAGCGAGTTGATCCACCTCGTGTTACAGTGGAACCAGCGGTAGGTGCTCACTGGTTTTCCTCCGAAACTGAGGATAAACTCTCGGAAAGTATTATGAGAGTAGGGCAGACCCACATCCATGAAGTTGATATGCTCATAGCCCCGTTCATGGGCGTCTTTGATGGCATGCCAGATGGTGAGCTCGTCAGGATGCAGTTTGATAAATGACTTACGGCGATAGGCTGCGTACCACAGATAGGCCTGACGTTCACTGTAAACGACAGCCGAACAGCCAATGATGTATTCGTGGTAACGGGTTGTGAAGAGACGGGTGTTCCCTAGCTCCTTCATACCGATAAAGAACTCGTCGGCAGGGATATAGCGCTTGGGCTTCAACCAGTTATGACGCCGTAGCAGTTTCGAGAACGCATGGAAATCGGTGTCGTTCTTCACCTCGTCGGTCACCACACCTTTCTTGTAACAAGTCTCGATACGCTGCAGCATCTTCTCGCTGATGCGTTCCTCTGGTGTATGCGAGTGCAACGAGTTGTGAATGCTCATCCATCGAACGGGGAAGAAGCTGTTGGCGCGAAACTGCTTGTAGCCAAACATCTTCTGACTGAGGTTACTGAACTCTATGAACAGCGATTTCCGGCCTATTGTCTCCTTCAAGGCTTGAAGCATCATATCAAAGAGCTGGTCCTTGGGTCTGTCGGGATGATAGACACCTTCGCCCACCACTCGACATTGACGGTATAGATACGGAGGAAGCCAGGAGGCACGACGACGCAGGACTGCCAACATCTGGGCAACTACCTCTCCGTCAGGCGTTTCCACCGTTACCATAAACGGCTGTTGTCTGGGTGTTTTGCGACACAAATGAAACAACTGGGGACTGTGAAAGAAGTTCTCTTCCATCAGTCCGTCTGGCAGCGTGTCGTTGCTGCTATAGATATGTGTCGTCAGTTCATTCATTTGTGGGTTGCAAAGGTAAGTATTTTTCAGAAAAAACAAACAATTTTCTTGGTTTTTCTGTCATTTATTCGTAACTTTGCATGCAAATCAATCGAAATAAAGATCATGACAGACTTTAAGACCCTGGCGCAGATGCGCCGTTCACACCGTAAGTTCACTACTCAGGAGATCGATGCTGACGATGTGCGTCTCATCCTGAGGGCTGCCCTCATGTCGCCTACATCCAAGAGTCAGCGTGCCTGGCAGTTTGTGGTGGTTGACGACAAGACCGACCTCGAGAAACTCTCTGATGCCAAGGAGATGGGTGGACAGTTTATTAAAGGCGCACCCCTGGCTATCGTCGTTTTGGGCGACCCCGTGCAGAACGACTGCTGGGTAGAGGATGGCAGCATTGCAGCTATCTCCATGCAGTATCAGGCAGAGGATCTGGGCCTGGGCTCCTGTTGGGTGCAGATGCGTGGTCGTGGCCTCTCTGACGGCACTTCAGCCGACACCGTCATCCGTGGCATCCTCGACATCCCTGAGAACCTCTCTGTACTCTGTGTCCTTGCCTTCGGCCACAAGGCCGACGAGCGCCAGCCGCAGAACGAAGATAAACTGAAGTGGGAGAACGTGCACCTGGGAAAATTTTAGTCTTATAAGTCCCATAGGCCCTATAGGACCTATTAGCCCCATTAGCCCTATGAATATCGTCTTTATCGGTGCCGGCCGTTTGGCTACCAATCTTGCGAAAGCCCTTCATGAGAAGGGCCACACCATTACCGCTGTCTATAGTCGCACGCAGGCTTCTGCCGATGCCTTATGCAGTGTGGTCGGTGGTTTCCCCACCGACAGCCTCTCTGCTCTCCCTTCAACAGCCGATGCGTTCATCATTGCCATCAAGGACGCTGCGCTTACGACTGTCATCCCCCTCTTAGCGCAGGGCAGAACAGACCAGTGCTTCCTACATACAGCCGGCTCCATGCCGCTGTCGGTATTCGAAGGCCACGCCCCTCATGCCGGTGTGTTCTATCCCATGCAGACCTTCTCCAAAGAACGTGCTGTCAGTTTCGCTCATCTTCCCATCTTTCTTGAGGCCACTGATGAGTCAACCCTCTCTCTTGCGGAGACGCTCGCCCGCAGTATCAGCGACAATGTCAGACCGTTATCGTCTGATCAACGCCGCTACCTGCATCTGGCGGCTGTCTTTGCCTGCAACTTCGTCAACCACTGTTATGCGCTCTCTGCCGAGATTCTGCAGCGTCATGATATTCCTTTCGATGTCATGCAACCCCTCATTGACGAAACGGCAGAGAAAATAAAGACACTCTCACCACGTGAAGCACAGACGGGACCTGCCGTCCGTTATGATGAGAATGTCATCAACGCACAGATGGACCTACTCCGTGATGATCCTTCTATGCAAGAATTATACGCTCTGATGAGCAAAAGTATTCACCAATTCGGAATAGATACGCTGAACAGGTAGGCCCATTACATTGAAATAGCTCCCTTGAAGTGCTGTCACGCCAATATAGCCAATCCACTCCTGGATGCCATAGGCGCCGGCCTTGTCGAAGGGACGATAGCAGTCAATGTAATGGGCTATCTCTTCCTCTGAGAGCTGTTTGAACGTTACATCAGTGGTGACAGAGAACGCACGCTGACACGTGGCAGTAGTGAGACAGACACCTGTAGTCACCTGATGGGTACGACCGCTGAGTTTCAGGAGCATTCGTCGGGCATCAGCAGCATCAACAGGTTTTCCCATGACTTCATCATCGACAATCACAACTGTATCGGCTGTGATGATCAAATCATGGGAATCCATCTGCTGCCGATAGGCATCAGCCTTTTCCCTGGCAATATACTCCGCAATGTCAGTCACAGGCAGATTGGCAGGGTAGGACTCTGCGATATCGGGGAGCACTTTCACCTCGAAGGGAATATCCAAACCTGCCAGCAACTCACGGCGTCGCGGGGAGTTGCTGGCAAGGATAATATGGTAGTCTTTCAGATTGTCAAGCATGGTTTTTTGATTTTTCGAAGCCCTCGAAGCCCTCGAAGCCCTCGAGGGCGCTATGAGCTTACCAGCCGAAGGCGGTGGCATTCATTTGCCAAAGGCCCTGGGCACGAAGTGTTTGTTCTATCACATCGCGGGCACAGCCATGTCCGCCAATACGACTGCTGACATAGAGACTTACTTCACGAACCTCTGTGCAGGCATCCTTGGGACACACAGGACAGCCTACGCGTCGCATAATCTCTAAGTCTGGTATATCATCACCCATGTACATCACCTCTTCATCCTTTAAGCCATACTGCTGAAGAAAAGACTCATAGGTCTTGATTTTAACGGCACAGCCCAGATAGATATCGGTAAGGCCAAGACCCTCGTATCTGACGCGGATGGCATTGACATTGGCCCCCGTCATGATGGCAACACGCAAGCCCAGTTTAATAGCCAACTGCAGGGCATAACCGTCCTTGATATTGACTGTACGAAGAGGAAGACCATCGGCTGCCAGCGTGATGGTCTCGGAAGACAAAACGCCGTCAACATCGAAGATGATGGCACGAATCTTTGATAGGTCGTAGTTTATCATATCAACGGCGGTAGCCAATTATTCACTATTCACTATTCACTTTTGTCTTTTCACTCTTCCCCATACTCCGCCATGTTCTCGGCTTCCTCGTCGGGATCGGCGCTGCCCAGATCCATCATGGTTGAGTAGTTGTCCTCAGTGATCTCGTCATCGTTGGGATCGTCAATCTCGATGTCGTCATCCTCGTCGGGCTTGTTATAGTTGTCTTCAATCTCAACATCGGCATCCTCGTCCTCCTCGTCAGACGATGAGGCAAACTTCATGCGCGGTTTTTCTGTTTCAGGCTTCAGCTTGGCAAAGATGGCCTCCACCCATGTGCCTTTGGCAACCTCCAATACCTCGAAGCCGTCCTCAACTTTCTTCTCGTACATGCCGCCCTTCTTGTGGAGACGGTCTTTGGGAAGGGTCGTGGTGGAGATGTCAAAGCCACTCTCAATAATGTCCTTGATGCTCTGTGACAGTGAGTCCCAGCCGCCTCCGAAGTTCCTGTCAAGAACCTCCATCAGTTTGGCTGCTGTGATGTGACGGATATTCTCGTAGGTCAGGTCCGTGACACGAACGATGGGGCGCTTCTTGATGGCCCAGGTCACCTTCGTCTGGTCATCAATCTTCACTGTTCCTACTTTATAGCCCTGCTTCTCGTATTTCTCCTTAACGATGGGCAGGTCCACTTTGATTTCCTCTATCATAAACGCCGAACGGATAATGTCGATATAGTGACGCAGGTTCTCCTTGATCTCTATGTCTTTTTCGGCATTGTCGCACATGCGGAAGATATCGTTTTCTTGTACGTCCCATACGCTGCTCTTCGTTAGTGTCTTCAGCGTAAGTACTTTCTTTCCAGTCTGTTGCTCCATAGTAAAATGATTTTCTGTTTCTTTTCGCTTGCAAAGATATGAAATTATTATGAATATGAATCATGAATTATAATTTTTTTTGTATCTTTGCCATCAAAAATGGCGAACTTACTCCGTCTCGGCAAAAAAAAGAACATATTCTTTTGTTTTGCTCTCGACTTTTCGTAACTTTGCACCAAAAATATGTCAGAACCTTTAGCAGAACGTCTCAGACCCCGCACACTCGACGATTATATCGGTCAACAACACCTAGTAGGCGAGGGCGCTGTACTCCGGAAGATGATTGATTCCGGACATATCTCCTCGTTTATCCTCTGGGGACCCCCGGGTGTGGGTAAGACCACGCTGGCACAGATCATTGCCCATCGTTTGGAAACACCGTTCTATACGCTTTCGGCTGTCACCAGCGGCGTGAAGGATGTACGTGATGTCATCGAACGGGCCCAGAAGGGGCGTTTCTTCAACGAGGCTTCTCCCATTCTTTTCATTGACGAAATCCACCGCTTCTCAAAGTCCCAGCAAGACTCGTTGTTGGGTGCTGTGGAGCGTGGTATCGTCACCCTCATTGGTGCCACCACTGAGAATCCTTCGTTTGAGGTCATCCGTCCGTTGCTCTCACGCTGTCAGCTCTACGTGCTGAAGTCGTTGGAGAAAGACGATCTCCTCAAACTCCTTCAGCGTGCCATCACTACTGATATCGTTCTCAAAGAACGTCATATTGTTCTTCAGGAGACAGGTGCCCTCCTCCGTTACAGCGGGGGTGATGCCCGCAAACTGCTGAATATCCTGGAACTGGTGGTAGAAAGCGCCGGAAACTCCGGTGAATCCGGAAATTCCGGAGAATCCGGAAATTCCGGAATCGTCATCACCGATCAGTCAGTTGAGGCTTGCCTTCAGCAGAATCCCTTGGCCTACGACAAGGATGGTGAGATGCACTACGACATCATCTCGGCCTTTATCAAGAGCATACGCGGTTCCGACCCCGATGCCGCCCTCTATTGGATGGCCCGTATGATTGAGGGGGGCGAAGATCCTCAGTTCATTGCGCGCCGCATGGTCATCTCAGCATCCGAGGATATCGGTCTGGCTAACCCCAACGCCTTGCTGTTGGCTAATGCCACCTTCGATACTGTGATGAAGATAGGTTGGCCAGAAGCCCGTATTGCGCTGGGTGAGTGTGCTGTTTATTTGGCTACGTCACCCAAGAGTAACTCTGCCTATCTGGGCATTGATGCAGCTCTGGCACTGGTGCGTCAGACGGGTAACCAGCCCGTACCCCTTCATCTGCGTAATGCGCCCACCTCACTCATGAAAGATCTGGGCTATAGCGATGGCTATCAATACCCTCATGATTTCCCGGGTCATTTCACGCCCCAGCAGTATATGCCTGATGCCCTGCAGGATCAGCGTCTCTGGCACGGACAACACAGCCCCTCAGAAGAGAAACTGTACCAGCGCATGGTCAACTACTGGGGCAAGCGGTTTGAAAGTTGATAAGGTAAAAGTGAATAGTGAATAGTGAATAGTGAATAATTTGCTACCGCCGTGGAGGTCTACAAGTCTATTGTCTAAACTCCTACACTCCTAAACTCCTAAACTCAACAAATCCCCGCCCTGTTCATTGTGAACGGAGCGGGGATTCTGTTATGAGAGAGTAGGGGATTACTTACGCCAGCGGGGATCACCTGCACTTGACTTACGTGCATCAGCATCTGCTCCAAGGGTGAAGTCAGCACTGGCAGCATTGGCAAATTCAGGATCGGCTACTGTGCCTTCTGTATCAAACCAAGCGATGGTGGCATCAGCACCAGTACCGGCAGCTGTCAGGTTCTGGCAGTTCCAGTAGAAGTTGTTCCTCAGCGTTGGTGTTGGGTCTGAACTGGCCTGGTTGGTGAAACCGCGCTTATAGGTTGTGCCTACAACAACGTTATTGGTGAATGTCAGTTTGTTACCGGCAAAGCGCACATAAAGCAGACGATAATTGGCAGCACCAGCTTCATTGCCTGCACCCACATTGTAGAGTGTACACTGGTCAACGGTGACAACGGGACCTGCTTCACCTGTGAAACTGCCTGATGCATCGTCAATACGTATGAAGTCACGAACACTGGCAACAGTGTAGAAGGTGCTGTTGGTCAGGTTAATCTCACGGGGCAGACCCTTACGGCTGTCGATGAAGTCACCACCGCTACACTCAATACCGTGGATGATACAGTTGTTGAAGTTAATGGCACTCACGATAGCCTGAACATTCAGGTAGATGAGACCCTTACCGTCAGTGCGTCCAAAGATTTCGCAGTTTTGGATGTCCAAAGCACCAAATTCTACACCTGCTGCAGCCTGATCAAGCTTGTAGTTGAAAATCTGGTCAGCGCTACCGTTGTCAGTACCGTTGATGATAACCTGACTCATGTTAAGACCGGCACCGTCGTATAGTTCGAAACGACCCTTGATGACAGGCTGATCTGTTGGATAGATACCCTTGATGGTGATGGTCTTTAAGATCTTCACTGCACCGGTAGATATCAGTTCGCCAGTTTCATCGTCATAAACGGCATTCAGTCGGTAGGTTCCTCCATAGAGGGCAAACACGTCACCTTCTTCAGCTTCTTCGAGGGCAGCCTTCAGGTCATCGGTGTCGTGCAGGATGATAGCTCCTTCGAGATCGGCAATCGTTGTGAAGTTACGGTTACCGCATTGCTTACCATTATAATATAGATAGGCGGTATAGTCCGTTTCAGGGGTAAGACCGTTGATGGTAGCTTCTCCTGCCTCTGCTTCTTCAGGAGTCACCTCATGGGTGATGTCACCCACGACAATGGTAGAAACGCTGAATCCTTCCTCGGCTTCCCATCTGAGCGTGACGCTGCGGTCAGCAATGTCAGAGGGCTTGGGAGCCTTCAGAAACTGCTTCGTATTCGTTTTGAAGTAGGCTCCGTTCCAGGTAGAAGTGCGGCTTTCATTGTCGGCTGTGATAGCCTGCACATACACTGTATATTGGGTGTCGAAGAAGAGCCCGTCGATCAGAACAGGAATCTGGTCTTCTGTAATACCCTCAATCGCCTTGGCAGGTGTAGCTGTCAGGTTATATGACATGCTGTCCTCTGCAAACACCAGCAGATTGTAGCTTGTGGCCTTTGCCGACGGTGTCCACTTGATGATTGCACTTGTCTCTTGCACATTGGAAGCCTCGAGGTTGATGGGTGAGAGGTTACGGCTAAGCTCATAGCTTGTAATCTCCTCGCTCTGGTCGCTACATGCTGTGAAAGCTGCTGCAGCAACACCTAACGTGCATAATGTTAATATTTTAATCGTTTTCATTGTTTTCTTGTTTTTTATGAGTTAGTCAGACAATTGACCGTAGATACCGTCATTGTTCAGCATACCGTTGCTGTTGCCGATGAAGTAAGTCCAGATGGGCCACAGACAGTTCATGCTGGGCTTATCTACAACATAAAGACCATTGATGATGTCGTCGGTAATGCGGGCTTCGCCATCGCTCAGGAACCATCCCTTGCTCTCGAAGCCGTCGTCCTTCATGTCCTTACCGGTATCGTCGCTGTCACCATGGTTCAGACCATAGATAACCAGCGTCTCACCATCTACAGGCGTATCGAATACCTCTGCCGATGCAGGAATCACCATGTCTTTTTCGTAGAGTTTCACATAGACCTTCTCGGGCAGGTCTGCATATTCGCCTTGGCGTGTGGCCAGACGGCGCAGTTTCTCCTTGGCCTCAGCCATCTTCTCGTCGATGATACCCCAGCGAATGAGGTCCGGCTTGCGGAGCACCTCGCCTGCAAACTCAAAGGCACGCTGATCAACAATACCCTTGAAGAAGGCCTCCTTGTTGGCTGTATATTGAGCCATCAGTGCTGCTACCTTGTCAGCAGGCAGGGCTCTATCGAGGATAGGCTGCATATACTGAGCGGCAGCGGCAGGACCGTCGAGCTCGTTGATAGCTTCGGCAGCCATCAGATAGACGTCTGCCAGACGCATGTACTGCCAGTTGATACCATCGTCGTTGGTGGAGGTCACGTAACGGTTCATCCACTCATAGCGCAGCTTGCCGAAGTACATAGCTGTAGGATTGCTGATCACTTGCGGCACCTTATAGACATTGTAGTTGATGCCGTTGTTGTTGACGCTGGTGGCAGTACCGTCGGTCTTTGCACCCCAACGATAGGGCACGCAGGTGATGTCGCGACGGATGTCGTCCTTGTCATAGTCATAGAACAGCGTGGGCAGAGGACCGTTCACACCACCACGTGGCTGGTAGGTGTACTGGTCTTCCACCTGATGGCGTACGCCCCATGTGTAGAGCACACGTCCACGACCTTCTGAGAAAGGAATCTCCCACAGACTCTCACCACCTGCCGATGTGTCGTCGGTACAGAGCTTGGTGAAGTTCTCCTTAAAGGTACCCAGTCTGTTGTGACCGCTGTTGATGATGTCAAGACATTCCTCCTTGGCAATCTGATACATCAGTTCGGGAGCCAGTTCGGGATCGTTGGAACGGCGGAAACCATCACCGCGCAGACCATAGCCGCCTGCATAGAGGGCGATACGGGCACGCAGACCCTTTACAAAAGACTTGCTGATGCGCTCTGTAGAACGTGTGATAGCGTTCTCATTGGGCCAATAGCAGTAGTCCTCAGCCTCTTTCAGGTCTGCCAGCAGCTGCTTGTAGATAACATCACGACTGGTGCGTCCCTGATACATGTTCTCCGAGTTGTTGGGCTCGAAACGGGCAGGTACGTCACCCCACGCCTTGATCAGGTCGTTATAGACAACGGCGCGCAGTGTCAGTGCCTCACCAAGCAGTTGTGCCATCTCCGGACGACTCTGTACATTGCCGAATTCGCGCAGACCCTTGATAGCCAGGTTGGCACGCTCAATACCCTCATAGAACTTAGCGTAGGCATTGGTGGCGTTGTTCATCTGTCCATTGTCAGCTGTCGTGTTGTAGTTAGCCAGCGCATATTTGTCTGTCAGACGGTCCTTGTAGGTCGGGGTGTTGATCCACTCTACATCCGTATTGATGCCATAGTAGGGCAGGAAACGTCCGCGGTAGGAGTTTGTCTCACCGAACGATACGTGGATGGACATAATCTCTGATTCGGCAAGCGAATAGACAGAGAACACCGACGATTCGTCAAGCGAGGAGATAGAAGGGGCATCCATGTCGCATGAAGACAACCCTACAAGCGACAGGGCCACGATAGATATTTTGATATAGTTTTTCATTGTCTTATTCCTCCTTCATTTTAGAAATTCAAATTCAAACCGACAACGAACTGACGACTACGAGGATAGCCCGAGTAGTCAACACCAGGTGTCAGGTTGTTCTTACGGATACAGTCAGCCTCGGGATCAGAGCCAGAGTAGCCTGTGATGCAGAATACGTTATAAGCTGTGGTGTAGAAACGCAGGCTGCTGATGCCTACACGGTTTGTCAGCTTCTCAGGCAGGGTGTAACCCAGCGTCAGGGTGTTCAGACGCAGGAAGTCAGCATCCTCGATAGCCCAGTCGGTGAGCACGAAGTGCGACATGTAGGGCGACCACATGGTGGTGTTCTGGTTCAGTGCAGCCAACTCGGTGGGGTCTGTCACGAACTGTCCGGCCTCATTCACGTAGGTCCAGCGCTTACCCGAAGCCATCTCTGTGCTCAGGTTACGATACTGCGAGAACTTGGTGTACGATGCAGTTGTATATTCAATCTTGTTGGCATTGTAAACCTTGTTGCCAATGCTGAAGTTGAAGTTTGCCGAGAAATCAAAGCCGTAGGCACGGGCATTGATGCCGAAACCACCAATGAAGTCGGGATTGACATTACCAATTGTTGTGATATCGTTGGCATCAATCACACCATCAGGTGTACCTTCAGGACCACTGATGTCCTGCAGCTTCATAGAACCTGGACGGATGGTACCGATAACGCTTGATGAGTTGGCGACACCTTCTTTCAGTACCCATTCCTTTGTGGTGGCGTTGTAACCTTCGAAGTCTGATACCTCGTAACGTCCGGCATTCTTATAACCGATAATCTCGCCAACAGCGTGACCCACGGCTACACGGTAGTCATTGCCGATTTCTGTTGAGCCCCAGTTGGTGTTGGTGTCAAAGTCTTCACGGCCCAACTCCTTAATCTCATTCTTGTTATAGCCGATATTACCGGTGAAGTCAATACCCCAGTCCTTCTTGTTGACAATGTGGTAGGTCAGAGACACTTCGAAACCTTTGTTCTCTGTCTTACCCAGGTTACGATACTGTGTGTCATAGCCGGTTCCTGATGTGGGGAACTCAATCAACAGGTCGTTAGTGGTGTTGAGGTAGGCCTCGATGGTACCGTTCAGTTTGCTGTTGAACAGGGTGAAGTCAAGACCGACGTTACGTGTGACGGTGGTCTCCCATTTCAGGTCGGGGTTAGCCATCACCTTTGAAGGTGCCCAATAGGTTGTAATACCATTGACCCATGTGGTGGCCTTGGGGCTGTACTCCTGCACGAGCTGACCGACGGGGATATTGTTGTTACCGGCAGTACCGTAGCTGAAGCGCAGCTTCAAGTCGTCCAGCCAATCGCGCGTGTTCCTCATGAAAGGCTCGTCAGAGATACGCCAAGCCAGTGCTGCTGAGGGGAAGTAACCCCAACGGTTGCCCTTCGAGAACTTCGAAGAGGCATCGGCACGGAACGTTACTGTTGCCAGGTATTTGCCTGCGAAATCGTAGTTAGCACGGCCAAACCAAGAGAGCAGCTTGTCATCTGCGCTGTAGAAATCCTCCACGGTATAGGGTGTGCCCTGTGCTGTGAGCTTCCATGCTGTTTCTGAGTCATAGTCTGTGGGGAAGCCATGTACCTCGTCGGTGATGGCGTGTTTCTTGGTAACCACCCACTCATGACCCAGCAATACGTTCAGATGATGAGGACTGTTCTTCTCAAACAGTTTCTTGAAGTTGTAGCTGATGGTGTTGGTGTTACGGAAGCGGTGACGCTTGGTGTCAACGTTTCTGATGGCAGGCTTACCTTGGTTGTCACCTGTCGGGATGTTCTTGATATAATAGGCAGAAAGACCCCAGAAACGCTGGTTGAACTCATCGTAGGTGTCGTAGCCGACCTCACTCTTCAGCTTCAGATCCTTATAGACCTCCCATCCGAATGAACCGGCAAGGTTCAGATTGCGGCGTTCCTTCTTCTGGTTGTTGTCCTTAGCAGTCGTGATAGGATCATAGAAACTGGAGCCTTCCAGTTCGTCGGTACCGTCGATACCCTTCATGGGCAGTGGGGTGTAGAGCACGGCATAACGCAGACGGCGGTCTGTGTCGTATGCACCTGCAGCTTCGTTGGCGCCACCACCTTTGATGTCGGTGTCAGCATAGCGTGCCTGGAAGTCCAGTGTTGTTGTGCTCGTGGGTTTGGTGTTCAGTTTCAGAGAGAAGTTATCACGCTTGAACGAAGAACCGTACATGATAGCTTTATCGTTCATGTGAGCATAGCTGAATGCATACTTCATGCTCTCAGAACCACCATTGATGTTGATGTTGTGGTTGAAGGTGTGACCCGTACGACCGTATGTGATATCCTGCCAGTCGTTGCCTTCAATGCCCTTGTAGAGGTCCATATCCTGATAGTTACCGAACTTATCAGTATAGTGGTTGATCTTGCTGGCATCACCTCCGTTGTAGAGCAGGGCATATTCATACTGCCACTTGGCATATTCGTAGGTGTCGAGCACGTCGTAGGTCTTCGCAATCGACTTCCAGCTGTAGTAGGCATTATAGCTCACCTTGGTCTTACCTGCCTGACCGCTCTTGGTCGTTACCAGGATAACGCCGTTGGCACCACGCGAACCGTAGATAGCGGTTGACGAAGCATCCTTCAGTACGGTGATGTCCTCGATGTCGTTGGCAGGAATGTCGCTGATACCATCTACGGGGAAGCCGTCAACGATATACAGTGGGGCGTTCGACTGTGTGATAGAACCACCACCACGCACGCGGATCTTCACCTCGGCATCGGGCGAGCCTTCAGTCGTGGTGATCTGTACACCGGGCATCTTACCCGTTAGGGCTTCCGATGCGTTGGCAACAGGCACTGCCTGCAGAATATCACTGTTGACGGTGGCTACCGAACCGGTGATATCCTTTTTCTTCACTGAGCCGTAACCGATGACTACCACCTCGTTCAGCGAGGTGTTGTCCTCTTGCAGCACAATGTTGACGGATGACTTACCCTTCACGTTAACGGTCTGGGTTTTCATACCTACATACGAGATGACGACGGGTTTGCCACTCGACTTGATAACGGCATTACCATCCAAGTCGGTGATGGTGCCATTCGAGGTGCCTTGTTCTACGACATTGGCACCGATGATGGGCTCACCCTCCGCGTCTTTCACATTGACCTTGACGGTCTGCGCCTGAATGCTGCCTGCTATGAGTAGCATCGTTAAAACAAGCGCCGTTCTAATACTCTTTTTAAAAGACATAAAAATGGTGTTGTTAGTAAATGAAAGTTAGTTAATTATTTGATACCTAAAATCCGCAACTATCATCCAATACACGATTAAGGGTAGATTTATGAGT
>CAMVDU010000004.1 GCA_947166345.1 uncultured Prevotellaceae bacterium
GCATTTTGAGCTTAAAAGAAATTGTGGAGGCAGAGGCTCGGACGCAACCTGTCATCGTAGTAGTAAGCGCACTTAATGGCATCACCGACAAACTGATTGCCATGTCGCAGATGGCCAAGCAGGGCGACGAGCACTATCGTGAGGAATTCGACGCGATAGTAAGACGTCACCACTCGATGATAGAATCTATCATCCCCGACATCAACAAGCGCGTTAATTTAATTAATAATGTAGATCAGCTCTTCGACCAGTTGAAGAGTATCTACTATGGTGTCTATCTCATTCACGATCTTTCCAAGAAGACCGAAGACACCATCGTCAGCTATGGTGAGCGTCTCAGTTCACATATCGTGGCAGCGATGGTGAAGAACGGTGTTCGCATGAACAGTCGTGACTTTATCCGCACTCAGAAGAAGCAGGGCAAACACGTGATTGATGCCGACCTGACCACTGAGCTCGTCAAGAAGGCCTTCTGTGGTGTGTGCAGCGACACCGTCGCTGCTAATAAAATCTACGTCGTTCCTGGCTTCATTGCCCGCGACAGCGACTCCAACGAGACCACCAACCTGGGACGTGGTGGTTCTGACTATACCGCCTCTATCCTTGCTGCTGTGCTGAATGCAGAGGTTCTGGAGATATGGACCGATGTCGATGGTTTCATGACTGCCGACCCGAAGGTCATCAAGAGTGCCTATACTATCAACGAACTCTCTTACGTAGAGGCGATGGAGCTCTGTAACTTCGGTGCCAAGGTCATCTACCCGCCGACCATCTATCCCGTCTGCGTCAAGAATATTCCCATCAAGGTGAAGAACACCTTCAACCCCGAGCACCCGGGAACGCTGATCAAGGCCAAGATTGAGAACGACGAGAAGCCCATCAAGGGTATCTCCTCCATCAAGGGCACTTCGCTGATTACCGTTACAGGTCTGTCAATGGTGGGTGTCATCGGTGTCAATCGTCGAATCTTCACCACTCTGGCTAATAAGGGTATTTCGGTCTTCATGGTATCACAAGCTTCTTCCGAGAACTCCACCTCTATCGGTGTGCGCGATGAGGATGCCGAGGCTGCTGCCGAGGTGCTGAACGCCGAGTTTGCCAAGGAGATCGAGACGGGCGCCATGTTCCCCATGCAGGTGGAGAGTGGACTTGCCACCATCGCCATCGTGGGTGAGAACATGAAGCAGACACCAGGTATCGCAGGCAAACTGTTTGGTACGCTGGGACGCTCGGGTATCTCCGTGATTGCCTGTGCTCAGGGTGCTTCCGAGACGAACATCTCGTTCGTGGTCGATGGCAAGTTCCTGCGCAAGTCGCTCAACGTGCTCCACGACTCGTTCTTCCTGTCTGAATATAAGGTGCTCAACATCTTCATCTGCGGTATCGGAACCGTGGGTGGCATGCTGCTTGAGCAGATTCGCACCCAACAGCAGTTCCTCATGCAGTCGCGTCGCCTGAAGCTCAACGTGGTTGGCATTTCCGATGTTGACAACTTCGTGCTCGACCGCGACGGTATCGACCTTGACAACTACGAGAAGATACTGCGTGCCGGCTATCCTGCCAACACGGAGCACATGCGCGACGAGATTGTGAAGATGAATATCTTCAACAGCGTCTTTGTTGACTGTACGGCCAGCCGTCAGATTGCCATGCTCTATCAGACATTCCTCGAGCACAATATCAGCGTGGTGGCTGCCAACAAGATTGCTGCCTCTGGCGACTACGACAGCTACGTGAAGCTGCGTCAGACGGCCCGCGACCGTGGTGTGTGGTTCCGCTACGAGACCAACGTTGGTGCTGGTCTGCCTATTATCGGTACCATCAACGACCTATGTAATTCAGGCGATAAGATTCTGAAGATTGAGGCCATTCTCTCGGGTACGCTCAACTTTATCTTCAACGAGATTGCAGCCGACGTACCTTTCTCAGAGACTGTACGCCGTGCCAAGGAACAGCGCTACAGCGAGCCCGATCCACGTATCGACCTTAGCGGTACTGATGTGATTCGTAAGCTGGTCATCCTGACACGTGAGGCTGGCTATAAGGTTGAACAGGACGACGTGGAGAAGCATCTCTTCGTTCCCGACAGCTATTTCGAGGGCTCTATCGACGATTTCTGGGCTAAGCTGCCTGAACTCGATGCCGACTTCGAAGCTCGTCGCAAGGTTCTGGAAAGCGAGAACAAACGCTGGCGTTTCGTTGCCACGATGGAAGCCGACGAGAACGACCCCACGCACTTCAAGACCAGCGTAGCCTTGAAGGAAGTGCCTTACGGACATCCTTTCTACGGTTTGGAGGGTTCCAACAATATCGTGCTCTTGACCACCGAACGCTACAAGGAGTACCCCATGCTCATTCAGGGCTATGGTGCTGGTGCCGCCGTTACCGCTGCCGGAGTTTTCGCCAACATCATGTCAATCGCCAACATCTAAAATAGTGTGCTGGACGGTTCTGCCGTCCAGCCTTTTTCCTTATGAAGCACATTATCATTTTGGGCGACGGCATGGCCGATCACCCTGTAGAACGTCTTGGAGGAAAGACCCTTCTCCAATATGCCCGTCCCGAATATATGAACCGGTTGGCAAAGGCAGGGCGTTGTGGTCGCCTCGTAACCGTTCCCGAAGGTTTCCCTCCTGGCTCTGAGGTAGCCAACACCGCCATTCTGGGCTATGATTTGAATAAGGTTTATGAAGGACGCGGTCCTCTGGAAGCTGCCTCTATCGGTTACGAGATGCAGCCCAACGACTTCGCCATCCGCTGCAATATCATCACACTGGAAAACGGCAAGATCATCACACATAATGGCGGTAACCTGCAGACAGAAGATGCCCGCGTACTCATCGATTATCTGAACGAGCATCTTGCCAAGCCCATCAACGAGCGTGAGGGCTGCGAGCGTGTAAAGTTCATCTGCGGCATCCAGTATCGCCATCTGTTGGTCATCAAAGGCGGCAACAAGCACATCGTCTGTGCCCCGCCCCACGATCATCCCAACGAGCCTTGGCGCCCGCTATTAGTGAAGGCCGAAAGTGTGGTCAGCGATTCCATCGCTGACACCCATCATCTCTCCCCTGCACAAACCGCCTCCCTCATCAACGACCTCATCCTGCGTTCCCAGGAGCTCCTTACCCATCATCCCTACAATCTGGCGAAAGCTGCCAGAGGCGAACGCCAGGCCAACAGCATCTGGCCTTGGAGCGGCGGCTATCGTCCCTCGATGCAGACGCTGATGGAGCAATACCCGCAGGTAAAAACGGGAGCCGTCATCTCGGCTGTCGATCTCATTCAGGGCATCGGCAAGTACGCTGGTCTGCGCATCATCAAGGTACCTGGTGCCACCGGATTGGCCGACACCAACTACGAGGGTAAGGCGCAGGCTGCTATCGACGCCCTGCAGAAGGATGACTTCGTGTTTGTCCATGTGGAGGCTACCGACGAGGCTGGTCATGATGGCGATCTCGAACTGAAGCTCAAGGCTATCGACTATCTGGACCAGCGCTTGATAAAGCCCATCCTCGAGGCTACCGAGCAGATGCAGGAGCCAGTGTGCATCGCCGTGCTGCCCGATCATCCCACACCCGTGGAACAGCGCATCCACGTCAACGAGCCCGTGCCCTTCCTTATTTATCATAAAGGAATAGAGCCCGATGCCGTCGAGCACTACGACGAGCAGTCGTGCGTCTCTGGCAGCTATGGTCTTCTGCGTCTTCAGGAGTTCATGCAGGCATTCATGAGTATTGGATAGAGACAACCCAAAGCTCCCACCCTGCTTCGTGCAGAACGGGAGCTTTACTTTCTTCATTTTTCCTTTTTACTTTGAAAGACAGTTTATACGTTTATGGATGTAAAGGTAAACAAAAATAAGTAAAAAAAAGCGATTTCTACAAAATAATCATTAACTTTGCACACAAAATTACGTCAAAAAGGAAAAACGATGACAAAAAGGCTAATGACACTCATAGGCGTGCTGATGCTCGCCACAACCATAACGGCACAGGAAAAGGTGGCGCAGAGCGAGGTGCTGGAGCTGGCACAGCGTGCCAATGACTACTTCATGCGCAACTATGAAGATCCTACGGTGCCCACCAACGTGAAGAAGGTTCGACCCAGTAGCCTGTGGACACGTGCCGTCTATTACGAGGGTCTGATGGCGCTCTATGAGGTGGATCCGCAACAGCGCTACCTGGACTATACGGACCGTTGGGGCTCGTTCCATGAGTGGACACCGCGCAACGGCATCAACACTTGCGATGCCGACGACCAGTGCTGTTCGCAGACCTACCTGATGCGCTACGTGCAGACTGGCGACACGACCCGTCTGAACCCCACCCTTCGCAACCTGCAACACCAAATGGTGACGCCCAATGCGAAGAACCTGAACGCGAAGGCGAAGCTGCCCGACGCTAACAGCCAACAGCCAACAGCCAACAGCCAAAATCTCTACGCCTGGTGGACATGGATTGATGCCATCCAGATGGCGATGCCAGTCTATATGCAGGCCTACAAGATTACCGGTAACAAACGCTATCGTGACCACGCCATGAAGATGTATCGTTGGACGCGCAACGAGTGTGGCGGCGGACTCCTCAACCTGAAGAACGGTCTGTGGTGGCGCGATGCCGACTTTGTGCCTCCCTATCAAGAACCCGACGGCAACGACTGCTATTGGAGCCGCGGTGACGGTTGGGTGGTGGCTGCCCTGGTACGCTGCATGGAGCAGTTGCCGAAGAAAGAGAAGGCCTACAAGGAACTGAAGAAAGACTTCCTGCTGTTGATGGAGGGTGTGCGCCAATGTCAGCGTGAGGATGGCTTCTGGAATCCCAGTCTCGTGTCAAGCAACTTCGCCGGTCCCGAGACCAGCGGCACCTCACTCTTCCTCTATGGCATCAGCTGGGGACTGCGTCAGGGTTACCTGAAACCCGAGATCTATCGTCCCGTGGCTGACCGCGCCTACCAGGCCCTGAAGACCGTGGTCCATGAAAATGGTTTCCTGGGATGGATGCAGGGCACCGGCAAAGAGCCCAAGGACGGTCAGCCCCTGTCCTTCTATCGCATTCCCGACTTCGAGGACTACGGCACAGGAGCCTTCCTTCTCGGTCTTACGGAATACTATAAGTTATTAAGCAAATAATACTAAAATTCAAATAGTTATGAAAAAGATTCTGATGATATCGTTGATGCTTCTTTGCGGCATCACCTTTGTTTCGGCACAGAAGCCTGCCGAGATCAAGTTTGAGAAGACCACCCACAATTTCGGCACCTTCTCTGAAAAAGACCCTGTGGTTAGCTGCACTTTCGCCTTCACCAATGCTGGCGAGATGCCGCTGGTCATCAACCAGGCTGTTGCCTCTTGTGGCTGTACCGTTCCTGAGTACACCAAGACACCCATCAAGCCAGGTGAGAAGGGCGAGATCAAGGTAACTTACAATGGTACCGGCAAGTGGCCTGGACCTTTCAAGAAGACCATCACAGTACGTACCAACGGTAATCCTGAGATGACGAAGCTCGTTATTGAAGGTGAAATGCAAAAGGCGGAATAATGAAACAGCTATTCATTACCTTGCTGATGATGCTGTCGATGACAGCCACAGCACAAAACGCGTGGGAGACCGAGGCGAAGGCAGCGGCCAAAACCGACCCCAAGTACCTGGCAGGAGCTGTTCCCGAGGTGGACGGTCGTGTGGTGTTTGAGACCACGATCAAGGCACCAGGGATGACTGCCGACCAAGTCTATGACCGTCTTCTTGACCTGATGACCCAGCTGACGAAGACCAGCAACCAGTTTGAGCAGAGTCGCATAGCCATCAGCAACAAGGAGAAGCACGAGATTGTGGCCAACTATCAGGAGTGGCTGGTATTCAAGAACAAGCCCCTCCAGTTGGACCGCACCCGTCTGCTCTACACGCTGACAGCCAACTGTCGCGACGGTGAGGCTACGGTGAAGATGATGCGCATCAACTACTTCTACGACGAGGAGCGCACCCCCACCACCTACAAGGCCGAAGAATGGATTACGGACAAATATGGTCTGAACAAGAAGAAGACAAAGCTGGCACGCGTCAGCGGAAAGTTCCGTCGCAAGACCATCGACCGCAAGGACTATCTCTTCGAGAAGCTTCAGGAGTTCTTGAACAACAAATAAAAGGGAGTTTTGGAGT
This sequence comes from uncultured Prevotellaceae bacterium, assembly GCA_947166345.1. GTDB lineage: Bacteria > Bacteroidota > Bacteroidia > Bacteroidales > Bacteroidaceae > Prevotella. Next base: position 6,159 of record CAMVDU010000004.1, read on the forward strand.
TTAGAAGTGTAGGAGTGTAGGAGTTATAGACAAAAGAAAACGAAATTTTATGACTGAAGAAGAAAAGCTGAGGGCTGCCGAGCAAGCTATTAACGAGGCCCAGCCCGAATTTAAAAAGCGTCACAACCTGGAACCGTTCCGCGACAGCTCGAAGACGCGCAAGTTGCGCCTGTGGCTGAACATCATCTTCATGCTGGGCGCCATAGCCGGACTCATTATCTATTTTCAGGACAACCACGAAACGGCCAAGATCGTGCTCATCGTAGCGTGTGTCTTTAAGTTCATTGAGCTGGCTCTGCGTATCCTCAAGATCTAAATTCCTCACATGTCCAAGCGCCACCTACTGCTCATACTCACGGGACTCGTCGTCGTGAACGTTGCCATTGCCCAGAATTTCAAACAGTTGGACGAACGCGGCAACATCTCGGAGACGGGTACCAGCAACAGGAGCAGGAACAGCAATTTCAACCCCAACAAGAAAGACTCCACGGTACAGAACAAGGTGGTGCCTAAGGGTATCTATGCCTGGACTGTTGACAGGAAGTTTGGCGACATTCAGCGCGTGGACGTGGACACCCTACCCCATCTCTATCCCCAGTCCACACTGGCCACAGGTCGCTACGGACAGTACAACACGGTGGGCTCGAACTATACCGCACGCCTGAACCGCATCTTCATGGACCGCCAGGAGACGTCGCTGTTTGCCTTTACCGACAGCTACGACCAGAGTCTGCGCCAGCCCGACCAATGGTACTTCACCAACACGCTGTCGCCCATCACCAACCTGAGCTACGACAACTGTGGTGACAGGATTACCGGCGAGGACCATCTGGATGCCCGCTTTGCCGTGAACGCCGGCAAGCGCACAGGTATGGGCTTCGACCTGGACTACCAGTATGCCCGCGGCTACTACCAGAACCAGAACGCCAGCCACTTTGGAGCTACCGTCTATGCCTCGCACCTGGGCGACCGCTACCAGATACACGCTCTCTACACCACCCACCACGAAAAGGCGGCCGTGAATGGCGGCATCACCGACGACAACTACGTCACCCACCCCGAATTGTTCAGCGAGAGCTACGCTGAGAACGAGATTCCCGTCTATCTGGACCGCAACTGGAACCGCGACCACAGCCATCGTCTGTTCCTGACCCATCGCTATGCACTGGGCTTCTACCATGAGGTGCCGATGACCGACGAAGAGATCAAGGCCCGCGAGTTTGCCGACACGACGAACATTCGTGCCAATGTTGATTCATTGAATACCGACTCCGTCAGACAGACACCCATGAAGCGCGAGTTCGTGCCTGTCACCAGCTTCATCCACACCTTTGAGACAGGCAACCAGAACCACACCCATCTGGCCTATTCCTCGCCAGCCGACTACTATGCCAACACCTATTATAATTATGGTACGCGAGGCTATGGTGGTGACTCCATTTACGACCGCACCAAGCTGTTCGACATGAGCAACACCCTTGCCATTGCCCTGCTCGAGGGTTTCAACCGCTACGTGCCAGCCGGACTCAAGGTGTTTGCCACCCACGAATGGCATCGTTACTACATGCCCGACGCCATGACTGACGGCACCATCTATATGGGACGGTGGACAGAACATAACCTCAGCGTGGGCGGACAGCTCATTCGCACCAAGGGCCGCACCCTGCACTATAACCTCATGGGCGAGGCATGGGTGGCCGGTGCCGATGCCGGACAGCTGAGACTCAACGGCTCTACCGACCTTAACTTCCCGCTGTTGGGCGACACCGTGAGGTTAGCTGCCAAGGCCCACTTCTACCGCATGGCGCCCGCCTTCCTGCAATGTCACTACCACTCCAAGCACCTGTGGTGGGACCAGGAACTGGACAAGGAGACACGCACTCGCATAGAAGGCACCTTTACCTATGAGAAGACCAACACCACCCTGCGCGTAGGTATCGAGGAGATACAGAACCACACCTACCTGACGATGAGCTATGATGCCGTTGACGGAAAGCACCAGCAGCTGACGGCAGCCTACCGCCAGCACTCGGGCAATATCAACGTGCTGACGGCACAGTTGGACCAGAAGTTGGCGCTGGGGCCCCTCCATTGGGACAACCTGATCACCTACCAGTCATCAAGCAACAAGGACGTGCTGCCCCTGCCCACGCTCAACGTGTTCACCAACCTCTATCTGAAATTCCGCATCGCCAAGGTGCTCTCCGTAGAACTGGGCGGCTCGGCCACCTGGTTCACGAAATACTATGCCCCCGACTACTGTCAGTTGCTCAACCTGTATGCCATCCAGCAGAACGAGAGTGCGCGCATGGAACTGGGCAACTTCCCCTTCGTCGATGTCTATGCCAACATGCACTTGAAGCATGCTCGCTTCTTCCTGATGATGACCAACGCCACCGGCACGTCGTTCAACCGCATGTCGTTCCTGACGCCACACTATCCGCTGAACAGCTCCACGCTACACTTCGGCGTTTCGTGGAACTTCTTTAATTAAGAAGTGTAGGAGTTTAGGAGTTTAGGAGTATAGGAGCTACATAATTGCATCGATGGCTCGTGTACCCTTGGGAGTGCAGAAACCGCGGAGGGTGACGAAAACCATGTTCTTGAAGATGTGCTCAATGGTGTACTGACGGTACAACTGGTCGTTCATGATACGCTGGCCAATGGCATCGAGCATGATTGTCACCAGCTCATAGTCCACATCCTGACGGAAGAAACCTTCACGCACGCCCTGCTTGAGGAAATGCATGAAGCGCTCATGATACTTATCCTTGTTGTTTTCCAGAAAAGCCTGCACCTTGGGATAGAGTACCAGGTCGGTATAGAAAGTGGGATGGGTCATGCGAAACTCCTCAATCTTCACCTTGTACGATTGCAGCAGCATGTCCATCACATTGGCCTTGTTGCTCTGCAGACGCTTCATCTCGGCCTCTCGCTCCTGCTCGTAGCGCTTGATACCCTCATAGAGCAACAGCTCCTTGTTGTCGTAAATCTCGTACAAGGTGCGCTTCGAAATGCTCAGGCTTTGGGCAATGTCGTCCATCTTCACAGCCTTGATGCCGTTCTTGGCAAAAGCGGTCATGGCTGTTGTCAGAATCTTCTCCCTAAGGGCAAGACGATACTTGGTGATAGGCTTTGTTTCTTGCATGTTTTTTTGAAATATGATGCAAAGGTACGAAAAAGTTAGAAAAACAAACATGTTTTCCATAGTTTTTTTGTACTTTTGCAGCACAAAAAGATTTTTTTCTTCAAACACAACACATTATGGTAAAGATTTCAAAGGAGGCCGCCCTGCAATATCACGAGAGCGGACGGCCAGGAAAGATTGAGGTGAAGCCCACGAAGGCTTACCGTACGCAGACAGACCTCTCGCTGGCCTATTCGCCTGGCGTGGCCTATCCCTGTCTGGAGATTCAGGATAACCCCGATGCAGCCTACCGTTATACCGACAAGGGCAATCTGGTGGCAGTCATCTCCAACGGCACCGCCGTGCTGGGTCTTGGCGACATTGGCGCCATGAGCGGCAAACCGGTGATGGAAGGCAAGGGACTGCTGTTCAAGATCTACGGCGGCATCGATGTGTTCGACATCGAGGTCAACGAGAAAGACCCTGAGAAATTCTGTGAGGCCGTGGAGCGCATCGCCCCCACCTTCGGCGGCATCAACCTCGAAGACATCAAGGCCCCTGAGTGTTTCTATATTGAAGAACGCCTGAAGCGCACGCTCGACATCCCCGTGATGCACGACGACCAGCACGGCACCGCCATCATCTCGGCAGCCGGACTGAAGAATGCCCTCGAGGTGGCCGGCAAGGACATCAAGAAGGTGAAGATCGTGGTCAATGGTGCCGGCGCTGCCGCTATCTCGTGCACCAAGCTCTATATGGCCCTGGGCGCACAGAAAGAGAACATCGTGATGCTCGACTCGAAGGGTGTCATCCGCCAGGACCGCACCGACCTGAACGAGCAGAAGCGCTTTTTTGCCACCGACCGTCTTGACATCCACACCTTGGCCGAGGCCGTCAACGGTGCCGACGTCTTCGTGGGTCTCTCCAAGGGCAACGTGCTGTCGCAGGACATGGTGCGCACGATGGCCAAAGACCCCGTCATCTTCGCGCTGGCCAACCCCACCCCTGAGATTACCTACGAGGAAGCCATGGAGGCTCGTCCCGACGTGCTCATGTCAACGGGCCGTACCGACTATCCTAACCAGATCAACAACGTCATCGGCTTCCCCTACATCTTCCGCGGTGCCCTCGACGTGCATGCTACCGCCATCAACGAGCAGATGAAGATGGCTGCCGTCCACGCCATTGCCGACCTGGCCAAGCAGCCCGTGCCCGACGTTGTGAACGATGTCTATAAGGTGAACAACCTCAAGTTCGGACGCGACTACTTCATACCCAAACCCGTTGACCCCCGACTCATCAGCGAGGTCAGCGCTGCCGTAGCCAAGGCCGCCATCGAGAGCGGTGTGGCACGCAAGCAGATCACCGACTGGGCTGCCTACAAGAACTCGCTCAGCGTCATGCTGGGACAGGAGACCAAGCTCACGCAGAAGCTCTATGCCACAGCATCGGCCCATCCCCAGCGCGTAGTCTTTGCCGAAGCCGTCCACCCCACCATGCTCAAGGCCGCCGTTCAGGCCAAGGCCGAAGGCATCTGCCAGCCCATCCTGCTGGGCAACGACGAGGTCATCGAGAAGATGGCCAAGCAGTTGGACCTCAACCTCGAAGGCATCGAGATTGTCAACCTGCGCCATCCGTGCGAGCAGGAGCGTCGTGAGCGCTACGCCCAGATACTCACCAAGAAAAGAGCGCGCGACGGCTACACCTTCCAGGAGGCCAACGACAAGATGTTCGAGCGCAACTACTTCGGCATGATGATGGTCGAGACGGGCGATGCCGACGCCTTCATCACCGGTCTCTACACCAAGTACTCCAACACCGTGAAGGTCGTCAAGGAGGTCATCGGCATCCGCAAGGAGTTCAAGCACTTTGCCGCCATGCACATCATCAACTCGGCCAAGGGCACATTCTATATCGCCGACACACTGGTCAACGAGAATCCCGACACCGAGGCACTCGTCGATATTGCCAAGCTGGCAGCCACCAGCGTGCGCTTCTTCAACGAGAAGCCCGTGGTCAGCATGATCAGCCACTCCAACTTCGGCAGCAGCACCAGCGACGGTGCCCTCAAGGTGCGCCACGCCGTAGAGCGCCTGCACCAGCTCTATCCCAACATCCCCATCGACGGCGAGATGCAGGTCACCTTTGCCCTCGACAACGAGCTGCGCGACGAACAGTATCCCTTCTCACGTCTCAACGGTAAGACGGTCAACACACTCGTGTTCCCTAACCTCACCTCGGCACGCTCCAGCTACAAGATGCTGCAGATGCTCAACAGCGACGTCGAGATCATCGGTCCCATCCAGGTGGGACTCAACAAGCCCATCCACTTCATTGACTTCGGTGCCTCCGTGCGCGACGTGGTCAACATCGTCTCCATCGCCGTCATCGACGCCTACGTGAACAAGGTCAAGTCGCAGATACAGACAAACCAGTAATCCCCACTTTGTCTTGAAGTCATGCTTCACCAAGTACTCCTTTCACTGGCAAGCAACTGTGACCAAGAACAAAACCTGCAAGAGGCCCAGCGGCGTCTCTTGCAGGCTTTCAAAGTGTGCCGCTTCACCCCTTCCATCTGGACGCAGCCTGTCAACAGCCGCCGTCCCGACCTCTACATCAACCAACTGCTGCGTTGTGCCACCTCCATGACCGTTGGCCAGCTGCAGGCCTTCCTCAAGCAACAGGAAGCCGAGATGGGACGCACCCCCGATGACCACGCCCAGGGCATCGTGCGCATCGACCTCGACCTCCTGCAGTACGACGACCTCCGCTACCACCAGCGCGACTGGGACCGCGACTACATCAAGCAGCTCCTCGCCTTTGAAGAATAATCCAATTCATTTTCAGCAACGGGTGTCTTGGCACAAAGCAAGGAGCGTCTCGGTGCTGACCAAGATGACGCTCCTTGGTCAGCAAGGTGACGCTCGGTGGTGACCAAGGAGACGCTCCTTGCGATGCTCCAAGACGCTCCTTGCTTGATGGGACAAGCAATATCTCGTTCTTGACCTACGGTCGAGCCTGCTCACGCTCGGTAAAATAAATTCGTCTTCTCGTTCTCTCGTCAAAAAAAACTCGTCTTCTCGTTCTCTCGTCAAAAAAAACTCGTCTTCTCGTTCTCTCGTCAAAATCCTCGTTCTCTCGTCAATGTAAACTCTCATTTGACAATTTTGCGTCGCATTGTAAGATTTTTGCGAAAAAGCTTGCATTTCCTTCTTTTATTTTGTATCTTTGTAGGCAAATAATCCAATCACCTATGAAAGAACATCATAAAATGAACGGAAGAGAAAAAATAAGAGCCATGCTTAACCACACTACCAGACATACGGATACGGATGATACAGATGGTTTCCAGAAAACCTACGCGTACGTGCGCATGTACGTACGCGATAAACTTTTATAATTTATCCGTATCCGTGTGTATCTGTATGTATTTATAAAGTATGTCACTTTATAGGAGAAAGTGCGTCACTTTCCTGAAGAAACTGCGTCATTCTCTCCCAGAAAGTGACGCACTTTGTCTTTCTGCGTGACCGCTTTGATTTCCAAACGAACATTTTTCTTTTCAACATTTGGCGGATGCAGAATAATTGTGTACTTTTGTAGCGTCAACTTCGGTGGAGCTTCGAATCGGCACTCTTGATTGATAAACTGAGAACTATGAACGTAGAATCAGAAAAAACCTATAACTATGAATAAAAAAGGAAGACAGATGAGAGAAAAATGTGATCATTCAGAACTCTCCAGTGATCACCTACTGTTTTCTCTGGCTGTATTATCTTTGCACCATCATTCCTAAATAGTAAAAGTATGAAAACAAGATTTTTCAGCCTTGCGTTTCTCTGCGCAATTCAATTCTTCGCGGTTCAAGGTTCATTATCCATTGCGCCAGCTATGGCACAAGACCGCGGATTCATCCATCCAGGTGGTCTACACACACAGGCAGATTTTGACCGTGTGAAGACACAATTAGAAAAGGGTAACACCAAGGTGAAGCAGGCCTACCAGAAGCTAACCAGTGCGGCCTACTCACAGAGCAGCGTACAGACCTATCCCGTCGAGACCATTGTACGCGGTGGTGGAAGCGGTGAGAATTATATAAATGCCGCACGCGGGGCAACGATGGCCTACCAGAACGCTCTGCGCTGGAAAATCGGCGGTACGGAAGCCAATGCCAAGGCTGCCGTGAGGATCCTCATGGCATGGTGTAACACGACAAAGGCTATTAGCGGCAACTCCGATCAGTGTCTGGCCGTGGGGCTCTACGGCTATCAGTTCGCACAGGCTGCCGAACTGATGCGCGACTACGAAGGTTGGAGCCGCGAGGACTTTGCCAGGTTCCAGCGTTGGATGCTTGAGCTGTGGTATCCAAAAGCCATCAACTTCCTGCGTTCCCGCAACGGCACATGGGAGAACTCGAGCAAGTGGTGGCAGGCACCGGGTCACTACTGGTCGAACTGGGGACTGTGCAACGTGTTGTGTGTATTGAGTATCGGTGTGCTGTGCGATGACGTGTTCATCTACAACCAGGGCTTGTCATACTTCAAGTACGACCAGTGCGGCACATTCCGCGACCCGCGCACCGAAGTACCTATTAAGAACGATGGTCTCACCGAATTCCTCGGCAACCTCGTGGTGACAACTTCCGAGAGTGAACTCGAAACAGCTGCTTACGGGGAGCTCGGACAGATGAATGAGAGCGGACGTGACACAGGGCACTCGGCAATGGCGCTAGGCTTGGCTGTGGATATTGCGAAACAGGGCTGGAACCAGGGCGATGACCTTTTTGCCTATATGAACCACCGCTTGGCTGCGGGCATCGAATACGTGGCAGCACAGACGCAGAGCGTGGAGGGATTGCCGTGGGTGAACTACCACTACGGTTCCAATGGCTACTACTACACCGACTCGCGTGCCTGGCTCATGGAGGGGCCAGCCCTCGGCGCGCAGATGCGCCCCTACTGGGGCACCGTCATCGGCATCTATGAGGGCGTGAAAGGCGTGAAAATGCCATTCTCAGATATTTCCTATACCAATATGGGCATTGATGAGGGCGGACAGGGCGGCACCAGCGGCGGCTACGACCACTTAGGCTATAGCGTGCTCATGAACACACGCGACGAACAGCTTTGTCCTGCCGAACAAGTGCCCACGGAGCTGACCCCGAAGATGGAGTATAGCGGTACGCTCACAACAAACCTCATTCCGAGCCTCGCACAGGAGAAAACACGCGGACTCGTCAATGGGAAGACCCTGCTCCACAACGAGCTGGGCGGATTGGTCAACACCTATACCATAAATAATAACACGTGTGTACCTACAGGTCAGACATTGACGCTAATGCCCCAGCTTCCAGAGGGCGAGGAGGACACAGGACTATGGCAATGGAACACGGGTGAGGCAACACGCGACATCACTGTCACCACCGACCACAGCTATATCTACCGCGTCACCTATACCAATCAGAACGGTATTGAGAGCCAGCTCTGCTTCTCCATCGCAGCCAAGGGCGATTGTACCCCTGACGAGCTGACGCCCAGTGTGACCTATGATGGTACGACCACCCAAACAGACACCATTAATGTGCTTTATGGTAAGACTGCTACGCTCAGCGTAACATCCACTGCTGGTTGGGGAACCTACAAATGGAGCACCGGAGCCACCACACAGAGCATCACCACAGCAGCCATCAAAAAAAATCAGGACATCAGTGTCACCTGTACTAACCAGGGCGGAGCCACCACCACACAGGTGTTCCACATTCATGTCCTGATGGCCATACCTTACTACACTATAGGCGAAACTACCACTGAGGGTTTTGATGCCGTGGTGGAGCAGGGCGGCAGTGTGACACTCGGCCTGACCACGCCATCCGCTGTTGCAGCTTCCAAGGTTTCGTGGAGCGACGGCACCACAGGCAGCAAGACCCTGACTTTGGAGAACCTTCAGACCAGCGGCGAATACACAGCCGCCTTTACCCTCTCTGGCGAAGAATACCACTTCGCCTTCAACGTTTTCGTCAGAGCTGCTGAAACAACATTGATCGAGCCAAGGAACTACCTCTTGCGCCATGTCGCCACAGATACCTATCTAACAGCCAATGGCAAGGGGCAGCCCGTCAGTTTCAAGTCACGCGAGGAGGGAGACTCAAGCCAACTATGGTGCCTCGAACGTTCCACTGCCGCTACGCCCAAGTACGGCTTCATCAGTCTTTCAGATACAGACAGCCTGAGGGTGACCACCGCAGCCAAGTTGGCAGCATCGGCATACTTCCCTTTCTATCTTGAACAAGCCGTAGGTACAGACCGCATCGCCATACACACAGGAGCTACAGCTTCGACACGGAAGTATTGGGATATTGCCGCTGACGGCACAGTACAGACAGCAGCTGCCACCACCCCCACTACCTTCCCCTTCCAATTGATTCCTATGGGAAACGCAGTTGGAATTAAAAGTCTGAAGAATGAAATCACCAATAGTAAATTCATTTACGACTTGAGTGGTCGCAAGGTCACAGATTCATCACAACTCAGGGGAGTGTATATCATTAAGGGTAAAAAAGTAATCGTAGAATGAAACAGAAAGAATACCTCCTTGCAGGTTTGTGATCGTTGGGGACGGTACTAAATGATCACTTTTATGCAAATGTTTGGACGTTATAGAATGGTTTTGTGATTTTGTCTACAAAAATAAGAATATAAATATGGAATCATGAAAAGATTATTGTTTATCTCTATGCTGCTGTTGGCAATGATGCCTGTACAGCTGGCAGCTCAGGTGAATCCGCAGAAAGGATACATCATCACCAACGATAATGACACCATCTATGGTACTATCGACTACCTGACGGATGCTCGTAACGTAAAGGCTTGCCTATTCCAGAAGAATGGTGAACAGGGATACAGGTCGCTGTCGCCGTCGGACATTAAAGGCTATCGGCTGGCAGGTGACGGCATCTATTATGTAAGCCGACTGTTTAATGGTGATGAGAGACAGGAGTTGATGTTTGCCGAATTCCTGCTGCAAGGTGGCGTGAGCCTCTACCGTTACTACTATGACAACTATAACTATTTCGGTTTTGTGGACAATGAAGGCAAGGAGATTATTATCCGCGACGACAAACTGAACGACGACCTGAGTACCTACAACCACAAGCTGAAGGAGAGACGACTGAAGGTGCAGGAGGTGAATGCTCTGATGAACAAGGACAACACGATTGCTAACCGGCTGTGGAAGATGGAACTGACAAGTAGCGCCCTGACAGAGCTGGTGAAACGGTATGACGAGGAGTACTGTACGGAAGCGGGCGATTGCGTCGTCTTCCAGTATGACAAGAAAAAGACAACTACAGTATTGCACAGGTTCTATGTAGGAGCAGGCATCACCTACGCCTCATACGCATCTCCATCTTATGACTATAATGTCGTCAATGATACGAGGTATGCAGAATACTCATACTCAGGTGTCGCTCCGACATTCCTCGTAGGTGCCGATCTTCATTTTCCCCGCTTCAGTAGGAACTTGAATGCACAGGTGGAACTGAGCTACACACCATATCGTTTAGAGTCCTCTAAAGTAAACCGAGAGGGTGTCCATCCGAAAATGAGCGTTAACGAGTGGACAGGTCGCATAGGTCTTAGCCATGTATTTTCTCCCGACAGGCGCATCACGCCCTTTGTTAAGGGCGGTCTCCTATTCTCAGAAAATATGGGAATGAAGGAGAAGAACGTCGAATACAAGCACAGACAGGGGGATAACGGTCAGGTGACTGAGGGAGTCCTCGACATGGATCATGGTAATGGAATGAAAGTTGGCATATACCTTGGTGCCGGTGTAGACATCAGCTGTATACGCATCAGCGCCTCATGGAAGAATGCGTGGGGTGGAAAGGAAGGGCTGAAAGAGAAGAGTAGCGGAATCCTGACGATAGCATATCTGTTTTAAGAATCAAAGATCGGCGGTGATCGTTGGGTTCGGCTATGAATGATCATTTCTCATCTGAACATTTGGCGGATAGGAAAAAAATGTGTACTTTTGTAGCGAACAAGAAAGATGGTCATGAAGCCAACGATATCAGTTATTGTCATTACCTATAACCAGGAGGAGACGATAGGTCGCACACTGGATTCTATCCTCATGCAGCAATGTCATGTGCCTTATGAGATTGTGGTTGGCGAAGACTGTTCGACTGACAACACGTTGGCCGTCTGCAAACGATATGCCGAGCAACACCCCGACACGATCAGGATTCTGGCGAACAAGGAGAACAAAGGGCCTGTAAACAACTACTTCGACTGCATGCTTCAATGCAGGGGAGAATATATTGCTGACTGTGCCGGCGATGATTTCTGGAGTGACCCCAAGAAGCTGGAGAAAGAGGTCTCGATCTTGGAATCCGACCCCAATATCACGTTGGTGCATACAGCATGGAACAACTTTCACGTTGACTCTGGACTGACTACCGAGAGTGATTGTCAACCATTTACGGCCCCTGTCACCAAGGGAACAGAGATGCTTGAGGACATCATTGTTCAAACCAGGATTCCCGTGGTTCATCTTTGTACCTCTCTCTATCGGAAAGCGATTGTTCTTGCCGAACTGGAGAAAGACGAATTCATGTTTCGCAACAAGGAGTTTGGTTGCGAAGACCTGCAGGTGGCCTTTGTCATGGCCCAACAGGGTGACATTGCCTATCTTCCTGAAAGGACACTGAACTATAGTGTTGGAGAAGAGAGCGTTTCCTCGCCTGCTGACCATTCAAAATTATTCCGCTTTACCAAGCGAGTGAGCAGTTTAAGCTACTATCTTTCCCAGAAATACAATCTCCACAGTCCACGCATAGACCACTATTTCGCTCATCGTATCTTTGAATTGGGCATGCATGCCTTCCGCGCACACGACGAGCAACTGTTCCATGAGACCCTGCAATGTGAAAAGGAATGGAAGGTAAGCAGGACAAAGAAAGTGGCTATCGTTTGTTTTGTGATGCGCCATAAGTGGCTGTGGGCCTTTGGATTACAAACAAGAAGATGTATTGTTACTTTGAAGCAACTATTTCGCTGAACAGTTGTTCCAACTTTCTGCCTACGACTTGAGGCGAAGCCATTCCTGCTATCTTTCTGGACACGGTCGCTCCGTCAAAGTCGTGCTGTTGACTAACTACTCTCATGGCCTCTGCCAACGCTGCAACATCGTCTATAGGCACTATCACAGAGCCATCCTCTATGCGCAGACAACGGGGAACACACTCTGTTGAGACAACGGGAATGCCAGTACTCATGGCCTCCAGCAACACCAATGGTTGCACCTCGCTACGACTGGCCAGCACCAAGGCATCGCAATCATAAAGCAAGTGGCGCACCCCGTTCTTATCCAGCAAACCATGAGTCACTACGCCTTCTGCCATCATGGCGCGACAGGCCGCAGAGTCAGTTCCAGCACCTGCAATATGAAGTTCTACATTCAATCCAGATGCCCTCAGCTTTTGGAATGCAGCCATCAACACATCATAGCCCTTCATGGGCCAGAAATTGGCCAGACAACAGAAACGGAAAGGACGATCCGAGAGTGGCTCACGAGGCTGATAGTGGAAGAAGTCGGTATCAATCGTGTTGGAAACAGCCTGCCATCGGTAGTCTTTGCCAAAGTAGCAGGAAAGGCTGTCGACCAGTTCCTCTGAAACGGGCACTACCCTATTCGCTTTTTGATAGCACTCCTTCAACAAGGGAATCTGCCAAGCATGACTGGGTGCAGGCCCAAATTCGTTTTCAAACAGCAATTTGGAGAGATGCTCCGAAACCACATAAGGAATGCCGTATTCCTGGCCAATCTTCATCGCAGCATATCCAGCCCATTTGGCACAGTGGGCGTGGAGAATATCAGGACGACCATACTTAGCCTCATAGTCCTTGTACATAGACAGCACGATGCGCACCCATCGTTTCACATTGGGACGAACAACCTTGGGAATGCCTCGCTGATACGACTGGAGAACCGTGATACCAGCCATCTCGTGCTCATAGCGCCCGAAAGGAAGCGTAAAGAAAAGCTTCTTGTGAATGGCTAGTCCCAACTGCACATTACTCAGAATACGCACCTCGTGCCTCAACATAGCCAAGGCCTTGGCCTGATCCAGGCAGAACAAGCCTCCGCTGGGCGGGAAGAAAGACGGTATTTCAAGTATATGCATGTGACTGTGGTTCTTATTCGTTGCAAAGATACCATTTTTTCTTTAAACAAAAAGCCGAAATGCAAAAAAAATGCATTCCGACTGTTATTGTCTGTATGGATGGGCGATTAGCTTTCCACGATGCGGTTGTTCTCGGGGAACACGACGGTGGGTCGGAAGGTCTTGGCCTCCTCGAAATCCATCGTGGCATAGGAGATGATGATGATGGTATCGCCCACCTGGACCCTGCGGGCAGCAGCTCCGTTGAGACAGATGCAGCCACTGCCGCGCTCGCCGCGGATGATATAGGTCTCGAAGCGTTCGCCGTTGTTGTTGTCGAGCACCTGGACCTTCTCGCCGGCAATGAGATTGGCGGCATCCATGAGGTCCTCGTCGATGGTGATGCTGCCCATATAGTTCAGATTGGCCTCGGTGACCTGAACACAATGAAGTTTGGACTTCAGTACTTCTATCTGCATATTGAGAGTTTTCGTTTTCGTTATCGTTATCGTTTTCGTTATTACTCCTTATATTTAATATGGTCGATGAGACGGATGGGGGTGCTGCCGCAATAGACGGTGATGCAGCCCACGACGTAGGGGGTGTCGTCCCATTGTGAGACGTCCTGCAGGGTGTTGCCATCAACAATGGCAAAATACTCCACCTCGAGACCGTCGACAGCATTGATAGTCTTGACGACATGGTCGTGAGTTTCCTGGACGGTATGCTTCTTGGCGTAGGTGACGCTGTTCTTCAGGGCTTTGTAGATGGCGGGGGCGATGGCTCGCTCGTCGGGTGTGAGGAGCGTGTTGCGGCTGGAGCGAGCCAGTCCGTCGGCATCGCGCACAATGGGGCACTCTACAATCTGCACGCCCAGACCCAGATGGCGCACCATAGCCTTGACGACGGCTATCTGCTGCCAGTCTTTCTCACCGAAATAGGCACGCTGGGGTTTGACGATATAAAAGAGGCGGCTGACCACCTGGCACACGCCGTTGAAGTGGCCGGGACGATGGGCACCCTCCATGACCGTTGACACGGGAGGATACTCAAAATGGCGCGTATCGGGCGTGGGGTACATCTCCTCGACGCTGGGAGCCAGAACGAAGATTGATTTGAGAGTTGACGATTTTTCGTTTTCCTCATCAAAGGTTTTCTCAAGCAACTGGCAGTCAGCCTCGAGGGTGCGGGGATAGTTTTTCAGATCGTTCTTATCGTTGAACTGGGTGGGGTTGACAAAAATGGATACCACCGTGACGTCGTTGTCCTTCACACTCTGGCGAACCAGCGAGGCGTGACCCTCGTGGAGAGCGCCCATGGTGGGCACAAGTCCTACCGAGCGACCCTGCTTGCGTTCGTCGAAGAGTGCATTCTGAAGATCAACAATCTTGTAAAATACTTTCATTATCAAAAAGAATTCTTTTGCTTTTCGGGGTGCAAAATAACAACATTTTTAGCAAATATAGAAAAAAAACGCTAAAAATTAGCTTATAAATTGTCATTTTTCCATAAAATAAGGCAATTTCTTGAGAAAAGATGCGCTTTTCTGACAAAAAATGCGTACCTTTGCATTGATTCAACAACCATTCTGATGACTAAAAAGAAGATACTCTTCATTAACCAGGAAATTTCCCCCTATGTGGCTGACAACAATTTGTCGGTGATGGGACGCGAGCTTCCACGTGCTATTCAAGAGCAAAACCACGAGATTCGTACTTTCATGCCCAAGTGGGGTAACATCAACGAGAGGCGAGGACAACTGCACGAAGTGCAACGTTTGTCGGGTATGAATCTGATTATCGACGACACCGATCATCCGCTGATTATCAAGGTGGCCACCATCGTGGGCACCCGCGTGCAGGTGTACTTCATTGATAACGACGACTATTTTGCCAAGCGCCAGATGCTGTTTGACGAGAACGGTGCCGCCTATGCCGACAACGGCGAGCGTGCCATCTTCTTCGCACGTGGCGTGCTGGAGACGGTGAACAAGTTGCGCTGGGTGCCCGACATCATCCACTGTCAAGGATGGATGAGCTACGTGGTGCCTTTCTACGTGAAGACGGCCTACCGCGAGGAGCCTTCGTTCAGCAATACGAAAGTGGTGACCTCGCTGTTCAGCGAGAACATCGTGGACGACCTGGGAGAGAACTTCAAGCAATGCATCGACTTCCGCGACGCGAAGACCGAGCTGCTGTCGAAATACAACAGCGACTTCAACGTGACCGAGCTGGGCAAGTTGGCCATCGACTACAGCGACGGCATCATCGTGTCGAGCAAGAAGGTGGGCAAGGAACTGGTGGACTATGCCAAGAAGAGCGGCACGCCCCTGCTGACCCACAAGGAAGACTTTGCCGACGCATACGAATCGTTCTACGACATGATCTGTCCTGACAAAGAAGAGGCAGAGGAAGAGTAGAACCGAATTGTAAGGACTAACACGCAATTACTCATGAAACAGACATTTTCATTGGCTGTTGTTGCTATGATGGCAATGGCCGTTGCTTCTTGCGATGAGGAGACGGAAACCATTGGATCGTCAATCACCAACAGCAACGACGAGCTGATAGTCACCTCCACCAGCTACGAGGCACAGACACGCACCTTCGTAGCCGACTCGGTGCTGTCACTGGCCAATACCTGCTACTTCGGAAAGGTGAAAGACCCAGAGACCGAGTCGGACGTCACCAGCGAGTTCTCCACGCAGTTTCACCTGCTGGAAAATACCTATATAGTCGCTGAGGAAGATATTGTGGGACGTGCCGGCGGAAGAGCCTCGGCCGACTCGTGCGACCTGATACTCTACATAGAGTCGCCCTTCAAGAGTGACAACAACCTCACCGCTATGAAGTTGCGCGTGCGCGAGCTGAAAGAGCCACTGGCAGAAAAACGCTACTACTCCAACTTCGACCCCGTGAAGGAGGGACTCATCAGAACCGACGGACTGGACAAGAGCAAGGTGTTCTGCTATACCGACATGACCGTCAGCGACTCGCTGCGCTCGGCAACGAACTACCTGAACAGCATTCACATCACGCTGAACCAGCCCTACACCGATACCGAGGGCAACACCTACACAAACTACGGCACCTACCTGATGCACCAGTACTATGACCATCCAGAGTACTTCAGCAACTCGTACCAGTTTGCACAGAACGTTTGCCCAGGTTTCTTCTTCGAGGTGACCGACGGCATAGGCTTCTACTCACAGGTGACGAACATTGGACTGCGCGTGTACTACACCTATGAAGAAAGCAACACCACCAAGACTGGACAACTGACATTGGCCGGCACGCAGGAGGTATTACAAACGGTACACGTGAAGAACGACATGAACGTCATTCGCAACCTGGCTGAAGAGACGGACTATACCTACCTGAAGACGCCTGCAGGACTGTTCACCGAGGTGACGCTGCCCATGAGCGACATCAAGGCAAGCCACAAGAACGACTCGCTCATCTCGACAAAGATCGTGTTCCAGCGCCTGAACAACCTGACTACCGACGCCCGCATGTTCAGCATACCGCAGACCCTGCTGATGGTACAGCGCGACAGCGTTTACACCTTCTTTGAGAACAACAAACTGCCCGACAACATCACCTCGTTCGTGTCGTCATACGGCACGTCGAACCCCAACTGCTACACCTACTCGAACATATCGAACCTGATTACCGAACTGTGGCGACTGCGTGAGGAAGGAATGAAGGAAGACCCAGAGTGGGAAGTTAACCACCCCAACTGGAACAAGATGGCACTGGTGCCCGTCAGCGTAACCACCACCTCGTCGACAGTGACAAGAGTAGAGAACTCAATGGCACTGGCATCGACCAGACTGGTAGGCGGCCAGAACCAGCCCATCACCGTCAACGTGGTTTACGCCAAGTTCAAATAAAAGGAAACGCTATGGCTGACGGCTATCTGGAACAGCACCAGCGCGACTACGAGGCCCGCAAGGAGGCCTATCTGCGCAAGAAACGGCACCTGCCGTCTTCTAACCGCAGAATAGAACGGCCCGAGGATGAGGCGTTGTAACCAGAGAAGTTAGAGAATAAAAGAATCCCTGAACAGCTTCCGCTGTTCAGGGATTAATTGTTTGCGAGCTTGAATGATTAAGCCTCAGCGGGAGCCTCTTCGGTTGCAGGAGCCTCAGCCTCTGCGGGAGCCTCAACCTCAGCCTCAGCAGCTGCGGCAGCAGCCTTCTTATCGGCCACCTTCTTAGCAATAGCCTCGTTGACCTTCTTTTCCTCAGCAAGTGCCTTGGCAGCAGCGTCCTTCTTAGCCTTAGCCTCGTCAGCAGCGACCTTCTCAAGACCCTTCTGCTTGTCAGCCTTCCATGCATCGAACTTCTTCTGAGCTGTAGCCTCATCGAAAGCACCCTTCTTCACGCCGCCACGGAGATGCTTCATCAGCATAACGCCTTCACGGCTCAGGATGTTACGAACGGTGTCGGTGGGCTGAGCGCCAACCTCCAGCCAATACAATGCACGGTCGAAATTCAAGTCTACCGTGGCAGGATTGGTGTTAGGATTGTAAGTACCAATCTTCTCAGTGAAACGACCATCACGTGGTGCACGAGCATCGGCGATAACGATGCGATAGAAAGCATAGCTCTTACGACCGCCGCGCTGCAATCTGATTTTTGTTGCCATTTTGTTTTGTTTGTTTTGTTGTTAAAAAATGAATTTCATGCCTCCAACTCGTGAAAGCGGGTGCAAAGGTACAAAATAATTTGCACACTCCAAAATTTTTTTGTACTTTTGTCGCCATGAAGCGTGAGATATCTATTCTGATACCTGTTTATAACGGTGACTGTAGGCAGATGGTGGAGAGCCTGAGCCGACAGGCACAACAGCTGGGCGACCTGGAGCACTACGAGATCATCGTAGCCGACGACGGGTCATCGAATCGTGCCTGCGTGACGGTGAACAGTAGCATCAGCACCCTACCCCATTGCCGTTTCATAGACCGCCAACAGAACGTGGGCAGGGCTGCCATACGCAACTTCCTAACGCAGACAGCACAGTATGAGTGGCTGCTCTTCATAGACGGAGACATGACCATCACGCACGACGACTACCTGGCAACGTATCTGAACACAGAGGACGACCAGCAGGTGGTTTATGGGGGCTATCATATAGGAACGGGCGAGGACAGCAATCTGCGCTACCTCTACGAGAAAGCCTCTGCACACCAGCATACGGCCGAAGAAAGGCAGAAGCGTCCCTACCAGCATTTCCACACGGCCAACTTCATGGTAAGCCGCGAGGTGATGCTGGCCCATCCTTTCGACGAGCGCTTCCGCACCTACGGCTACGAGGATGTGTTGTTTGGAAAAACCATGCGACAGAACCACATCTCCATCAGCCATATTGACAACACGGTGGGCTTCTGCAAGTTTGAGAGCAACGAGCATTTCGTCAGCAAGACGGAGGAAGGCCTTCGTACGCTGCATGCTTTCAGGAGCGACCTGCGCGGCTACTCCAACCTGCTCACCTTCGTAGAGGGTATTCACCTAAAGGTGGTCCGAGGTGCCATCAGACTGTGGCACACCTTGTTTGGCAAGCTGGAACGACGCAATCTGTGTGGGAAGCATCCACGGATCAGACTGTTGAAAATCTACAAAATAGGCTACTATTTGAAACTGAGAACTGAGAATTATGAACTATGAACTATAAACTAAATAAACCGCTATGACACGAAGATTTGCATTCAAGATGTTCCTGAAGCCAGGCTTCGAGGAAGAGTACCAGAAACGTCATGCTGCCATCTGGCCAGAACTGGTGAAGATGATCAAGGAGCAGGGTGTGCAGAACTACAGCATCTACTGGGACAAAGACACGAATATTCTCTTTGCCTATCAGGAGTGCACGAAGGAGGGCAACTCACAGGACACGGAAAACGTGGACCCCATTACCCAGAAGTGGTGGGACATGATGGCCGACATCATGGAGGTGAACCCTGACAATTCGCCAGTGACCATCCCCCTACCCGAGCTGTTCCATCTGGACTAATCGGTTTCTAAGCCGGCTTCGATAAACAAGGTGTCATCCATCTCTTCGAGCGACGCCTTTTTCTTGTTTTCCTTGGCTCCTGCCTTGATGAGGTTCCTGGCAGCTGTGATGATGCTGGGGCCGCTGTCGGCAGTAGTGATCTTCAGCTTTGTCATCTTCTTGAGCGTGTCGTTCATGCTCGACTCTACATCCATGAATCTCAGACCGAAGTCCTGCACACGGTCAATAACGGTGTTGGCGGCATCGATCATGGTCTGCTGGTTCTTCAGCTGACGCACCTGCGTCCACATCATCTCCAGCACGCGCAGGTTCATATACATGGTCTGCGGTCCCAGAATCATGACACCTTCGTCGTAAGCCTCGCGCCACAACGACGTATCGTTGAGCAGCGCCAGATTCAACGCCCCTTCGATGGGAATATACATGATGGCAAAGTTAAGACGGTTGTAGCCATCGGGCAGATACTTGGTATATTCTTTCCTGGCCAGGCGTTTCACCTGTGCCCTGACGCTGTC
Organism: uncultured Prevotellaceae bacterium; assembly: GCA_947166345.1. Lineage (GTDB taxonomy): Bacteria > Bacteroidota > Bacteroidia > Bacteroidales > Bacteroidaceae > Prevotella. The sequence continues at coordinate 25,977 of CAMVDU010000004.1, forward strand.
GATGTGGGCCTTCAGATAGGCACTCTTCTCAGGCGTTGCGTCGGTCTCGTTCATATAGCGCTCGTAGGCTGTGAGCGACATCTTTGAATCGACAACGACGTGGCGGTTGTTAGGGAAGTGCAGGATGAAGTCGGGTATCAGTCCGCGACCATCGTCGCCCTTGGCACCCTTGCCGCCTTTGTCGCGCAGGGTCTCCTGGGTGTCATACTGCTCGCCCTCTTTCAGTTCGAGGTCCTCCAGTAGTTGCTTCAGCTTCAGCTCACCAAAGTTGCCCTGCACCTTAACCTCTCCCGTCAGGGCACGCGTCAGACGGTCAGCAGTCTCACCAATCTCCTGACTCTTCTGCATATTGATCTTGATGGTCTCGTCCAAACGGGTCAGCGCCTCGGTCTGTTGTTCCTTGGTCTTGTCGAGTGCATCCTGCATATCCTTCAGACTCTTCTGCAGCGGGTCGATAATCTTTGATACCTGTTCCCTATTGCGCTCGCCCAACTCTTCCTGGCGCTGTTTCAACACCTTTTCAGAGGTGGTCTGCATTTGCTCCCTGATGAGGTTCAGCTGACTCTTCACCTGCTCTTCGTTCATTTCCTTTAAAGTGGCCAGCTGACGCTCGTATGCCTCCTTCATCTGCTTTTTCTGAGCTTCGTCGGCATCCTTGATCTGTTGGATCTGCATGTCATAGGACTGACGTAACTCCTTGATCTGAGCTTCGTACGATTGTTTCTGTTCCTTAAGCTGAGCTTCGTACGACTGTTTCTGTTCCTTGAGCTGAGCATCGTAACGCTCTGCCGACTCTTTCTTTCCCTGACCACCCATATAATAGCCGAGGGCAGCCATGAGGATAATAGCGATGATAGTGATGACGAGGTATAGTTCCATATACAAAAACGTGTTAGGGTTAATCCACACTCACCTGGAGCGGGTCTGACAGCAGGCGCAGGGTCCAGTCGATGCGCTGTTGCCACTCTTGCTGGTTGCGAACATCATACTTGGACCAAGCCGAGCCGAAATAATAGGTAAAGGGTTCGCCCTGGTAGTTGTTCTGGATGCCCAGCGCATGACCCTCGTTGCCTCCCGACGATTGACTGAAGAGCAGCTTCTTGGTCTTGGAGACGCCATCAGGATAGAGCGTAGCCACAAAGAGCTGACAGTTGTTGACAGACACGTTATCCGTAGGATCGGCATACTGCACGTAGTTCTTTCCCAGCACGACGCTTTCCTTGTCCTCGGAATGGATGACGACACCCGAAGCCAGCTGTTGGGGCTTTGTAAGACCTTCGTACCATACCGTCATGCGGTTGAAGTTGGAGCCTTTATCGAGTGTCACGATACGATGTTCCACAATGGTGTCGCCTGCCACAGCCGTAGGCTGATAGTCGAAAGCCACACTCATACGCATGGGACCGTTGTCGAGAATCTGATAGTTCTGAAAACAGTAGGGATAGACCAACTGGCCATCGACCAAGAGTGCGGGAGTGCCACATCCCAGCGTGGGTCCAACCTTGTAGAGGTCCATACCACGTCCATGATCGTTATGATACGAGATGGAGCGATAGAACAGGTCGCCCTTGGCACGGTTCTCCTTGCGCATCTGTTCTACACGCGGCATCATCACCACATCCTCCAGCCAGTAGCGCTGGTCGATAACCAATTCGGGAGTGTTCTTAGACCACACATCGGTACCGTAGCTTTTCTCGCCCGTACGCTGCAGGGCAGGACCATAGATGCGGTAGGCTCCGCGATCGTTCTCCCAGGCAAAGTCGTCTTTACGCTCAGGCACCAGACGACCATAGCAAACGGAAGGATAGTCGCGTGGCGTACCCTTGCAGATGGTGAAAGTCTGAATACCCTTAGGCCTTACGCCGGCATCGAGCAGTATCTTGCCGTCGCTGGACAGCTGATAAGGTACTTCGAGACCTGCCACATCACAGACGATGAACTGACGACCTCCATGAATGCCCAGCTTGTCATAGACTGTCTGGGCGTCAATCTCAATCACTTGCTGACGGAACTCCTTGCTCTCGTTCTTGACAGTCACTTTCACCGTAGTGGCGTCTGTGTCGTCGCCTACTGAACCGTCCTCATAGCGCAGATGTTCGCAGGCAGCCAACAGGAAAGCCCCCACGCCAAAGTTGGCCTCGTTCTGTTCAGAGAGCTGCTGTCCAGGAATGGCACGTTCACCGATAGGCTGTACGAAACCCACTGCCCCCGAAGGTTGCAAGGCCTTGCGTACTAGGTAGCCCCAGGCATTCTCCATCACAGGCACGAAACGATCTTTCGACAGCAGGCCGTGATTGATACCCCAGAGCAGACCGTAGCAGAAGAAGGCGGTACCCGATGTCTCAGGACCTTCGGCATGATCTTTATCCAACATGGAGCGCGTCCAGTAGCCCTCAGGCTGCTGACACGAAGCTACAGCCTCGGCCAGTTCGCAGAAACGCTGCTCAAAGAAAGGACGGTGCTTGTAGTCTTTGGGCATATCGGCGAGAACCTTGGCCAGACCAGCCAGCACCCAACCGTCGCCACGTGCCCAGAAGTCCTTGCCGCCATTGCGCGTCTTGGCCTTGGGATAGATGTACTTGGCATCGCGGAAGTAGAGGTGCACCTCCTTGTCGTACATCAGCTCGTCAGCCCACTTATAGTTCTCGTAAAGCTTATCCAGATACTTCACCTCGCCTGTTGTCTTGTAGAGTTTGGCGAAAACGGGCATCACCATATAGAGCGCATCGGCCCACCACCAGAAGTCGTTCTGCGGCTGACGCACCTCGTAGTCCATCACCTCGATGGCACGCTTGATCTTATAGTCATCGGGATTCCATCCGTAGAGGTCGAGATAGGTCTGGAAACAGATCTGCCAGTCACCGAAGAGCACGTAGTCGTGACCCTCGCCATAGTTCTGGTATTTCCATTTCGAGGGGTCTGTCTCCTGAGCGCCCATCCACTTGTTGTGACGTGCCCAAGCATCGCTGTACGCCTGCCATCGGGCAACGCCCAGCAGTCTGTAGGCCTCCATGTTGCCAGTATGATAGGCAGCTTCGTCCCAGAAGGAACGCACCTCTGGCTTATGGTGCAACTGCCAGTAGTCGTTGACCTTAGTAATAATCTCGATGGTTGGAGCCACCGGTTGCGGTTTCTTCTTCGGCATGCGTGCCCAAAGACTCGCTGCTGAGAGCAGCAGGACTGCAAAAAGGATTAGTCGTTTCATAGGTATCTTTTGCGAGGTTATTTCAGATGATCATTGAAGAAGTTCACACACTGGCGGAACAGATGGTTGCGCGTGTTACCACCATAGATGCTGTGGTTGCGGTTGGGATATACCAGCTGACGGAAGTCTTTGTCGGCAGCTATGAGGGCATCGACATAGGCAGCCGTATTCTCAAAGTGCACATTGTCATCGGCCAGCCCGTGACAAAGCAACAGGGCACCACTGAGTTGCGAGGCACGTGCAATGGGGTTCACCTCGTCATAGCCGGCAGCATTCTCGTTGGGTGTACGCATAAAGCGCTCGGTATAGACGGTGTCGTAGAAGCGCCAGTTGGTGGGAGGAGCGATGGCAATGCCACAGCAGAACACAGCCCTACCCTCAGACATAGACATCAGGGTGTTCCAGCCACCGTACGACCAGCCCCAGATGCCGATATGGTCCTTGTCAACATACGACTCCTGACCCAGCCACAGGGCTGTCTCTACCTGGTCTTTAGCCTCGAGTTCGCCCAGACGCAGATAGGTGCACTTCTCGAAGTCGGCACCCCGACCGCCAGTACCTCGTCCGTCCACACACACCACGATATAACCCTGTTGTGCCAGATACTGCTCGAGGATGGCACCCTGTCCGTTCATACCGATGTTCCAGGCGTTCTTCACCTGTTGTGAACCAGGACCGCCATACTGATACATGATGACGGGGTACTTCTTCTGCGGATTAAAGTCCTTGGGCTTCACCATGTAGCCCGTCAGCAACACACCACTCTCGGTTGTGAACGTAAAGAACGCCTTCGTGCCCATGTCATAGGCGTTGTATTTCTCTAAGAGTTTCTTGTTGTCAAGAAGTGTGGCAAGCGTCTTTCCATCATTGTTGCGAAGCGTATAGACAGGAGGCGTATTGATGTCGCTCCACGTGCAGACGAAGTTCTTGAAGTCCTTCGAAAAAACGGCACTATACCAACCATCGGTCTTCGTCAGGCAAACGGTTCTGTCGTCCTTATGGTTCACATAGATTCTCTGGTCGGTGGGAACCACGTTGATAGCAGCGAAATAGATGTCGCCAGTCTGCTCGTCGTAACCATAGACATCGGTGACAACGAAGCGCCTTTCCAGGCTCACTTTTCGCAACTGCTGTCCGTTGAGGTTATAGAGATACAGGTGATTATAGCCGTCGCGCTCGCTGGTCAGCAGAATAGCATGATCAGTAACCTTCACGTTGGCAAAAACATTCTCGTTGATATACTTATCGACTTTGTCCTCGATGATCTGCTGACAGACAGTTGACAGAGGGTTGGCCGTATAGACACGCAACTGGTCCTGATGGCGGTTCAAGGTGAAGATGAGTACCTTCGTGGGATCGCTCGTTGGCAGGATGCGGGGGATATAGCCATCGGCATCGAGGGGCAACTGGATGGTACGCGTCTGGTGACTCTTGATATCAAAGCTCAGCACGCTCACAGAGGCGTTCTTATCACCAGGCTGCGGATACTTATAGGTATAGTCGCTCAAAGGCAACGTATATTGGGGCACCTCCGTCTCATCGTAGCGCACCCACACAATCTGTTTCGAGTCGGCAGTAAAGACCATCGCGCTGTTATGTGAGAACTCCTCCTCGCACACCCAGTCGGGCAGACCGTTGATGATCTCGTTGCGCTTGCCGTCCTTGGTCACCTGACTCTCGGCATTGTTGTAGAGCAGCTTCACCAGGAAGATATTATTGTCGCGTACGAAAGCCACCTGGTTGCCATCGGGACTCCACAAGGGTGTCTGCTGGGGACCACCGTCACTCAGCCGTTCCAACTTATTGTTGGCAATGGTATAGATATAATAGGTGGCTGTGAACGAATGGCGATAGATGCTCTTGGTATCAGTCTGGATAAGCATGCGCTTGCCGTCGGGACTCATCACGTAGCCGTCTATACGGTCCAACTTGGCACCACGGGCCGTAGATGCGTCAAAGAGCACATCCAACTGCTTGCCGTTACGGAACGAGCAGCGTACGATCTGCTTGCCGTCTGCCGACATCTTGGCATAACTCTCACCATCAGCCAGCGGCTTGATGGCCGACATTGTCTCACCACGGAAGGCACCTTTCGTTATCTCTTTCAAATCGAGGGCATTGCCTGCAAGGGTCTGCCCCATAGCCATCAAAATGAAGGCCAATAAAAATGTTATCTTTTTCATCGTTAGCATATTTTGATGCAAAGATAACACTTTTTTCTGATAATCCCTACAGAAAGAGGTTTAAATAATATGAATAGAATCGGTCAACAGCTGCTCGGGCTTCAGTTCCTTGTGATGATTCATATACTGTTCGACGCGCGTAATCTGCTCATCATCAAACACTTTCCTGTTCACCACCTGATTCACCACATACTGCAGACGGGGTTTGTGGGCAGGCTCCACTTCTGACGGGAACACACTGAGCAGATAGAAAGCTATGCAGTCGGGCACGATGTAACTGCGTGTCATCATGCGACGCTGCTGCTCCGTATAACCGAAGTGCACATACAGCGGATAGTTCTCGCCCATGTATTTATCAAGCGAGATAGCCAGCATGCCGTTGCCTACGATGATGCTCTGGTCGAGGGCACTCACCTGCGTATAGACCCTGGGTATCTTCAGATGGGGGAACATCTCATGCAAGCGCACAAAAGCCTGATCGAGTTCATCGTTGATGTCGTCCATGTTGTCATACGCCACCTGAACGTCGTGCAACAACGTCTGCAGAGTGCTGTCCTGGTAGAACTCGAAGAAGCGGTCGTTGATGCCTGGCTCATCGAGTCGTCCTAAGCGCAAAACATCCTCAACAAGGGTCATCGTCATAGCCGAGTATTCGGTAGTCATCTGCTTCAGCGCGCCAAAGTCGCCAGTAGTCAGGTAAAGTATCTCTGTCTGGTCGTAACGCTCTATCTTCAGCGATTCCCGCTGCTGTTGCTTCTCGGCAGACTTCAACTTCCACTGACAACCCAGAAAGGCTGCCAGCAGTAAGAAAAGCAACAGAAAAGAGGCTTTACGAGACATTCGAAAGGTTTTGTTTTGTTAAAACTCGTTGCAAAAATACTAAAAATCCTTGAATTAACCAAATTTTAACCTAAAATATTTAAACAACAAGCGCATTTTTGTTGTTATTTGCTAAATTTGCGGTTAAAACCAACCATTATGAAACAAATCCTTCTATTATCCTTGCTCTGTGCATCGCTGACTACCGAAGCACAAACGACACTCACCGTCGAGGTGAAAAACACTTTGGACCAGCCACGAATGGACTATGTCGTCGTGCCGCTTGCTCCCTACGGTGAAGTGCGCTCAGCACAGGTCACAGCACCTTGTATCATGGACGGATGCGCCACTTGCATCGAAGAAGCACCCTACCAGCTGGACGACCTTGATCTGGACGAACAGTTCGATGAATTGTGTTTCCAAGTGTCTCTCGAAAAAAAGGAGACCAAGACCTACACCGTTGAACTTTACAACACAGGCGAGCCCAAGGAGTTTAAACAAAAAGTCTATGCGGAGATGCTGATGCGCAACGACAAAGTGAAGGAGAAGAACAAGCACAACAACTTCGTGTCGAGCATCACGGTACGTGGTGACTGTGCCAACAGCTACAACCTGCTGCACCATCATGGTGTAGCCTTCGAGAGTGAGCTCAACGGCATTCGCATCTACTTTGACAAGCGCCAGACGCTGGATCTCTACGGAAAATTCCAGCCGCGACTGGAGTTGAAAGAGACGCAGTTCTATACATCAGCCGAACAGAAACAGGCAGGCTATGGCGACGATGTGCTGTGGGTGGGAAACACCTTCGGACTGGGCGCCTTCCGCGGATGGGACGGTAAGGAACCAACGATGGTGGACCCTGTGAAGAACCGCACGCAACGCATCATCTCCTATGGTCCGTTGCGTACGATTGTGGAGCTTGTTGACCAAGGCTGGGTGGTCGATGAGAAACTGCCGCCTGTCAACATGACGCTGAGATACACCCAGTATGCCAACCATCGCGATACGGATGTCGATGTGTTCTTCAACCGCGATGTCAACGACTATTTGTTCTCTACAGGCATCATCAATGTGAAGGGTTCCGTAGAATTCAGCGACAAACGGGGACTGCGTGCCTGCTGGGGTACCGACTACCCTTCAACGGATACGGTGAAGTGGAAGCCAGAAACAGTAGGATTGGCCATTCTGTTGGCAAAAGAGAATATCATCAGCGAGGAACCTGGCAACAAAGACAACTATGCATTTGTGGTGGGCACGAAGGGCAAGCACCTGAAATACAAGGTAAGCTATTGCTCTGATAATGAGTCGTTTGGCTACCATTCAGCCAAAGAGTGGTTCGACTATCTGCGTCGCTGGCGTAAGGAGCTGGAGGCTCCCATCAAAGTCAGTATCAAAAACGGCAAGTGATGGTTACCGTGGCAGACTGCTGAAAAGCTTGCGTCCCTTCACATAGTATTGCCAGAGTAGTGCGAACATGCGCTGCTCTGGTATTTGCTTCTCTACCCTACTCTCCTGAATAGCCTTGCGGTCGGCAGCGAAGTCTTTCTTCCATCGCTTGAAGTCACGACGTGCACGATAGATGGCCTTGAAGTCGCCCACGTTCCTGTTGAGTATCAGGGTCTGCCACGCAGCCAGATAGTCAAGGAACCAACGCCAGCTCATCACACACCTTAACTCACTGTCTGGCAGGCACTTATAGAGCATCGTCAGGTTGTTGCGGAAGTTCAGGTAGGTCTTCATCGGATTACCCTTCGGCAGCGTGCCGCCCCCCACGTGATACACCTGACTGTCAGGCACGCACACCACCTTGTAGCCTATGATACGCATGCGCCAGCACATGTCTATCTCTTCGTTGTGGGCAAAGAAACGGGCATCGAGACCTCCCACCTTATTATATATACGCGCGCGCACGAGAAGAGCAGCACCCGTAGCCCACAACACGTTGGCAACGTTGTTGTACTGTCCATTGTCGCGTTCTACGGTATCAAAGATGCGTCCTCGGCAGAAGGGATAGCCGAAGCGGTCCAGATAGCCGCCGCTGGCACCCGCATACTCGAAGCTGTCCTTGTTGAAGACCGACAGCAGCTTGGGCTGACAGGCTGCCACCTCCTCGTGGGCATCCATATACTCTATCATTGGGGTCAGCCAGTGGTGGGTCACCTCGATATCGCTGTTCAGCAGCAGGTAGTACTCGGCCTCTATCTGCGCCAGCGCCTTGTTGTAGCCCTCGGCAAAGCCCCAGTTCTTGTCGAGCACGATGGTTTTCACCTCTGGGAAGCGCTCCCGTAGCAGCTGCATGCTGTTGTCCGTCGAAGCATTGTCGGCCACATAGACCGTTGCCTCGTCGCGCGAGTATTGCAGTACGCCTGGGAGATACTGCTCCAGCATCTTCGCTCCGTTCCAATTCAAAATGACGATTGCTACTTTCTCCATCTTTCGTGCTTACATTATAACATACACATTAACGACTCTTTATCGCGGGTCATCTCGCCCAACTTAACCGTGATGAGTTGATTGTCGAAATCAGGGTTGGCATCCTTGGCAGGAAGCTCCACACGGATATAGTTCTTGGTGAAGCCGTGCATGGCCTTTCCGCGAGGCGCCTTTTCGAAGAGCACCTCAGCCTCCTGACCTATATACTGCCGATAGAAGGCTTGCGTCTTCATGTCGGAGAGCTCCAGCAGACGCTGACTGCGCTGACGCTTGTCCTTGTCGGTCACCACATAGGGAATCTTCAGCGCCTGTGTGCCTGGTCTTTCAGAATAAGGGAACACGTGCAACTGGGTGACGGGCAGCGTATCGAGCAACGCGTAGGTATCCTCAAAGCATTCGGGTGTCTCACCACGACAGCCCACCATCACATCGACACCAATGAACGCATCGGGCATCGCAGCCTTGATCTTCAGAATCTTGTCGGCAAACAGCTGACGGTCGTAATGGCGATGCATCAACCTCAGCACCTCGTCGCTGCCGCTCTGAAGGGGTATGTGGAAATGGGGCATGAACGCACGACTCGTCCTGCAGTAGTCTATCAGCTCGTCGCTCAACAGGTCGGGTTCCAGACTGCTGATACGATAACGCTGAATGCCTTCCACCCCATCCAGGGCCTTCACCAGGTCGATGAACCGTTCGCCTGTGGTCTTGCCGAAATCACCAATGTTCACGCCTGTCAGCACAATCTCCTTACCACCCTCGCGCGCAGCTTCCTCGGCCTGGGCCACCAACGAGGCTATCGAGGGGTTACGGCTGAAGCCACGGGCAAAGGGAATGGTGCAATAGGTGCAGAAATAGTCGCAGCCGTCCTGCACCTTCAGGAAATAGCGGGTGCGGTTGCCGCGCGAACATGAAGGGGCAAAGGTCTTGATGTCCTTCGTCTTCTCGGTATAGTGGGTCGCAGTTCCACTGCGACTAACAAAACCCTCTGAGAGAAACTGCACCAGATTGGCCTTCTCGTTGGAACCCAGCACCAGGTCAACACCCTCTATCTTAGCCACCGACTCGGCCTCCAACTGCGCATAGCAGCCCGTCACCACCACAAAGGCACCAGGATGCTGGCGCACCATACGATGGATGGCCTGACGACACTTGTGGTCGGCCACCTCAGTCACCGAACAGGTATTGATCAGACAGATGTCGGCCCTTTCGCCTTTCTCAGCCGTACGCACGCCCAAATCCTGAAGCATCTTGCCAAAGGTGGATGTCTCAGAGAAGTTCAGCTTACAGCCCAGCGTATAATAAGCTGCCGTTTTGCCTTGAAAAGCCGATGTATCTATCATATATAAATAAGGTGTATTTCGTTCAACATGCAAAGGTACATAAAAAAATTGGGAAAAAGACACTTTTTTCGATAGTTTCGTTAAGGGGTAATTTTGTAACCTTTTTTAACAATATACAAATCGTTGAATATCAACAACTTACAAAAATGTTACAAAAAACATCTAAAAAAATTCGAAAAAAATCATTGCTGGTATTAAAAAAATGCGTACCTTTGCAGCGTTTTAATAAACTAATGATTGTTTTACAGATTTAAAAAACTTAGAAAAATGAAAAAGATTGCATTTATGTTCGCTGTTGCAGCTATGGCTGTTGCTTGTGGTAACGAAGTTGCTCTGACCGCTGAGGATTCAGCTGCTGTTCAGAAGGCTGTTGAGGATTCTCTCACCGCTGAGGTTGCTAAGATTGCTGCTCCTGTGATGGACACAGAGGCTGAGAATCAGGATTCAGCTAAGACCGCTTACGATGAAGCTGTTGCTAAGTACAGCCAGGACACCGCTGCTATCTACGCTGGCCGTGAGGCTGCTCTGACCGCTGGTTATGAGAAGGCTCTCGCTGAGAAGAAGAACGCTGGCGAGAACGCTGACAGCACCGAGAACAAGTAATTCTTGCGAACTAAAGTTCAAACTAAGAGGATGTGTCATTGGCACATCCTCTTCTTTTGCTTACATCAATTATTATCAACCAATAAATACATTCTTAAAAATGAAAAAATTTGCCCTGTTTATGATGATGGCATCAGTCATCATTGCCTGTGGCAGCAAGAATCAGGCTGACACAGAAGATGAAGAGGAAGAAGTAGCACTCACAGCTGAAGACTCTGCAGCAGTCATTTGGGCTCTTGACGATTCTATCGCCGCTGAGATCGCTGCTGTTCTTGTACCCGTATATGACGAATGGGAAGGGAATGAAGACTCTTGCAAGGCTGCTTTCGATGCTGCCATGAATCAGTACTGCAACGACACTGCAGCCATCTTTGCTACACGTGAGGCTCGTCTGGCTGCTGACTTCGCTGCTGCTCTCGACGCTAAGAAGCGTGAGATGAAGGATAATGATGACGAAGAAGATGATGACGAGGACTAATCGCATCACTCTTTGAGTTATTAAATTACCCATTTGAGCAAGGAGCGTCTCGCCGCCTACCAAGGAGCGTCTCGGTGGTCACCAAGGTGACGCTCGGTGGTGACCAAGGAGATACTCGGTGCTCACCAAGGAGACGCTCGGTGCTATGTGCCGAGCGTCTCGGTGCTGGACACCCATTTGTGTCATTGTGACGTGACTTTGTGACATAAGCACCTCCATGACTTGCTGAACGGCAGAATAGAGGCAGTGGTGTGTTAATATAATATAATTTAATTATAATAATATTAATTATACTATATACTCTATAGCAGATTTAGGGCGCATGCAGACCTACGAACACCTTATGTCACAAAGTCACGTCACAAAGTCACGTTTGTGAAAGGTGTTCGTGTACTTCCCTAGAAAAAATTGAATGGATTTGCATCAAGCCCTGAATGATTGAAATGGAATTAAGATGACAGAATATTCGGTAACAAGCATCAGATACCAGCTGGGCGAGGGTTTGCCTTTCGAGGAGCGCACCCGCATGGCAGAACAGTTTGTGGCAGGCCTTGAGATGGGTCAGCAGGTGATGCTGATGGCCGAGCCCGACAATCCTGTTGACAGCAACGCCATAGCTGCCTACATTGACTACGAGCGCATTGGCTACATTGACAAGGAGGAGGTTTTCGACATTCACCCCCTACTCGACCAAAATCACCAATGCGACGCTGTGGTGGTGCGCAAGGACAGTCACATCACCTTCTTCGTGTCTATTCCTGACGAGGAGAAGAAGACGGTGCAGAAGACTGGGCGACGACGCATACTGCCCGACAGTCCCCTGGGCGACGATGTGCGCATGCCCTTTACCAAGGACGAGAACCAACTGCAGCTGATTGCCAGCCGACTGGCAGGCATCACGGCAAACAAGGCGAACATAGGCGAGATTCTGCATCTGACCGAGCTCTACGTACCCTTGCTGAAGACGTCGCTTTGTCACGAGGAAGCCCTGTGGATGAACCGTATTCTGAAGAAGCTGGGGAAGTTGCAGACCCTATGTAGCGAGGAAAACGCTGACGAGGCGAGCAAGCTGGATGAACTAATAAAAAAGGTACGCGCATGCGTGGGCGACATGCACCGTACAGGCGAACACTGGCCCGAGCGCGTGTTTGCAGACCATCTGGACCGTCTTCGCAAGGACAAGACCGTCAACGTGCACCTCTATAAGAAATACTGCAACACGTTTCTCGACGGCAAGACCTTTTCCGAGGCTAAGAAGAGTCTGGTGGCAAAGGAATATATGCGACTGGAGGAATGGTTCAAGGGTATGAAATGGAGCGAGATGCGCTATCCTGACAAGCTGCAGGCGATGGGTCTGAAGGTGAACTATCTAGGCTTGTCGCGTCAGGAACTATATGAGCTCTACAGCGTACTGCTGATACTGGAGCAACTGAAACAGCAGGTGGACGAGAAGACCATCAAGCGTCAGGAGATTCTGGAGAAGTTGACTCCCATATTCTATGACAACGAGGAAGATGCAGCTCTCTTCCTTGATGACATCCAAGGAAAGAAGCCCAAGGAGATTACAGATCTGGTAAACCTGCTGGTAGAGAAAAGGATGATTTCAGACATGAGGAAGAATCGCGATCTGTGGTCTGTGCTCTACGAGTACGGCTACTACCCAAGGACAGAATCCAACTGGAATGCTCAGGTGAAATAATCACCCAAAATACACCCCAAACACAAGGAATCGGCTAAAAGTCGGTTCCTTTTTTTTGTGCTACTTGTACAAAAACTTGTGTAGCACTTGTACAAACTTGTATAGACTTGTAAATCAACCGATTACGCAAGAAAAATCATACAGGTCACATTTCTTTTATCTAATTTTGCATCGTCAAAACCGGTCGGAGCGCTAGCCGGACGACACCAATTTATTAATCATTTAAAAAAACGCCGACAAGGAAGGCGATGCAGAAGTTGAAGCAATCGGAGAGTCTTCACGTGAAGATGGCCATCGGACTCGAAGAACTTCTTCGAAAGCTAAAACTTAGAATTATGTCTACATTTATTGTAACAACCGAGAACGGAAAAAAAGTAATGAACCCAGTACTCACAGCCGATGAGTATCGCAACCTGCGCGACGGCGGACACCAGAAAGGCAACGTCTTCTCCATCCGCAAGGGTAACGAAGGCATGAAGTACAGCCTCATTCAGATGAACTACTCGTGCTTGCCCAACGAGGACGGCACGCTGAAGGGAGCCACACGCATGTCGAACACCGTAGGAATGGACATCGACCACATTCCTGCCGAAGAGATGCAGGTAGTGAAGGAGCGTATCCTCCAGAAGAAAGACGAGCTGGGCCTGCTGATGCTGGAACTCAGCGCACGCGCTGCCGGCTATCACCTGGTGTTCCGTCGCAAGCCTGAACTCTCGCAAGAGGAGAACCTGCGCTGGGCCTCAGAGCTGCTGGGCGTGCAGTTCGACGAGCAGGCCAAAGACATCACACGCGTGTTCTTTACTACTACTGCCAGCCCTGAAGACCTCATCTATCTGGACGAAGCCCTCTTCGAAACAGAGGAATGTGAGCCGAAACCTCAACTGACATCTCAGCCGACATCCAACGAGCCTACACCTCAGCTGACATTCAAGGGCATACCCTACTCTTCTATTGTAGCCGAATGGTGGCGCAGGAATGGTGGCGAGCCTGCCGAGGGTGAGCGTAACGTCAAGTTGCACAAACTGGCCGTCAACCTGCGAGCCATCTGCGACAATAAGAAAGAGGTGCTGATGCAGGTGATGCCACGTTTCGGACTGACAGAAGTAGAACTGAAATCAATCATCGATTCAGCCTGCAAGGAAGAGCCCAAGGGCATTTCGAAGATGATGCAGCAGATTATCGACGCGCTTGAAATGGGAATACCGTCCGACGAGGTGGAAGACGCAGAAGCCGCTGCCGCCGAGACTGGCGTGAAAGTGAACGTGCGCACCCTGCCCATCGGACTCAAAGAATCGCTCGTAGGTGTGCCTGTGTCCATGCACCTGCCTGTGCTGGCAGGAATCATGCCCATTGCTGGCGCCTATGCCGACGGCGTAGAGGTGAAATACTGCGACGGAAACACCCAGCATCTGGGACTGATGACCATTATCCGAGGCGAGCAGGCTTCCAACAAAAGCGTGGTGAAAAATGCCATCGAGATATGGAAACGTCAGCTGGACGAGGAAGACGAGATAGCACGCAAGCGCGAGGAAGAATGGAAGGAGCGCAAGAAGAACCGAAAGGCCAGCGAGAAGGCTCCTGACGACCCTCACGTGCTCATCCGACAGGTGCCTATCACCATCTCCTGCTCCACCCTTCTGAAGCGATTCAAGAACGCCGCAGGCCATTGTCTCTACAGCTTTGGCGAAGAGCTCGACACATTGAGGAAAACCAACGGAGCAGGCTCGTGGAGCGCCAAGTACGACATCTATCGACTGGGCTTCGATCGTGGCGAATGGGGACAGGACTACAACTCGGACCAGGCAGAATCGGGCGTCGTAAACGTGGCCTACAACTGGACCGTGCTGGGAACCAACGGAGCCCTTCGCAACTGCTTCAGGACCGATAACATTGAGAATGGATTGTCCAGCCGAGTGCTCATTGCCGAAATGCCTGACGCATCGTTCGCAAAGATGCCCAAGTTTGTAAAGCGTTCGGATGAAGACGAAGAGCGAATACAGCAGGCAGTCACACGCCTGCGCACAGCCACAGGGCTTATCGACGTACCACGTCTGCGCAGGGCTATCGAGGGTTGGTGCGAAGAGAAACGCGTGGAGGCCGCCAAGGACATCGACCACGTGAAAGACACCTATCGCAAGCGTGCTGCCGTCATAGGCTTCCGCTGTGGTGTCATCTTCCATCTGCTGAGCGGCGCAGCCAAGGAGTCGAAGTCCTGTCTCGACTTCGCCCTGATGATGGCAGAGTACTGTATGCAGCAGCAAATCAAGGTGTTTGGCGAAGCACTCGAAAATCAGTTTGCGAAAAATCGCGACGAAGGACTGCGATGCAGTTCCAACAACTCGGTCTTCGACCAGCTGCCCCCAACGTTCACAATGGACGACCTGCGCGCCCTCAAACGCAACTTCTGTAGTGAGGCTGGTCTCCGCAAAATCATCTCACGCTGGTATCGTGACCAATGGATTGAAAAAATCGACAAGCTCCACTGGCGCAAGCTTTGACAAACCTTCACCCACGCTGTCAAATGCTCGCATTCGTGACTTTGTGACGTGACTTTGTGACATAAGCACCTCCTATTGTACAACATCCACAAAAAAGGGAGCCGCCGTTCGTCGGGGACTCCCATAATCTTATTATCCGAAACTCTGCTCAGCCGTTCATCGACATGAGTACAGAGGGCCTGATCCTTTGTGCGATTTATTCCTTATGCAGTTGGTATCCGTCAAGCTTGAGATAATGGTCGCCCTCTTTGTAGTAGCTGATGGTCTTCTCGTTTCCATTATCATACTTGACATATACCTTGCCTGAGATGGTATAGCCGTAATAGTCGTCATTGCTCTTTTCGCTGCTCTGCACCTTGTAGGTGAACTTGTACCAACTGCCTACTGTGCCGTCGTCCGTATGACGCTCACCGGTGCCGTCCTTCTTGAAGGTCCAGTCTTCCCAGTAGCTTTCCGAATGGTCGCCGGCCCAGGTGCCTACGAGCGAGTTGTCCACCTTTCCGCTGTCCTTGCCGTTATCCTTGTCCTTGCTTGGACGGGTCAGAACCCATGCGCTGATGCCAGACCCACTCAAGGTCAATGTCATGGTTTTATCACCAATACCTGTGAGCATGTAGTTTGTCACTTTTCCGTTGCTCCATGTCACTGCCAGATCGCAGGCTTTAGCATTCAAGATATCCCTTTCGTTGCTGATGACGTATTTGCCAGTCTGTGTGGTTCCACCGGATTCTGCCCATGTGATAGTGCCATCTTTACTGAACGTAATGGTTCCCGAGGTGTTGCCTGCACTGGTTATGCCGATACCAACGAAGTTCCAGGTGCCATTGAGCATTGAATTGATGTCTTCGTCGTCTTTGCAGCTAACGAAAACGATGCTGGATACCATGACCATCGCAATGGTCATCATGCCAAAGATTTTTTTCTTGTTAAGCATTTTGTTTTGTTTTAAGGGTTATTATTGTTTTAACTTCTTTTTCTCGCGGGCAAAGATACAAATAATTTCTGAATCCACTCCTCTTTTTCTCAAAAATCGATAAAAAAGCCCCATTTTGTCACAAAGGGTCAGACCCTTTGTGCGATTTTTGCACCAAAAGAACAGGAAAGGGGTAAAAGAAAAGAGGATGTGCCTGAAAGCGCATCCTCTTCGTGTTATAATATCAATGATAAGCTTTACAGCAGTTTTGCTTGTCAATGATTGAAGCTCGGTGCCGATTACTCAGCAGCGGGAGCTTCTTCCTCTTCGGCTACGGGAGCCTCCTCAACGGGAGCCTCTTCGACAACAGCGGGAGCCTCAGCCTTCTCGGCCTTCTTGGCAGCAGCCAGCTCCTCGGCGTTCTCGGCAACCACGGTGACGGGCACCTCGACAATCACCTCCTTGTGGAAGTGAACGAGGGCTACATACTCACCCACCTTCTTAATGTCGCGCATGGTGATGATCTTGCGATCAATCTCGATGCCCTGCTTCTTCAGTTCCTCAGCAACGGTAATGGTGGTTACTGAACCGTAGAGCTGACCAGTGACGCTGACCTTAGCGGCAACTTTGACGCTGACACCCTGCAGAGCCTGTGCACGCTCCTCGGCAGCAGCCTTCTGAGCAGCCAGCTTGTGGGCCTGCTGCTTCAGGTTCTCAGCCAGAATCTTCTTGGCAGAGGGAGAAGCGATGACTGCCTTACCCTGGGGGATGAGGTAGTTGCGGCCATAACCCGACTTCACATTCACGATATCGTTCTTAAATCCCAGACCGATAATATCTTCTTTCAGAATCAATTCCATACTTTGTCCTCCTTACTGTTTATTTCATCATATCAGTTACATAGGGCAGCAGTGCGATCTGACGGGCACGCTTAACGGCCTGAGCCACACGGCGCTGGAACTTCAGCGAAGTACCGGTGATGCGACGGGGAAGAATCTTACCCTGCTCGTTCAGGAACTTCTTCAGGAACTCGGGATCTTTGTAGTCGATGTACTTGATGCCACTCTTCTTGAAACGGCAATACTTCTTCTTCTTGGTGTCGATAGAAGGAGCATTGAGATAACGGATTTCTGTCTGTTCTGCCATGATTTAAGCCTCCTCTACTTTAGTTTGGTACTTCTTGCGACGCTTCTCGGCATACTCGGCAGCAAACTTGTCGAGCTTCACGGTCTGGAAACGAATCACGCGCTCATCGCGGCGATAGGCTGTCTCCAGCGTCTTGATCACTTCTGGCTCAGCCTTGAACTCGACCAGGAAATAGAATCCTGAGGTCTTCTTCTCAATCTGATAAGCCAGTTTCTTCAGTCCCCAGGCCTCTTCATTCAGAATCTCGGCACCCTTGTCGGTGAGCACCTTCTTGAATTTAGCGACCGTTTCCTTTGTCTGATCGTCAGACAAAACGGGAGTCAAAATGAAAACGGTTTCGTACTGATTCATAATACGTTTTTAATGTTTATAAATGTTATTTTTGCAAAATGCGGGTGCAAAGGTACAAAAAAATTATGAATTACGAATGATGAATTATGAATTATTTCTTATCTTTGCACCGTTTTTTAACGATTTTATATGAAATCCTTCCTAAAATACCTCGGATTGGCCTTCATTTTCATTGGAACGGGCCTGTTTGTAGCCTTGCATCTGCTTGGTTTCACGTTTGTGAACAAACTGATGACGGTACCCCTGGTATTGATAATCGGGGGCACCGTCCTCTTCGTTTGGATGCTCAAGCGACAGAGCAGGTATTAGTTAGAAGCCGTAGATCTCCTTCAGTTTTTCGCCCAGCTTCTCGCCACGCAGGTTGAGAGCAACGATTTTGCCATTACCGTCAACAAGGATGCTTGCAGGGATGGAGTTGATGCCATAGACGCCTACTGCACTCGACTGCCATCCACCGAGGTCTGACAGCTGGGGCCACTTCATACCGATTTGGTTGACAGCCTCTTTCCAGGCATTGGCTTTCTGGTCGAACGAGATGCCGATAATCTCGAAGCCTGCCTCGTGGTATTTCTCGTAGTTGGCCTTCACATTGGGCATTTCCTGACGGCAGGGGCCGCACCATGAAGCCCAGAAGTCGATCATGACGTACTGACCCTTCCCTACCCAATCGCTGAGCTTGCGAGGCTGACCGTTCAGGTCGTTGATGGTCATATCGGTGTACATCTTACCAGGAGCACGCTTCTCCAAGCTCTTCAGCATCTCTTTGAGAGGACCCATCTCAGGAGCATCGTGGAAGGCATTCTTGGGGTCGCACACCTCGACAAGTTCGTCGTACTCAAGCGAATAGGCCACATCATCGAGGAAAGCCACAGGAATCATATTGTCCTTGTTCTCACGAATAATCTTGATCTCGGCCTGGACTTTCTCCTCGTAGATAGCCATTGCCTTTTTGACCAACTCTTCCATTTTCTCAGGATGGGCCTCGGCCTCAGCTTGCAGGTCTTCAAGTTTCTTGTCGAACTCGGCAATCTGCTGCTTATAGGCTTCCAGTTTCTTCTGTTCGTCCTCGTCGCCATTCACCTGTTTTGCCTCGGCTTTCTCGTTCTTCACCTCGTCCTTGTCAGGAGTCTTCTGCTTTGCACACGAGGGCAGCACCATCAGCCCCATCAGGGCCATGACGCTCAAAAATACCATTTTCTTCATTGTCTTAAATTTTTGTGGGGTTATAATTAATTCATAGTTCATAGTTCATAGTTCATAGTTCTCAGTTCTCAATTCTCAGTTTTAATTCTCACCACCCTGATGCCTGCCATCTTCTTGCGCTGCTGCAGGTAGGTGCGCAGGGGCACAGGCTCTTCCACCACCTTCTTATGAATGCTCGATGCATCAAGGAAGTAGAGACCGTCATCGTGCCATACGGCAAAGCCCAGATGAGCAATATCGAGGCCAGGCGTGGTGCTGACCGTTGCCAGTATGTCGCCATTGTGAACAGCCGCCCGCATAGCCTTCGAGTTGGTGACTGCAGAAGTGGGGATATAACGATAGCGGCGACCTGTGAGCGAGTCTTCCTGAGCAGCTATAGGTGTCAGGAACTTTGGATGACGCTTCAAGGCGACATAGGCATCAGGATGCTTGGTCATATAGTCAATCTTCAGCGTCTGCACAGCAGTAAAAGGGGCCTCCTTCTGCTGTATCTCTCGGACAAAGCCCTTGCGGGTGCCATCATCAATCCAATCGCTGAAATAATGGATGCGGCTGGGATAGCCGTTGCACACCCCACCACGATAGCGTTGGCGTTGCAGTTGGATGACGAAGTCGGAGAACTGTCGTTCGCCACGCTGGGAGCACAGGGTCAGGGCTACCACGACATCCACAAACGTGGTACAGTCGAGTTCCTTGGTGTTGAGCACCAGTCGTTCGTCGTCAGGATAGAGCTCCAGCGTATGGGCCACGTAGGGCCTACCCTCAAACTGACGGGCAAACCACAGCGGGTCGGTCTGTCCGCTTGCCAAGAGACGACACACCAAGGTGCTGTCATCAGCAGTATAATGACAGCGTGGCATCTGTGCGGACACATCCAGGCACACCACCAGCAGCAGGGCTATCAGCAGTTTTCTCATTCCTTTTGTTTACGGTATTTCTTCTTGAGTCCGAAGTTATAGCCCACATAGATATTCATCGAGCCAAAGGTGTTGTTGGTCGAGAAACGCGGCTTGTGGAAGTTGTTGGTATGCACGATGACACTGGCACCAGCGAACCAGCGCAACTTATTGTAAACCAGTCCAAAACGGCCAATGCCGTCGATATTGACCTTCTTGAAGTAGAAGTTCAGATTATGCTGTTCTTCAGTCGCCATATCACCCTTGCTCTGCTTGTAGGCAATAGCAGCCTGGATGCTGCCTGCCAACAGCCAGTTGGGAGCAAATACCCAGTTGTAGGCATAGCCGCCAGAGACGTTGAAGTCGTTGTACTTCACCGACTGGAACATCAGTCCGCTGTCAACAGGCACCGTCTGCGCCATCATCTTACGGTCAATGAGGTTCTGCAGCGCTTCGTGGTCGAACGACAGAGTGTTATGGGTATAGCCTATGCCAGCCATCCACGAGCCGCAGCTGACCTTCTGAATGGTGCTCTGCGAAAAGGCAGCCGGATAGGAGAAACGTCCGTGATTGAAGATGTAGTACACGTTGAAACCCGTGATGCCTGCCTTCAGACCGCTGAAAGCTGCGCCTTCGAGGGCCGAGGCGTTGATATTTGGGCCCAGATAGGCATCGCGAATCTTATAGTCATTACCCGTACGGCGATAGAACAGATCGGCACCTATCTGCGACGAGTAGATGCTCAGGTCCCACTCTTGCTTGATGCGCTTCGGATTCAGGTTGGTCAACTCGAACGTGTAGCCTGCGAAAATCCATCGCCAGCCGAAGTAAGGTCCCAACTTGAAGTTCATGTCAGGGGCAAACGTCATCGACTGGGCGCCATCGCCTGTCTTCAGCGAATACAGGTCGTAAGTATGGGTGGCCTGTAGCATCACGGTGAAGTTATGATGCTGGGGTTCAATGTAGGTAGTGTCTATCCAGTCGAAGCCACGCACAATGCGTTTCATCTCCTGGTAACCCGACTCGTCGGTAGTCCGCCTACGCAATGTGTCGCCTCGTTCGGCAGCACCAAACGCAGCGCCGAAAGTCAGCAGAAGCACCAGAACCGACAGTATTCTTTTCACGTCCTACATTCGTTATTTACCCAGAATGCGGTCGAGCACCCAGTTGGTGGGCGTCGCCGTTATGCTGGTACACTCGCAGAGGGCAATTCCCTGCAGGTGTTCTATCACATTCTTAATAATAGGATATTGTACGTACGAGGGATTCTCAACCTCAATATTCTCCGTACCTTTGCTCGTATGGACCACAATGGGCGAATAGCTGAACACGGAGAAGCTCAGCGACCCCCTGTCACCAACAATCTCGATGCGGTCGGTGGTAGCCGATTCGTGAGCCACAAAGCACCACGACCCACTGCCTGGCACACCATTCTCGAAACGGAAGACAGCACTCACGGAGTCCTCGGCACTATACAGGCGACCTCTATTGGCACAGATGCCCTGAGCCTCGACGATAACGCCGAAATAGTACTGAAGAAGGTCGAGCTGATGAGGAGCCAGGTCGTAGAAGTAACCACCGCCGGCAATGTCGGGTTGCAAACGCCAAGGGAGGGTCTCGGGATGCGAGTAATCTAACTGACGGGGAGGTACGGCGAAGCGTATCTGTACGTTGATGACACTACCGATAACACCACCGTCAACTATATCCTTCACCTTCTGGAAATAAGGCAGATAGCGGCGGTAGTAAGCCACAAAGCAGGGCACGCCCGTCAATTCGGATATGCGGTTGATACGGGCACAGTCTTCATAGCACGAGGCCAGCGGTTTTTCCACATAGACAGGTTTGCCAGCCTTCATCGCCATGATGGCAAAGGTAGCATGACTGGAAGGTGGTGTGGCCACATAGACGGCATTCACGTCAGGGTCGTCAATGAGTTGTTGGGCATCGGTGTACCAGCGAGGCACACCGTGACGCTCGGCATAGGAACGGGCCTTTTCTGCATGACGGCTCATCACAGCCACCACACTCGACCCCTCGACCATTCCGAAGGCAGGTCCGCTCTTGATCTCGCACACCTCACCACAGCCGATGAAACCCCATTTCAGTATCTTCATTCTGACAGTATTTCGAAATTTTCTGCAAAGGTACAAAATAATTCATAATTCATAATTCATAATTCATAAATATTTTGTACTTTTGCACATCATTAAAAGAAACAAGTGTATGGAAACGATTAAACAGAAACTGTCCTATAACCGCAAACGCGGCATTCCTGCGGCTATCATCGACGGCTACCATCTATATCTCCACCATTTTGCAGCATTGTTGCTACGCACATGGCCTCTGCTGCTGTGCTACTCGCTGCTGACGGGCTTTATCGGCTATTATGCCCTGATAAAGCTTTCACCCACAATCCAGACGGCCCACCAACTGCCTGCCATCAAGGAGCTTTGGCCATTCATTGCTGCCTACTGCGGATATTTCATAATTGTGCTCCTAATGATGGCTACGGTGGTGAAAGCCATGCAGGAACACCGTGCGACCAACACCATCACCAGTGGTCAATGGTATGGCTCGATAGGCATCGTGCAGGTTCCCCTGGTATTCAAGGTCATCTGGCGTTGCTTGCGCCGTTTCTGGCGTTATATAGCCATCGTCCTCGTAGTAATGATTATCACAGCATTACTAACGGTGGTCTTCGAGAGTTCGGGCATCTATCTGGGAATAGCCTTCAATCTGGCCAACGAGAGTGCCGCCAACGGCAATGAGGCGGTTATGCCCGAGAATATTGGACTCATCACCTTTGCAACCTTCACGGTATGCGGTTTCTTCCAGGCGCTTATTCACACCAGTGCCCTCTTCCCGTTCTATTATGCATATAAGAGGTAAGTCTTTATGAAAACAAAGCATAAGATTGCATGGGTTGTAGCTGCCTTTGCGTTGGCTATGGTGGCAACAGGAGGGTATTTCTACTACTGTTATACCAACAAGACTGGTCCTTTCAAACAATATGCCCTCTTTTCTGACAAGCAGAAAGATGGCTATGTTTTCATCGATACTGACGACAACCTGGATTCTGTATGTCTGAAACTGAAACCCATAGCTTCAGAAAAGGGCATCAAGGTGTTCAGGGAACTGGCTGCCGACAAAGAACGCCCGCTTCAGATACGTACTGGACGATACCACATCACACCCGACAAACGAATCATCGACGTCTATCGCCTATTGAACGGACACCAGCAGGAGCCTTTGATGCTCACTATACCCGAGACACGCACCATGCCTCGCATGGCGGCCCTCATATCGCGGAAACTGATGCTCGACAGCGCCACCATCGCACAGGCTCTCTGCGACTCGGCCTATTGTCAGAAAATGGGATATACCACTCAGACCATTCATGCCTTGTTTGTACCAAACACTTACGAAGTGTATTGGGACATGACGCTCGACGACCTGATGAAACGCATGCAGAAAGAGCATGCAGCATTCTGGAATGCCGAACGAAAGCGGAAAGCAGAAGTCTTAGGGCTGACACCCATTGAGGTGGCTACCATTGCCAGCATCGTCGATGAAGAGACAGCCAACGTTGCAGAGAAACCCACCGTGGCAGGTCTTTACCTGAACCGTTTACATCTCGGTATGCTGCTACAGGCCGACCCCACGGTGAAGTACGCCTTACAGGACTTCTCCTTGCGACGTATCCTGAAGAAACACTTGGAGGTTGACAGTCCCTACAACACCTACAAATACATCGGACTGCCTCCTGGTCCCATCAAGGTGCCGTCAATCAAGGGTCTCGACGCTGTACTGAATGCTGTTCAACATGACTATATATACATGTGTGCCAAAGAAGATTTCTCAGGCACCCATAACTTCGCAGCCACACTCAAAGAGCACCTACAGAACGCCAGCCGATACCAACAGGCACTCAATGCAAGGGGCATCAAATAACCTTTTTTGACGACCAGAAATGACAAAACCGCTCACAGTCTATAAGGCCAGCGCAGGCAGTGGAAAGACATTTAGATTATCTGTAGAATACATTAAGCTACTAATAGAAAATCCACTGATTTACAAACAGATACTCGCCGTAACATTTACAAACAAAGCGACGGAGGAGATGAAAACTCGCATCCTCAGTCAGCTGTATGGTATCTCACGAGGGCTGGACGACTCCGAAGCCTACGCCACACGGGTATCCAAGGAACTGGGAATAGACAGGGAACAGGTAAAAAAACAGGCTGGTCGTGCGTTGCACCTACTACTCCACAACTACAGTTATTTCCGTGTGGAGACCATCGACTCGTTCTTTCAGAGCGTACTGCGTAACCTGGCACGTGAACTCGACCTGACAGCCAACCTCCGCATCAGCCTCAACGACAAACAGGTGGAGGAGTTGGCGGTAGATCAGCTGATAGACAACCTGACTTCCACCGACCAGATGTTGCAATGGTTGCTGAGATACATCATGGACAACATCAGCGAAGACCACTCGTGGAACGTCATCGGACAGATCAAGAAGTTTGGACGCACCATCTTCCGCGACTACTACAAGCAAGAGAGCGGTCAGTTGCACATAGCCGAACAGGAAAAGGATTTCTTTGAGAGATATACAAAGACCCTGCGCGAACATCAGACTCAGGCTAAGGCACAGATGCAGAAATACGGCGAGCAGTTCTTTGAAGCGCTCCATGCTGCAGGGGTGGACGAAGAGGCGCTACCTTACGGGAAGGGTGGTATTGCTGGCTTCTTCCAAAAGCTGAAAGAAGGAAAATTAGAGCCTGAGACAACAAACACACGGATAAAAGACTGTCAACTAAAGCCCGAGAATTGGTGCAAGAAAGGCCACCAGCAACGTGAACTCATCTGTCATCTGGCAGAAACCACACTGATACCTCTATTGAACCAAGCCCTTGAAGACCAGCCCCGTCAGTGGCGCAGGTATATGTCAGCCACCCTGACCCTACGCCATTTGAGCGAACTGCGTTTGCTGAGCAGTATCGAAGACAAGGTGCACGAACTTAACGAGTCGGCCAACCGTTTCCTGCTGAGTAATACTCAACAGCTGCTCCACGATTTGATTGACGACAGCGACTCACCTTTTATCTTTGAGAAGATTGGCACCCAACTGGAACATATCATGATTGACGAGTTTCAGGACACCTCGACCCTTCAGTGGAAGAACTTCAAGGTGCTGCTCGAAGAGACCATGAGTCATCAGGGGTCATCAAGCCTCGTAGTAGGCGACGTCAAACAGAGCATCTACCGCTGGCGTAGTGGAGACTGGCAATTGCTAGCCAACATCGACAAAGCGTTCAATCATGTCAACCCCGACATCCAGTCGCTTGACACCAACTTTCGCTCTGACCGTCGGATAGTCAGTTTCAACAACGCTTTCTTTATAGAGGCTGCCCGTCAAGAAGGGGTAACCGCTTACGGTGAAGATAAAGACATTGCCCAAAAGGTTCAAGAACGAAAAGGCAACGAGGGAATGGTCAGAATAGCCCTACTGCCACAAAAAGACTACCAGGAAGAGACACTCAAACTTCTGACCGAACAGATAGACGCACTGCTAAATGATGGGGTGGCACCTTCAGACATTGCCATTCTCCTGCGTACCAACAAGCACATACCTCTCATAGCCAACCACCTCATGGCTCTGCGGCCAGAGATTCCTGTAGTCAGCGACGAGGCTTTCAGGTTGGATGCATCGCCTGCCGTTATCATCATTATCCAGGCGCTGCGTTTCCTGTCATGTCCAGAGGATGTCATCGCCGAAGCTTTCTTGAAGAAAGCCTATTCAGGACGACTGGATGGTCAGCTGCCCGATGACTTTGACAGCAATCTGCTACAGATGCCACTCTACGACCTGACAGAGCGGCTCTACGGCATGTTCCACCTCTATGAGATGAAGGGACAGAGCGCTTATCTATGTGCTTTCTACGATTACATTGCCAGCTATGTCAACGACAACACCACCGATGTCGATGCTTTCCTCAAGGAATGGGATGAGACGCTCTGTGAGAAGACCATCCAAAGTCCCGACGTGAACGGTATCCGACTCATCTCTATCCACAAATCGAAAGGACTGGAGTTCCCTGTGGTGCTGGTACCATTCTGCGACTGGCGTCTGGAAATGAGCGATATCCTATGGTGCCGTCCCCAAGAGGAGCCTTACAACCAACTGCCCATCGCTGCCATCGATTACAGTCAGAAGAACATGAAGGGCACCATCTACGAAAACGACTACGAAAAGGAGCATGCACAGATGACGGTAGACAATCTGAACTTGCTCTATGTAGCCTTTACACGTGCAGCCAACAGACTTTATGTATATGGTCGTCGTAAGGACAAGACACGCCGTTCGGCCCTCATCGAACAGGTATTGCCCGTCATTACGCCGCAACTGGAGGGAGCCGTTATCAGCGGCGAGACGGACGACGAAGCTCCCTTGCTATTCAGCTACGGGGAATCCGGACAGTCCGGAAGCTCCGGAAATTCCGGATTATCCGGAACATCCGGATCATCCAATCACTCCAAGACATCCGACAATCCATTCCTACAAACCCCTACCCCGCTCGACATCAATATAGGGGTCTTCACCCAGAAAGTGGCTTTCCGTCAAAGTAATAGAAGTATCGCCTTTGCTCAGGCAGATGACGAACAGCAGTCGCAGCAGAATGCCTACATACAACTGGGCAGCGTGCTTCATGAAGTATTCTCTACCATTCGAACAACTGCCGACATTGACGAGGCACTACGACGGATGGAGCTCGAAGGTATCATCTACAACAACGATGTCACACCGGCCCATATCAAGGACATGATTCGCAAGCGACTGGCTGACCCACGAGTAGCCGACTGGTTCAGTCCCAGGTGGACGCTCTTCAACGAGTGTACCATTCTCAACCGTGACCCTGTGACTGACAAGGTCTATGAACGCCGTCCTGACCGTGTACTGGTCAACGACAACGAGACCATTGTCATCGATTTCAAGTTCGGCAAGGAAAATGAAGAGTATCTGGATCAGGTACGCCTGTACATGACCCTGCTCAGGGAAATGGGGCATCACAATGTCAAAGGCTTTCTTTGGTTTGTCTATTCCAACAAAATCGTTGAAGTAAAATGAAATCATTCCTCGAACACGTTGCAGAAGACATTGTCAGGAAATACGGCACCAACCTTTCAAGGATTGCTGTTGTATTCCCCAACAAGCGTGCATCGCTCTTCCTCAATGACCATTTGGCCCGTCAGGTGGACCAACCGATATGGAGTCCTTCCTATACCACTATCAGCGATCTCTTCCGTCAACAGTCACAACGAACGGTGGCAGACCCCATCAAACTGGTGTGTGACCTGCATAAGAGCTATATCCAACAAACGGGCACCAACAGCACTTTGGACATGTTCTACGGCTGGGGGCAGCTGCTTCTGTCCGACTTCGACGACATTGACAAGAATATGGCCGATGCCGACAAGGTTTTCGCCAACCTACGCGACATACATGAACTTGACGACGTTAGTTATCTTACGGAAGAGCAAAAACAGGTCATACGACAATTCTTCAGCAATTTCTCTGAGGAGCACAACAGCCTGCTGAAAGAGCGTTTTATGAGTCTTTGGTCCCACATGGGCGACATCTATCATGATTTCAATAGCCGTTTGGCTGAGCAACAATTGGCCTACGAGGGAGCGCTCTATCGTGAAGTGATAGACAAGGTGTACCAAGAGCCTGACAGAAGTGAAGGGATATTCCACTATGACATGTATCTCTTCGTGGGATTCAACATGGTGCAACGCGTAGAGCAAAGGCTCTTCACCTTTCTAAAACAACAGGGCAAGGCTCGCTTCTATTGGGACTTTGACCGCTACTATATGACTGACAACGAGGCAGGACACTATATAGGTCAATATCTGGAAGACTTTCCCAACGAGCTTAACATCGACAACGACGATATCTTCAACTGCTTCTCCAAGAAAAGGAATGTCAACTTAGTAGCCGCACCAACAGAGAATATCCAGGCACGTTATTTGGACAAGTGGCTGAACGACAACAACCGCATCAGCGACGGACGGCAGACAGCTATCGTTCTCTGCAACGAAGGACTGCTGCAAACAGTTGTTCATTGTCTGCCTGACGAAGTGGAAAAGGTAAATATCACTACAGGTTACCCGTTGGCACAGACTCCGATTGCTGCCCTTATCAACCAACTCATTGAGTTACGGACCAATGGCTATGACACCAAACGGAACAGATTCCGTCAACGACAGAAGAATGCCTTGCTGCGCCATCCCTATATCAAGCAGTTGGATGACGACATCAACGCTCTCATCTTCACACCCATCAGCACAGAACGTCCAACCCAGAACGCGCAGCTCCTGCAATGGCTATGTAGCATCATTCAGACGGTGGCAAAGAAGACATCAACAAATGACCCATTGTTCCAAGAGTCCGTATTTCGGGCTTACACCCTCATCAACCGACTGGCAGGACTCGTTGACAGTGGTGACCTGCAGGTGGACATCATCACCCTGCAACGACTCGTTGGCCAACTGATTCAGACAACATCGATACCCTATCATGGCGAACCCGCAGAAGGATTGCAGGTGATGGGAGTCCTGGAGACCCGTAATCTTGATTTTCGTCATGTTTTGCTCCTGTCATGTTCAGAAGGCAATATGCCAAAAGGTATCAGCGACACCTCGTTCATACCCTACAATATCCGAAAAGCCTATGGACTGACGACCATCGACAATAAAGTAGCCATATACAGCTACTATTTCCACAGGCTATTGCAACGTGCTGAAGACATCACCATTGCCTACAACAATGCCACCATCGACAACCAACGAGGTGAGATGAGTCGTTTTCTGCTACAGCTGATGGTGGAGAGCCCTCATCATTTCACCCATCACACCTTGCAAGCCGGGCAATCGTTCACATCTTTCAGTCCGAAAACTGTTGAGAAGACACCCGACATCATAACAGCGCTCAAAAAGCGTTTCTCAACGACTGAGAATTCAGGGAGTGCTCCCCTGCTCACACCTACGGCCATCAACCGTTACATGCGTTGTCCGCTGATATTCTACTACAACTATGTCTGCAACCTGCGCGAGCCTAACATCACTAACGATGACGACATCATAGACAACCGCATCTTCGGCAACATCTTCCACGAGGCATCAAGACTGATTTACACCAAACTAATGCAACGCTCACGAACCATCACAGCGGCAGACTTGGAACAGTTACTAAAGACAAAGGTGGACATCGTAAGGGCCGTTGACTATGCCATCCGTACGGAACTCTTTCAGATTCGTGACCCGCAGGCCGACTTCAAGATGGAACTCAACGGCCTGCAACTCATTAATCGCGAGGTGATTATCCATTACCTGCAGCAACTGATAGACATAGACCGTCAACTGACGCCCTTTACTATCATCAACCTGGAAGGCGACGTGGTGGCAACCCTAAAGACAGATTATCTGACAACCACTATCGGTGGACGCATAGACCGCCTGGACATGATTCATGACGTGCAAGGAGAGCACATCCGGGTCATCGACTACAAGACGGGATCTTTTAATCCACGTCCTCTGAACGACGTTGACGCCATCTTTAGTCAGGACAGCTTGAAGAACCACAGTGACTACTATTTGCAGACGCTCCTCTATGCTCTCATCGTGAAAAAACAGCATCAAGACAAACCGGTAGCCCCTGCCCTGCTCTTCATCCAACATGCAGGCAAAGACAACTACAACCCCATCCTGAAGTTTGGCAAGGATGCCATCGATGATGTGGCACCTTATACCGACCGCTTCAGACAACTACTCTTGGAGGTTGTCAACAAGATGTTCGACCCCTCGGAACCCTTCGTACCCACTACTGATCGCGACCGTTGCAGCAACTGTCCCTATAAGAATTTGTGCAGTCTATAAAAAAATAGCGTTTTTCTTTGCTTTTCGCTCGTTTTTTTGTACCTTTGCAGCCAAATTGCAAAATCAGGATATGACCGAGAAGCATATTGTTTTGGAAGACATTGAGCCTGTAGTACTTTACGGTGTTGGGAATTCGCATTTGCAGATGTTGAAAGCCCTCTATCCTAAACTGCGCATCGTGGCTCGTGACAATGTGCTGCGCATCATGGGCGACGAAGAACAGATGGCAGCTTTTGAGGAATGCATCGAAACAATACGCCAGCATATTCTACGCTTCAATTCAATCAAGGAAGAAGACATCCTGGACATCGTTCACGGACGAGGCACACGTAATGTGCCCGAGGGAGTGGTGTGCTATTCTATGTCAGGCAGGGCTATCAAGGCACGCACAGAAAACCAGCAACGACTGATAGATGCCTATCACGACAACGATATGGTGTTTGCCGTAGGACCGGCAGGAACAGGAAAGACATATCTTAGCATTGCTCTTGCCGTTAAAGCACTCAAAGAGAAAAGTGCCAAGAAAATCATCCTCTCACGACCTGCTGTTGAAGCTGGCGAAAAACTGGGATTCCTACCAGGCGACATGAAGGACAAGATTGACCCTTACCTGCAGCCGCTCTACGATGCCCTTGAGGACATGTTGCCCCAAGCCAAACTTCAGGACATGATGGAAAAGCATGTCATTCAGATTGCCCCCCTTGCCTTTATGCGAGGAAGGACGCTGAGTGATGCCGTTGTCATCCTTGACGAAGCCCAAAACACCACGCCTGCACAGATCAGAATGTTTCTCACCCGTATGGGTTGGAACACCAAGATGATCATTACAGGTGATATGACACAGATTGACCTGCCTCACTCCCAGAAGAGCGGACTCATAGAGGCCCTTCACATCCTGCACGATGTTGAAGGTATTGGAGTGGTGAACCTGACCCAGAAAGACATCGTGAGACATAAACTGGTAACAAAGATAGTAAACGCATACGAAGAATACGACAATGAACGCATTAACAAGAACTGATTTCAACTTCGAAGGACAGAAGAGCGTGTACCACGGAAAGGTACGCGATGTGTACAACATTAATGACGATCTGATGGTAATGGTAGCCACCGATCGCATATCAGCATTTGACGTGGTGCTGCCAAAGGGCATACCATTCAAAGGACAGGTTCTTAACCAGATAGCCGCACAGTTTCTTGATGCTACAACAGACATCTGCCCCAACTGGAAGCTTGCCACTCCCGATCCGATGGTGACCATAGGACTGAAGTGCGAGGGTTTCCGTGTCGAAATGATTATCCGTAGCATACTGACTGGTTCAGCATGGCGCGAATACAAGAATGGTTGCCGTGAGCTGTGTGGTGTTAAGCTGCCCGACGGCATGAAAGAGAACGAGCGTTTCCCTGAACCCATCATCACACCTACGACAAAGGCAGACGAGGGGCACGACATGAATATCTCAAAAGAAGAAATCATTGCCCAGGGCATCGTTTCGGCAGAAGACTATGCCATCATGGAGGACTATACCCGCAAGATCTTTGCTCGCGGTCAGGAGATGGCTGCCAAGCGAGGACTAATTCTTGTTGATACGAAGTATGAGTTTGGTAAGCGCGACGGCAAAGTGTACCTCATCGATGAGATTCACACCCCCGACTCAAGCCGTTATTTCTATGCCGACGGTTACGAAGAGAAACTGGCAAAGGGCGAGCCCCAGCGTCAGCTGTCAAAGGAGTTTGTTCGTCAGTGGCTCATCGAGCACAACTTCATGAACGAGCCAGGACAAACGATGCCAGAGATAACCGATGCCTATGCAGAGAGCGTCTCTGAGCGCTACATTGAGCTTTATGAGCACATCACAGGTCAGACCTTCGACCGTGCTTCAGAAACTGGTGACATTGCTGCCCGCATCGAGAAGAACGTCAGCGAGTGGCTGAAAAACAGATAGTCCCCTACATCCTATGAGCTACCAGCAAGAGAAAATCAACCCCTACCACAAAGGCGAGAAAGCCAAGCAGGTGGAAGAGATGTTCAACAACATCGCTCCCACCTACGACAAGCTGAACCACCGTCTATCGTGGAATATTGACAGAGGGTGGCGTAAGAAAGCCATAAAGCAATTAGCCCCCTTTGCTCCCCAGACAATGCTCGATATTGCAACGGGGACGGGTGATTTTGCCATTCTTGCTGCACAGATGCTGCAACCCAAGAAGCTTATCGGTGCCGACATCAGCGAAGGTATGATGGCAGTAGGCAGAAAGAAAGTGGAACAATTGGGACTTCAAGACATTATCTCCTTTGACAAAGAAGACTGTCTGCAGCTCTCCTATCCCGACGAATCATTTGATGCCGTTACTGCTGCTTTCGGCATCCGTAACTTTGCTGATCTGGACAAAGGACTGAAAGAGATGTGCCGCGTGCTTTGCAAAGGCGGACACCTGAGTATTGTAGAACTGACAACACCTGTCAGTTTTCCCATGAAACAGCTCTTTCACGTCTATTCTCACACCGTGCTTCCCCTCTATGGACGTCTCATCTCTAAAGACAAAAGCGCCTATCGCTACCTCATCAAGACCATTGAGGCCTTTCCACAGGGCGAACGCATGACTGATATTCTAAAAGAAGCAGGATTTGAGGAGGCCAGTTTCAAACGTCTCACCTGCGGCATCTGCACGATGTATTTTGCAACAAAATAAAAAAGATTGTATTATGGATAAGTACGGATTAATAGGCTACCCTCTTGGGCATTCTTTTTCCATCAGTTACCACAACCAGCGGTTTGCTGACGAGGGTATCAATGCAAGGTATTATAACTTTGAGATTTCCACCATCGACGATCTGGCGGCAGTCATCAGCAAGAATCCAGAGTTAAAGGGTTTGAATGTGACTATCCCCTACAAACAGAAAGTGATGCCATTCTTAGACTATATCAGTCCTGAAGCGCGAGCAATAGGTGCCGTGAACGTCATCCGTATTGTCCATAAAGGTAAGGAGGTGAGCCTACGTGGATACAACTCCGACGTAATAGGTTTCACTCAGAGTATAGAACCCATGCTTGAGAGTTACCATAAGAAGGCTCTTATTCTGGGAACAGGCGGCGCGTCGAAAGCCGTTGCCTATGGCCTGAAATCATTAGGTTTGGAAAGTGTATTCGTCAGCCGATACGAACGTCCTGACACCATTCAATACGAACAAATAACACCCGAAGTAGTGCAGGAATACAACGTCATTGTCAATTGTACGCCTCTGGGTATGTTTCCCAAAACCGAAGAATGTCCTAAGTTGCCCTACGAGGCCCTCGACGAACGCAACATCCTTTACGACCTGATTTACAACCCCGACGAGACACTCTTCATGCACAAGGGTGCCGAACGAGGAGCCAACGTCAAAAACGGTCTCGAGATGCTACTTCTACAGGCCTTTGCCTCATGGGAATTCTGGCAAGGTAAAGAATAACGCGTTTCCATCATTCCACAACTCTATAGTTTCCACAAGCAATATGAACAACCGCTATATGCAACGTGGCGTGAGTGCCGCAAAAGAAGACGTACACAACGCTATCAAGAACATCGACAAGGGTATCTTCCCACAAGCCTTCTGCAAGATTATCCCTGATATTCTGGGCGGAGACCCAGAGTACTGTAACATCATGCATGCCGACGGCGCTGGCACTAAGTCGAGTCTGGCCTATATGTATTGGAAAGAGACGGGCGACCTCTCCGTATGGAAGGGTATTGCCCAGGATGCTATTGTCATGAACACCGACGACCTGCTCTGTGTGGGTGCTGTAGATAACATCCTCGTTTCCTCAACCATCGGACGCAACAAGATGCTCGTACCTGGCGAGGTCATTTCGGCTATCATCAACGGAACGGACGAGTTGTTGGCTGAACTTCGAGAGATGGGTATCGGCATTTGGCCTACTGGTGGCGAGACGGCTGATGTGGGTGACCTGGTACGTACCATTATTGTTGACTCTACGGTGACTTGCCGCATGAAGCGCTCTGATGTCATCAACAATGCCAATATTCGTCCAGGCGATGTCATCGTAGGTCTCTCTTCTACGGGTCAGGCTACTTACGAGAAGCGCTACAACGGTGGTATGGGGTCCAACGGTTTGACCTCTGCCCGCCATGATGTCTTCACCAAGTATCTGGCCGAGAACTATCCTGAGAGCTACGACCACGCTGTGCCCGACGAGCTTGTCTATAGTGGTAAGTATAGGCTGACCGATGCCGTTGAGGGGTCTCCCGTTGATGCTGGCCAGCTGGTGCTCTCTCCAACCCGTACCTATGCTCCCGTCATCAAGCGCCTGCTCGACGAACTGCGTCCTGAGATCCACGGCATGGTACATTGCACGGGTGGTGCCCAGACCAAGGTGCTTCATTTCGTGGGCGACAACTGCCGAGTTATTAAGGACAACATGTTCCCCGTTCCCCCACTCTTCCGTGCCATCCACGAGTGTTCAGGCACCGATTGGAAAGAGATGTACCAGGTATTCAATATGGGTCACCGCATGGAGATTTACGTTCGTCCTGAGATAGCCGACAAGGTGATTGCGCTCTCAAAGAGCTTCAATATCGATGCCCAGATAGTGGGTCATATTGAGGAGGGCAAGAAGAGCCTGACCATCAAATCAGAATTTGGAACTTTCGATTATTAATATGGATAATAACAGCATACTACAGAAATTAGACGGCTTGGAAGCTCGTTTCGAGGAAGTGTCAACGCTGATAACAGACCCTGAGGTGATTGCTGATCAGAACCGTTTTGTGAAACTAACGAAGGAATACAAGGACCTGGGCGACATCATGGATGCTCGCAAGCGTTATATTGCTTGTCTGAACGGCATCAAAGAGGCTAAGGATATCCTTGCCAACGAGACCGACCCTGAGATGAAAGAGATGGCACGCGAAGAACTCGCAGCCAATGAAGAGATTCAGCCCAAGCTCGAAGAGGAGATTAAGATTGCCCTCATTCCTAAGGACCCAGAGGATGCCAAGAATGTTCAGATGGAGATCCGTGCGGGTACTGGTGGCGATGAGGCCTGTCTCTTTGCAGGTGACCTCTTTAAGATGTACAAGAGCTACTGCGACTCAAAAGGTTGGCAACTCTCCATCACCAGTGTCTCTGAGGGTGCCGTAGGCGGTTACAAGGAGATTGACTTTGCCGTCTCTGGTGCCGATGTTTATGGCACGCTGAAATACGAGTCAGGCGTACATCGTGTACAACGTGTGCCTGCCACAGAGACGCAGGGCCGCATGCACACCTCTGCCGCTACCGTTGCCGTTCTGCCTGAGGCCGATAAGTTTGAGGTCCATGTGAACGAAGGCGAGATCAAGTGGGATACCTTCCGCTCTTCTGGTGCAGGTGGTCAGAATGTGAACAAGGTGGAGTCGGGTGTCCGTCTGCGCTATATGTGGAAGAACCCCAACACGGGCGAAACCGAGGAGATTCTCATCGAGTGTACTGAGACGCGCGACCAGCCCAAGAACAAGGAGCGTGCCTTGAGCCGACTCTACACCTTTATTTACGACAAGGAACACCAGAAGTATATGGACGACATCGCTTCGCGCCGTAAGAGTTTGGTGTCAACAGGTGACCGTTCTGCCAAGATACGCACCTACAACTTCCCTCAAGGTCGCGTCACCGACCACCGTATCGGCTATACCACCCACGATTTGCAAGGCTTCCTTGGGGGCGACATCCAGGGTATGATTGATGCCCTGACCGTTGCCGAGAATGCCGAGCGCATGAAGGAAAGTGAACTGTAAAACTCATAAGACCGACCCATAAGACCCATCAAATTATGACAAGACAAGAGCTAATACAACAGATAAAGCAGAAGAAGAGCTTCCTCTGCGTAGGTCTCGATACCGACCCGAAAAAGATGCCACAGTGCGTCTTCGACCTGCACGACCCCGTATTTGAATTCAACAAGGCTATCATCGATGCAACGGCACCCTACTGCGTAGCCTACAAACCCAATCTGGCATTCTATGAGGCCTACGGACTAAAAGGTATGGAGTCGTTTGTAAAGACCGTCAACTACTTGAAGGAGAACCACCCCCACCACCTCATCATCGCTGATGCCAAGCGTGGTGATATCGGCAACACTTCGCAGATGTATGCCCGTACCTTCTTCGAGGAGTACGATGTCGATGCCCTGACGGTGGCCCCCTATATGGGTGAGGACTCTGTCACGCCCTTCCTCCAGTATCCCAACAAATGGGTGGTGCTGCTGGCACTTACTTCCAACAAAGGTTCGCAGGACTTCCAGCTGTTCGAGGATCGTGATGGTCAGCGTCTTTTCGAGAAGGTGCTTGCCAAGAGTCAGCAATGGGGCAATGAAGAGAACATGATGTATGTGGTAGGTGCCACACAAGGAAAGATGTTTGAAGCCGTTCGCAAGGTGGCTCCACGTCATTTCCTGCTTGTTCCTGGTGTGGGTGCTCAGGGCGGCAGTCTTGAGGAAGTCTGCAAATACGGCATGAACGAGGACTGCGGTCTGTTGGTTAACAGCAGCCGAGGCATTATCTATGCTTGCAACGACGATCACTTTGCCGAAGTAGCTGGCAATGAAGCTCGCGCCTTACAACAGAAGATGGCAGAGCAACTGAAAAGACTATAAGAATTATTAATTCACAATTCTAAAAGGTGAGTGAGGCAAAGATCATCAACGACCCTGTCTTTGGGTTCATCAAGATACCACGCGGACTGCTCTACGGCATCGTGCGCCACCCGTTGTTCCAGCGTCTGAACCGCATCAACCAACTGGGACTGGCATCTGTGGTCTATCCTGGTGCACGCCATACACGCTTTCAGCACTCGCTGGGAGCCTTTCACCTGATGAGCGAAGCCATACTCAACCTCCAGCAGAAAGGCATCTTCATTTTTGAGAGCGAGGCCGAGGCTGTGCAGGCAGCCATCTTGATGCACGACATCGGACACGGTCCCTTCTCGCATGTGCTTGAGAACACCCTCATCAGCGGCATCTCCCACGAAGACATCTCGCTGATGATGATGGAACAGATCAACCGTGATCTGGGTGGTCAACTTAATCTGGCCATCAGCATCTTCAAGGACGAGTATCCCAAGCATTTCCTCCACCAGCTCATTTCCTCACAGCTTGATATGGACCGTCTCGACTACCTGCGTCGCGACTCGTTCTTCACAGGTGTTACAGAGGGTAATATCGGTTCTGCTCGCATCATTAAGATGCTCAATGTGATTGACGACCGTCTGGTAGTGGAACAGAAGGGAATCTACTCGCTGGAGAACTACCTGACTACCCGCCGACTGATGTACTGGCAGGTGTATCTTCACAAGACGGCTGTAGGCTACGAGAAGGTGCTGGTCAACATGTTGACACGTGCAAAAGACCTTGCCCGTCAGGGACAGCATGTGTTTGCATCGCCAGCCCTCAGCTATTTCATTGAGAACGATGTCGATGCCCAGTGGTTTGCCGAGCACGACGAAGCCCTTCGCATGTACGAGGCCCTTGACGACAGCGACATCTGGAGTGCCATGAAAGCGTGGAAGTACTGTGACGACCGCATCCTCTCCATTCTTGCAACGAATATGCTCGACCGTCATCTGTTCAAGGTAGAAGTACTCGACGAGCCTCCTTCAGAGGAACGTCTGGCAGCTATCCGTGAAGAGATAGCACAAAAAATGGACATCGCCAGGAGCGATGCCCACTATCTGATGAGTCTTAATGAGATTCAGAAAGACATGTATTCCGTTGATGACGACGCTATCGGCATTCTTTATAAGGACGGCACTATTCGTGACATCGCCGAAGCTTCTGAGTTGCTCAACGTTGAGTTGCTGTCGAAGAAAGTACGCAAGTACTACCTTTGTTACCAGCGAACAAACTAAGCATTCAACTTATACACAACCGACTGGTAGCCATCGAGTTTCACCTCGACTGTTTCACCCTTTATCAGCACCATCGGACGATGCTCGTCAGTCAAGAGGTCAACGGCTTCGTAGGCTTTCTCCTGTATCTCCAGATAGCTGTAGGCATGGTCAGGAATACTGAGCTGCATGGTTACAGGTGCCTCGTCGAAGTTGGCAACCACAAGCATCAACTCCTTACCCACGGCACGCAGGAAAGCATACTGACGCTGGTATTGACGGTTTACGTACATTAGGTCAAACATACGGCCATTGCTGACAGCCTTTTCCGTACGGGCAATGTTCAGCACCTTCTTGTAGGCATCTACCAGCGCTTCCGAACCCTTGCCGGGCCCTATTGACCAATAGTCGAAGATGGTGGTACGTCCGTCGTGTCCGCTGAAGCCCTCAGTATCCATACCCTGCTCGCCCCACTCCTGTCCGAAGTAGAACATGAAGGGATTCTTCTGCATCAGCGTGTTGACCACCAGTGCAGGCAGTCCCCTGCGTGCATCAGCAGCAAAGAAGTCGCTTGCCAGTCGCAGTTCGTCGTGGTTCTCCAGGAAGTAGAGCATGTGGTCCTGAATGTCGTCGTTCTGCTGCCAGGCCCATGAGATAGCCTCCGTGGGACGTTCGTGACGAATGACACCAAACATCGTGTCGTACATGCCCACCTTGTCGTACAGATAGTCGAAGCCCGAGGCAATATAGCGGCGATACTCGGCAGGATTGTACACCTCACCGATGAAGATGATCCTGGGATATTGCTCGCGCACCTTTCCTGTGGCCCATGCCCAGAACTCGGCAGGTACCATCTCAGCCATATCGCAACGGAAGCCGTCAATGCCCTTTCCTGCCCAGAACAGCAGGATGTCGAGCATCTTCGTCCAGGTAGAAGGTATAGGGTCAAAATAGCCTATACGACCGGCATAGTAGTCAACGCCATAGTTCAGCTTCACCGTCTCATACCAGTCGTTGCGCCCTGGGGCGTTGTCAAAATGGTCGTTACCCGTAGCCTTGGCAGGCATCTCGCTATAGGGTTCCTTCTCGCCGTGATAAACGTCGAAATAGGGTGCAAACGTCTGTCCGGGACAATAGTAGAAGTTGTTCTGCGGATCAAAGCCCTTGTCCTTGTCATCGTCCTCACCCAGATCCTTCACACCTGCAGGTTTGGCAATGCTCTTGTACTGACGTGCCACGTGGTTGGGTATGAAGTCGATGATCATCTTCAAGCCGGCACGATGGGTGCGACTCACCAGCTTCTCAAATTCCTCCATACGCTTCTCCACATCGACAGCCAGGTCGGGGTCCACGTCGTAGTAGTCGGTGATGGCATAGGGCGAGCCAGCCCTACCCTTCACAACAGCAGGATGCTGACGGGGAATGCCATACTGCGTGTAGTCGGTCATCGTGGCGTGACGAATGATGCCAGTGTACCACACATGCGAGACACCCATCTCACGAATCTGCTTCAGCACCTTCGGCGTGAAGCCATTCAGTTTGCCACAGCCGTTCTCTTCAATGGTACCAAACGGTTTACGCGTCTGACAGCTGTTGCCATACAGACGCGTAAAAATCTGGTAAATAATGATTTTTGAACCTTTCATTATACTTATTCACTTTTCACTATTCACTCTACCCTTCTATGCCATGAGCGCTCACTTCCTTATTGATTTTAGCGATCATACCCTGCAGGGCCTTGCCAGGACCACACTCTGTGAAGTCGTCGGCACCGTCGGCAATCATGTTCTGCACACATTGTGTCCAGCGCACGCTACTGGTCAGCTGGGCAATGAGGTTCTGCTTGATCTCGACAGGATCGGTATGGGGCTTGCCGTCCACATTCTGATAGACAGGACACTTCGGCATGTTGAAATTGGTCTTCTCGATAGCGGCCTGCAGCTCGTCCTTGGCAGGCTGCATCAGGGGCGAATGGAAGGCACCACCCACCTTCAGGGGCAGGGCACGCTTGGCACCGGCAGCTTTCAGCTGTTCGCATGCTTCGTTGATAGCCTCCACGTTACCAGAGATAACCAGCTGACCAGGGTTGTTGTAGTTGGCGCAAACCACCACGTTACCCTCGCGGTTGATGCCGGCACAAATCTGCTCCACCTGCTCGTCGGCCAGACCGATGATAGCAGCCATTGTAGAGGGAGCAGCCTCGCAAGCCTTCTGCATGGCCATTGCACGGGCATAGACCAAACGCAGACCATCCTCGAACGACAGGGCGCCGGCAGCTACCAATGCCGAGAACTCACCCAGCGAGTGTCCAGCGGTCATAGCGGGCTGGAAAGCGTCACCCAGACAGATGGCCGAGATGACTGAATGCAGGAACACGGCAGGCTGAGTGACCTTCGTCTGCTTCAGATCGTCGTCTGTTCCCTCAAACATAATATCTGTGATTCTGTAGCCCAGAATCTCGTTTGCCTTTTCAAAAAGTTCCTTAGCTTGTGCGTTGTTGTCATAGAGGTCTTTGCCCATTCCAACAAACTGGGCACCCTGACCAGGGAATACAAATGCTTTCATTTTCTGATGTATTAATAATGTTTTGCGGTGCAAAGGTACACATTTTTTATCACTCTACCAAGCATTACGTTTTTTTTTCCCAAATATGATGCAGATATCATTTTTATTTTGTAACTTTGCAATCGATTTTGAAGACTTTTATACACATTATTTTATAAACATCAATTTAAAGTTATGACAATCAACGAATTCAACTTTGCCGGTAAGAAGGCAATCGTACGTGTTGACTTCAACGTACCCCTGGACGAGAATGGTAAGATTACTGACGACACCCGTATCCGCGGTGCACTTCCCACCCTGAAGAAGATTCTGGGCGATGGTGGTGCTGTCATCATCATGTCGCACATGGGCAAACCCAAGGGAAAGGTTGACGCCAAGAAGTCTCTGGGTCAGATCCGTGAGGCTGTTGAGAAGGCTCTGGGTGTTCCCGTTGCTTTTGCTCCCGACTGCGCTAAGGCTGCCGATGCTGCCAAGGCTCTGAAGATGGGTGAGGCTCTGCTGCTGGAGAACCTGCGCTTCTATCCTGAGGAAGAGGGTAAGCCCGTAGGTCTGGAGAAGGGTACTCCCGAGTTCGACGAGGCCAAGAAGGCCCTGAAGGTTTCTCAGAAGGAGTTTGCCAAGACGCTCGCTTCTTATGCTGACTGCTACGTGATGGACGCCTTCGGTACAGCTCACCGCAAGCACGCTTCTACTGCTGTTATCGCTGACTACTTCGATGCCGACAACAAGATGCTGGGTCTGCTCATGGAGAAGGAGGTTCAGGCTGTTGACAACGTGCTCTCTAACATCAAACGTCCTTTCGTTGCCATCATGGGTGGTTCGAAGGTTTCTTCTAAGATCGGTATCATCGAGAACCTGCTGGGTAAGGTCGACAAGCTCATCCTCTGCGGTGGTATGACCTACACCTTCGCTAAGGCTCACGGTGGCGAGATTGGTGACTCTATCGTTGAGATGGACAAGCTCGATGTGGCTTTGGGTGTTGAGGAGCTGGCTAAGAAGAACGGCGTTCAGCTGGTACTTGGCAGCGACTGCACAGCTACCAACGGTCTCGACTTCGGCACTATGACTGTCAAGGCTGGTGCCCAGATCATCAACTGCCCTGCCAACCAGGTTCCTGCCGGTTTCGAGGGTGTTGACGCTGGTCCTGAGAGCCAGAAGGCATTTGCCGAGGCTATCAAGGGTGCCAAGACCATCCTGTGGAACGGTCCTGCCGGTGTGTTCGAGTGCGACGCCTTCACCGCTGGCTCACGTGCTATCGGCGATGCTATCGCTAAGGCTACTGCCGAGGGTGCATTCTCTCTGATTGGTGGTGGCGACTCTGTGGCTTGTGTCAACAAGTTCGGTCTGGCCGACCAGGTGTCTTACATCTCTACCGGTGGTGGTGCTCTGCTCGAGGCCATCGAGGGTAAGGTACTTCCTGGTGTGGCAGCTATCAAGGGCGAGTAACCTTCAGAAAGCGCATTTTATTACAGAATGAGAAAATTATCCATCATCCTGTTTGGATTCCTGCTGATGACCGCTTGCAACAACAAGAAACAGGCGGCAGATCAAGATGACGATGAATCCGAGGAGACCGCTATGAACGCTGACGGGGCAGACGACCTGTCCTCAGACGGCGAGATAGACTACGTCAAGGCTTCGTTCATGTCACCAGACAGTTCGATGGTCGTACTGTCGGCCGAGGTGCCCTCCAAGGGGGGTACACCTCTGGCCGATTCCATCCTGGCCTATCTGAACGAAAACATCAGCTACGGATTCATTGAGTATTTCAACGAGACCAAGAACGCCCGCAAGGCTGTCATCAAGGCCGGTCAGAGCCATCTGGAGTCAGTACAGGAGGAAATAACAGCCTCTAAGAACGACTTCATGGAAAGCATGGAAGAAGGCGACGAGTTGCCCGACTACATGTTTGCCTGGGAATACCAGCAGAACTTCAAGAAAGAGGTCGATGCCGACAACTACGTCACCTACATCGAGCTGGGCTATGAATACCAGGGCGGTGCCCACGGCATCAACTGGCTGGTAGGCACCACCTTCGACAAGCAGACGGGTCGCCGCATTGGCAAGGAGATCCTCAAGGATACCGACAGTCAGGCCTTCAAGACCATGTTCCAGAAGGAGCTGCTGAAATACTTCGAGCCCTCTGAAGGTGAGACGCTGAGCGACTACCTGCTCATCGACATCGACGATTTGCAGATTTCCAACTTCCGCATTGCCGACGGTCAGTTCATCTTCCAGTATCAGCCTTACGAGATTTCCTACTACGCTGCAGGCATGCCCTGCGCCATTCTCTCGTTCAAGCAGATGAAGCCCTACCTCACCAAAGAAGGACTCCGACTGATTGGCAAAGACTAAGTTGGCTCAATACCTATTAACAAGGGGAGACTCCGAAATGGATGCCTCCCCTTTTGCATTTTACTGGCTTTTCTATTGGTTGTTAAAAGAAGAGTAAGGAAAGAAGATTGACGGTGCCACTGCCGCCACATTTAAAGTGCTGGAAGGTGGCTATGCCAAGGATGCCTTCAACGTATTCTACTATGGCATGAAAGTAGATGGTGCCACTGCCTCCTCGTTCAAATATTCTGGCGATGGCTATGCCGAAGATGCCTTCAACGCATTCTACAGAGGCCGGAAGATTGAGTGACGAAGGAATTCCTTCGAACCACTCACCTCTCAACCAGCAGCCGTCCAATCTAAGGCCACGAATCGGTACCGCTGTGATTCCACGGGGATGGGGCGGTAACTAAAGTGCTTTGCCTTAGCCTTCCGTCGCAAAGCTTCCTCTGTCGCC
This sequence comes from uncultured Prevotellaceae bacterium, assembly GCA_947166345.1. Lineage (GTDB taxonomy): Bacteria > Bacteroidota > Bacteroidia > Bacteroidales > Bacteroidaceae > Prevotella. The sequence goes on from CAMVDU010000004.1 coordinate 68,903, forward strand.
TTCATCACAACCGGATTCACAAAAGCACTTTCCTCAGGTTCCATCAGCAACAGCTGCCCTTTCGAACAAGCCTCGAAATAGACCCCACCAGGTTTGTAAAAACGCTCATGAGGTGACCCTTCCTTTGGAAAGCCGTCGTTCAGCAACACCACCAATGGGAGCCCCTGTTCACGCACCATTCTGGCAATTTTCTGCTCACCTTTGCTGATTGCCGCCGTATAGGTCACCGCCCCATTATGCGCTGCCGCCAACACCTGTTGCAGCCGTTCCTCTATTTGCCCATCGCTGGCTTCGCGGCTCATTTCCATCAACTGTCGTTCAGGCCAATCCAACAAGAAGTGGTTACCCAAAGATGTGAACTGCAACCCACACACTTCCGTCCTGCGATGCATCCTGAAAAGATCAGGATGCTCACGGCGTAAAGCCAGGCGGAGTGGGTTATCATGGAGGTAGGCAGTAAGGCGCGGCAGCATGTCGTAGCTTTTTGATATCAGGTCGTTGTAGCCACGCTCAAAAAGCAGCCCATGGCTCCTGTCATCCTTCTTCAGCCTGTGCTCAGAGGGAAGCGGAAGCGGCGGTGCCACTTCATACGAAGAAGCCCTCTCCATCCTCGTATGTTGAGGCACCGCCTCAACCACCAGCTGCCTATAGGCCTTGTTACACCCAGCCTTGAAGCCACTGATTACCTGCCCCAGATGCTCCTCCATCGACTCTTGCACAAAAAGAATGCCATGCAGGTGGTCGGGCATCAACTGAAAAGCCAACAAGCGCACCTCATGATGGAACTGAGGTATCAGTTCCCAACAACGAATGACCTCCTGCCCCAAAGGCGTTGGCACCACACACAGAGCACCTTCCTGTCCCTCAGCAATGGCTGCACTACCCCTCAACGTACCTAAAAGCGGACGACGCCCCTCCACGGCCATAGTAACCATATAAATATGGCGCCCGTAGTAGTCGTTGATGTTACTGCGCCGTTTCATCGAAGGAATCTTCTCGCCTGCAAAGCGCAACTTGTCCTGCAACTTTTTCTCTTTGTCGTCCATCATGTTTGCAAAGATACAACTTTTTATTGAAACAAAAAGGGTTTAGCAAAAAATATGGCTGCGTTTTCTTTGATTATTTGGTTTTTATAATTAACTTTGCAGCCGAAAGGCAAATATAGAAAAGAGAACATTATGACTCACCTGACAGACGAAGATCATAAGAAGCAGATGGCCGACATGAAGGCTTTTGACGAACAGATGCCTTGCATTGGTATCTTCTGGTACGATCTAGAAAACAAATCCCTTTTTGGTGTCCGTAAGAAAGAGATTACACCGAAGATGGTTGAGGAAGCAGCCGAAAAGGGGCTTCCCTTTATCAACTATCCTCATCTGCACAGACAGGTATGGGCGAAAGAGTATTTTAAGGCACAGGCCAAACATGAGGATACAAAGTTTAAGGGTGACTATACCCAAGTTCCGAGAGGTCGTGTGGCTTGGAATATCGACAAGTTCATTGTTCTTGTAGGCCATTGGGCAGAGCCTATTCTTGATGAACTGACGACACTTATCGAAGAAGAATTCTCTCTTCCTTATTTCGAGTTTGTCTATGATGAGCACTGGGATCTAGGTCATGGCTGGTCTGGAGACATGTAACTCCTAATAATGTTTCCCTCGATTACCCTAGCCTAAGCCAAAGGTATGAAGGATTGTACCCAAGAACTCGTCTGAGGTGAACGCCAGCAGGAAGATGTCTACAATCGACACGATCAAGCCTACAAAAGCGAAGTGGCGAGGAGAATGGAACATGCCTACAATAGAGAAGAACAGTCCGAAGATATAGAGAATGAAACAAAGGAAAAGTCTGTCGGCTGTCATGAACATTGATGACAGGTAAACGACAAGCGACAATAGCGCAAAGATAAATCCCGCGATACCTACGCCATTGACTTTTCGTTTCTCAACGACTGGCGCTGCATTATTTGTCGTCACCTGCTGGTAATACGTGTTCGTCTGATGAACAAGTGTTACTGATGGTTGATCCTGATGGGAAACACCATCCAGAGGCTTGCCACAGAATGGACAAAAAACAGCTCCTTCTTGTACCTCCCTGCCGCAATAGCTACAATACCGTTTCACCACTTCAGGCTCTACGGTTTGAATGGCGTTGTCATTTTCTATCTTTACAATGTCAGGCATAGATTATTTGAATTAAGTATCTGTTTGCAAAGATACAACATTTTCTTGAAACCACCAAATCTTTTGCGCCATAGGATAGTTTTTAACCAGGATTTCAGAAACAACAAGGGTCTGGTATCCCTACCCTCCTTCATCAACAGCAAGACACTCACCTGACCCTGATGTCTCCACTGTCATTTTGGGCATCAATTTACAGTCTTAAAGGGGACATTAATCGTATATCTAACCCGGATTGGCTTGCCGTCCTGAGTGCCAGGCTTCCATTTTGGCATAGAAGATATCACTCTCACAGCTTCTCTGTCCAATAAAGGATGTACGCTCCGTTTTACTTCTACATCTGTTACGTTTCCATCGATATCTACTACAAAAGAAACAAAGACTCTTCCTTGAATACCGTTATTCAATGCATCTTTGGGATATTTAATATGATCCCATAAATATTGTTGAACACCTTCTTCCCCACCAGGATTATCAACATTTTTGCGCCCAATCTTATAGGTGCAAGGCAGGAACTCTGGTGCTTCTTCTTTTACTTCCTTTGGGGATGAAGAAGACGAAACATCCTCTTTTTTTGCAGAAGTATCTTTCCCACTTAGTAATACCTGTCCATTAACAGTCAAGGTTGAGTAGATAGTGATGAAAAATATAATGACAAGTTTTTTCATATTCATAGGGGGACTAACGGTTTACAAATCATCCTTTGGTAAGTAGTCAATTACTTCATTCATCCTATTCCATCTCGTCTGGACTATCATAAAACTCCATGGCAGCGAGGGCTTCGTCGTCGTTGCTGAATTCTGAATCCTCCTCGAAGATCTCTTCCACCTCTTCATTGACATTTTTGTCCTCCAACTGCTCTACTTCCTCCTTTTGTCTCTCAGGCGTAAACGAGCCGACCTTACCTGCTTTTATTCTATGTCTCATATTGAATTATTGTTTTAGTTATTTGGTACTGCAAAGATACGAAGAATCTTTGAGAATAGCAAGGAAAAAGAGAATTTGTTTGGAAAAAACTTTGTTCAGGATTTCTGGAAAGTGCCTGTGGCAGGCAGTTTGACGAGGATGGCCGTGTGTCTTATGACATTCTTATGAGGTCCGCATGAACTGGGTCACGCTGTTACACTGTTACGCTGTTACGCCGTTACATTTGGTGAAACTGCGTTGTTACTTTGAGGGAGTAGGTAATTTTTATATTATATATATAATATAAATTTATTGTAATATAAAATAATGATGATATTATCGTCTTCGACTTGCTCGTCGATCGGCATAAACCTGACAAGCAAAATAGTAAAAGTAACAGCGTAACGGCGTAACGGCGTAACGGTGTCAAGACACATAGACACACATATTTATAATATATATACTCTAGCTTTGTTGCCCAGAAAAAATCAGAAAAGGTATTTCTCCCCGCAACGAGACGCTCCTTGCATCGCGCCGAGACGCTCCTTGCCCAGCAAGGTGACGCACGGTGCCGACCAACGTGACGCTCCTTGGACACCAAGATGACGCTCCTTGGTGAAAATGAAAGAATGTAATAATGAACTTTCTGATTAAGCGAGAGCAGAGTCATGCTTGCATAGGCTATGCCGAGCGTGAAGAAAGTCGACGAAGTCAAAGAACGAAGAATGAAATGCGTGTTGGCGACAATGTGCCGATAAGAGGGCGATAAGAGAGAGGTGGTGATGCATAACACGTTGTATATTAGATATTTAGCAAGACTCGGGTTGAAAGTTTTTTGGATCATCTGTTCAAAATATTTGCCCACCTCGTCATTTCTTCGTACCTTCGCACCGTGGGACGAGAGAAGGTAGCAGAGCGCTGCTATTTGACGACGGTGAACTTGGCGTATTTCAGAAGGAGTTGCTTGGTGCCGGTGTTGCGAAACTGAACGGTGGCCTTGGTGTTCTCGCCCGTACCCTCGATCTTGATAATGGTGCCAATGCCAAAACGCTGATGCTCAATGACTGCTCCTTCGTGCAAGGCACTCGAAGAGTTCGAGGGGTTCAAGGGTCTCTGAGACACCTGACTGACAGGACGGAAGCGGCCACCGGCCTGCTGGAGCTGGCGCTTGAAGCCTGCGGAGAAAGGATCAACGGCAGGTTCGGGTCTTCGCGGAGCCACCTGGCGAGGCATGGGGTCGGCACGGAACTGGGTGGCCACGGGTCGCGGATTCTGCGTCCAGGAATTACGGGTCCAGGTATCACGCGAACGGGTGGTTTGATTCTGGTCAGAGGAAGAAGAAGAAAGTGAGCCTTCCACCTGCAGGAGACGGGGGTCGATGTCCTTGATGAAGCGCGAGGGTGTGTCGTACTCCATGCGTCCATAGCGGAAACGGTTCTGCGCACAGGTGAGGATGCAATGGCGCTCAGCTCGCGTGATGGCCACATATAGCAGACGGCGCTCCTCCTCAAGCTCGCGCATGGAGGTGGTACACATGGGTGAAGGGAAGATGTTCTCCTCGAGACCCACGACGAAGACAGTGGGAAACTCGAGACCCTTGGCCGAATGGATGGTCATGAGCGACACCTTGGGCTGGTCGCCGTCGCCCTCGCTGTCAAGGTCGGTCAGCAACGACACCTCCTGCAGATAGTCACTCAGCCCCACCTGGTCTTCCTGTCCCTCTTCCTTGCGGCTTTCCACAAAGTCCTGCATGCCGCTGAGGAACTCCTCGAGGTTCTCCTGACGCGAGATGTCCTCAGGATTGCGACTGCCGTAGATCTCAGCCGACACACCGCTCTCCATGATGATGGCGTGACCCAACTGATACACATCCTCGCCATCGACACGTGCCGCCCAACCCTCGACGAGCTGTCGGAAGGCCTCAATCTTGCGGGCTGTGCCAGCGGCTATCTCAAGATGGAACAGGGAGGGCTGACAGATGACCGTCCACAGCGACACACCATAGGTGGTTGCCGTAGTCACGATCTTGCCTACAGTAGTGTCGCCAATGCCACGCGTAGGATAGTTGATGATGCGCTTCAGAGCCTCCTCGTCGTTGGGGTTGGCCACCACACGGAAATAGGCGATGACATCCTTGATCTCCTTGCGCTGATAGAAGCTGAGACCGCCATAGATGCGATAGGGAATGCCGTCCTTGCGCATCTGTTCCTCGAAGGAGCGGCTCTGGGCGTTGGTACGGTAGAGGATGGCGAAGTCGCTGTACTCGCAACGGTCCTGCCGACGGATACGCTTGATGTCGTTGCACACAATCATCGCCTCCTCCTTGTCGCTGTAGGCAGGCTTCAGCTGCAGACGCTCGCCCTCATCGTTGCGGCTATAGACATCCTTGGGTATCTGACGCTCGTTCTTCTTGATCAGACTGTTGGCAGCCTGCACAATGAGTTGGGTAGAACGGTAGTTCTGCTCGAGTTTGAAGAGACGGGCATTGTCGTAGGCATCGCGGAAATTGAGGATATTATCGATATTGGCACCACGGAAACTGTAGATGCTCTGGGCATCGTCACCCACAACGCAAACACGCTGACGTTCGCGTGTCAGCTGCAGTACAATCTGCTGTTGGGCGAAGTTGGTATCCTGGTACTCATCGACCAGCACAAACTGGAACTTATCGACATACTTCCGTCGGATGTCCTCATGGTTCCTAAAGAGCAGGAAGGTCTGCACCAGCAGGTCGTCGAAATCCATCGCATTGGCCTGACGACAGCGTTCGGCATACCTCACAAAGACATCGGCCACCTTGGGCTTTTTCGAGTCGTAGAGCGAACAGTTGACGAAGGCGTTGGGCATGATGAGATGGTTCTTGGCCATCGATATCTGGTCGCTGACAGACGAAGGCTTATACACCTTGTCGTCGAGTGCCATCTCCTTGATGATACTCTTCACCAGGGAACGGGCATCAGTCTGGTCGTAGATGGTGAAATTGGAGTTGTAGCCAATGGTCTCAGCCTCAGCACGCAGGATACGTGCAAAGACCGAGTGGAACGTACCCATCTGCAGATAGCGGGCCTGCTCCTCCCCTACCAGCCTTCCTATGCGTTCCTTCATCTCGCGAGCTGCCTTGTTGGTGAACGTCAGCGCCAGGATGTTCCAGGGTTTCATGCCCTGTTGCAGGAGCCAGGCAATCTTGTAGGTTAGCACACGCGTCTTACCCGATCCGGCACCAGCAATGACGAGCGATGCCCCATCGCAATAGAGCACCGCTTCGCGCTGACTGTCATTGAGTTGATTCAGCAGTTCGCTCATGGACAATCAGCCTTTGAGACTGGCTATCAGTTCGTCGGCGGAAAGCAACATCTGCTCGCCCGTCTCCATATTCTTCAGTGTCACCTTGCCGGCAGCCATCTCGCTGTCGCCAGCCAGCACCACAAAGGGTATCTGCTTGGCGTTGGCATAGCTCATCTGCTTCTTCATCTTGGCTGCATCAGGGAACAGCTCGGCACGGATGCCAGCCTTGCGCACAGCCGACAGGATGGGCAGACAGTAGGCCGTCTCTTTCTCGCCGAAGTTGATGAACAGCACCTTCGATGTCTGCAACGAGTCTTTCGGATAGAGGTCGAGGGCGTTCAGCACGTCGTAGATACGATCTACGCCAAACGAGATGCCCACACCCGACAGACCAGGCATGCCGAAGATGCCCGTGAGGTTGTCGTAGCGACCACCACCCGAGATGCTGCCCATAGGAGTGTCAAGGGCCTTCACCTCGAAGATGGCACCTGTGTAGTAGCTCAAGCCACGAGCCAGGGTGAGGTCCACCTGCAGTTGAGAGTTGAGAGAAGAGAGGTGAGAGATAATGAAGCGAGTCTCCTCGACGCCCTTCAAGCCTGTCTCGCTGTCCTTCAGGACCTCGGCGATGGTATTCAGCTTCTCCTCGTTGGTGCCCTCGAGCATGATGATGGGTTGCAGCTTCTGGATCTGCTCCTCGCTGAGACCATCCTCGCGCAGTTCCTGGTTGACGTTGTCGATACCAATCTTGTCGAGCTTGTCGATGGCAACGGTGATATCTACAATCTTATCGGCAGCACCAATCACCTCAGCAATACCTGTCAGAATCTTACGGTTGTTAATCTTGATCTGCACACGGACACCCAGACGAGAGAAGACCTCGTCCTCGATCTGCATCAGCTCCACTTCGTTGAGCAGCGAGTCAGAGCCCACCACGTCGCCGTCGAACTGATAGAACTCACGATAGCGACCCTTCTGGGGACGGTCGGCACGCCATACGGGTTGCATCTGATAGCGCTTGAACGGCAATTGCAGTTCCTCACGATGCATCACCACATAACGGGCGAAAGGCACGGTGAGATCGTAGCGCAAACCTTTCTCGCAGAGCTTGGCTGCCAGACGCAGCGTATTGCGCTCCGTCAGTTCCTGGTCGTCAATCTTATTGAGGTAGTCGCCTGAGTTCAGAATCTTAAACAGCAGTTTGTCGCCCTCCTCGCCATACTTGCCCATCAGCGTCTGAAGGGTCTCCATAGCGGGTGTCTCTATCTGCTGGAAGCCGTAGAGCTCATAGACACTACGGATGGTATTGAAAATATAGTTGCGCTTGGCCATCTCTACTGGGCCAAAGTCGCGCGTACCCTTGGGAATACTTGGTTTCATAGAATTTAAAGCCCACCCAAGCCCTCCCAAAGGGAGGGATGTTTGGATAGATGTATTATACGATTAAAGATTTTATTATTACTGACATTACTGATTCCAATTCTGTAAGTACCTGTTCGTTGTCGAAGCGAATCACTCTAAATCCTTTTCTTTGTAAGTATGCCGTGCGCTCAATATCACTTATTTGCTGATTAGGATCCGTGTGATATTCTCCATCAACTTCAATGACAAGTTTATTCTTAAGTGAGACAAAATCTACGATATACATCCCAACTACATGTTGACGACGGAAATGTACTCCCAATTTGCTACCTCTGAGTTGTTTCCAAAGGACTTGTTCGGCCATTGTCATCTCCCTACGATTATTCACAGCATTATTCTCTACTGTGACGTAAGCTAAACCATCAGCCGTCTCCCACCGTCTTCTAGTCATTACAAGTTGTCATTGACAAAAGCACCCCAAATTATTATTGTCTATACAGACATCCCTCCCTTCGGGAGGGCTTGGGTGGGCTTTCTTTCGATTGTTTGCTCTCTATCTGGTCCAATTGAAATAATGGTAATAGGCGTTTCGAGCTGTTTCTCCAAGAAGTCGATATAGTCACGGAAAGCCTGGGGGAACTGATCCTCAGAGGTGAACTTGGTCATATCGGTCTTCCAGCCAGGGAGCTCCTGATAGACAGGTTCGATGCCCTGCTCGATGTTATAGGGGAAGTCGCGCGTCAGCTGTCCGTTCACATTATAGGCCGTGCAAGCCTTGATGGTATCGAAGCCGTCGAGCACGTCGCTCTTCATCATGATGAGCTGGGTGACACCATTCACCATGATACTGTAGCGCAAGGCCACCAGGTCGATCCAGCCGCAACGACGCTCACGACCTGTCACAGCACCATACTCATGACCCAGATCACGGATTTTCTTACCCGTCTCGTCAAAGAGCTCTGTGGGGAAGGGACCTGCACCAACACGTGTGCAGTATGCTTTCATGATACCATAGACCTCGCCAATCTTGTTGGGGCCGATACCCAGACCCGTGCAGGCACCAGCACAAATGGTGTTGCTGGAGGTCACGAAAGGATAAGAGCCGAAATCGACATCGAGCATCGTTCCCTGGGCACCCTCGCAAAGCACGTTCTTGCCGCTGCTGAGCAGATGGTTGATCTCGTGTTCAGAATCGACGATGGGGAACTGACGCAGGTACTCGATGCCCTCGAGCCACTTCTTCTCTACTTCAGTGATGTCGTAGTCGAAATGCAGCGATTTCAGGATAGCCTCGTGACGAGCCTTGGCAGCAGCGTATTTCTCCTCGAAGTTCTCCAGGATATCACCCACACGCAGACCCGTGCGGCTCACCTTGTCAGTATAGGTAGGACCAATGCCCTTACCCGTCGTACCAACCTTGTTCTTGCCCTTCTGAGCCTCGTAGGCAGCATCGAGCACACGGTGGGTAGGCATAATGAGATGGGCTTTCTTCGACACGTGCAGACGGCTCTTCAGGTCGTGACCGCTCTGTTCCAGTGCCTTGGCCTCCTCCATGAAGAGATCGGGAGCCAGCACCACACCATTGCCGATAATGTTCACCTTGTCACCCTGAAAGATGCCTGACGGAATGGAGCGAAGCACATACTTCTGACCTTCAAACTCCAGCGTGTGGCCTGCGTTGGGACCACCCTGAAAACGAGCCACCACATCATAACGCGGCGTCAAGACATCGACAACCTTTCCTTTACCTTCATCGCCCCACTGCAATCCCAGCAGGACATCAACCTTTCCTTTTGTCATAATTTTATCTTATGTGTTGTTATTTTTTCTGAGTATGTTTCATTCTTGTCAGCACAGCCTGACAGGAAGAGCAGATACCATAGATATACAACGAGAAGCCGTCCTTACGGAAACGCTTCAGGTGCAGTTCATTGATGGCTGCGCTGATCTCTGGAGCACGTATCTCTGTCACCTTGCCACACATCGTACAGATCTGGTGACAATGGCTGTCGCCCGCATAGCAAGCCTCATACTTCGTGGCACCCTGGAAACGGTGACGAATCACCAGACGCAGTTCCATGAAGAGGCGCAGGGTATTGTACAACGTGGCCCTGCTTACAGGAAACTTGTATTTCCCCGTCAACAGGTCGCCCAGCTCTTCAATGGTGAAATGCCCGTCAATATTATAAACAGCCTTGAGAATAGAGTAACGCTCCACCGTTTTGCGGTGGTTGTTCATCTCCAGATAGTTATCCAGAATGTGAGTCACAGCCGACATCACACTCGCATTGCATTCCTTAATCTTCATAAACCGACTGCAAAGTTACAACTTTTTCTGCAGATACAAGCATACTTATCTATAAAAAGTCTAAAAAACGAAGCAGACGGTCTTTCCAAGCGTTTCAGACCAACTCCCAGAGCACACAACAAAAAGACTGGGAGCGCCTTATACAAGCGCCCCCAGTGTCTCATATTAACCTCAGACGAAGGGTTACTCCTCGTCGAGCAGGATGTTCATCATCTCTACGGCAGCCTTAGCCACAGAGGTGCCAGGGCCAAAGATGGCAGCTACGCCAGCCTTGTAGAGGAAGTCGTAGTCCTGGGCAGGAATCACACCACCAGCGATGACCATGATGTCCTCACGACCCAGTTTCTTCAACTCCTCAATCAACTGAGGAATGAGGGTCTTGTGACCAGCAGCCAACGAGCTGGCACCCACGATATGGACGTCGTTCTCGACAGCCTCACGGGCAGCCTCAGCAGGCGTCTGGAACAGCGGTCCCATATCGACGTCGAAGCCACAGTCGGCATAACCTGTTGCCACTACCTTTGCACCACGGTCGTGACCGTCCTGACCCATCTTGGCAACGAAGATACGCGGACGGCGACCCTCCTTCTGAGCAAACTCGTCGGTAAGGCGCTTGGCCTCCTCGAAGTCTTTGTCGTTCTTTGATTCTGAACTATACACGCCTGAAATTGTTCTGATTACTGCTTTATAACGACCCACGATCTCCTCGCAGGCATCTGAAATCTCACCAAGGGTACAACGCAACTGGGCAGCCTTCACAGCCAGATCCAGGAGGTTGTTCTCGCTCTTACGACCCTCGTTGAAGTCGCGCACGCACTCGGTGATAGCCTTGAGTGCTGCCTGGCAAGCGGCCTCGTCGCGCTTTGCACGTACCTCCTTGAGGTTCTCTTCCTGCTGACGGCGTACAGCGGTGTTATCAACCTCGAGGATATCGATAGGATCCTCGTGCTCCAAACGGTACTTGTTGGTACCAACGATGGTCTGAACACCACTATCGATACGAGCCTGAGTACGGGCTGCAGCCTCCTCGATACGCATCTTAGGCAGACCTGTCTCAATAGCCTTAGCCATACCGCCCAGCTTCTCAATCTCCTGGATATGCTCCCAAGCCTTGTGAACCAGCTCGTTGGTCAGGGTCTCCACATAGTACGAACCAGCCCATGGGTCGATCTGCTTGCACACCTTAGTCTCGTTCTGGATATAGATCTGGGTGTTACGAGCGATACGAGCCGAGAAGTCAGTAGGCAGAGCGATAGCCTCATCAAGTGCATTGGTGTGCAGCGACTGGGTGTGACCCAGCACGGCAGCCATAGCCTCGATACAGGTACGACCTACGTTGTTGAAGGGGTCCTGCTCGGTGAGCGACCAACCTGATGTCTGCGAGTGGGTACGGAGAGCCAAAGACTTAGGATTCTTAGCACCGAAGCTCTTCACAATCTTAGCCCACAGCAGTCGGCCAGCACGCATCTTGGCAATCTCCATGAAGTGGTTCATACCGATAGCCCAGAAGAACGAGAGACGAGGTGCAAAAGCATCCACATCGATACCGGCATTCACACCAGTACGCAGGTAGTCCATACCATCGGCCAAGGTGTAAGCCAACTCGATATCAGCCGTAGCACCAGCCTCCTGCATGTGATAACCTGAGATAGAGATGCTGTTGAACTTAGGCATCTTCTGTGAGGTGTACTCGAAGATATCAGCGATAATCTTCATGGAGAATGCAGGGGGATAGATATAGGTGTTACGCACCATGAACTCCTTCAGGATATCGTTCTGGATGGTTCCTGCCATTTCTTCTAATTGAGCGCCCTGCTCCAGACCTGCTACGATGTAGAATGCCAGGATAGGCAGCACGGCACCGTTCATGGTCATCGACACAGACATCTTATTCAAGGGGATACCGCTGAAGAGCACCTTCATGTTCTCCTCGTTACAGATACTTACACCAGCCTTACCCACATCGCCCACTACACGAGCGTTATCGGGGTCGTAACCACGGTGTGTAGGCAGGTCGAAGGCTACAGAAAGACCTTTCTGACCCGAAGCCAGGTTACGGCGATAGAAGGCATTCGACTCTTCGGCTGTTGAGAATCCGGCATACTGACGGATAGTCCAAGGCTTGAAGGGGTACATCATCGAATACGGACCACGCAGATAGGGAGGGATACCAGCTGTAAAGTCGAGGTGCTCCATACCCTCAAGGTCTTCCTTCGTATAAACCGGACGAACCTCGATGTGCTCTGGGGTTTTCCAGTTGGCCTCAATATGATTGTCTTTAATCCACTTGGCACCATCTTGAGCCTTGATGCCTGCATAGATATCAATATCTTTAAACTGTTTACGCATAATTCAAGTCTCCTATTCTTTAAATACCAAGTTTCTGATTATATTCTTTCAAAGTCTCGAGCACATTGCACTTCACGTGGATGTAGTTCTCGATACCAGCAGCCTTGAGGTCTTCCATACAAGCGGGAGCACCAGCCACGACAAACATCGCACGACCATTCAAATACTGGAAGGCAGGAATAGCGTACTCGGCATACTCATCGTCAGAAGAGCAGATGACCACGATATCGGCCTTAGCCTCGAGAGCAGCATCTACACCTTCCTCAACGGTCTTAAAGCCGAGGTTGTCAATCACCTTGTAGCCAGCACAAGCCAGGAAGTTGCACGAGAACTGTGCACGGGCCTGACGCATGGCCAGATTACCGATGGTCAGCATGAAGGCCGTAGGAACCTTAGCAGCCTTTTCAGTAGTCAGGCGGAGGGTCTCGAAGTCAGATGCCATACGGCTCAGCTTCAGGGCAGGCACGTCGGCATCGCCAGCGTGGGTAGCCTGGCAGCAGCAGCCCATGTCAACGGGCACCTTGCCTTCGCTCTTCTCGGTGAAGTTGGGGAACTGGTTGGTACCCAGCAGGAACTCCTTGCGCTTGGCAGCATCACCATGACGCTTCACATTGGTAGCGTTGATATCCTCCTGAATAGTACCTTTCTTCACAGCCTCCAGGAAGCCACCTTCGTCCTCCACCTTGAGGAACAGCTTCCAAGCCTCCTGAGCCAGTGCATCTGTCAGGTGCTCAATATAATAGGAACCCGCAGAGGCATCGACGATACGGTCGAAGTGGGCCTCCTCCTTGATGAGCAACTGCTGGTTGCGGGCAATACGCTCGCTGAACTCAGTAGGCTTCTCATAAGGAGCGTCGAACGGTGTGACCACCATCGAGTGAACACCACCCAGAGCAGCACTCATGGCCTCTGTCTGCGAACGCAGCAGGTTGACATAGCTGTCAAACAATGTCTGGTTATATGTTGAGGTAGAGGCATTGATAATCATCTTGCAAGCGCAGTCGCACTTGGGCTCATACTGCTTGACAATCTGTGCCCACAGCATGCGGACGGCACGGAACTTGGCAATCTCCATGAAGTAGTTCTCAGAGATACCCATGTAGAACTTGATCTTCTTGGCAGCGAGATCCACATCGACACCAGCATCCACCAGCTGCTGCAGGTACTCGTTACCCCAGGCAAGGGCATAACCCATCTCCTGTACGATGTAGGCACCGGCATTGTTCAGCAGGTCGCTATGTACCATCACGCAACGCAGGTTGGGATAGTCCTTCAGTTTTTCTACCAGTTTCGGCATTTCGGGCAACAGGAAAGAAGAGTCCTTGCCCTTCATCAGCATACGCTCGATGGGGTCGAAGCCCAGACCACCCACAATCTTCTCCTTGTCGTAGCCCTGCTTCTCGAAGTAGGCCACCAGCAGGTCGGCCAGCTGCAAAGCATGACGCAGACAAGCGCGATAGCTCACCTCTACGATGTCGAGACGGATGTCCTTCAACAGAGCCTCGATATACGCAGCATTGACTTCGTCATGGCCCAGTTTGAAGCCGATAGAGTCAACGCCCTTCATCAGCAGGTCGAGTGCTTTTTTGTTGGCTGCCACAGGATCGCCACCTACGACGACATTCTGACGGACATACCACTCGTTGGTGTCTTTCTTGTTACCACGAACAAAAGGGAACTCACCTGGCAGAGCGTCAGGTGTCTTCAAGTTGGCTAAATCCTCGCGGCGATAGAAAGGCTGTACGTTAAAACCTTCATTTGTTCTCCACACAAGGCGTTTCTGAAAATCAGCGCCCTTCAAGTCTACCTCAATCTTGTCCAGCCACTCTTGGGTGGTAGGCGCAGTAAACTCGGTGAAGAGTTTTTCTTTGATGTTTGACATAGTTATTTGTAATATTATATAAGTTTGTTCCAGTCTGCAAAGGTAACTATTTTTTTTTGTAACGACGCAAGATTATCCGGAAAATTTCATTTTTCATTCTCTGCAGATGGATTTTCCAAGAATAATGCTTATCTTTGCATCATCAAACAAACCCAGTTATCAACTGGACATATCAAAATGGGCATCAAAAGAATATGGAGAACAACTTTGCACATCTCATAGCACAGGCATTGAACCTCAACGAAGAGGCTGTGCGCAACACGCTGGCACTACTGGCAGAAGGGTGTACTATTCCTTTCATCTCACGCTACAGGAAAGAACGCACAGGCAGTCTCGACGAGGTACAGATAGCTGCCATCAACGACGAGAACACACGTCTCAGCGATATAGCCAAACGAAAGGATACCGTTGTGAAGACCATCACGGAGCAGGAGAAGATGACAAAGGAGCTACAGCAGCGTATTGATAACTGCTGGGATGCGACAGAACTGGAGGATATCTACCTGCCCTACAAACCTCGTCGTCGTACGCGTGCTCAGGTGGCGCGTGAACAAGGACTGGAACCGCTGGCACAGATACTCTTGCAGCAGCGCGAACGCCATCCTGAACAGGCTGCCCAGCGCTTTGTGCAAGACGGTTTGTCAGTCTCGGACTGTCTTCGCGGTGCCCAGGACATCATTGCCGAAAACGTCAGCGAGGACGAGCGTTCACGTCAGCAGCTGCGTGGTGCCTATCGTCGTACTGCCATGATCACCTCGAAAGTGGTTAAGGCTAAAGCCGACAGCGACGAGGCTGCGAAGTATCGCGACTACTTCGACTGGAAGGAACCCATGAAACGCTGTTCCAGCCACCGTCTTCTGGCGATGCGTCGTGGTGAGGCAGAGGGTATCCTGCGTCTGAGCATCGACCCCATTGATGATGACGAGTGTATTGAGCGCCTGCAACACCACTATGTATATGGACATACGCCTTGCGGAGAATTGGTTGCTGAGGCTGTGGAAGACAGCTACAAACGACTACTAAAACCCAGTATCGAGACTGAATTTGCCAACCTGAGCAAGGAAAAAGCTGACGAAGAGGCCATCCGCGTGTTTGCAGAGAACCTGCGTCAGTTGCTGTTGGGTGCCCCTTTAGGACAGAAGCGTGTGATAGGCATCGACCCTGGTTTCCGTACAGGTTGCAAGGTGGTGTGTCTTGATGCTCAGGGTAACCTGCTCCATCACGAAGCCATCTTCCCCCACCCTCCTGTCAACCGTCTGATGCAAGCTACCGTCCATGTGCAGCAGATGATCAGCGACTACCAGATAGAAGCCATCGCCATCGGCAATGGTACTGCCAGTCGCGAGACGAAGTCTTTTGTAGAAGATGCTATAAAATCACTCCCCTCTCACTCTGGAGAGGGGTCGGGGGTGAGGCTATTCGTTGTCAGCGAGGATGGTGCCTCTGTCTATTCTGCCTCGAAGGTGGCACGCGACGAGTTTCCTGATGAGGATGTGACGGTTCGCGGAGCCGTCTCTATAGGTCGCCGCCTGATGGACCCGCTGGCAGAGCTTGTAAAAATTGACCCCAAGAGCATTGGTGTGGGACAATATCAGCACGATGTGGACCAAACGAAACTGAAACACCAGCTTGACCAGACCGTAGAGAGCTGCGTGAACCTGGTGGGTGTGAACCTGAACACAGCATCAAGTCACCTGCTGCAGTACGTCAGCGGACTGGGGCCTACACTGGCAAAGAACATTGTGGACTACCGTAAGGAGAACGGGGCGTTCACCTCGCGTGCCCAACTGAAGAAGGTGCCTCGTCTGGGACCATCGGCCTTCCAGCAATGTGCTGGTTTCCTGCGTATACCGAATGCGACTAACCCATTGGACAACAGCGCCGTACACCCAGAAAGCTATGGTGTCGTTGAGCAGATGGCAAAGGATCAGGGATGCTCCGTAAAAGACCTGATGACACAGAAGGAGCTTCGCGCGCGCGTAGATATTAAAAGGTACGTCACAGCCGATATTGGTCTGCCCACGCTGACTGACATCATGAAAGAGTTGGAGAAACCTGGTCGCGACCCACGCGAACAACTGGAGGAATTTGAGTTCGACAGTCGCGTACAGTCCATCGACGACCTCGAGGAAGGAATGGTGTTGCCAGGTATTGTGACCAACATCACCAACTTTGGTGCCTTTGTTGACATCGGCGTTCATCAGGACGGTCTGGTGCACATCTCACAGATGGCCAACCGTCGCATCGCCCACCCCACCGACGTGGTGAAACTGCATCAACACGTTACGGTGAAAGTCATCGAGGTGGATCATCGTCGCAATCGCATTGCGCTTTCCATGAAACAGGTGTAATGGGTCTTATGGGTCCTATAGGACTTATAGGACCCATAAGGCTTATAAGCCCTCTGAAATAGCCTTCAGCAGTTGCATCAGGCTCTTTTCGTTCTGCCAACTGAAGTCGGGTAAGACCACGATGCGTTCCATCATCGTCTTCTCCTCTTTCTTCAGTTTCTTGGACAGTTCGCGCTCGTGAACTTTCACGAACTCACCTTTGTAAAGAAAGTAGAAGTGACGGAAGACAGGCAGTTTGTAGTCTTCCTCGTTGTTCAGGTCGATATACGACATGCTGATCTGGTCGCCCAAGTCCATGCTGGAGATATTGACGTTGTTCTTCAGGTTGCGCTCGTAGGTATCCTTGTCGAACAGTTCGATGCAATAGAGCGCGTTGCTGCCGACAGAGTCAATCAGATAGCCCAACTGCTTGTTGATGCTCACAAACTTGCGGTCCTCAAAATCAACGGCCAGGATATTGTCCATATTAGCTTCCATGGGCACCTCACCCTTCAGAAACAGCAGGGAGCCATTCTTCAGGAACACATTTGTGTACATATTTTTCGACTTATGGCCGTCAGTGAAAGTGATGACAGCTGGACGATACTGCCTATAGACAACAGGCATCACAGTACGCTTCTGGGCGAACGAACCTAGAGCAAAGCACACAATGCTCAAGACGACAAAAAATAATCTACGAATCATTGTTTAAGTCTGTATTTATGGTCCTTGATCTAACTACTTAAAAAGCTCATCGACTTTTGAATCAATGAGCTTTTTCTGCGGTGCGTACGAGATTCGAACTCGTGACCTCCTGCGTGACAGGCAGGCATTCTAACCTACTGAACTAACGCACCAGTCAAACTGTTTTTCGTTTGCGGATGCAAAGGTACAAACAATTTCTGAATCCCAAAAATAAAACCATCAAAACTTTCTGGTAGGTAACATTTTTTAACGTTCGATTCTGTTTTCGTTGAAAGAAAGCATAATTTTGCTGAAAACATTTGTCTATAAATATAATAATGTGTATCTTTGTAGCCGAAAGAACAGAACAGCATGGATAGTATCATCAATGAGTTTCAGCCTATCACACTCGCCCAGATGAGCGGCGTGAAGCTGATGAACCGCACAGACACCAAGTTTGTGACCAACATGCAACAGTTGCTTCGGCTGTTGGAGATGGCCCGTCAGGACTATTTCGTTCAGGACATTGATGGTGAGCGCAACATGCTGTACGACACCACCTATTTCGATACTGACGACTTTGCGATGTATGCTGCCCACCAGCACGGACACACCAACCGTCAGAAGATACGTTTCCGCACCTATGTCAGCTCGCATCTGCAGTTCATGGAGGTGAAGACAAAGAACAACCACGGACGCACCAAGAAGAAGCGTATCGAGGTGAACGATATGGATCTGGGCGATACCGTCAAGTGCGACTTCCTCAGACAGCACCTACGCTACGATGTTCAGACGCTGGTGCCCCACATGCACAACTACTTCCGTCGCATCACGCTGGTAAACAAAGCCAAGACCGAAAGGCTCACCATCGACACCTCGCTCGAATTTCACAACCTTATCACTTCGACCGACCGCAACATGGGACCTTTGGTTATCATCGAGCTGAAACGCGACGGACTGGTGTATTCACCTGTTCTCCACATGCTGCGCGACCTGCGCATCAAACCCCACGGCTTCAGCAAATACTGCATGGGAGCGGCGCTGACCAGCGACCTGCTGCTTGTCAACAACTTCAAGGAGAAGTTGCGCGACGTGGAGAGAATCATCAACAGCTAAACTGAGACTAACAAGATAAATCATCAACAGTCAATTAAAAACCAACAAAAATAAAATGAGTACATTCAGCATCTTCCTGCAAAGTGACTTCGGTCTGGCACTCATCAGATTCTTCATCTGTCTGGTGGTCAACTGGGTCATCATCGACCGTCTCTACTATCCCAAGAGCAAACGTCGCGACTTCTACTTCACCTTCTCCATCATCACCATCGCCATCTTCTTCTTGGTCTATTTCATGATGAGCATGGACCGTGGTAAGGCCACGATGGGTGTAGGATTGGGACTCTTCGGCATATTCAGCATTATGCGTTATCGCACAGACTCTATGCCTGTACGCGAGATGACCTATCTGTTCGTGGTTGTGTGCCTGTCGGTGATTCACGCCCTGGAGTCAAACTACAAAGAGCTGCTGGTCATTGACATCATCACCATAGGAGCCATCTGCTTCTGCGAGATGAGACTGAAGATGAGATCGACCAAGCTCATCCAGTACGACCGCATTGAGCTGATCAAGCCCGACCGCTACGACGACCTGAAGACCGACCTTGAGGAACGTACGGGTCTGAAAATTCTCAAGATAGACGTTGGCGGCATCGACTTCCTGAAAGACACTGCCGTACTATCCGTCACCTACGAGAACACTCGTGGCGGCACGAATAAAGTTGACTCACAATTTAAAGTAAGGAAATCACAATGGAGAGAAGTATGAAAACCCTCATCGTGGTGGCTGCACTCGTGGCTGCCACAGGCGAAGCAAAAGCCCAGAGCGACGACTTCGGCGTTTGGTGCGATGCGAATGTTGAGAAGAAAATTGACAACCGCTGGTCAGCAGGTGCCGGTGTCGAGTTCCGAATGCGTGACGATGCCAGCGAGGCCGACCGCTGGAGCTTTGGCGTTGATATCAGCTATAAGATCACCGACTGGCTGAAGGCTTCGGCAGGCTACACCCTACTCGATGACCATCGCTACAAGGTGAACACCAGTGGCAGGAAATATGCCGACTACTGGGGAGAACGCCATCGTGTCAACCTCTCGCTGACTGGTTCCTACAGCATCGGCGACCTCAGTATGTCGCTGCGTGAACGCTGGCAATATACCTATCGTCCTGAGAAGACCGTCAACCGCTACTGGAACTATACCGACGAGGATGATGACCGTTACTACGGAGCCTTTGCCGATGAGCACACCTACGGCAAGAAGGCCAAGAACGTGTGGCGTCAGCGTCTGCAGCTGAAGTACAAGCTCACCAAGATGTGGCGTCCCTATGCCAGCGTGGAGACCAGCGTGGCCAAGGGGCTTGAGAAGATTCGCTATGCTGCAGGTACAGAGATACGACTCACCAAACAGCATTCGCTGGAGGTGGGCTACCTGTATCAGGACATCCGCAACAATGATGATGACGAGGCTGATTCCCACATCATCAGCGTTGGCTATACATACAAATTTTGAACATCATGGCAACAACACAAATCAGAATCAAAGACATTGCGCTGAGAGCTGGCGTTTCCGTGGGAACAGTCGATCGTGTACTGCACGATCGTCCCAATGTGTCGTCAGCAGCCCGCAAGAAGGTTGAGGCAGCGCTGGCAGAGATGGACTATCAGCCCAACGTCTATGCCTCGGCGCTGGCCTATAATAAGGACTATACGTTCTATTGCATCATCCCCCAGCACGACAGTGAGGCCTACTGGGAAGAGATTGAAGAGGGCGTGAAGGAAGCCACCCAACTGCGTCGCGACTTCCATGTGTCGCTTCAACTGAAGTACTACGAGCGTTTCAACGAAGAGTCGTTTGTTGGAGTCACCAACGAGTGTCTCAACAGCAATCCCGATGGCGTCATCATCGTGCCTGCCAAGCTCGAGCCCACCACCCGTTTTGCTGAGGAGCTACACGAAAGGAATATCCCCTTCATCCTGCTCGACTCGTATCTGCCCGACCTCAAGCCGCTGGCATTCTTTGGTCAGGACTCGTTTCAGAGCGGTTACTTCGCTGCCCGCATGATGATGCTCATCGCATCGCGCGAGAAAGAGATATTCCTCATGAAGAACCTGAAGAACGGACACATCGGCTCCAAACAGCAGTCCAACCGTGAGACAGGTTTCCGCCATTACATGAAGGACCACTACCCACATATCAAGATTACTGAGGTGAATCTGCCGCTCGACGCTGACCGCAACGACTATGCACGCATCCTCGAGGAGTTCTTCACGAGCCACCCGCAGATACATCACGGCATCACGTTCAACTCGAAGGCCCACCTCGTAGGACTGTTCCTGCTGCGCACCAATCGTCGCAACATCCAGATCATGGGCTACGACATGGTACCCAAGAATGCTGAGTGTGTGCGTCGAGGCAGCATCTCGTTCCTCATTGCCCAGCACGCCTTCATGCAGGGTCATGCCTGTGTGGAGACGCTGTTCAAGGCCATCGTACTGAAGCAGGAGGTGACCCCCGTCAACTACATGCCTATCGAGCTGCTGACCAAGGAGAACATCGAGTTCTACCGTCGCACAAACGTGGGATAAACATGAAACATGAAACATTAAAGATTAAACATTAAAACAACAGCTAACTGCAAATAAACATGGAACAAGCCACATTCCTTAAAATCAATCCTGCCGACACCGTCTTCGTGTGTCTGCAAGCCAAGAAGAAAGGCGATGTCGTCGAGGTAGGCGGCACGCAGGTTATCCTGAATCAAGACACGCCCGCTGGTCACAAAGTACTGATCCGCGACGTGAAGAAAGGCGAGAATATCATCAAGTACGGCTATCCCATCGGACATGCCCGTCAGGACCTGAAGTCAGGCGACTGGGTAAACGAGGACAACCTGCAGACCAATCTCTCTGGTACGCTCGAATATACATACGAGCCTGTCAGCGAGCAACTTAACATCAAGAAAGAGAAGCGCACCTTCAAGGGCTATCGTCGTAAGAACGGTGACGTGGGCGTACGCAACGAGCTGTGGATCGTACCCACCGTAGGCTGTGTCAACGGCATTGCCGAGCGTCTGGCCAACCAGATGAAAAAAGAGACGGGACTCAAGGGCATCGACGACGTCTATGCCTGGCACCACAACTATGGTTGCTCACAGCTGTCGGGTGACCACGAGAACACCCGCAAGGTGCTGCGCGACATCGTGCTCCATCCCAATGCCGGAGGCGTACTGGTGCTGTCGCTGGGTTGCGAGAACAACCAGCCCGACCAGTTCATGGAGATGCTGGGCGACTACGACAAGGATCGCATCCGTCTGCTGGTGACCCAGAAGGTCGATGGCGACGAGGTGGAGGAAGGCATGCGCCTGTTGCGTGAGCTCTATGCCATCGCCAAGACTGATGTCCGTGAGGATGTGCCTGTGAGCGAGTTGCGCGTAGGCTTGAAGTGTGGTGGTTCTGACGGTTTCAGCGGCATCACCGCCAATCCCTTGGTGGGCGAGTTCAGCGACTGGCTGGTGGCTCAGGGTGGAACGAGCGTGCTCACCGAGGTGCCTGAGATGTTTGGCGCCGAGACTATCCTGATGAATCGCTGCGAGACGCGCGAGCTGTTCGATCAGACCGTCTCGATGATCAACAACTTCAAGAACTATTTCCTCTCACATGGCGAGCCCGTAGGCGAGAACCCCTCGCCAGGCAACAAGGCCGGAGGCATCTCCACCCTCGAGGACAAGGCACTGGGATGCACGCAGAAGTGCGGACGTGCTCCTGTCAGCGGCGTCATGGAGTATGGCGACCGTCTTGAGCATAAAGGACTGAACCTGCTCTCTGCCCCTGGCAACGACCTTGTGGCAGCTACGGCATTGGCTTCGTGCGGCTGCCATCTGGTGCTGTTCACCACAGGTCGCGGCACACCCTTCGGCACCTTTGTGCCCACCATGAAGATTGCCACCAACCCCACGTTGGCTTCACGCAAGCCAGGCTGGGTCGATTTCAACGCTGGTCAGCTCATCGAGGGACGCACCATGCAGGAGCTACTGCCCGAGTTCATCGACAAGGTGCTCAGTGTCGCCTCTGGCGAACGTGCCCGCAACGAGGAGAACGACTATCGCGAAATCAGCATCTTCAAGAACGGAGTGACTCTATAGTGTAGAATGTAGAGTGTAGAGTTTGCTACCGCTGCGAAGGACTGCAAGTCTATCGTCTACACTCCTAAACTTCTAAACTCCTAAACTCCTAAATTATTAAGCATTAAAGATTGAATAGCATCATCACCAGGAACTACTTGCGACTGCTGCGCGCCGGCTGCTTTGGCACCGACGAGGCCGTCGAGCCCATGTCCGCATGGAAATGGGGGCAGGTGGTCGAGCTGTCGGCTCTCCACCACACCACAGCCCTCATCTACGACGGCTATAGGCGCTGTAGCGACCAGTTCTTCCTGAAGATGCCCCAGCGACTTGTCACCATCATGGAGAATGGGGCAAAGGCGGCAGAGCAGGCCTATGCCGAGACTGTTGCCGTAGCCCTGCAGTTGCACGAACGACTGTCCCTGCAGCAATGCCGCCCCATCCTCACTGGTGCCCTGTCCTATTCCGTCAACTACCCTGTGGCAGCCCATTGTCACGCACCTCGCATCCACGTCTTCCTCCCCTACGAGACACAAGGCAAAAAGGCCGACGACTGGGCTGACTACACCTGCGGCAACCTGCGTTTCGACGACAAGCACACCACAGCCTATGAATGGCTGGGTGCCAGCATCATGCATCATCATAGGCTGCTGCAGCTGAGCAACCGTCTGCTGGGACACGGTTTCCAGGGCGTGCTCGAACAGGAGTTGCGCGAGAGTCGCACCCACACCATCCTCCTTGGCAATCAGCAACTGGAGACGCTGTCCCCCACCCTCGCCCTGTTCCACCTGCTGTTCCGTTTGTCGCAAGACCTGCTCAGCAAGGGCATCACCCTGCCCGACCTGCTCCATCTGGGCATCCTGTTGCGCCAGACGGGCGACCGTGTCGATTTTGTGAAGCTGCAGTCGTGGTCCGACCGTCTGAAGATGCAGCGCATGCTGACACTCATCGGTCAACTGATGATCGACCTCCTGGCGTTCGAACAGGACGAGCTGCCCTTTGCCACCTTCGACCAGAGTTTTGACACACAGCGCATCGTTCAGGAGATACTGCTGTCGCAGGCCGATGCCGACCATCGCATGACGTTCTCGCAGGGCGACAACAGCATCTTCGTGCATGCAGGCAACAAGCGGGCGGTCATGTGGCATGTCCGTCGCTCAGCACGTTTCATGAAATATTATCCTTCGGAAAGTCTGGCCAGTTTCTTCTCCTCCTTCGCCCGTTCCATCACCGACATCGAAGAGTAAACATTAATCTTTAATCTTTAATGTTTAATCTTTAATGTTTAGTGTCTATACCTGATGTCAAACAGGCGGTGTCCGTTCATCAGGCGATTCTTGTCCACCTCACCTTTCACCCCCTTGATGCGACCCTTGCAAGTATACTGCCACATGGTGTAGTCACGCTCGTCGGCCAGCACCGGCTGTTCGTCGGCATACATCGCTATCCACAGCTGGTAGTTGTCAAGTCTGCCCACCAGGTTCTTATTGTAGAAGTTACGGTAGGTATAGACAATAGGTTTCTGGTGGTAGGCCTCCTCCATCATGCCCAGGAACTTCGTCAGCGAGTCGCAGAAAGCCCCTGTCGTCAGGTCGCCCATCGTCTCCACGTCGAGCATCGGAATAAGGTCCTGCTCGCCAGGCAGACACTGGCTCTTGAAGTTCTCCAGTTGCTCTTTCAGGTTCACCTTCGGACGGAAATAGTGGTACGACCCCACCTTCAGCCCGTGCAGATGAGCCAGTTCTATATTGCGTGCATACAAGGCATCCACGCGGTCGTTGCCCTCACTGGCCTTCAGATAGACGTAGGCCATGTTTGTCTCCTCGCCCACCGCCTTCCAGAACACGTCGTTCTGATAGTGGCTCACGTCGATGCCGTGCACATGCTCGCACGTATCCTCGCACGTCTTCCACGGGTCAGCATCGTGAACGCTCAGCACCACCGGTTTCTTCACCACATGCTTCCTCGTCACGCGAGCCTTCTTTGCCTTTTTCTTCTTCGGCCTGCTGGCGGCATCTGCCGTTCCTGCCATCAGCCAACAGCACAGGGCTGTCAGCAAAAATATCGTTATTCTTCTCAT
Source organism: uncultured Prevotellaceae bacterium (assembly GCA_947166345.1). Taxonomy (GTDB): domain Bacteria; phylum Bacteroidota; class Bacteroidia; order Bacteroidales; family Bacteroidaceae; genus Prevotella. The sequence continues at coordinate 93,442 of CAMVDU010000004.1, forward strand.
TCTGCTTGCAAAGGTACGAATAAGCGAGCAGAAAACCAAATTAAATTTGAGTTTTCTCGAGCGAAAGTACCTTCGACCGAAGGTCAAAGTTACAAAAAAAGCTTGTAAAAGCGAAGCGATTTGGGAAGATTAACGCAATTCGGCCTGAAATAAAGGCAAAGAGGGGAAGAACGTGGAAGTTCAAAAATAGGGACAACGCAAAATTGGGAGGATTGGTGAAGGAGTTAGGTTGCCAAATCGTAACCTCATTTAGCCATCTCCTTCATCTTTGTGACGAAACTGTTGAAGCTCGTCAGCAGTTCTTCGACGAGCGAAGCGGCAAGCCGATTACCTCGTAGGTACTGCGCTCAATTGATATAACTTCCATGTCTGTTTTTGTTTTTGAATTATGCAGGCAAAGGTACTTCATGATTTCCAGATAAGCTCATTCAATAAATTCCGTTCTATGAAATAACAATTCAAGGAAACGAAGACCTAATGTCTACCGAGCTTGCTCAATCAGAAAGCAGGCAAGCATCTTTGCGTGGAACTCCACAGAAAAGTGCGTATTAGGCTACACCCTTCTATAGAGCATAATTGTGGAATTGCAAGCAGAAATTAGTGCGGAATGATGCCATATCAAGAGAAAAGACCACTCTTTTTCTTAATTTATGTTCACGAATTATTGTATACACAATATTTTTGATTATATTTGCGCACAGAACGCCCAATGTTGGGCAAGAATAACTAAAAGCAAATGGAAATTCACAAATATAACAGGCTAAAGGCTGCGAGTAAGCGAGTGCAGAGTGAAGTCCTCTTCGACTCTGCCGAGCAGGAGCAGGCTCGAACGCAGTTCAAGATTGTTTTGGCTGAGAAAGAAAAGACTGGCACATTAATAAAAGCTATTTCTTATGATATACCAATATTAGAATATAGTAATACAAATCTTTGGGGAATAAGCTTGATAGACGAGGATGGAAATTGTAATTGGATAAAGGAAAAAGAATAAGATACATTAAGAACTCCACGCCTGACATCGAAAATCTTTATTAATATTGTATCAATATTTAATTGAAAAACGGATTGTTATATACAAACAAGAAAATAATGAACAAACAAGAAAAATTTTCTGTAAGTCCAATAGACGAATGGTTCCGGCTGTTATCCAAAAGAGGAAAGCTAATCGTACTGGCTATGCATAACGAAGGGCATACAGGGGATTTTCGGAATGTCAAGAATATGGAATTAGTCTTGATGTCGGGCATACCGCCCAAACGACGATACGTGGAGAACGGAGTTCCATGCGCAGACTATCCATCGTTTGACGAAATAAAGGATTCAGAACTCATTACTATATGGGATTCCCTTTCCATCGAAAAAAGACAGATTTTGTTCTCCGTTCGTTGTAAGGGATTCTGCTAATAATAAGACTATAAGGAGAATCACGAAGAGGCTTCCGCTGATTATCTCGTAATAAATGATTAACTTTGCAAACGATTAATATGGAACAGAAACAAATAACAGCGGCATACGCCGATGCAGTAAGAGCGATAAAAGAAGCGATATTGGAAAGTCGCTATCGTGCAGCACGGTTGGTGAATAAGGAAGTGCTGGCTCTTTACTATGCTATTGGTGGGTATATTTCCGTTCAAAGCAGAGCTGCAAGATGGGGTAGCAATGCTATTGGCACTATCTCAGAATTGCTGCAACAGGAGCTGCCTGGGCTAAGAGGTTTTTCTGAGACCAGCATCAAACGTATGCGCATCTTCTACGAGGCATGGTGCAGTATGTTCGAGAATCGTCCATTGTCAGCGGACGATTTACAAAACAGCATCATTCCTGTAGGCGACAAAGGACATATTGAAATTCGTCCATTGACAACGGACGAATTACCTCCAGAGACATTAGATGCCTTTCTTGCCGTTGGTTTTACGAACCATTATGAGATACTGGCCCAAAAGAAGGATGTAGAGCAACGATTGTTCTATATCGTGAATTGTGCCACTGGATTTTGGAATGGCGACAAGTTGAAATATTATATGAAGGACGATTTGTTTGGAAAGCGTGGCAACATGCCCAATAACTTTGCAACAACCATTGCAAATGTGGATTTGCGCAGTAAGGCATTACGCTCGTTCAAGGACGAATATCTGCTTGACTTTGTGAACATTGAAGATCCAGACGAGACAGATGAACGTGTAATAGAGCAGCAGATTGTTCACAATATCAAGAACTTCATCATGGCATTGGGTAGTGATTTCTCGTTTATGGGTAATCAGTATCGTCTTGTTGTATCCGAAAAAGAGTATTTCATAGATTTGCTGTTCTTCAATCGCCGTCTTCAGGCACTAATCGCGATCGAATTGAAACGGGGTGAGTTCAAGCCAGAGTATGCAGGGAAGTTGAATTTCTATCTGTCAGCACTTGACGAGTATGTGAAACTACCTCATGAGAATCCTTCCATCGGAATTATTCTCTGCAAGGACAGAGATTCAAAAACGGTGGAGTTCGCATTCCGAGACATCAACAAGCCAATGGGTGTAGCAACCTATCGCACGTCTTCAGAGTTACCCAAGGAATACCAAGGTATACTTCCTGAACCAGAGGAGTTGAGAAAACTAATGTAAATGTAGCCAATGTGTGCGATACATCACAGATATTGAGTAATAGGACGTAGCCTAATACGCACTTTTCTGGCAGATGCCACAAATGATGCCGCAATCAGTTCAAGAGTGTTGAGCAAGCTCAGAAGAAAAAGATGAGAATAGATTTGGTTCTTTCAGAAAGAATGATTACCTTTGAGACGATGTCTCGAAGTTACTCACGTTCGAAAATACTCAAATAAATTTGGTGTTTTGCTCACTTATTCGTAACTTTGCACCCGATGATGAGTCATAGTACGGTTGCTGGCTCAGCATCGGGTGTTCTTTCTTGCGTCCCGTTGGTAGCAAGCGAGCATAGCTCGAGCGGATGCAGTTTATAGCAGAATGTGGAATTGAGTACGGTTGCCAATTCGTAACCCTGATTTTCCTCAATCCCCCAGACTGCCTTTATAAAGAAAAGCTGAGAATTCTTCCAAAGATACGAAAAAAACAACACATTACAAAACAAAAAGCCACATGAAACCTAAAAAAATTATTAAAAACAAAGTCACCAAGCGACTAAAATTTGATTATTTGCCGATTTGTGAATAACTTTGCACCAGTTAGAAAGAAAAAACAACCCCATTCGTTGCCACACATGCACTATACAGGAATACTCATTGCCGCTATGACCTTTCTCACCATAGGCCTCTGGCACCCCATCGTCATCAAGACCGAATATCACTGGGGCACGCGTCCTTGGATCATCTATCTGCTCATCGGCATCAGCTGTTGTGCCCTTGCCCTGTTCATCGAGAACATCTACATGTCATCGTTCCTCGGCGTGTTCGGAGCCTCCGCCCTTTGGGGCATCGGCGAGCTGTTCGAACAGAAGAAGCGTGTGGACAGAGGCTGGTTCCCCCGCAATCCCAAGAAAGATATCCACAAACTTAAATAGGGATTGTTGTTTCTCACCCACCCTTTGATACGCTGCGGGTCTCTTTGCGCGCCTCTCTCCACTTTGGAAAGAATTTATCCATCAGCGCATGGAAACGAGCATTATGACTGGGTTCCAACAGATGGCATAGTTCATGGACCACAACATGTTCCACGCACCACTCGGGCAACAATAGCACATAGGTGGAGATGCAGATAGAACGGTCTTTCACCCTGCACATCCCCCATCTTGATATCATCGGTTTGTAATAGACTACAGAAGAAATCACGCCCATCTCCTTCGCATGGCGTTCCACCATCGGCTCCACCAACGCTTTCAGTCTCATAAGAGCCCCTTCTTTTTGTGCACGCGTGGTCAGTGGCAGCTGGTCGTAAAACCCAGCCCGTTGCTCCTGACGTTCAGCCGTTTTCTTCCTTGCCTCTGTAATCCAGTCACTATGCTGCGCAATGAAAGCCTCCACCTCCCTTTTCGCCATACCAATAGGAGCCGACACATGCACATCGCCATTCTTTACGATGCGCATCGACAACCTTCTGGTCCTTCTATATGTCACTTGTATCGCCATCAGTCTCCTTGATACTCAATCGGATCAGGGTATTGTCCCGCGATCCTTTTTATTTCAATAGCTGCCATTCGCCTTTTATCTTCGAGTGTTCCTTGTTGATGTATCCCAGTTCCTTCAAATCGTTAATGGCACGTTTTATAGTTGCCTCGCTAACTCCAAGATTATCCTGAAGCCACGAATACTTCGCCTTGCGATTCAGCTTAATGGCCTTATATACCTCCTCTACAATGGGCGCAGGGAATTTAGAAACCTTCATTTTTGACGGTTTTTTTGACGGTTTCTGGTCATCCTCTTGACCATTTTTGTGACCATTTTTATGACCATTTTTGTCTTCAGAAATGGTCAAATTTGGCTGTTTTTGTGTCAGTTTTCCTGTCTGCTTTTCTCCATTTTCCGTCACAAAGCCCTGGACTATTGCTTCCATCAAAGCCCGCTCGCCACGAGGTGACTTCATTTCCTTCACCATCACAGCCGTCTGATAACTGAAATCGTACTCAGCCTCTCCGTTCTCGTTGGCCTTCAGTTCTTTCTGCACTTTCAGTACACCACGACTATGCCGGTTCACATATCCCAGTACTTTCATTGCCTCAGCCACCACGATATTTCGATAGTCGTTCACCTTCGGAAAATTCTGTTCGTTGGCACGTCCATACAATCCACCATGATTCATTATCTCGATACGGTCGTCATACTGGTAGAACTGAATCGGGCCATTGCTGGTGTAGTCACGGTGGCAGATTGCGTTCATCAGCAACTCACGAGTGGACCAATATGGATAATCAACAAACGGGTCTTCGCGCGTTGAACTGACAGGTATTGGGCGACGATTAGCAATCGTGGTCTCCACAAAAGTATCCAGTTCCTCCAACGTCGTGCATAGGTTGCCTTTGAATTCGTGCTCCATCATAATATCGCCAGCACGGTCTTTTCCCGCAAAACGCACATACTGGATATAGGCCCCAGGAATAAACCTGCGCAGGTTCTTTGCAAAGAACAGCATGCCAGCATTCGTGGGACAGTCGTACTTCATATCAAAAAATCCGAACGATGACAACTGATCCTTAACAGTACGGCCCTCTTTGCGGTCTTCCTCAATCTCATCGTCTGTCATCGCCTTAGGCAAGAAGTAATGCTTGAACTTCTGCAAGTCCACGTCGTCGATAGTTGCATTCAGGCAGGGTGACGCATCAAACGCTGTTACGTTCGTCCTACGTTTCTCCAACAAGACACGCTCATCGTCCTCGTTGGCCACTCCCTTGCGAGGTCCAATCCTTATCCAGATACGCCCCTTATACTTGACAGGAGGAAATACCGACGGTTCCACCCGTACCATCACGATGTCCCCTTCTTCCATTGACACCTTCTCAACCGTCATTGAGGGTTGCGGCTGAATATTGCCATCTGTGCGGATAGCGGCCACATTCTTCAGCAGCTCATCCGTCACATCAAGCCCCTGCACCTCACCATCATCCTTGACACCCAAGAACAAATAGCCTGGAAGCCGATAATCAGGCAGGTCGTTGGCAAAAGCACAGATAGCCTGTCCAAACTTATCAGTATTTGTGGTTGAGATTGTCCTTTCAACCCGATCACTCTCTATATCGTTGAGCAATGCTCTTATTTCTTCTTTCGTCATATTTCGTTTGCAAAGAATGTTACATATCAAATTTCACATCAGCCATCAGACCTCATACATCCGACATCTTTCAGCCATATTTCGTTTGCAAAGTTACGAAAAGTCGAGAGCAAAACAAAAGAATATGTTCTTTTTTTGCCGAGACGGAGTAAGTTCGCCATTTCTGATGGCAAAGTTACTAAAAATCCCACTCATTTCAGCAATGAACGGGAAAAAGTTTTTGTTAATGATTATCAAGCGATTATTTTGAGATAATAATGCAGTCATTATTATGTCACTCACCTGACCCCTGACATAATGTTCACCACCAAAAAGAAAACTCGCGCAAGGAATCTTACGCGAGTTAATAGTGTCAGTCACCTGTCTCTAGTGTACTCTCAACAACGAGACAGTATCTGTCCCTGGTGTCCTTGGAAAAAGACACCTTTAAATGGGCATAGAACATATTGAAACTCTTACTATGTCTTTTTAGAAAAATAACATCAGGAAGTTGGAAATCTTAATAAATTGTTGTACTTTTGCAAACGAAATAGAATATTAGAACCGACATGAATAATGATTTTATTATTGCAAAAGTCGAACAGTATTATCAACAATACTTTGAACAAGAATCGGTAATTACCTCTAATGGCTTTACGGATTTCTTTTTTGACAAACTAAAATCTATACCTCTTTGCAAGAGGATTTTGAACGAACTTAATAACTGCCCTCATATTCCCGAATCGATATTTAGGGATAGAGAAAGTCTGGATATAGACGAGTTTATATGGGATTTACTTAGTAAAGGAGAGAGATATTATGTTTCCTATTGTTATCAATGTTACTGTTATCTTAGAAAGGAGAAACTAGAGCACCATAACAATTCCAAAGAATATTATTTTAATGATGTAAAATGGACGGAAAAAAGTTATGAGACTGAAGGAGATCAACTCCAACTCTTCAAGAAAGGTTTCGTTCGCCCTATTATAGACTATATAATTGGCAATTTAACAAGTGAATCTATCATACTCCATACATTAGAAAGATACAAGTCGAGAGTGGAACGGTTTAAGAGTCTTATCGCAGATGATATTATTCATTTAAACGAGAAATATTTGCAACGTGATTTAGCTTTATTCCTTTTTGATAATAAAATAGTGTTTAGCAAAGAAGATAATACTTCCAATGGCAGACTTGACTTCCTTATATCACCATTATATAAAGATGTTCAGTATGGCTCCATATTAGAATGTAATGATAAACCCTATATAATTGAAGTAAAGTATTTTAAAGACGAAACAGACATTACTAAACTGAAAAATGCAATTAAACAACTAAGTGTGTATATTGGTCAAAAACCTTCATATGGTTGCTTAGTAGTTTTCACAACGGACGAAACAGATTTTGATTTTCCTCCTAAAATTGGAGACATTTCTGTGATAACTATTTATTTAGGGGAAAAATTTCCTTGTGAGCGTAAATTTAATAATTTACTATTAGAATTTGATTAGTCTTACTTTAATTATCCATAATAGTATGTCAAATAGCAAGCATCCCATAGGGTATTGGCGTGACAAAGAGAACATTTTGTCTGTAATAATTACAACTGATTCTAGATCAGAATTTCAAGAAAAGTATTCTGGCGCTGCTGCAGCAGCAAGACAATTGGGTATCTATGAGGAACTAACCGCCATGATGGTTGAGAAAGGGCTTTGGCAGCAAAAAAGTCATGTTTATTGGACAAAAGAAAGCTGCGTTGCTGAGATTAGGAAACACAAGACAGTAACAGATTTACTCAATAATAATATGGGAGCGTATCTCTATGCTCGTAAACATGGTTTTTGGGAACAGGAAAGTCTCAGAATGGAAAAGAGGGGAAGTCTTCGCTTTCGCAAAATTTATGTATTCGAATTTGAAGATGGATATGCTTATGTTGGATTATCATATAACCCAAAGAAGCGAGAAAAAGATCACTTACGAGATATAGATTCTGCTGTTTATATTCATTTGCACGAGACTCACTGTCCGTATGTATTTAAGAAATTATCTGACTTTTTGGAACGAAAAATAGCTTCTGAAAAAGAAGAAGAATTTAAACAGCTTTACAAAAGAAATGGTTGGGTCATGCTCAATCGTATGAAATGTGGTGGACTAGGAGCTTTAGGTAGTATAAAATATTCGAAAGAGCAGATTCGTGGAATAGCAAGTAAATATGATTGCCGGTCAGACTTTAATAAAAACGACAAAGGTGCCTATTTATTTGCATATAAAAATGGCTGGCTTGATGAAGTTTGTGCTGGTATGCCAAAGTTCAAAGGAAGGGAAGAACCCACTGATGAAGAAATCCTAGAAGTTGTCCAAAAATGTAATAACAGAACAGAACTAAAAAGTCATCACACAAGAATTTGGAATAAACTTGTTGAAACGGGGCTAATAGACTTTTACTATCCTAAAAGAAAAACTCTTGAAGAAGAATGGCCTGACGAGAGAATTAGTGAAGTCGTAAAGTTATGTAATAGTCGGACAGAGTTGATGAAGAAACATAGAGGTGCTTACGACCTACTTGAAAGGGATGGGCGTATAGACATTTATTTCCCTATCATTAAAAAGGAACCCAAGTTAAAAAAGAAAACTCAGAGAAAAGAAAAGCCACCTAAAAAGATAAAGACCCCCAAACCGTCAAAAGATGAAATCAAAAACGTGGTAATAGGTTATGAAACAAAAATGGATTTTTACCACGCTCATCCGACTATGTATAATTATGCATGCAAAATGGGATGGCTTAATGATATTTTTGGAGATTTTCCTAGAAGGGCAAAACGAAGAATTATCCACAAATATTGGACTGATGACAAAATTGAAAAAGCTGTAAAAGACAAACCTTATAAGGCAGAATTTCGAAAAAAATATCCTGGTGCATACGATTTGCTTCAACGCGAAGGAAGGCTTGATGAATATTTTCATGCAAATAAAGCTAAAGGGCCAGAACGCTGGAATGATAAAGCCATCCTAGAGATAATTAAAGGATGTAAGACTCCAGCAGATTTAGGTCGGAAGTCACGAGGTGCTCTACAGCGCTTAAGAAAAGATGGTAGACTTGATGAATTCTTTCCTAATAGAGTTAAGAGGAAAAAAACTAAATCACAAATCACAGGGACAGGAACCCTGATCCACGCCGAAGCGTAGAGTCATTGTTCCAGTCCCCATGATTCTCAACCACAGCGGAGCGATGCCGCATGCAGCAGAGCCTTGAGGGTATGCTATAAGTTAGGGGATGGAGAGCTACGTTAGAGCATAGCAAAGTGGGGGGGTATTTTTCACCTCTCTCCTCACATTATATATCATCAATGAGCTGCTCATCTCGTAGGTCTTCGTAATTAGATTTTGCAAAATTACAAATAATAATCAATAACACCAAAGCAAAAGCGGAATATTTTTGACGCCAATCTTTGCTATTGTAAAATATTTTCTTTGACATTTAGACATTTAGACTGTCTTACAATCTTACATCTTACATTCTTACAGGAAGCAGTTTTTAGACAATCGAAAAAATAAATTATAACTTCAAATATAATATTAATATTATATTTGGTGTCAGATGAAAAAATCATTCCTGTAAGAATGTAAGATGTAAGATTGTAAGATTTCTGCAGTGGCGTGCCAAGACGCGCTCTATACGCTTTGGCTGCTGAGAGCGTCACGGCGCAACGCGCCGAGCGTCACTTTGCGTCGCAAGATGTATCACTATAGTTGTATAGGAGTATCTCGGTGCAACGCCGACAGACTCTCGGCAGCTCGGGCCGAGCGTCTCGTTGCCCGAAAAGTGTTTTTTCGGTGTTTATGGGTGCGCGTGTGCGCGAGTGTTAAAATATGTAACAAAATGGCAAAAAGCCCCGTTTTCGCAAGGGAGTGTCAGGGGACTGGTACCTGACATATTCTCCTCGGAAAAAGTCTCCGCGCTGCGGAGACAATGTCTCAAAGTTTTCTCACTCCATCCGCTTCCATAGCGTTCTGTCAGTTTTAGAGATAGGTTTCTGACCACCTGCTTGCCATATTCTGCACGCTGATTAAAGAGCACATCCTCCTTTATACGCTTACCAATATACCAATTTGTCAGGCAGGCTTCTGTGTTCACATACGTTGCAATCCTGCCACGCGCACCATCAATAATCTGGCACACATCATCATATAGTTGAGTTTCTTGAGTGGGCTCTATGTATTTTATTTCGTTCATTCACTTTGAGGTTTTACTCGCATTCTTTAGAATGCAAAGATAGTCAATATCTTTGATATGAACAAATAAATACCAAGATTTTTGTCAGAAAATGAGCGCTGACACATTTATGACAATCTCACGCGCGCGCGTAAATTTTGATATTTTTGCTACCACGCTACCACACAAAGGGTTAAACAGTTGGATATAAGGATGTTATATAGCGGTGGTAGATACTGAAAGTGTGGTAGCAAGGTGCGTTTTAGTGGCACTAGGGACAGGTACTCTGTCACGATGTGAATACACTTGTGCCGCAAACGAGGGTGGCGGCGAGCATCCATGTTAATTCATGTAACTTTCTCATC
>CAMVDU010000005.1 GCA_947166345.1 uncultured Prevotellaceae bacterium
TGCCCATGAGTGAAACGTAGCGTCGCAGACAAAAAAAAGTTGTTTCCGTTGTTTAAGTTGTTTTCGTCGATAAAGAAAAACGTGTTTTTCTTTCATATTTCATTCGTTTTTTGTAACTTTGCCGTCTTTGACGGCGAAATTACTCCGTCTCGGCAAAAAAAAGAATAAATTCTTTTGTTTTGCACTCGACTTTTCGTAACTTTGGCTTCGCCGAACTTACTTGCACTCAGAAATACGAAAGAAAAAAGCTTTTTTTTTTCGTATTTCATTCGTTTTTCGTAACTTTGCAACGAAATACTAACACTAACGTTTATGAACAAACTTTTTAGACTACTATTACTGACGCTGTTGATGCCCCTGACAGCGGCTGCTGCCGAATGGGACGAGACGCTCTACAAGCAGATAGAGCAGAGCATCCGCGAACCACAGTTCCCCGATGCTACGTTTACAATCACGAAGTTCGGTGCCAAACCGACGGCAACAGCCGAGAAGAACCAGAAAGCCATCCAGAAGGCCATCGACAAGTGCTCGAAGAAGGGTGGGGGAAAGGTGGTGGTGCCTGCCGGTCAGAAGTTTCTGACGGGTGCCATCGAACTGAAGAGTCACGTGAACCTGGTGGTGGAGGAGGGTGCCACGCTGGAGTTTGTGTTCCAGCCCGAGTTGTATCCTATCGTTCCCACCCGCTGGGAGGGACTGGACTGCTGGAACCTGTCGCCCTGCATCTATGCCTACAAAGCTACCGATGTGGCCATCACGGGTAGGGGCATCATCGACGGCGGTGGCTCGAAGGATACCTGGTGGCCCTGGTGCGGTGCCGCCAAGTTTGGATGGAAGGAAGGTGTCATCAGCCAGAAGCTGGCTGGCCGTCCCGCTCTGCTGAAGGCTGCCGAGGACGGTGTGCCTATGGATGAGCGCCGCTTTGAGATGAAGGACGGTCTGCGTCCACAGCTGATAGGTCTGAACCAGTGCGACGGCATCCTCATCGAGGACGTCACGCTGCTGCGCTCGCCGTTCTGGGTCATCCATCCGCTGCTGTCAAACGATGTGACGGTGCGTGGTGTGCAGATTACCAACGACGGTCCAAACGGTGACGGCTGCGACCCCGAGTCGTGCGACCGTGTGCTGATAGAGAACTGCTTCTTCAATACCGGCGACGACTGTATCGCCATCAAGAGCGGACGCAACAACGACGGTCGTCTGTGGAACATCCCTTCGCAGAACATCATCATCCGCAACTGTGAGATGAAGAACGGACACGGTGGCGTGGTCATCGGTTCGGAGATCAGCGGTGGCTGCCGCAACGTGTTTGCCCACGACAACGTGATGGACTCGCCCGAGCTGGAGCGCGTCATCCGCATCAAGACCAATTCGTGTCGCGGCGGCATCATCGAGAACATCAACGCACGTAATATCAAGGTGGGCGTGTGCAAGGAGTCGGTGCTGAAGATCAACCTCGACTATGAACCCAACGAGCTGTGCTGTCGCGGGTTCCTGCCAACGGTGCGCAATGTGAACATCGAGAATGTCACTTGCGAGAAGTCACAGTACGGCGTGCAGATCATCGCCTTCGACACCATCTGCAACGTCTATGACATCAACGTGAAGAACTGTCGCTTCAACGGTGTGAAGGATGGCAACAGCATCAAGGGAAAGACGCGCGACGTGCGCTTCGACGGTCTCTATATCAACGGCAGTCTGTCGCTGACAGAAAAACCTTTCAAGAACTACTCGCAGTGGATGACCTACTCGGAGATGAAACGCACCCCCGAGTCGTATATGCTCGACTTCTCCACCAAACCCAAATGGAGCTACGTGATGGGTATCGAGCTGGAGGCGATGCTCGATACCTACCTGCAACATGGGGGCAACGACATCTGGGACTACTGCCGACAATACACCGACAAGATGATTGACCAGCAAGGCAACATCACAGGTTACAAGCTGGAAGACTACAACTTAGATAATATTCGTACGGGCCATTTCGTGGCCCGTATGTATCAGATAGCACCTGAGAAGAAAAACCTCATCGCCCTGCAGACGATGATGCGGCAGCTGGACAAGCAGCCGCGCACGGTGGCCGACAAGGTGTTCTGGCACAAGGCCATCTATGCGTACCAGGTGTGGTTGGATGGTATCTTCATGGGCTTGCCCTTTCGGTGCCTGACGGCACCGATAGTCAATGGGGCCTCGAAGGCATCGAAGGCCTCGGAGCCCTCGATGCCCTCGATGCCATCGAAGCCATCGAAGGCCTCGAAGGCCATTTACGACGATGTCGTCAATCAGATTACTGTCACCTACCAGCGGACGCTCGATAAGAACACTGGCCTGAACCGTCATGCGTGGGACGAGACCCGCGAGATGTTCTGGGCCGACAAGGAGACGGGTCTCTCGCAACACTGCTGGGGAAGGGCCCAGGGCTGGTTCACGATGGCGCTGATAGAACTGCTCGATGCGCTGCCCGAGGACTATGCCCGTCGTGGTGAGGTTATTGATCTGTTGAAGAAGGACCTTGATGCGATCATCAAGTGGCAGGACAGGCAAAGTGGTGTGTGGTACCAGGTGATGGACTCGCCCGAACGTGAGGGTAACTACTTGGAATCGACCTGCTCGGCAATGTTCGCCTACGCCCTGCTGAAAGCCTACAACAAAGGGTATGTGGGTGAGAAGTACCGTGATGCGGGCGTGAAAGCCTACAAGGGTATCATCAAGAACTTCATCCGCATCAACGACGACAAGACCATCTCGCTGACTAACTGCTGCGCAGTGGCTGGACTTGGTCCGGGTGTCAGCGAGAAGGTGCTGAAGGCGGCACCTAAGGTGAAGGAGAACAAACGGCGCGACGGCTCGTATGCGTACTATCTCTCGGAAGCCATTCGCGACAACGATGCGAAGGGCATTGGTCCGTTTATCTGGGCATCGCTCGAGATGGAGCGCTTAGGACTGAACATCGAGGCTCTCGAAAATCCCATCGACCGCAAGGCGGTGGTCACCCGCAACAACCCCGTCATCCGTGAGGCAGATCCGCTGGCATCGCTGTCGGTTGGCAACGGTCGCTTCGCTACCACCGTCGATGTTACCGGTCTGCAGTCGTTCCCTTTTGATTATGAGGCAGGTGTGCCTCTGACAGCCATGTCCGAATGGGGATGGCATAAGTTCGAAAACACCAATGCCCTGACGCATGCCGAGACGCTGCGGAGCATGGACCTGGGACACGGTCATCAAGAGGTCTATGCCGTAGAGTACAAGCCCAATCGCGAGGGCGTGACGGAACGCAACGTGCAAGCCACGCAATATTTCCGTGTCAATCCCCATCGTCTGAATCTGGGCACTATCGGCCTGTCGATGACCCATGCCAATGGTGAGGCTATCGCCTTGAAGGACCTGACGGAGATACGTCAGGAATTGAAGCTCTTTGACGGCACCATCGAGTCGCACTTTGTGGCCGACGGCGCTCCCGTCGATGTCATCACTGCAGGGCTGCAGGATCGTGATGCAGTGGTCTATCGTATCAAGAGTCCGTTGCTGAAAAAGCAGCAGCTTAAGATGAAGATAAACTTCTCGTATCCATCTGGTAATCACTGTGATGATGGCAATGATTGGAGTAAACCTGAAGCCCATGCTTCGCGCCTTGTCGCCCATAATGACCATGCTGCTGTGATCGAGCGAACGCTTGATGATACGCGTTATTATCTGCTGCTGACGTGGCAGGGCGATGCTTCCATCGAGGAGTGCGCGCCCCATCATTTTGAGCTCTCTACCAACGACGATGTGCTTGTCGTGCAGGCTGAGTACCGTCCGTTGAGCGACCATGCTATGGTCGCATACGAAACAGTTCTTGCCGAAGCAGAGGCTCCGGTCTTTGACCAGCAGCTGCGTCGTGTGATGAAGGCATGGAACACGTGGTGGAAGGAGGGCGCTATCGTCGATTTCTCACAGTGCACCGACCCGCGGGCCAAGGAGCTGGAACGCCGTGTGGTGCTCTCGCAGTACCTCAGCCGCATCAACTGCGATGGCAGTATGCCACCACAGGAGACCGGACTGACGTACAACTCATGGTATGGTCGTCCGCACTTGGAGATGACGTGGTGGCATCTGATGCCCTTCGCCCTGTGGAACCGTTCCGAGACCATCATCCGTAACCTTCGTTGGTATAACGAGGTGGCCTATCCCATTGCCAAGGAGATTGCACAGCGACAGGGGTTTAAGGGCGTGCGCTGGATGAAGATGACCGATCCCTGGGCGGGGGAGGCACCGTCGAATACCGGCTCGTTCCTTATCTGGCAACAGCCACACTATATTTATCTGGCAGAGGAGGCCTATCGTGCCCATCCTACGGAGGCCACGCTGAAAGCCTATGCACAGCAAGTGGAAGAGACAGCGGCCTTCATGGCCGATTTCGCTGGTTGCGGCGATAAAACCGCTGCACACACTGCTTCTGGGAAAGGCACCGCGCGCACTGCGGCTGGCGGTTCCATCGCCAAGCAGTATCATCTCATTGGCGTTACCGCTATGCAGGAATCGATGTCGAAGGATTTTTCCTATGACCATCCGTTCGAGCTGGCGTATTGGCGCTATGGTTTGGAGAAGGCCCAGCAGTGGCGCGAACGACAGGGCCTTCAGCGGCACCCTGAATGGGATGAGATTATTGCCCGTCTGGCCCCGCTGCCACAGCAGGAGGATGTCATAAACAGCAAGGCATCATCGTACCAGCAGGAGGGATTGTTGATGGCGGGCCGACCGCTGCATCCTTTCAACAATGCTGCCAAGAGTCAGGGCTTCGATCCCTTCAACACGGGCACGCACAACAATGGCAAGGAGATTGCTGAGGAGGACTTCCTGCTGAAGAGCCGCAGCGACCACCCCGCCGTGCTGGGGGTGTTCGGGCTGCTGCCGGTGAATAGCCGCAACGGTGGAACCGTTGCGCACAGTACCCTGCAATGGGTGTTCGATAACTGGAACTGGCCCACAACGTGGGGATGGGACTATGGCATGACGGCGATGGCTGCCGCCCGCTTGGGCGAGCCACAGAAGGCTGTTGATGCGCTGATGATGGACGTGCAGAAGAATACCTACCTGCCCAATGGTCACAACTACCAGGACGGACGGTTGCGTCTGTACCTGCCTGGCAACGGTGCCCTGTTGACAGCCATTGCCATGATGTGCGCAGGGTGGGAAGGATGCATGCTTCCCTACAACCCTGGGTTCCCCCAGGACGGCACGTGGAACGTCCGCTGGGAAGGACTCAGGAGGATGCAGTAGTTAACGGAAGTTACCGGAAGTTAGCGGTCTGCGACCGCGGGAGTTAACGGACGTTAGCTTTCGCTGCTGAACTGTTTGATGCGCTGTTCTTCTGAGAGTTTGCAGATGAGCAGCGTATCATCGTTTTCGGCAACGATGTAACCGTCGAGACCCTGCACGACGACCTTCTTCTCCTGTCGGGTGTGCACGATACAGTTGTGCGACTCAAAGAGACTGATGTTCTCACCGATGCAGGCATTACCGTAGAGGTCGCGCTTGCTGTGTGTCTGCAGGGAACCCCATGTGCCGAGGTCGCTCCAGCCGAAGTCGGCGGGACAGACGAAGATCTCTTCTGCCTTCTCCATGATGGCATAGTCCACGGAGATGTTCTCGCACTTGGGGAAGTGCTGGTTGATGGCCTCCTGTTCCTGGGGTGTGCCATAGACGGGCAACAGCTGCTCGAAGATCTTGTTCAGCTTGGGCTGGTACACACGGAAGGCATTGACAATGGTCGATACGTTCCAGATGAAGATGCCGGCATTCCAGAAGTAGTTGCTCTTCTTGATATATTCCTGGGCTGTCTGCAGGTCGGGTTTCTCGCGGAAGGTGTCCACACGGAATACCTGCTTGTTGCGCAGCGAACTGTTGGACAGGTCGGCCTGGATATAACCATAGCCCGTCTCGGGACGTGTGGGTTTCATACCCAGCGTGACGATGGCATCGCTGTCGGCAGTGAAGTCCATACAGCTACTGATGACGCGCTGGAACTCCTGCACATTCATCACCACATGGTCGCTGGGTGTCACCACGATATTGGCTTTGGGGTCTTTGGCCTTGATGCGCCACGACACGTAGGCGATACAAGGTGCGGTATTACGACGGCAGGGCTCACAGAGGATGTTTTCACGCGGCATGTCGGGCAACTGTTCGCTGACGATGTCCACATAGCGTTGGTTGGTCACCACCCAGACGTTCTTCGGGTCGATGAGTTGACCGAAACGCTCGACGGTGAGCTGTAGCAGTGTCTTTCCTGTTCCCAGTACGTCGATAAACTGTTTGGGCTTTTCTTCTGTGCTCATTGGCCAGAAGCGGCTGCCTACGCCGCCCGCCATGATGACGAGATGATTGTTCTGTTGTGCCATAGTGACTATGCTTTTTTAGTTTTCTTATGTTTCCAGATAATGACCAGTACGGCAAGGGCAACGATAGCGATGATGCCGATGACGATATAGTGGTTGTACTGTTTGATGGTGCTTTGAAGTTCGTTCTCGGGAACGACGGAGTGCAGATACCAGCCCAGTGCTGCGAGGATGGTGTGCCATGCGCCGGCACCCAGAAGCGTATAGAGCAGGAACTTCCAGTAGTTCATGCGTGCCAGTCCTGCGGGTATGCTGATAAGGTGGCGGATGCCAGGAATGAGACGACCGGTAAGAGTGGCTGCGATGCCGTGGTTGTCGAAATACTGCTCACTTTTTTTCACTTTCTCTTCTGTGAGCAGACACATCTTACCCCATTTGCTGTTGGCGAACTTGTAGATAACGGGACGACCCACATAGAGTGCCACGACGTAGTTGATGGTGGCACCGATGCCTGCTCCGATGGTGGCAAAGAGCACAACGAGGAAAACGTTCAGCTGTCCCGAGGCGGCATGATAGGCGGCAGGTGCCACCACCAGTTCGGACGGTACGGGGATGACGGTGCTCTCGAGTAGCATCAAGAGCAGGATATTGGGATATGTGAGATTGCTAAGAAGCCAGTTCATTTTTAGATGAAAGATATGATTAGTTGAAAACTATGAATTATGAACTATGAATTATGAATTATGAACTATGAACTATGAATTATGAACTATGAATTATGAATTATGAACTATGAACTATGAACTGATCATGTAATCGTAGTAGTTCTCTGGTAAAACCTCTTCGGGGAAGAGGTGAGAGAGAACCATGCGACATTCATGCGGATTGCGCTGACAAGCTTCGAGGAGATA
The DNA here is from genome assembly GCA_947166345.1 of uncultured Prevotellaceae bacterium. GTDB lineage: Bacteria > Bacteroidota > Bacteroidia > Bacteroidales > Bacteroidaceae > Prevotella. The sequence continues at coordinate 7,229 of CAMVDU010000005.1, forward strand.
GTGCAGGAACTCGTCGTGCAACTTCAGGTCATAACAGCAGAGTGCCATATAGGCATAGCCGTCACGGTTGTTGGGCGGGACGATGGTGAAGTAGGTCTTCATCATCTTGTAGGCCGTCTCCACATAACGGTTGTCATAGACGGATACGGCAACGCGCAGGAAGGCCTTGTCGGGCGTTTCACTGTCCATGATGGCCTTCTGGTACATCTGCTCTGCCTCGGCATACTGTCCGGCTGCCAACAGGATATGTCCCTTGACGATGGTCATCTGGATATGGTCACAGTCGAGGGCGTCGGTCTTGTTCAGGTAGGCCATCGCCTCGTCGGTCATACCTCTCTCTGACAGCGCGAAGGCCAGTTCCTCGAATATGTCGGCAATGAAAGGCGAGGGGTTGTCGTCGGTATAGGGCTCACTACATGCCACGGTGGCTGCCCGCTTCAGAAGGTCGAGACCTTCGTCGCCATGTCCGGTGTTTAGCAGACAGGTGGCGTGATGCAGCAGGGAGAAGTCATCGTTGTCCACAATCTCCTCATAGCGCTGGTAGTACTTGGCGGCCTCTTCATAGTTCTCCAGTCGGAAGAGTCCGTTGGCCTTGGATATCAGTCCGTCGGGGTCCTGGGGGTCGATGGCCAACGCATATTCGCTGCTCTGAACGGAACCCTGGTAGTCCTCTCGCATGAACTGTGTCGAGGCGAGGGCGTTCCAGTAGCGTTTGGAGAAAGGATTGGTGTCGATGAGCTCGTTATACAGGCGTTCGCTGTCCTTGTACTTGCCAAGTCCGAAGAGCGTGCGTGCCATCAGCTCCTTATAGTCGGGCGTCTCTTCATGGGTGCTGCGTTGCATCCATTCCAAGGCTTTCTTGTTGAGACCATTCTCCTGGAAGATGTTGGCAACGTCAACGACAAAGTCCTGCACTTCATCCGCCGGCAGCTCTCGCAAGAGCTCCTGTAACATCTGGTCGGCCTCATCGACAAGACCTTTTGCCAACATGATCTCGGTCTTGTCGTAGATGTAGTCGGGCTCGTCGGTCTCGATGATCTGGTCCAGATACGCTTCGGCTTCCTCCACCTTATTGTAATAGAGGGCCTCGTGGATCTTGTAGGTCAGCGGCATGATGGCACCAGGTGACAGACTCAGTGCCATATTGATGGCTTCATCGGCTTTGTCCGTCTGTTCATTCATCTGGTAGTAGTCGGCAATCTCCGACAGCTCATCGGCATCGAGAAACACTGGCTGTCCTGTGCTGACAGCCTCTTCGTAGGTTGCCAACAGTTCGCGAAACTCTTCGCTGTCCAGGTATTCGTCGCCAGTTTTCTTCATAGGGGACTTTGGTTTATGGGACCTATAGGTCCTATAGGGCTTATAGGACTTATGGGTCTTATGAGCGGAGCCCTACCGTCTTGTTAAAGACGGGGTGCTCGGGCGTAGAGTCCTGATCGACATTGAAGTAGCCGATGCGCTGGAACTGCAGGTAGGCGAGGGGCTGCATGGTGGCAGCAAAGGGCTCGATATAGCAGTCCTTCAAGACGGTGAGGGAGTTGGGGTTGATCATCTGCTTCATGGCAGTCACAGCGTCACACTGCTGTTCCTCGCGGATGCGAGCCAGCTCGTCGCGTGGGTTCTCCACCTTCCACAGACGGTCGTACAGACGCACCTCGGCCTTCACAGCATTGTGGCAGCTCACCCAGTGCAGGGTCTTACCCTTAATCTTACGGTCAGCACCAGGCATACCGCTGCGTGTCTCAGGATCGTAGGTGCAGTAGATGGTGGTCACACGTCCGTCGGCATCCTTGTCGCAGGGGTGCTCCTCGTCACACTTGATGATATAGGCGTTCTTCAGACGAACCTCCTTACCAGGTGCCAAGCGCATGAACTTCTTCTCGGCCACCTCCATGAAGTCGTCGCGTTCAATCCACAACTCACGGGTGAACTCTACAGTGTGGGTGCCGTCGGCCTCGTTCTCAGGATTGTTCACAGCTGTCAGCAGCTCTACCTTGTCTTCAGGATAGTTGGTGATGATGACCTTCACAGGATCGAGCACAGCGCTGACACGTTGGGCACGACTGTTCAGATCGTCACGGATGGCACTCTCCAGCAGGGCCATGTCGTTCAAGGCATCCATCTTGGTATAGCCAATCTTGTCGATGAACTTCAGCAGGCCTTCGGGCGAGTAGCCACGACGACGCAGACCGCAGATGGTTGGCATACGGGGATCGTCCCAGCCGCTGACCAGTCCGCTATCGACCATTGCCAGCAGGTTGCGCTTCGAGAGCAACGTGTAGTTCAGGTTCAGCTTGTTGAACTCGGTCTGACGGGGACCTTGGTAAGTTGAGAGTGTAGAGTGTAGAGTGTAGAGTTTGCTACCGCTCTCGGCTGTTGCGCCGCAGTCGGCAGCCCACTCACGCATCCACTGTACAAAGAGATCGTAGAGGGGACGGTGCTCCACAAACTCCAGGGTGCACCATGAGTGGGTGACACCCTCCAAGTAGTCACTCTGGCCGTGGGTGAAGTCGTACATGGGGTAGGCATTCCATTTGTTGCCGGTCTTCACGTGGGGAATGTTGAGTACGCGGTACATCAACGGGTCACGGAACAGCATGTTGGGATGAGCCATATCGATCTTGGCGCGCAACACCAGGGTGCCTGGTTCGCACTTGCCGCTGTTCATGAACTCGAACAGACGCAGGTTCTCTTCCACGGGACGGTCACGATAGGGACTGTTGGTGCCAGCCTGCGTCGTGGTACCCTTCTGCTGGGCGATGACCTCGGCACTCTGCTCATCGACATAGGCGCGGCCCTGCTTGATGAGCCATACGGCGAAGTCCCACAGCTGCTGGAAGTAGTCGCTGGCGTAATAGACGTTAGCCCACTGGAAGCCCAACCACTTGATGTCGTGCTCAATACTCTCGATATACTCTGTATCCTCCTTCACGGGGTTGGTGTCGTCGAAGCGCAGGTTGCACTCGCCACCATATTTCTTGGCCAGTCCGAAGTCGATGGCAATAGCCTTGGCGTGACCGATATGCAGGTAACCATTGGGCTCAGGTGGGAAACGCGTCTGCAAGCGACCGCCGTTCTTACCATTCTCCAAATCATCCTTCACAATCTGTTCCACAAAGCTGAGGCTACGCTTCTCCTCGCCTTCGTTAATCACCTTTTCTGTTGTCATAATCAATGCTTTTCTATAATTTGGCTGCAAAGGTACAAACAATATTCGAACTCGCCAAACAAAGTGGCTGTTTATTTCAGGATGACCTTTTGTCCGTTGATGATATAGAGGCCTTTTGCTGTCGGCTTCTGTCCGTTAGCCACCTTACGCCCCTGCAGGTCGTAGTAGCAGTTATCTGTCGGCTGTTGGCTGTTGGTGACAGTCTTGATGCCTTCAACCTCCTGAACACCCATCTCGGCAGCCGTCAGGATGAGCCAGCGCTGTGCGACGGCATCGTTGGAGATGTTAAAGACCTCATTTGATGTGTATCCGATAGCCTTGGCCAGGAGAGCCTTGGGCGACAAGTCATTCGTGGGATGGATGATCCAGTAGCCCCGTTTGTTGGTGTCGCCGAAAGGCACATCAACACGTCCTTTCATCAGGTGAAGGTTGTCGTTGGCAGTGAGCTTTGAGCGGTTAAGTGTCTTGAAACCAACTGAATAGGTGAGGTACTGTCCTGTGGCTGCGTTACGGAACTGATAGTACTGGTTTTCGGGCGTGAAGGTGATGTACCATGCCGTACTGTCGTTCATCACAGCCTCCTCGGGTGTCATTTCGTGCCAGAACAGTTGTCCGTTGGCATGGGGGATGAGGAAGCCTGTGTTGCGACCATAGGTCTCTGACTCACTCTTGATGTAGTACTTGACGTCATCTTCCTGGTCGAACGCATAGTAGGGCTCTGCAAAAGTCTTGGAGTTGTGCTGCAGACCGTCCTCACCGAGTGCCTGTCCAATCATGGCGTTGGCATAGTAGGTCTCCAGTTTGCCGTTGTCCTCGCTGGCACCGTTGACGCCATAAGGCCACATGTGTTGGGTGTCACCATGCAGATGTGATCCTGTGGTGTTGTCCCAGAAGTCGAGGAAGGCTGATACACGGTCACCCAACCAATCGCCCGTACCTTCACCTGCACGGAGGATGTTACCGCTCCAGTGCGTGGAGTAGGAGATGACACCCAGTCCGTGCTGCATCTCGTGCATGAGCGTTCCTGTGCGCTGGTAACTGGGGTTGGAGCCCATGTTGATCCAGGGCGCATCTTGATAAGCACAGTCTGCCGTGGGTGTGCCAGGACTGTAGCCCACGCCGAAGCCTTTGTTGATGCTGGTCAGGGCGTTGAAGATATCAGCAGCCTGTTTTGCTGCCGCGTTCATGCGAGTGTTGACATCTGCGACGTCACAGGTGTACCATGTGACGGTGACGTTGCCCTTGGGGATGGTGTAGAACTTGATAACGTCACCATAGCCCACCTTACCAGTCTCCGTCTTGGCATAGGCACGCATATAGTACTTGGTGGCTGGCGTCAGTTCATTCAGCACGTAGATGGTACCAGAGAGCGTCTCCGTGGTCTTATGGTCGTTGATGGTGGGTTCTGGGTTCTCGCTCCAGCAGAAGCCACGTTCAGCCACACTCTCTGCCTTTATGGACTTGATACGTCCAAAGGCCATTGTCGCACCGCGTGCATAACGGGTGTCGGTGACAACAACGGGAGGCTGTTCGTAGTCGTCGATGTCGCCATAAGGTGTGTCACGCAACAGTTTGACACGGTCGATAGCCAGCAAAGCTTTTTTCTTAGGCAGTCCTGTTGCTGACTTGAATCCCACTTTGATTTGTCCGGCGGTGAGCTCGGTCAGTTCGAAGCTGATACTGTCGGTCTTCCATTCGCCATAAGTAAAAGTGGTGAGCGATGATGTTGCAACAGCAGACGATGATACCCACCATCCGGTAGTGCTGCTACCACCGTCGGCCTCTGGGTTGCAGTTACGGTAGTTAACAACCAGCAGGTACTTGCCAACAGGCAGTTTGACGTTCTGATAGTACGTGACCTGATAGGCGAAAGACGCAGCAAGCGCCAGACAGCCGCCTGTTGACTGACCGTCAGGGTCTGTTGCTGGGATGGCAGCATCGTAGAATGTTGCTGCCGTACCATATTGGAAGGTGGCACCGATGGCATTGGACTTCTGTGTGGTATTGTCGAGTGTCCATCCACTCACGTCCTTGACTGTGTTCTTGACGTCGCCGGTAGCATCCTTGTCGTAGTCGAAAGACGCCGAGAAGGTAGGATTCTCCAGATAGTAGTCCGTGATGTCGTAGTACTCCTCCTGGGCATTTGCATTTGTGGCAAAAGCGCCAGCAAAGAGGCATGTTAGTAATAGTTGCTTGGGTTTCATAGCTTGATTGTTCTTTGTTTTTATTATTTTTTGTGGTCGCAAAGTTACAAATAAGCGAGGAAAAAACCAAGGAAATTACAAAAAATGTTTTTTAGTAAAATTGCTACCACTCTACCACGTGGAATGTAATATGCTGGTATTTAAATATTTGTGAGTGGTGGTAGCAATTTTTGGAGTGGTAGCAAATAGTTGAAAATTTTTCTGACGCGGAAAATATTTTTTTCTGACGCAGAAAATACCGTTTTCTGACGTAGAAAATGTTGTTTTCTGACGTAGGATGCGCTGTTTTCTGACACAGAAAAATTCTTTCCTACTATTGAAAAGGAGTTCAAGAGCGAACTCCTGAACTCCTAATCTTCTAAACTCCTAAGCTCCTTAAAGGATTTTATTATCCTTTAATCAGTTCCACGCTACGCTGCAGGAACTTATCCAAGGCTTCGCCCTTAAGCATGCCGTTCTGGAGCAGGGCCAGGTCGATGAGCTGGTGAACGATGTCGTTCTTGGCAGCGAAACCGCTGATCACACCTTCCTTCTTGGCTTTCTGCTCGTCGATGGCCTTCTGGGTATTGGCCTTGTCGTCCTTCACATCCTGACTGATCTCCTCGGGTTTCTTTCCTTCGGTCTGCTGGTTAAGGGCAGCCAGACGAGCCTCCTGTCCCTTGATCTCGGCCTCGATAGGCGCCAAATCAGTTGAGAGTTGAGTGTTGAAGGTTGAGAGGATATCCTTGATGAGGCGGTGGTCGCTATTGAGCACGATGTTGAAGGAGTCGGGCATCTGACCATAGAAGCTCATGCCGCTCTGATAACGGCTCATCTCCTTCATACGGCGCATCCACTCGTTCTGAGTGATGACCACAGGACGCTGTTCAGCACCCAGTGCGTTGACCTCAACGATGAACTCGGCCTTGTCAAGCTTTGGCATCTGACTCTGGAATACGGCTGACAGATTGTCACGCTCTGTGTCACTCAGATCAGTCTTGGGCTTGTCTTCCTTCTGAATAAGGTGATCTACGGTATCAGCATCTACGCGGGTGAACCTTGACTTCTCGAACTTCTGCTCCAAGGTCTGGATACAGGGTACGTCAAGTTGTCCGTCAAGGAGCAGTACGGAGTAGCCCTTGTCCTGAGCAGCCTTGATGTAAGAGTACTGGTCGTCCTTGTTGGTGGCATAGAGATAGATGAGGTTACCATCCTTGTCCTTCTGGGCAGCCTCGATGAGCGTCTTGTATTCGTCGAAGGTAAAGTACTTGCCTTCAGTATCCTTGAGTAGTGAGAAGTCCTTAGCGCGGTCGTAGAAATTCTCCTCGGTAAGGATGCCGTAGTTGATGAAGAGCTTCAGGTCGTCCCACTTCTCTTCGTAGGCCTTACGGTCCTCGTTGAAGATGGCCTTCAGACGGTCAGAAACTTTCTTGGTGATATAGGTAGAGATTTTCTTCACCTCGCGGTCGCTCTGCAGGTAAGAACGCGAGACGTTCAGAGGAATATCGGGTGAGTCGATGACACCATGCAGCAGGGTGAGGAACTCAGGTACAATGCCTTCCACCTGGTCGGTCACGAAGACCTGGTTGCAATACAGCTGAATTTTGTTCTTCTGCAGCTCCAGCGAGTTCTTGATGCGGGGGAAGTAGAGGATACCCGTGAGGTTGAAGGGATAATCCACGTTGAGGTGAATCCAGAACAGGGGTTCATCGTGCATGGGGTAGAGGGTGCGATAGAACGACTTGTAGTCCTCGTCCTTTAACGTCGACGGAGCCGACGTCCACAGTGGAGCCACATTATTTATAATATTGTCATCAGCGGTGTCCACCATCTTTTTCTGCTCTGAAGACCATTCCTGCTTCTTGCCGAAGACGATGGGCACAGGCAGGAACTTACAGTACTTGTTCAGCAGACCCTCGAGTTTGTTCTTGTCAAGAAACTCCTTGGAGTCATCGTCAATATAGAGGATGATGTCAGATCCGTGGTCAGCACGCTCGGCATCGTCAATCTCGTAGGCAGGCGAGCCGTCGCAACTCCACTTCACAGCCTTGCTACCTTCCTTGTATGACTTGGTGATGATCTCTACCTTCTTCGATACCATGAATGAAGAGTAGAAACCCAGACCGAAGTGTCCGATGATGTTGTTGGCATTGTCCTTGTACTTCTCCAGGAAGTCGGTAACACCTGAGAAAGCAATCTGGTTGATGTACTTGTCGATCTCCTCTTCGGTCATGCCGATACCGTGGTCGCTGATGGTGATGGTACCTTTGTCGGCATCCAGACTCACGCGAACGGTCAGGTCGCCCAGTTCTTCTTTATATTCGCCCTGTGTAGCCAGCGTCTTCAACTTCTGAGTGGCATCGACAGCGTTGCTGACCATCTCACGCAGGAAAATCTCCTGATCGCTATAGAGAAACTTTTTGATGACGGGGAAGATGTTCTCGGTTGTAACCCCAATGTTACCTTTTTGCATATCTTTTTGTTGTTTTGTTTATTGTTCTGCCTTTACTTCTGCAAATACCGTGCCAACAATATAATAATTCTTAATTCTTAATTCATAATTCTTATTTTATTTGTATCTTTGCAGCAGAAAATACTAACTGAATAGATATGAATAGACTACTTCTGGCTTTTGGCTTTTGGTTATTTGCATTAACAGGAGGTGCACAGACCACCTCATGGACTGCCGATAATGGTAACGGCACGTTTACGAATCCCTTGTTCTATGATGAGTTCAGTGACCCTGATGTCATCCGTGTGGGCGATGACTATTATCTGGCAGGTACGACGATGCATGCTGTTCCTGGTTTGGTGATACTTCACTCCAAGGACTTGGTGAACTGGGAGTTTGCTTCCTATTGCTTCGACCGTTTTGACTTCGATGACCCAGCCTTCTCGCTGAGCGGACCTCAAGGCAAGAATCGTGGTGAGGTGTATGGTGAGGGCATCTGGGCTCCCTGCATCCGTTATGCCAATGGTCAGTTCTATGTGTTCTCCAATGTCAACGGTAAGGGACTGCAATGTTATACCAGCAAAGATATCAAGGGTCCATGGACGCACCATAATATGAAAGGTAATATCTACGATCTGGGTGTGCTGTTTGACGATGATGGTAAGATATACGCCATCCATAAGTATGGTGAGGTACATTGTACGGAACTGAAACCCGACATGAGTGGACCCGTGGAGGGCTCTGACCGTGTGATTATCCCTGATGGTAACGGCATCGGCGAGGGACACCACATGTATAAGATTGATGGGATGTATTACCTTATCTCTACCGACTACTCACCCAATGGCCGAACCCTTTGCTCACGCTCGAAGAATATCTGGGGACCATACGAGACAAGGGTCATCACGGCCGATGAGACCTACGGCTATCATGCCGCTTCGCTCACACAATGGCGTGGCCGTATTGTTCCCGATGGCTCAAACTTCCGCCTTGGTCCTGTCGATGTGAACGCTACAGCCTGTAGCAACGCCCATCAGGGTGGTATTGTGCAGGCAAAAGACGGCTCCTGGTGGGCACTCTTTATGCAGGACTTCCACTCTATTGGACGTACCGTCTGCCTGATGCCCATGACATGGGAGGATGGTTGGCCGATGGTGGGACTGAAAGGCAATCTGGGTCGTGCCCCAAGGACATGGTTCAAGCCTGATGCCGATGTCAACTGTCGCGCTACTGCCCTCAGCAGCTACGGTCCTGACAATAAACCGCAGCCCATGTCTGCCCCCTACGAACGCAGCGACGATTTTAATGGTAAGACACTGAAGCCCATCTGGCAGTGGAACCACAACCCTAACGACAAACTGTGGAGCTTGAAGGGTGGTAAGTTGCGCATCCAGGCACAGCCAGCAGAACAGCTGATGTGGGCACGCAACACGCTCACCCAACGTGTCATAGGTCCGAAGTCAATAGCTACTGTTGAACTCTATACTAAGGGAATGAAAGATGGTGATGTCTGTGGTCTTGGCAATATCAATGTGCCTTGCTCGTGGATAGGCATCGTGAAAAATGAAAGAATGAAAGAATCAAAAAATGAGAGTCCATATATCCTTCGCTGTTTTGAACAGCTGACCAATGATACCATTGACGTTCCTGTCAGTTTGCCCGACGGAAAGATCTGGTTCCGTTGTATTGGCGACTATGATCACGACCAGGCCCAGTATGCCTATAGTCTTGATGGTAAGGAGTTTAAGACCATGGGACGTATAATGCCGCTCTCATATCAGCTCATTACCTTTCAGGGCTCACGTCATGCTCTATTTGCCTTCAATGTGAAAGGTCAGAAAGGCGGCTATGTCGAGTTTGACAACTTCACTGTAGAGGAACCAATGGCCGACCGATCGCAGAATATTCCCTACAACAAGGTGGTACACATTATCAACAAGGCTACAAATCGTCCTGCCATCGCCCTGAAGCATGGTCTTCTCCATGATACCCGCGTTGGTGACAAGAGTCTGCTGACGCAGTTCCGTGTCATTGACCGTGGCGTTGGTCTCGTGTCTCTGCAATGTGCCGACGGTCGCTTTGTGAAGGTCTATGGTAATGGTCTTCCTGGTGACGTGCGTTTCACCGATAAAGGCGAAGAGGCTGAAATATTCCTCTGGCAGGACTATCTGGACCACGACTTCATGCTCCTCTCGATGGATAACCACAAGTACTTGGGTAAGAGTCCCACTACGGGCAGTCCTTATTCAATGGACTTCCCGGGAGCAGACCCCGCCAGAAAGAACGGTGCGGTGCTTTACTGGGAAGAAGTAGTAGAGTGAAAAGCACAAACATCAGACAGTGCGCATTCCTTACAATGAGGGGTGCGCGCTGTGCATACATAGCGGCCATGCAGGATCAGCCAGTGGTGTGCAAGCGGAATATCTTCGGCAGGAATATGCTTCACTAAGGTCTGTTCCACCTTGAAAGGCGTATTGTCTTTCTTGGAGACCAGTCCAAGACGATGGCTGACGCGAAACACATGGGTATCGACAGCCATTGCCGACTTACCGAAGGCCACAGCCTGAATGACATTGGCTGTTTTACGTCCCACGCCTGGCAGGTCGAGAAGCTGATCGAAGTCTGATGGCACCTCACCAGCATGACGTTCCATCAGTTGTCGGGCCATCTCTACCAGATGCTTAGCTTTTGCATTGGGATAGCTGACGCTTTTTACGTATTCCAGCACTTCATCGGGCTCTGCCTGTGCCATTGTACGCGCGTCGGGGAAACGACGGAACAGCTCGGGTGTCACCATATTCACCCGCTTGTCCGTACACTGGGCACTGAGGATGACAGCTACGAGGAGCTGAAACACACTGCCAAACTCCAGTTCGGTCTGGGCATTGGGCATCAGCTCACGAAAACGGCTTAGGATGATGCTGTAGCGCTCTTCTCTCTTCATGGTTAACGATGTGTTGAGACGTATGTAACAGGTGTACCTTGCTTCTTCAGCTTGGATGCAAATGTCTGAGGTGAAATCTTTACAGGCCCTTTCATGAACTCAGGAATATTATAGCTCTTCATGAACAGACGGTGGTAGTCGGGATCGGCAGAGGGCAATTCAAAAGGTTTGCTACCCACACCATTCTTATCGATATGTGCCATGAAGGGACGGGTGTAACCTCCATCGTCACGACGGCTGCTGAAGATGACCCATCTGCCGTTGCTAGACCAAGAGTGATAGCTCTCGGTATCATCGGAGTTGATCTCATCCATAGCGCGTACATCACCTGTCTGCAGGTCCATCAGATAGAGGTCGGCATCGTGGTGCCAGATGTGGAAGCATCCGTAAGCGCCGAGTGTGAACATCAGGTAGCGACCATCTGGCGAGATACGAGGAAGTGTGGCACTCTTTCCCAGGGTATCTGCCACAAATACCGTCTCACGTTCACCAAACGTCTTTGTCTTCGGATCGAAACTCTTTTTGTAGATGTTGTAGCGTACTTCCTTGGCATGGAAGATGACATCAGCATCCTTCGACTCTATACTGTCATTATACTCGAAGTGAGCACTACAGAAGTAGAGCGTCTTGCCATCAGGGGCCCAGAAAGGATAAACCTCGAACTCGTCAGGACGGTTCTCGATGTTCGTCACCGTATTGTTCTCCAGGTCGTAGGCAATCAGGTCGCTCATGGCATCAAATACCTCAATCTTGTTTAGGTCGCGTGTATGGAACGACTGTCCTGTCTTGTTGGTTGAGAACACGATATACTTCATGGTGGGATGCCATGTGGGATAGACACCGGCAGAGATGATGGAGTCGTTCTTCATGTCAATCTTCTGTATCTCACCGTCATAGGCAATCACCGTTCCACCCAGGTTCTGACGGGCATGGAACAGCATGCGGTCAGGGTTATACTGCTGGTAGTTGTGGCAGTTGATACACTGTCCATCTTTCTCGGTGGAGCATAGCATGTTCGAGTATATCACGCTCTCGTCGTAATTCTCCAGACAGCGCTGGTTGATGCTCAATTCCTCGTAGGTGACATACGACGGCGATATGAGTCGGTAGCTGATATAGGGATCGATGGGGTCTGGCGACACGTTGATGCTGAACGGCTTCATCAGCGTCCACTGGTCGTTCTTCTGTTCAAATACCTCTACCTTGATGGCTTTGCCCTTGGCCTTTGCGGTCAGCTGGTGCCATTCGTCCATGGTGGGTTGTGCCTTCTCCTCGCAAAGAATCTCCTGGTCGCCAAACGAATAGCGCACAATCATATTGTCTGCCTCCTCGTCGAGCTCGAAGGTCAGCGGTGCTATGTTATAGGGCACCGTCACGTTGATATAGTCAGGATAGATCTTCGGCAGGGAGTCAGACTTCGAGTAGTTGTCGGGTACTGTCACTGATCCGCAGGCTGTCATGAGGATTGTCGCAGCCAATATTGTCAGATATGATAATTGTCTCATAATGTCATAATAAATTCTCATTTCTCAACTCTCAATTCTAATAGAGCTTTTGATGTCTGATAAGATAGTACTCATAGAAGAAGGTGTGTCCAAAGCTGTCGTACATCAACTCCTTCAGCTGCTCTTCCGTGTTGCCTGATTGCATGAGTGAAGTAGCCTGCTTCATGAACTGATTGTAACTCTGGATGACCTTGGGGTCTATGTTTAATCTGTTTACATCCACATGCTGTGGCTCTAACATCGCATAGAGATAGGCTGCCTCCTGATAGTGCGTGGGAATGCGTTTGTCGGGATGCAACTGCCAATAATGCATGTAATGGGGCCAGAAACCTCTGATGTTGTCTTTCATCCACATGGCCGACAACAGCGTCTGCTCCTGATAGATGGGGTCATCGCTGTCGGTCTGGGCAAAGTGCTGCATCAGGTAACGCTCAATGATGGACTGGTCACTGGCGAGCATGTCTTCATAGTTAAGCATGTGGAAGACATGGCCATAGCCTGGATCTTCCTTGAGCGCCTTCTCGTTGTTCAGGAAACGCTCCTGCTGTTCGGCCCATTCGCGATGGAACTTGGTTTTCTTCAGAATGTTGATATACTTACGTGCCACACGGTATTCACCGTTGACCAGCGAACAGCGTATCAGGTGTTTCAGGTGTTCAGCTCTCCAACCAAACTCCACACCATCCTCGAGACACCAGCGGTAGCAGAAGTTCAGTTGACCGTAGTAGTAATAGATATCTTTGCCAATAATCTGAGCCATGCGGATGGGTATCTTCGTATTGGGTGCCTTGGCACCGTTGCGATAGTGATACATCATTTCGCCCTGTTGCCCTAATTGGAACAGCGCCAGATTCTTCATCATCACCATGGCACGCGTGGGTTCGTCCTGCAGGTCGACGGCTTCGTCAAGGATACCTTGCCAGTTCTGGTCGTTCATACAACGCTGCATCTTCAGCTCTTTATGGAAGTTGTAGTCCTTGAACCAGAAATGCCAGGTGCCCCACACGATGCCTGAGACAAGTACTATCTGTGCACCAAACCACAGCAATGGCTTCTTCGTGGTGTTGCTGCGTTTGATCCATTGTGTTGCAGCTAATATGATATAGAAGGCAGCTAACAGCTGGTAAGGAATGTAGTAGTCATCCTCACTCTCTACAATCTGGAACAGGGGAAGTCCCGCACGGTAGATGTCATCGATGCTGGTCTGGGAATACAGGTGCTGGTAACAGATATGGGGAATGGCAGCCAGAAGGACGATGGCTACCAGCGAATCGATGGTCTTTCGCACGGTGTCTCGTCCTGACAGACTCCACGAGGTGATAGCCATGAGGAGTGCAGCCATCAGTCCGTAACAGCCCATGAGGGGATAGAGTAGGACGGTAGCTATCATCATATAGAAAGTACGCAAACCGTAACGGTCGGACAGCGACTGATAGCCCCAGGTTGTGGCAACGGCAACCGTGGTGCCGATGGTGGCTACAAAGAAATGTCCGCGTAGTTTCAGGTAGTATATCCAGTAACCCAGGGTAACATCGGTGAGCAACAACAGGGCAACGGGTATCAGCAACACCACTGCCCATGTGCGGGGGACGTTGAAGGTGCGCTTGGTAAGCCACATCAGCAATGCCCACCACAGGCACAGCATCAGTACACCTTGCCACGGATGGTAGAAATACTGTGTGAAATAGGTGCCCAACCACGTGAGCATACCGCCAGGTACTGCCATCTGCTGGTCAAAGAACTGTTGGGCATAGAGGAACAGGTTCAGTTCCTGCACCTTCCAAAGATAGGCTTCCTCACCCAGTGTGAGAGCAAGACCGATGGCTATGAGAGCCAGCAGACAGATGCCTGTGGCAAAAAACTTCATGCCTTTGGTGATGAATGTCCATTGCCTCTTGGGAGCCTTTGTAGTGGTATTCTTTTCTTTTTGGTTGTTTTTCTTTCCCATGATGATTGTAAAAAAGCTTGGCAAAGGTAGTTATTTTTCATGTTTTTGCCAAATAATTATAACAAAATATCTTTCTTTGCAGATTATTTTGTATTTTTGCACAACAATTCTAAAACATTATTGCTATGATCAGACAACTCCTTGTATCGCTGGTTTGCCTGTCGTCGTTGACGGCTATGGCCGACCAGAAACCCGTGTGGCAAGATCCGCAGGTGAACCAACAGAACCGTGAACCACGTCGAGCCGACTTCTTCGCCTATGAAAATGAGAACCTGGCGATGGTGGGTGATAAGACTCGTTCTTCACGCTATCTCTCAATGGAGGGCACATGGCGTTTCAACTTCGTGAAGGACCATAACCTAGCACCGAAGGACTTCTTCTCGCTGAAGTATGATGACTCGGAGTGGGTCGATTTCCCTGTGCCTGGTCTTTTTGAGATTGAGGGCTATGGTGACAAGATCTATAAGAACGCAGGTTATGCGTGGTGCACTACCTTTGATAATAATCCTCCGTATATCTCTGAAACCAATAACTACACGGGATCGTATCGTCGTGAGTTCACACTGCCCGAGGATTGGAACGGACAGGATGTCTATTTCCACGTAGGCTCGGTCACCAGTAACCTCTTCGTGTGGGTGAACGGAAAATTTGTGGGTTATAGCGAGGATGCGAAGGTGGCTGCCGAATTCAATATCACGAAGTATCTGAAGAAAGGTAAGAACCTCATTGCCATGCAGGTGATGCGCTGGTGTGACGGCTCGTATCTGGAGGATCAGGACTTCTGGCGTTTTACGGGTATTGCCCGCGAGGTCTATCTCTATGCACGGCCCAAGGTGCATATCAAGGATATGATGATAGGTCAGGACTGGCAGAACGGCAAAGGTCTGCTTGACGTGAAGGTGACGCTTCAGGGTAAAGGCACTGTTGAGGCCCGCCTTGTTGATGCTGACGGTAAGGTGGTGGCAACCGGCTTACAGGCTACTGTTGACAATGTGAATGCATGGACGGCAGAGACACCATATTTATATAAATTGTGCGTGACGCTCAAGCAGGGTAATCAGGAAATAGAGACTATTTGTCAGCGTGTGGGCTTCCGTCATATTGAGATTAAGGACGGACAACTGTTGGTGAACGGTCAGCCGATTCTTATCAAGGGCGCCGACCGTCATGAGCTTGACCCTGACGGTGGCTACATCGTTTCGGTGGAGCGTATGATTCAGGACATCAAGATCATGAAACAGTTGAACATCAACGCCGTGCGTACCTGTCACTATCCTGATGATCCCCGTTGGTATGACCTCTGCGATGAGTATGGCATCTACCTGACGGCTGAGTCGAACCTTGAGAGTCACGGTATGGGTTATGGCGAGGGTACGCTAGCCAAACGTGATGACTTTGCAAAAGCGCATATCGAGCGTCAGGAGGGAAATGTGCATTCTTTCAAGAACCATCCCTCTATCATCGTATGGTCGCTGGGCAACGAGGCTGGCTATGGTCCTAACTTCGAGAAAGCCTATGACTGGGTGAAGGCTACAGACCAGACCCGTCCCTGTCAGTTTGAGCAGGCTGGTCAGAACGGAAAGACCGATATCTTCTGTCCTATGTACTACGGCTACGAGGGCTGCGAGGCTTATTCTAAGGGTGACAACCCACGTCCGCTGATTCAGTGTGAGTATGCCCATGCAATGGGTAACTCGATGGGTGGCTTTAAGGAATATTGGGACCTTATCCGCAAATATCCCAAGTATCAAGGTGGATACATCTGGGACTTCGTAGATCAGGGTATGCGTGATAAGAGTCCTATCACGGGTCGCACCATCTTCACCTTTGGTGGTGACTACGGCAAGTATCCTGCCAGCGACTATAATTTTAATTGCAACGGCATCATCGCACCTGACCGTCGGTTGAATCCGCATGCCTACGAAGTGCAGTACTACTATCAGAATATCTGGGTGAAGGATGTTGACCTCAAGGCAGGAAAGTTCGAGGTCTTTAATGAGAACTTCTTCAAGACGCTCGACGATGTAGAGCTTCATTGGTTTGTAGGTGGTGCCGGTGGCGGACATCATCATGCCAACGGTAATCGTCCTCTGGGTATGACCTTCGGTCATGGTGGCGTCATCGATATCAAGGGTATTCAGCCACAGCAGCGTAAGGCCATTACCGATGAAAAGATGCAGCAGACTATTGAGCGTGTGTTGGGACATCATGGTGATCATGAAATCTTTGTCATCTTTGAGTTCGCATCGAAGGAAGGCGCGCCCCTCGTTGACAAGGGACAGGTGCTGGCTCGTCAGCAGTTCTGCATTAATGATTACAAATTCCCTGAACTTTCCGGAAACTCTGGAATATCCGGAAATTCCGGACTGTCCGGACAATCCGGTAATACCACCATCGCCAAGGAAGAAACCAATACCTACGTGAAGCTGTCGGCAGCAGGCACCGACCTCTATGTAGGCAAGCGTAATGGTATGATTGACTATGTCACTGTTGACGGTAAGGATATGCTACAGTTCCGTGAGAGTATCGTGCCTGAGTTCTGGCGTGCTCCAACTGACAACGATTACGGTGCAGGTCTTCAGCGTCGCTTCGCCGTATGGCGCAACCCGCAGATAAAACTTCAGAATGTCAGTGTCGGCGACAATTCCGTTGTAGCCAAGTTCGATATGCCCGATGCCAAAGCTCAGCTTGAGATGACCTATACGTTGACAGCTGAAGGCGAGATCATCGTTAATGAGAAGATGACTGTTGACAAGGAAGCTAAGGTTAGCGAACTGTTCCGATATGGTATGCAATTGCAGATGCCTGCTGAATTCAATAGCGTGAAATACTATGGTCGCGGACCCGTGGAGAACTACATTGACCGCAACAGCAGCGAGTTTATTGGCTACTACGAGAACAACGTGTCAGACGAATATTTCGAATATGTGCGTCCGCAAGAGAGCGGCAACCACACCGATATACGCTGGTTCTCGGTGGTCAACAATGAGGGTAGGGGTCTCTGCTTCTATTCAAATGCCCCGATGGAGGCCAGTGCACTGCCTTATACCAATGCGCAACTCGATGATGGTCCTGACAAAGACAAGGCATGGGGACATCATAGTGGTGACTTGATCCCTGCAGGAAAAACCAGCGTGCACATCCAACAGCGTCAGCTTGGTCTTGGCTGCGTGAACTCATGGGGCGCTTGGCCTCGTCGTGAATACCGTCTGCCTTATCAGGACTACAACTTCACCTTCGCTATCCGTCCTCTAAAATAGAACGACCCGATTGTTAAAAATGAAGTGTCTATCCTCATCTCTGCTTATAGCGGTACTCTTTGTGCCGCTATTAGCTTTTTCACAACAGCACTTCCCACGTGAGATTCCTGCTGGTAACTATAGTGGCATCTGTGCATTAGGTAGCGACCGCTATGCTGTGGTGAGCGACAAGTCGGAAGAGGATGGCTTCTTCGTGTTTCATATTGTAGTTGACAGCGTTAAGGGACGTATCACCAGCATCAAGAACGAGGGTTTTCGTTCCTGCGGAAAACCCAACAGCGATCTGGAGGCAATCTGTTATTGCGATGATATGAAGACACTGTTTATAGCCAGCGAGAAAAGCTCAGAAGTAAAGGAATATACGCTTGATGGACAACTGACTGGCCGACAGCTTCAGATGCCAGCAGTATTCAAAAAGATAGTCAAGAACTATGGCATTGAGTCGCTGACCTATGATGTCTCTTCCAAACAGTTTTTGCTGACTACTGAGCACCCATTGCATGGTGACTCGTTGCATTGTATTCAAGCGTTCGATCAAGATTTGAAGCCGACAAGAAGATATTTATACAAATCTGATAAGCCATTGAGTACCAAACATATCTATGGTATTAGTGAAATATGTGCTGTAGGTGATGGAAGACTGTTAGTTCTTGAACGTCAAGTACTGATTCCTCCCAAAAAGATTGGGGCTCAAACACGTATCTGCATCTATGAAACAAGACTCGGAGAGGATACTTTTCTCAAGAAGAAACTATTGAAAGAGTTTAACACCAAGTTGACACTCTTTGATCGTAGTTTTGGCAACTATGAAGCGATGTGCTTTGTTCGTCCTGGTCTTCTGCTCATGATGGCTGACTCCCAAAATCAGTATAAAGGCGTGTTGCGTGACTGGTTTAAGATTGTAAAATTATGAGTCCTATAAGTCCTATAAGTCCTATGAGACCTATGAGTAAATAATAAAACTCTATGAAATACAAAGACCTGTTTATTGATTTCGATGATACACTGTACGATACCCACGGCAATTCCGTAATTGCTTTGAGTGAACTGTATGATGAGAAGAAACTCGACCGCTTTTTTTCTGACTCCAATGTGTTTTACGATGCTTACTGGGCTGCCAATATTGATTTGTGGACACGCTATTCCAAGGGAGAAATAACGCGTGACTATCTAATCGTAGAACGTTTCCGTCGTCCGCTATGTGAAAGTGATGCGTTAAGGGTGAAATGTTTAGAATCGGCCGATGACTTCCGTAACTATTGTTTGGAGATGAGTGACCACTTTCTGGACCTCTGTTCATCAAAACCCGGTTTGGTGCCTGGCGCCCGTGAACTGATGGACTATCTGAAAGGACGTGGCTATAGGATGCACATGTGTAGCAATGGCTTCCATGAAGTACAGTACAAGAAATTGCATGCCTGTGGCCTGACAGACTATTTCGACCATGTGATTCTGAGTGAGGATGCAGGCTTCAATAAACCCGCCCCAGAGTTTTTCGACTATGCCATCAAGATGTCAGGTGCAGAAAAAGCTACAACTCTCATGATTGGCGATAACTTCAATACCGATATTCTGGGAGCCAAACGCTATGGTTTAGCGACTGCTTTCTTTAACAGATTCCCTGAGTATCCTGCACCTGAACCTATCGATTATGAGGTAACGTCGTTGAAGCAGTTGATGACTATCTTATAATGTGCGTCACTTTCCCTAACAAAGTGCGTCACTTTCTTCGAGAGAATGCGTCACTTTCTTTGAGAGAATGCGTCACTTTCTGCGGGTGACCAAAACAGAGAGCCCCATTGACAATACTAAGATGCCAAAGATAATCAGCAGACTCCATGCTGTTGGTACCTCAATGTGAGGCATATTAAGCTTTAATCCGAAGAAGTTGCCGATAGCATTGATGTACTCGTTCATGGCGAGCAGCATCTTCACACCTACAAAGATGAGAATGATTCCTAAGCCATACTTCAGATAGGTGAAGTATTTGGCGACGGCAGCCAGTGCGAAGTAAAGCGCACGCAGACCGAGGATAGCGAAGATGTTACTTGTCAGAACAATGAACGGGTCACGCGATACGCTGAATACCGCAGGGATAGAGTCAACGGCAAAAGCCACATCGGTAGTTTCGATGACCAACAGCGTGATGAAAAGAGGAGTAGCCAGACGACGGATCTTTCCTGCTGATGTGGTCTCTTTGACAAAGAACTTGTCACCGTGCATCTGGTCGGTAACGGGGAAGAAACGCTTAAACCAACGAACGATGATGTTCTTTGAAGGGTCGGATGTCTGATCATTGTCGTGGGCAAACATCTTACTTCCTGTATAGAGCAGGAAGAGACCAAAGAGTCCCAAAACCCATTCGAAGTTCTCTACCATGGCAGCACCTGCGAAGATGAAGACACTTCGTAGTACCAAGGCACCGAAGATACCCCAGAAGAGTACTTCATGTTGGTATTTTCGTTCGATGCCGAAGAAAGAGAAGAGCATGAGGAAGACAAATAAATTGTCCATTGACAGTGACTTCTCGATGAGGTATCCTGCCAGAAACTCCATCGCTTTCTCATGGGGTGCCACAGGATAGAGCAGATAGATGCCCAGACAGAACACCAATGATACACCAATCCATACACCCGTCATCTGCAGGGCTTCCTTCACGTTGACCTCGTGCTGTCCTTTCTTGCCGAACATCTTAAGGTCGATCCACAGCATGATGAACACCAGAATATAGAAGACTATCCAAGTCCAAAGGGGTAAACTTATCATCGTTACTTATTACTTAACTGCGATTGTTATCTGTAATTCTTTTTTCTTTTCAGGCTGCAAAGGTACGAATAATAACTGAAAGAAAAAAAGTTTTTAATCAAGAATTTGCTAATTAGAACGAATATGACTGACTATGTGGATAGATGAACCAAAGGTTCATAAAAAGAGAAAGATGCTGTCTCTCGACAGCACCTTCCTCAAAAAACTTATATAATATTACACGTAAAAAGTCTTATTTGTCATGACTATTCTTCTTCCTCTTCAGCAAACATCTCAACAGCATTCTTGGTGTGTGCTTTCCAGATGGCACGGATGGCGGCATAGTCGCCCAGACCCTTCAGGATGCAGTTGTTAGATGCGTTGCTGTCGTTACCGTCGTACTGGCACTTGAAGCCTTTCTCTACAAAGAACTCGCGCCAGCTGTCACCCTCGTTCTCGATACCTGACATGTCATTGTGTGCATGGTCACCGGCGATAGCCATCAGAGCGTGGAGGGTCAGTGTGACACCGCTCTTCACCTTGCCCTGCTCCTGCATGCGCTCAAAGAGATTGTCGAGCAGATTGTCCTCCTGATCGACAGTAGCCACGAAGTAGTTGGAGTTCTTCTGCTGCAGGGCCTCCTCCAACTGATTATAGCGTATGTTGCCATTGCCGTAGTTATAACCCTCGGGGTTACCATGACCCAGGAATGCCATCAGGTTGTCGCCCTGAACGTACTTGTTGAACTCACTGTTCAGTACGTTGGCCACAGCCTCAACATCCTCTTCCTCAGCCATCAGAGGTCCGCCGATGAACACCTTCACGTCCTCCAGATACTTTGTGTCAAGGTCGTTGTAGATGTTGTTCTTAAAGTCCTTGATGTAAGAGTCGCGCAGACGCAGGAACTCCTCACCAGGGATGACGTGGAGTGACTGTACACGCACCTCCTCGTACTTCTGGCGACCAATGGCCTCGAGCCAGTAGTTGGGAGCATAGAAGTCCTGGCTGGCATAGTGCTCACCCTCGCGGCTGCGGTTGATGCAAATGGCCGAGGTGAAAGCGAAATAGACGTCGTAGCTCTTGAAAGCAGGATCACTCTCGTAATCGGCTACCACGCTCTTGAAAGTCTTGTGAGCATTCTCCCAGGTTGAACCGAAAGCTACCAGCAGCAGGGCTTTCTTGTTGCCACTCTTTGCCTTCTTGTCCTTAACCTGCTTGTCAACAGAGGTCATGTACTTCTCGAAGTTGCCCGACTTGTTGTCATCATCATCGTCGCTGCAAGCGGTGAAGCCTGCACCAACAGTCATGGCTACAAAAGCCATCAAAAGAAACTTAATCTTCTTCATTTCTGTTAGATTTAATAGTTGAATAATGTTGATTGTATTTGATTTTCTTTCCATGATTAAAGCGGACAATCAGTGAGGCATAGATAGTGGTACCTGCTGAGGTGGTTCCTACATGACGACCATGGGGGGTATCGTCCACGTAGTTGAAGATGTTGTCCACGCCAGCCTCTGCACGCCAGGTCAGCGTCTTGCTGTGACCAAGGTCGTGGGTGGTTGACAATCGCCACAGCTGATAGCCCTTGCCGTCGCCGTGCTTCTCATAGTAGCGCTTGGTAGAGGCACGTCCATAAAGACCGATGCCTAGACGGTAGTCGCGCCCGAAGCGGTGGTTCCATGTGGCATAGACGCTGCCCTTGTGGTGGGCGGTGCCGTTGATGGTGATGCGTTTCAGCGCATCTTTCTCCTCGTCGAAGACGCTGCCTCGTGCTTTCAGCAGACTATAGCTGCCACCTACCTGTACCTCCTTACTGATGTTCCATTTCACGTTCAGGTCAAGTCCCGTGGTGTAGGCATCTTCTAAATTCTTGTACTGTTGTACCAATTGTGGCATGTATTGGATGATATACTCTCCTGGAGCCTGCGACAATGGGATGCTCACCAGACTGATCATATGGTCCACCTTATTATAATAGCCTGTTACGCTGACGCTCATGCTGTTCTTTCTGTACTCAGCACTCAGCGAGAAATAATTGCTTTGCTGTGGCTTGAGGTTGGTGTTGCCTAAGCACAATCCTGCCATCGTGCTCATGTAGCGGTAATGTAGTTCCTTGGGTGTGGGTGACTTGAAACCTTGTGCCCACGACGTGCGCAACGTCACATCGCCTATAGAGAGCATGGCACTGACCTTTGGCGTCAGATGCAGACCGAACTGTTGGTTGTGATCCAGTCGCAGACCGGCTGTGATGTTCAGATTCTCCAAAAGCGACCATTCGTCCTGTGCATAGAGCGCCTGTGTCCAGTCGGTAGCCGTACCATCGGCTACACGCCTGGGGGCTTTCAACCAGTCATAGCGGTAGTCGTAGCCCACGCTGAGGCGGTTGTTTTCTGGCAGTGTGAAGACACCTTTCAATTGCGCCATCGTGCGGCGCTGGTCCGACTGCAGGATACGGTCGCCGTCGAAGTAGATGGCAGCGTAGGGTGAGGGGTCGGTCTCGTCGATGACACCGTTCAGCGAGGTGTAGTCGTAGTAGTAGGCATGACGGTTCCACGTTACGTCAGCAGTCAGGATATTACCGTTACGCATGTTCCATGACCAACCGGCAGCAACGGCAGCATCGTCGTACGATAGGTCATAGTAATGAGCCACCTCTGAGTCGCCACCGCGTGGATGGTAGATGTGTTTATGATAGAGCATACCCTCGGCATAGACCTCCATGCCCTTGGCCGGCTGATAGGACAGTCGTTCGCTGAGCTGCCACAACTGATTCTTGCTCACCGTCTTATTCGTTGTGTTGGTGATGATACGACCGCCATAGCGTTCGGGTGCCTCCATGGTGAAGTTACGCCAACCATCGGTGTGACGGAAGTGGGCGTTTGTGAGACTCTGAATCTTGCCGAATGTCAGTCCAACGGCATTGTGCTGACGCAGGTCGCTATAGCTACCCACACGGCTGTTGTTCTCCAGTTGCATACTGCTCTCCTGCTTGCGGGTGATGATGTTGATGACACCCGCGATGGCATCGCTACCGTAAAGGGCTGAGGCCGCGCCCTTCACTATCTCGATGCGTTCGATGCGAGCAGGATTGATCTGTCCGAGGTCGTTCTCGCCGCCGTTGTCACCATGTAGTCGTTTGCCGTCAATGAGTACCAGAATATATGAGTTGCCTAGACCGTTCATCTGCATCTGACTGCCCATGTCGTCCTCATTGAAGGCAAACGATGCCGACAGTCCACTCAGGATGTCTTCGATACTGCGTCCACCGTACTGCTCCAAGTCGTGACGGGTGATTACCTCCGTCTGTACAGGCGCAGTACGCAACAGGTGCAGCGTACCTGTACCTGTCACGACAACTTCTTGAAGACTATCGCCCTCAATGGTTTTCTGTGCCCGTATGTTGCCAGCCAATAGCAGTAAGCCAAAGGCCAACGTCCAACAACGTTTCATAAAAATCTTTTTTCGCCACTGCCTGTTCCTGGACAGCACGTCTCGTTATACTTACATTGGCAGGTCTTCTGACTCTCCCCAGTCTGCTTTACCTTCCCGATTCTTTTCAATTGTCAATTATCCATTGTCAATTATCAATTCATCAGTGGCGTTATACAAGCAGACCTCTTAAATGAGGATTACAGCAGCAGGTACTGTCGGGGATTCTCACCCCATTCCCTTGCACCAGGTCCTTTTAGTGGCCCATGGTTTCCAAATGCGGGTGCAAAGGTATAAAATAATAAGTAAAAATGAATACTTTTTTATATTTTTTTGTACCTTTGCATCCAAAATCATGATAATTATGGCAAATATCCCGCAGGAATGGAACTCAATCTTATTAAAGGATGTGTCGTTTGGCAACTTGATGACACGGCGTATCTTCAATGTGCTCATCGTGGCAAATCCCTATGATGCTTTCATGTTGGAGGACGACGGACGCGTCGATGAGAAGATCTTTGACGAATATACGGAGCTGGGGCTGCGCTATCCACCAACCTTCACTCAGGTGTCGACCACCGATGAGGCCTATCAGGTACTTCAGACTACCAATATTGATCTTGTCATCTGTATGCCTGGTACAGCCGACAACGATGCCTTTACCGTTGCCCGTGAGGTGAAAGCCATCAATCCCGATATTCCCTGCGTGGTGTTAACGCCCTTCTCGCATGGTATCACCAAGCGTATGCAGGATGAGGATATGTCTATCTTTGACTATGTGTTCTGCTGGCTGGGTAACACCAACCTCATCCTGTCTATCATCAAGCTCATAGAGGACCGCATGAACATTGATCACGATATCAATGAGGCAGGCGTGCAGATGATATTGTTAGTTGAGGATAATATTCGTTTCTATTCGTCGATGTTGCCTAACCTCTACAACTATATTCTGCAACAGTCCAAGCGTTTTTCTACAGAGGCCCTGAACCCCCATGCTGCTGCCCAGCGCAAGCGCGGAAGACCTAAGGTGGTGCTGGCCACCAACTACGAGGAAGCCATGCGTATCTATGAGCGCTATCACGAGAACACGTTGGGAGTCATCAGCGATACGCGTTTCCCGATGCAAGCGCCTGTTGGCCGACTGTCGCATGTTGAGGAGGGTGACCCTGAGGCTGGTCTGAAGTTGCTCAGGGAGATACGCCGATGTGATGAGTATGTACCCTTGATTCTCGACAGTAGTGAGACAGTAAATAAAGCCAAGGCAGAGAGTGAGGGCTTCCATTTTATCGATAAGAATTCGAAGAAGATGAACGTCGATCTGCGTCATCTGATGGAAGAGCACATGGGCTTTGGCGACTTCATCTTCCGCGACCCTGTGACCCGCGAGGAGGTGATGCGTGTGTCGTCGTTGAAGGAGCTGCAGGACAATATCTTCAAGATTCCTCACGACTCGCTGATGCGCCATATACGTCGTAACCACATGAGCCGTTGGCTCACAGCACGTGCTATCTTTCCCGTTTCGCAATTCCTCAAGCACGTCACGTGGCACAAATTACAGGATGTTGACGCCCACCGTCAGATCATTTTCGATGCCATAGTACAGTACCGTCGTATGAAGAACATCGGTGTCGTGGCCGTGTTCGACCGTCTGAAGTACGACCGCTTTGCTCACTTCGCCCGCATCGGTGACGGTTCGTTAGGCGGTAAGGGTCGTGGTTTGGCATTTCTCGACAATATCATCAAGCGTCATCCCGAACTGAACAAGTTCGAGAATGCTCAGGTGTCTATTCCCAAGACTGTTGTGCTGTGTACCGACTTCTTTGATCGTTTCATGGACGATAACGACCTGTGGGGTATTGCCTTAAGCGACGCCCCTGATGACCTCATCCTGCAACATTTTCTGAAGGCACAGCTACCTGATGATCTTATTGAGGACTTTATGACTTTCTTCGAGGCTGTGAAGTCACCTATTGCTGTGCGTTCCTCATCGCTGCTTGAAGACTCTCACTATCAACCGTTTGCAGGAATATATTCTACGTATATGATTCCTTACAGTGACGACCGCGAGGCTATGCTCCATATGATGGCATCAGCCATCAAGAGTGTCTATGCATCGGTGTATTACCGCGATTCGAAAGCCTATATGACGGCAACGTCAAACGTTATCGATCAGGAGAAGATGGCGGTCATCCTGCAGGAAGTGGTGGGTACTCAATATGACACCCTTTATTATCCAACGTTCTCGGGCGTACTTCGTTCGCTGAACTACTACCCCATAGGTGACGAGACTGCCGAAGAAGGTATCGTCTCGCTGGCATTAGGTCTGGGTAAGTATATAGTTGATGGCGGTCAGACGTTGCGCGTCAGTCCCTATCATCCCAATCAGGTACTGCAGACGAGTGAGATGGAGACTGCGCTACGTGATACACAGACACGCTTCTATGCACTCGATATGACGCATGTCAGCAATGATTTCAAGGTTGATGACGGCTTTAATATCTTGAACCTTCGCGTCAAACAGGCTGAGCATCACGGTTCGTTACAGTACATCGCCTCGACTTTCGACCCGGTGGATCAGATTATCCGCGACGGTATCTATGAGGGTGGACGCAAGGTTATCACCTTCTGTGGTGTCTTGCAGCAGAATATCTTCCCCTTGCCCGAACTGCTGCAGATGGTCCAAAAGTTGGGTGCCGACGAAATGAAGCGTCCTGTGGAGATAGAGTTTGCCTGTAACCTGAATGCCGACAAGACCGGTCGCTTGTATCTCTTGCAGATACGTCCTATCGTTGACTCCAAGCAGGTGCTTGACGAAGACCTGCAGCAGATTCCTGACTCCCAGTGTCTTCTTCGTTCGTATAACTCGCTGGGGCACGGTATCTCAGAGGATGTGGTCGATGTAGTTTATGTGAAGACCGATGAGAATTTTACCGCTGCCAACAATCCGCAGATAGCCTGTGAGATAGAGCAGATCAACCGGAAGTTCTTGGAAGAAGAAGGTACGAACTATGTGCTGGTGGGACCTGGACGCTGGGGCTCGAGCGACTACTGGCTGGGCATCCCTGTAAAGTGGCCCCATATCTCAGCTGCGCGTGTCATCGTTGAGGCTGGTCTGAAGAACTATCATGTTGACCCCTCGCAGGGTACTCATTTCTTCCAGAACCTCACGTCGTTTGGTGTAGGCTATTTCACTATCAATACCTATACCGGTGATGGTGTGCTTCAAAAAGAAATCCTCGACAGCATGCCTGCCATCGAGGAAACTCAGTATGTACGTCATGTACGCTTTGAACGTCCACTGAAAATCATGATGGACGGGAAAAAACAGCAAGGTGTGGTACTATTGCCCTCCAAGGAGTGAAAAATAGTCAATAATATCTTCCCAAGTCTTAAAAGTGTCAGAGCCATACACTATACGCGTGGTGATGGCACCTTTTGTTTCCTCCGCTTCTATCAAGTAGTCACCGTATAGCAGGTCGCGACGATGGGTATAGATAGTATGCATCCATGCTGGCACATTGATATACTCTTCTAGCCACTGTCCCCCTCTGTTGTTAGTGGGATAGGTGTCTTTGGCCACAAAGTATACTTGATAGCTCTCGATGAGATGGCGTACTGCCTTCTGGCTGCTGCTCGTTGGTTTATCGTAGGCATCCATCAGCGTCTCCATACCAATATATATAATAGGACGTTGACGTCCTTCCTGACTATCATCAATCCAACGTATCACAGGCAGTACTGAGTGCATGAAAGAACGGTCGTCCATGCGGTGCTCGCCGTGAAAGTGGGTGGCCAGGGGATAGTGTTCACAGAAGAGACCATAGGTGTCGACCAACTCGTCGCGGTCACCAAAAAGTCCCCAAACGCGCTTCATCTCACGTGCTCTTTCTTCGTCGCTCATGGCCTGAAGTCCCTTGAAGCGTTGTTCCGACACCATGCGGTATTCCTTCACCATTGTCTTATCTACATAAAACTCTTGGACACCGTCCTGACGGGGGTTCTGAAATTGCTGAATGCCTGTCATGCCGTGGGCCTGCATTGTATCTGCAATGCATAGAGCGGGGTTCATTAGGATGCGGTCGAAACCGTAGAGCTGTTCAGTGTACATGCCGCCCATAGACGTGCCAAGAATCAGGTGGGGCTTCTCCTCTTTGCACAGTTTTTGAAGAAGTGCTTGCGCCTCTTCTGGGTGTACAGGCAGGTCAGGTGCCACAACTTTAGCATTGGGAAAAACTGTTCTCAGACGGCTTACCGTGCCCGACTGTCCGCTGGAGCCGAAACCGTGGACATACAACACTGTCTTTCCCTTCAGCAAATCAGGGAATTGTTTTACATAAGGATTCTCCATAAAGATGAATGATGAAAATGCTAATAGCCTAAAGCTAACAGCTAAATGATATATTTGTGCCCCGAGCGGGACTCGAACCCGCACAGCCGTTTCGGGCCAAGGGATTTTAAGTCCCTCGTGTCTACCATTCCACCATCAGGGCAGCCGTTAGCGTGTGCAAAGATACTATCTTTTTGGGTGTGATTCCGTCGGGATTCGAACCCGAGACCCACAGCTTAGAAGGCTGTTGCTCTATCCAGCTGAGCTACGGAACCATCACTTTCCGTTATAGATTTCTCAAAGCGGGTGCAAAGATAGTGATTTTTTGTGAAACGACAAAATTTTAGACCGTAAATCTGATATAAGCTCGGTCATCAAACGAATTGTTGCCTTGCATGAAAGCTTTGGTAGCTCGGAAAGTGTCGATATTCAGAGGGTCGTGGTGTTTCTGTTCCTCGAGTTTGGCCTCAGACTCAGCAAGGGTGGGACAGAGAAAAGGGTAGCCGTCGCTGGCCAAAACAATCTCCCATGGTTGCAGGTCGAGGGGGACAATGCGCACGTGGCGTTTGTCGATGGGGAAACCATCAACCACGCTGTAGGTCTTGTTCTGTTGCTGCATGGTTTCAAGCATGCGGGGGATAATGGCTTGACGGGCGGTGTCGTCGTCGAGGAAATGGTCGTGGGGAAGTGGGCTGGCCATGATGAAGGCGGCTCGCTGATCGGCCAATTCTTGCTCATAGGGCTTGGGGTTGTCGAGGTAAATGGATTTATCGGCGGGTGAACCGCTACTAGAGTAAGAATGGGAATCTGAGAGCGGACGGGGCGTGAGGAGTGCCTGACAGTCGCCTATCATCCAGATTTCTCTGTTCAGACGACTGAAAATAACAGCGCTTGCTGTGAGACGGTCTTCGGGATGGGCCTCGAGGGTCGGGAGCTGCGATGACTTGTAGTGCTTACGGATATACTTGGTGACACCTGTGCAGAACTCATGACAAGTGGTCGTCTTCGGCATCTTGCGGATATACTTGCTTACTAGGCGCATGGCATATTCGCCGTTACTGTGGAAAAGACTGTATCGGCGGGTGCTCTTGCTGGTACTGCCGTCTATGACGGCTATGAAATGGTCAGTGACGACGATGCCGTCCTCGTTTTTCTTCTTTGGGTTTTTCGGAACGAGTGCTTGTTCGAGGATTGTCATAGGAAGGTGGATATGGGGATTGGGCCCTATGGGTCTTATGAGTCTCATGGGTCTTATAGGACTTATTGGTCTTATGGGGTTCATTTTCTTCTTTGTACCAGAAGAAGTATTTGCGCTGGGCTTCCTTTTGCGTTGGCGTCTTAGCAGAGAAGACAGGCTCGAGGGTGTAAGGGTCGTAGCCTGTATACCACATCTCTGTGGCTATGGTCATGGGTGTGGGGGTGAAGTCCTGCACCTGTTCCAGATGGAAACCTAGACGGCGGGTGATGTCTGCCAACTGTGCCATATCCTCTTCGTGGCATCCTGGATGGGAACTGATGAAATAGGGAATAATCTGCTGGTGCAGTTGCTCCTCGCGGTTGATGCGGTCGAAGATGCGTTTGAAGTCATAGAATTGTTGGAAAGATGGTTTGCGCATGAGGTATAGTACACGGTCGCTGGTATGTTCGGGTGCGACCTTTAGGCGTCCGCTGACGTGGTGGCAGATGAGCTCACGGGTGTATTCGTCGGCAGAATGGTTGGCTGCCTCATCTTTGCTCCTATATAATAGGAGGTCGTAGCGCACGCCACTGCCTATGAAACTCTTCTTAATCCCTGGCTGGGCATCGACGGCATGGTAGATGTCGAGTAGTTTTGAATGGTTCGTGTCGAGGTTGGGACATATCTGGGGATGGATGCAACTGGGACGCTTGCACTTCTCGCAGGCATTTTGGTTACGTCCGTGCATGCCGTACATATTAGCCGATGGACCTCCGAGGTCAGAGAGATACCCTTTGAAGTCAGGCATCTGGCAAACCTGCTTTACCTCTCTGAGAATACTCTCCTTCGAGCGACAGGCTATGAACTTGCCCTGATGAGCCGAGATGGTGCAGAAGGCGCAACCGCCAAAGCATCCGCGATGGATGTTGACTGAGAACTTAATCATCTCGTAGGCCGGTATGCGCTTGCCTTTGTACTTGGGATGGGGTAGACGTGTGTAGGGCAGGTCGAAGCTGGCGTCGATATCTTCTGTACTCATGGGGGGATAGGGAGGGTTGACAACAACACATTTTGTTGTCGATGAGAGATCAGAAGTGATAGATGACAGCGGCTGGATGAGGCGATGAGCATGCATCATGTTTGACTGTTCCTCAATGTGACGGTAGTTCTCGGCCTCGGCACGCTTGTTCTGCAAGCACTCTTCGTGAGAGTGAAGCATGATGTCGTCGGGGGTGGTTGTGATGCCCTCAGAAAGATAGACGGTCTGGGGGATGTCGGTGATGGTACTGATGGGGAAACCATCTGCCACACGATGGGCGAGCTCGACAATGGGTTTCTCGCCCATGCCGTAGATGATGATGTCGGCCCCTGAATCGACGAGGATGGACGGGCGCAGACGGTCCTGCCAGTAGTCGTAATGGGTGAGGCGTCGTAGGGATGCCTCTATTCCGCCTAGAATGACGGGTACGTCGGGGAAAAGCTCCTTAAGAATCTTGGTATAGACAATGGTGGGGTACTCTGGTCGCATGTCATGACGACCGTCGGGCGAGTAGGCATCTTCTGAGCGTAGACGACGCGCGGCGGTGTATTTGTTGACCATCGAATCCATGCAACCTGGTGAAATACCGAAAAACAACCGGGGACGTCCCAGTTTTTTGAAGTCGCGATAGTCGCCATGCCAATCGGGTTGTGGAACGATGGCCACCCGATAGCCTGCAGCCTCGAGTGTGCGACCAATGACAGCAGCCCCGAACGAAGGGTGATCAACATAAGCATCACCCGAGAATAGAATGATGTCCAACTCATCCCATCCTCGCAGTTCCACCTCTTTCTTGGTAGTTGGCAGGAAATCAGTCAGCCGATACTCCATTATCAGCTGTTTGTGAATTGACCTCGGTTTTCTGAGTCATCCATTCACGGTAGGCACCAAGCAGATTTTGAAGCCCCAATGCCTTCATGTTAGGATGGTAGACGACATCAAGACAAAGGTCAAGTAATTGTTTATCGCCACCAGCCTCTGACTCCAACAATGAACGGATGTTGAGTTTTAACTTGTCAAGTACCGTCTCGTCAATATAGCCATTGGAATCAATCAGGTCGCGCAATAGTTGATAACGCTCTATTGTCTCGAAATGTTGCTCTGTAATCTCAATATTGCGAGAGCCTGAAGCGTTGGTTGTTATTTTTACCATAATTATTTTGTTGTTAGAAAGTTAAGTATTCCTCTCATAAGTCGTGCTTGAGTGACGTTGTCCATGATACACTCGAAGGGGAAACCCATGGTGAAGGCGTTGTAATCAGGGCCATGGTAAGCTATGGCAGCGCATGTCTGCGTGTCTCTGTAGACCATAGCGGGGAATGCTTCATGGACCGCTGGTGCCAAGATGTCGGTCTGAATGGCAGCATAGTGCTGCTCGTTCAGTTGGCTGTGATATTGGAAGTCAATGCCCAATCCTCCTACTTTGCCCGTCGTGTTGTGGGTAGTACCAGCAGGTGCACATTTCAGTAGACTGCCCAGTCTGTTCTGTTCCTCAAGTGATGACTGGTCGCTTGCTATATAGGCACCGCTTGCTAGGATGTGACCACCCTTGGCGGTAAATGGCTTCAGGGCATTATAGAGTTTGGCCGACAGAGCCTTGTAGGGTACGAGACTGTGACCGTCATTACGTTCAAGACCCATAATCAAGTCAACGATGTTACATCCCTTGAGTGAGTAGGTGCCGTCTTCGACAGCCTGTGCTGATGTGCTAACGATATTATAGGCTCCTGCCTGCTGGATGGCTTTTGCATGAGTGCGCACATAGTTGAAGTCATTGCCAGCAATGAAGTAACCTGCCAGTTCACCGGTAGAATAGCCAAGACCGGTTGAATCCTCAATACCAATCTTCGCAGGGTCAAACACGCGTTGGGGCCCCAGCCATCCGGCAGAGCGTCCATCCGTTACTCCCATGTCATCATCTATGTTGAACCCTTGTCCATACTGACTGATGGCAGGTGATGACAGCCTATGGAAATCATTAATGATACAGACTGTATGGTGGGCTTGTGGCGAATAAAGAGCCGCCAGTACCTCGCTAGGGAAACTGATGCCACCCTGATTGACTGCAGCTATACGGAAACTGTAGAGTACGTCAGGCTTTAGCTTTACGTTGCAGGACTGTCCACGCAGCGGTGTGCCGTTGTCGAAGTCACCATTGTTCTCGGCCATGTATAGTAAATATCCTGTTGGCGCTGAGCTTGGTTCTCCTTTCTCTACAACAGGATTCCAGCTGATTTTTACCTCGCCATTCTTGTTTTGGAGAACTATCCTGAAATGATCGGGCGTGAGTGGACTTATTACGCTCTCCCGTCCATGATGTGAGTTGACATGCCTAAGTAGTGTCTTATAGATGGAACGTGCCAGCGTGAAACGGAAGTTTGGATCAAGTCCGTAGCGCATGTCGCCGAAGTTTTGATGTGAAAGTGTTTCAAGGATGGCACTTGGCACGATGGGCATGCGCGTTTCGGAATAGTTGCGGTCATATATCTTGCGTGCTGTCCACTCGCCATATGTGTTTTGTAGGTCACGCGGGATGTTGTTGAAAAGTGACTCTGCCAGGTCGAGTGATGCCTGACGGCTGATACCGGCAGCAAGTCGTTTGTCGCCATTCTTTGTGGTACAGATGGTAAGCGTACCATATACGCCAAGTCCTGTTTCGGTATGTCCGGCGTCACTATGTACAGCTAATGCCAGTTCGATAGGCACCTTACGACCAGCAGAGTCGGGAGCATAGCATGAGCCGCCTGTCAGCAGATTGGTCATCTGAGAACGTACGTTGATGTCGTCGGCATAGTCGTTGGTACCTTCTTTACTGCTATAGACATTGTATGGCATACCTGCCCATTGGGCATAATAGCGTGCTCCTTCAAGACAACGCGGCATACCACTGATTTGTCCGCCACGGGCAATGTTACCCATGCCGCCACCGAATCGTACGGCATCGGCAGTTACCACGCCTGTCTTGTCGCTGAGGTTCGAGAGCACTACACAGTTGCCTTCCGTGCATCCGTTGTCGAACTCAAAAGTTCCAAGATAGACCCATGTGGAACCGCCCATCTGCTGGTTGACGCGAAACTCGGTTGCCTGACCTTTGTGGTACACAGTGTAATGGGCATCGTCAATACTGTTGGGGAGGGTCTGATAACTCACGTAAACAGCATAGCGTCCGTCTTCTGGAAGAACAGGCTGATAGCGTATCTCACTCAGTCGGTCTTTGTTTTTCGTGGTCTCGGTCATACGTGCCGAGCCTGCCTCGAAGGGGTTGTCACCATCTTTATAATAACCGGGATGAAGGGCAAAACCGCTCATGTTCGTTGTCTTCCACTGATGCTTGTGGTAAGTCTCGGTATAACGGAAAGGCGCGTTGGTCACTTGGTCGTTATCAACTATCACCTCATGACGTTGCCAGTCGCGTTCACGTGGAGAGAATACCACAGCTCCGGCGTTCTCGAGCATCGGTATCAGGTATGGTACAACGATGGTTTGGGTGAAGAGGTCTTCCGTTGTACAGAAAAGTGCTGGACGCTGCCAGCGCCAAATACCTTTTTTGATATCATAAAAGATACCGTGGCTAGCCCAAAGTGCCAGATGGCGTCCCTCCAGTCCCTTGGTGATAGAGTAGGGACGAGATACGTTTTTCACCCAAGGCTGTCCCTTGTGGTCAATCTTTCCCCAGTTCTTCTGAGCCAGAGAGGTGGCAATGCACGTGAAAAGTGTGATGAGAATGATGAATAGTTTACGCATTGCCGATAGTGAAGTTCTCAGGGTGTTTGCCCTTGAAGGATTTGAAATAAAGTTTAATCTGGCGCATGTCAGTCTCTAGATCACCTGATGGGATGATAGTCTTGGTACATTGTATCAGCTTGCGTTCATAATCGACACCATAAAGCAGAATGGGAAGGTTGGCTTTCAAGGCAATGAAGTAGAATCCTTTTTTCCATTCCTCGACACGTGAACGAGTACCTTCTGGTGTGATACAAAGACGGAAATGCTCTGATTTTTTTGCAGTCTCAGCCATAGCATCTGTCATGCTTGTGTGTTTCTGTCGGTACACAGGAATGCCTCCCAACCTCCGGAACAGAGGTCCCAAAGGCCAGAAGAACCATTCTTTCTTCATCAGGAAATTGCTTCCCAGACCTTGAGCACTATTGTAGAGCTGTCCGATGATGAAGTCCCAATTACTGGTATGTGGAGCCAGGCAGATGATATATTTGTCAGGATGTGGCTGGTTGACATCGACTTTCCATTTCATGCGTTTGAAAAGCAGCCAATTACAAAAACGCTTCCACATCTTAGAGATTGTTTATTTGGTCCGCAATTTCAGATACTTGGGCTGCAAACTTCTCGCGCAGATCCTTATAATAATTCTTTGGAGACATTCCCGGCTCTGGATGAGAGACACGTTTCACGAAGTTGTCTTCAACCTTCAGAATCATGAAGAGCAAGGCATCTGTATTGCCTTCATGTTTGTCGTTTCCGTAGAGCGTGGCGGCTACACACTCTGTCAACAGTTCTCCACAAATGACATTAATGCCTTTTTTCAGTTTTCTTTTGTTTGCCATAATATTCAGGTGTTTTTGATTTCAATGGTCAAAGATAGACATAAAAAATGAGATAGCCAACGTTTACACCTAAAAAAAATATTAAAATATGCATTTTTCTTTCTTTGTCTCACATAAAAGCAGTAAATTTGCACGTTGAAAATGTGATTATTCATTTATTATAGCTTAACAGATTTATGGAAAAAAGTGCATTGCAGATTGCAAGAGCTGCCTATCAGCCCAAATTGCCCCTCGGATTACAGGGTGCTGTGAAGGTGAAGGAAGGTGCTCCTACACAGAGTGTTGACAACCAGGAAGAAATCAAGAAGCTCTTCCCTAATACCTACGGAATGCCTCTAGTAGAGTTCGTACCCGGTGAAGAGAAGAACTATGAGCCCATGAATGTGGGTATCATCCTCAGCGGTGGTCAGGCTCCTGGTGGTCACAACGTCATTACCGGTCTTTTTGACACCGTTAAGAAGCTGAATCCAGCCAACCGTCTCTATGGTTTCATTCTGGGTCCTGGTGGTCTGGTTGATCACAACTATATGGAGTTGACTAAGGAGATTATTGACGAGTATCGCAATACTGGCGGCTTCGATATGATCGGTTCCGGTCGTACCAAGCTGGAGAAGGTTGAGCAGTTCGAGAAGGGTCTCGAGATTATCCGTGAGCTGAACATTAAGGCTATCGTTATTATTGGTGGTGATGACTCTAATACCAATGCATGTGTGCTGGCTGAGTACTATGCTGCCAAGAACTACGGTGTACAGGTGATTGGTTGTCCTAAGACCATCGACGGTGACTTGAAGAACGATCAGATTGAGACCTCATTCGGTTTCGATACTGCTTGTAAGACATACTCTGAGCTTATTGGTAATATTGAGCGCGACTGTAACTCAGCTCGTAAGTACTGGCACTTCATCAAGGTGATGGGTCGCTCAGCTTCTCATATCGCTCTGGAGTGCGCTCTGCAGACTCAGCCCAATATCTGCCTCGTTTCTGAGGAGGTTGAGGAGAAGAGCATGAGCCTCGATGATATTGTCGATTACATTGCTAATGCTGTAGCCCAGCGTGCAGCCGATGGTAACAACTTCGGTACTGTTATCATCCCTGAGGGCATCATTGAGTTCATTCCTGCTATCAAGAAACTTATCGCTCAGTTGAACGACGTGCTGGCTCTGCCCGAGGCAAAGGAGATCAGCCGCGACGAGCAGGTGGACTTTGCCAAGAGTCATCTGACAGAGGAGAACCTTGCTGTGTTCAACAGCCTGCCTGTAGGTGTTGCTCGTCAGTTGGCCCTCGACCGTGATCCCCACGGAAATGTTCAGGTATCTCTCATCGAGACTGAGAAACTGCTCTCCACTATGGTTGCACAGAAGTTGGAGAAGATGAAGAAGGAAGGTAAGTACACCGGCAAGTTTGGTACTCAGCACCACTTCTTCGGCTATGAGGGACGTTGCGCTGCTCCTTCTAACTTCGACGCTGACTACTGCTATGCTCTCGGTTCGAGTGCCGCCCAGCTGATTGCTGCAGGCAAGACTGGTTACATGGCTATCGTGAAGAATACAACCGCTCCTGCTGCTGAATGGAAGGCAGGTGGTGTGCCCATCACGATGATGATGAACATGGAGAAGCGTAACGGTGAGATGAAGCCTGTTATCCGCAAGGCTCTGGTTGAGTTGGACGGCAAACCCTTCAAGACCTTCGCTGCCCAGCGTGACAAGTGGGCTCGTGAGACGGCATATGTCTATCCCGGTCCTATCCAGTACTGGGGCCCCACAGAGGTTTGTGACCAGCCCACACGTACGCTGGCTCTCGAACAGGGCAAGTAATGCCAAAGAAACGAACTGTACGTCGTGTCACCTATCACCGTAAGAAGAAACGGGGATGGTGGGGACGACTCCATCAATATCTTCCCGGCTGGACTTTCTGGCTGGGAGGATTTTTAATGGTCGCTCTTTTCTGGTACGTATGGAAGAGCAACTCTACTGTCGAGGTGGAAACTAAGACAGTGTATCCAAAAGGTTATACGGTTTACGGAATCGATGTGTCGCGCTATCAGGGAGATATCAACTGGGAGCTCATCTGCAACAAGGCGCGTATCAACGAACAACCCGTACGCTTTGCATTCATAAAAGCAACGGAGGGTGCCGATAAACTCGATCCCAAATATGAGTTCAACTATCAGCAGGCACGTTTCTACAACATTCGCCGAGGTGTATATCATTTCTATAGTTTTAAGTCATCACCAAAGGAACAGGCAGACTTCTTTATCAAGCATGTTACATTGAACGAAGGCGATCTTCCCCCTGTACTTGACGTAGAGAAACGACCTGCTGATGTCACTCCTGAGAAATTCAAATGGTGCATCATGGAATGGATGAGTCTCATAGAAAAACACTATGGGGTGAAGCCCATCCTTTATACCTATTACAGTTTCAAGATGCAGTATCTTGATGATGTGATCTTCGACAGGTATCCTTATTGGATTGCCCATTATGGCGTTGACGAAGTAGCGTATAAAGGTCCTTGGTGCTTCTGGCAATTCTCTGAGAGGGGTGAAATGCCAGGCATCAAAGGCCCTGTCGATTTGAATGTCTTCAACGGCTCTATTGACGACCTCAAGCAGATGTCCCATTGACCTATAAGAAATCTCGGCCTAGCACCGAGCGTCTCCTTACTTGAAATGTAGGTAAGGCAAGCTTTTGATAAAAAGTCTCAAATATTTTTGGTGTTCTTTTCATAATTTCGTATCTTTGCACGCAAAAGACAATCTATCAACAAACTAAACAATCACATCAATGAAAAAGACAGTATTTCTATTTTTGGCTCTGATGATGCTGGGCATCAACAGCGCAACGGCACAAAGTCACATCGGTAAATGGGTGGCCGACCAGGAGTTCAGCAAGCAAGTGAACGATGACCCTAATTTGAAGATAGATTTTGTGGTTGATTTTACGGCAAAAGACATCAATCTTCAGATGAGCATTAAAGCGATAGATGAAGAGATGATTATCAAGTGCATGTACACAATCCCAGGCACCTACACTAAGACTGGCAAAAACGTCTCAGCCAAGTACTCCCCTGAAAAGGCTGTTTTCAAAATCATTGATCTTAAGACTAATGATGCTGAGATTAACCAGCTATTGGCATCCAAGGAAACCAAAGACATGATTTTTAAGATGGTTGAAGATCAGGCAAAATCCGAGCTTAAGAATCAAATAGAAGGAATGGATGAATTTATCGGTGTGTTCCGCAACTTCACAATAGAGAAGGTGACCGCCTCCAAACTTACCCTTGGTATGGGTGAGGGCGAAATGGTGAGTTTCGACCGCAAGAATTAACTTTTATGATGGCAAACTGATGCCATCCGCATAATAACAAATAAGATGGGAGCCCCCGATGAACGGTGACTCCCATCTTTTTTGATGCTTTGCAGCGAAAGATTACAGGATGGTCTTCACGGCCTCGAGCATACCACGATCCTGAATGAGGTCGAGATACTGCTTGACAAGGGCGTTGAGTCCCTGAATCTTATTGAGATCCTCCTGCCAGATGAATTCGGCAGCAAGTACGCCATCGGCCACCTTCTGCGTGTTGCCGGTAGCCCACAGCTGCTGAAGCAGTTCCATGATCTTCGGGTCGTCGTTGGGCGTAATCTCAGCACCATCTGCACGCTTGCCACCCTTATAATAAGTGATGATAGCTGCAAGTCCGAACACAAGACCCTTGGGCAGTTCTCCCTTGCGCTCCAGATAGGTCTTCACGCCGGGCAGGTCGCGAGCCTGGAACTTGGGGAATGAGTTGAGCATGATGCTGGTTACCTGATGATCCACAAACGGATTGTCAAAGCGCTCCAGCACGTCGTTAGCGAACTTCTCAAGTTCTGCTATCGGCAAATCAAGAGTCTGCATCAGTTCGTCGAACTGTACCTTGTGAATGTACTTGCCAATGACTTCATGCTGACAGGCATCACGAACGATGTTGACACCACTCAGGTATGCTACAGGAGAAAGAACAGTGTGAGGACCATTAAGCAGGGTTACCTTACGCTTGTGGTAGGGTTCCTCTGAGGGTACGAAGAGTACATGAAGGCCTGCTTTATCAGCAGGGAATTCCTGTGCCACTTCTTTCGGTGCTTCAATAACCCAAAGGTGGAAGTTCTCAGCCTGAACAACGAGGTTGTCACGATAGCTCACCTTCTCCTGAATCTGGGCAATCTCCTTGCGGGGGAAGCCTGGTACGATACGGTCAACGAGAGTTGCATAGACACCACAGCAGTTCTCAAACCACTTACGGAAACCCTCGGGCAGTTCCCACAGGTCAATGTACTTGCGGATACAGTCCTTCAGCACGTGACCGTTGAGGAAGATGAGCTCACAGGGGAAGATGATGAGACCCTTTGTGGGATCACCGTTGAACGTCTGATAGCGGCGATAGAGCAGCTGAACCAGTTTGCCAGGATAAGAGCTTGCCGGTTTATCATCGAGCTTGCAGGCGGGATCAAAAGCAATACCGGCCTCTGTTGTGTTAGAGATAACGAAACGAATCTCTGGCTGGTCAGCCAGTGCCATGAAGGCATCGTTTTGTGAATAGGGATTCAGACAACGGCTGACACAGTCGATGCGCTCAAGTGTGTTAACAGGCTTACCATTCTCACGTCCCTGCAGGTTCACGTGGTACAGACAGTCCTGACCGTTGAGCCATTCAATCATGCCCTGTGCCAAGGGTTGAACAATGACGACAGAACCGTTGAAATCGGTCTTCTGGTTCATGTGCCAGATAATCCAATCTACAAACGCGCGGAGGAAGTTGCCTTCTCCAAATTGAATCACCTTCTCAGGTGCTACACTCTTAGGAGCGAAATGCTTGTTTAGTGGTTTCATGTAATTTGAAATTATTGATGAAGTTGTTTCGTTTTAGTCTGCTGCAAAGGTAATAAAAAATCTTTGACTACCAAATAGTTTCATTATTTTTTTTGACTCATGCAGCTTAAAAGTTAGTCGAGGCCGAAAAGCGTCTTCAATCCTCCGTCAACGCCAGAGAATCCCATAAAGGCCAAGCTAAGCAGTCCTGCTGAGACAAGTACAATAGCCATACCACGCATACCCTTGGGGATATTTGATAACTCTAACTGTTCACGGATACCTGCAAATACCGTCAGTGCTAAACCGAAACCAATAGCGGTAGAGAAGGCATAGATGATGCTCTGAACCAATGAGAAGTCTTTCTGGATAACTAATATAGCCACGCCAAGCACAGCACAGTTGGTGGTGATGAGTGGCAAGAAGATTCCCAGTGCCTGATAGAGTGCTGGTGACACTTTCTTCAAGATGATCTCAACCATCTGAACCAACGATGCAATGACAAGGATGAATGCGATGGTCTGTAAGTATTCCAAATGGAATGGTACCAGCACATAGGTCTGTACCAGCCATGTTACAATCGTTGCCAACGTCAGCACAAAAGCTACAGCTGCAGACATGCCGAGTGATGTCTCAATTTTCTTGGACACGCCCAGGAATGGACAGATGCCGAGGAATTGTGACAACACGATGTTGTTGACGAATATCGCGCTAATGAAAATCAATATATATTCCATAGTTGTCGTTATTTCGTTATTTCGGTATTACGTTATATCGTTATGACGTGATTACGAATTGCTGCGCAGCTTGTTAACGATCGCAATCAAGAATCCCAGCGAGATGAATGCTCCCGGAGGAAGAATGAAAAGCAGGATGTTGTAGGTCTCAGGCAACAGTACTGTGCCAAATACACTGCCGGCACCCAGTACTTCGCGCACGATGCCGAGTAGGGTCAATGCCAGAGTGAATCCCAAACCGATGCCAATACCGTCGAACAGCGAGGCAACGGGTGAATTCTTACAGGCAAAAGCCTCAGCACGTCCCAGTATGATACAGTTGACGACAATCAGGGGGATAAATAGACCCAACGATTTGTCAATATCGGGCAGGAAGGCTTTGATGACCATCTGAAGCATGGTGACAAATGCAGCAATCACAACGATAAAGACAGGAATACGCACCTTGTCGGGGGTAATCTTCTTCATGCATGAAATCACAAAGTTGGTGCAAATCAATACGGCCATTGTTGCCAGACCCATCGACAAACCGTTCAGTGCCGATGTGGTAGTAGCCAGCGTCGGACACATACCCAGCATGAGGACAAACGTAGGATTGTCCTTGATGATGCCGTTTTTGATGATGTTGATATAATTACTCATGGCTCTGTCCCTCCTTCTTTTGTTGTTTTGTGGCTCCTGTTGATGATTCTACTGCCTGTTGCTTATATGCATTATAAGCATTGTTCACGGCCTTCAGGAAAGCTCTACTGGTAATGGTTGAGGCTGTGATGGCATCCACATCGCCCTTACCACCCTTAGCGGGTTTTACGTCGAGGGGCGTGGAAGGATCCTTACCGATGATGTTGCCCTTGCCTTCTTTTTGGAACCATTTGTCTGCCTTGGCACCAAGTCCTGGTGTCTCTGAGTGTTCTAGCAGCGTATAACCCAGAATGATGCCATTTGTATCAAAACCTACAAGGACTTTCAAATCACCGCCAAAGCCCATCGTCTTGCTTTCAACGGCTGCACCAAGTGCTTTCTTGTTGGCGTCTTCTACATAATAAACGATAAAGGTCTGTTCTTTGCCCTTCTCGTCATTCAATTTTACTGTATCAGTTTTGGAAACAGTCAGATTGTCACACGTCATGACACGTTTGATACCTTCAGCCAGTGCCTTGTCTTTCTGTTCCTGAATAGGTCCGCTGGTCAGGTGGTTCATGTAGGCCAGGATGCAGCCCATAACAACAGCGACACCCACGAGCACCAATACCATGTTGGTTAATGATGATTCTAACTTTTTCATTTCTCGACCTCCTCTCCAAAGCGACGTGGCTTCACATAGTTATTGATAAGCGGTGTGAACGCATTCATAATCAGTATGGCAAACGACATGCCTTCGGGGTAAGCGCCCCAGTTGCGGATGATGATGGTCAGAAAACCGATGCACACACCGTAGATGAGCTGTCCCTTCGGGGTCATCGGTGAGGTGACGTAGTCGGTAGCCATAAAGATGGCACCAAGCATCAGACCACCGCTCAGAATGACTGAAACGGGATCGGCATAGATGGGATCAGCTAAGTGCATGATGCCGCTGAAAACGAACACCGTTCCAATGATACTTACAGGGATGTGCCAGGTGATAATCTTCTTCCACAGCATAAATGCCAGACCTATCA
This sequence comes from uncultured Prevotellaceae bacterium, assembly GCA_947166345.1. Classification (GTDB taxonomy): domain Bacteria; phylum Bacteroidota; class Bacteroidia; order Bacteroidales; family Bacteroidaceae; genus Prevotella. Next base: position 49,211 of record CAMVDU010000005.1, read on the forward strand.
GCAGGGCCAGAGCACAGACCTCTCCGATGGTACCTGCACCAATGCCAGCATGGTTGCCGATGAGTAGTGAGAAGGAGTCGGGCAGGTCTTTCAATACTGTAATGTCACCGTCCTTAATGGCTGTTTTCATGATAGACAGAGGGGTGGCGCCTGTGACGGCATCGGTATATGCCATCTGCTGACCAGCTACCGGCCAGGTGGTCATTTGGGCGGGGAAGGCCACCAACAAAGCACAACGGCCTACAAGAGCGGGGTTGAAGATGTTCTGTCCTAAGCCACCGAAAGTCATCTTTCCGACACCGATAGCAAACAGAGCACCAATGAGAATAATCCATATTGGCAGGTTTGAAGGCAGGTTCATTCCTAACAGCAAACCCGTAAGAGCAGCCGATCCGTCAAGGATGGTACAACGGTCGTTGCGAAGCACAAACTTGTTGATGGCCCATTCTAAGAAGACACAGGCAGTTACGCTGGTCAGACAAACAATGGCCGACCCGATGCCGAAATAGTAGAACGACACAAGCAGGGCTGGCAACAGGGCTATCATGACGCCGTACATGTTGCGCTCTACCGTATCATTACCGTGGGCATGGGGTGAAAGTGATACAATTAATTTTCCCATTGTATTTATTTCCTTTTTATTTTTTACCTTTTTACTTTTTGGCAGCACGGCTGCGAATGATTCCCATAACAGTTGCTTTACCCTGACGGATATTGTCAAGAAGTGGGCGATGGGCAGGACATGTGAACTGACACGAGCCACACTCTATGCAGCTGACAATGTCTTCCTGCTCAGCACGCTCCCACTGTTTGAAAGCAGAGAGCTTGGCCAACAGGTAGGGCTCCAGTCCCATAGGACATGCACCCACGCATTTGGCGCAACGGATACAAGGCTGTGGCTCTTTACGAACTGCATCATTTTCAGAGAGAATGGTTACTGAATTGGTTCCCTTACAGATGGGCACTTCGGTCGATGTCAAAGCCTTGCCCATCATCGGTCCACCTGCCAGCAACTTGTTGTCACCCTCAGGCATACCACCGCAGGCCTCGATGAGATCCTTCATGGGGGTGCCCATACGAACGAGGAAATTACCTGGATTAGCCAGCTGCTTGCCAGTTACTGTGGTATAGCGTTCAAACAGGGGCTTATGCTTCATTACTGCCTGATAGACAGCAAAGGCAGTACCCACATTCTGAACAATAGCGCCCACATTGACGGGAATAGCTGGAGGTGCAGGCACCTGACGACCCGTAACGGCATCGACCAACTGCTTCTCACCACCTTGTGGATAGCGCTGCTTCAAAGGCACCACTTCCACGTGGTACTCGGTTTGCCCGAATACTTCCTTGCACTTTTCCGTAAGCAACTTGATGGCAGCGGGCTTGTTGGTCTCAATGCCAATGTAGCCCTTTGTGACCTTGGCGGCCTTCATCAGAAGCTCCAGACCAACAAGAATTTCATCAGCATGTTCCATCATCAGACGATAGTCGGCTGTAATATAGGGCTCACACTCTACAGCGTTGATAATCACGCACTCGGCCTTGGCCGTTGGTGGGGGTGTCAGTTTGATGAAGGTTGGGAAACAGGCTCCACCCATTCCTACGACACCGGCATTCTTGATGCTCTCCACGATGCTCTCAGGAGTCAGCTCGGGATGGGCAGCAACGGTTTCAAGCTTTTCTGAACGGTCAATAGTCTCTTCCCATTCGTCACCCTCGACATTGATGATGATCGCTGGCTTGCGATAACCCGTTGCGTCGATGACCTCATCAATCTTGAACACCGTTCCGCTGACTGACGAGAAAATGGGTGCCGACACAAAACCTCCAGCTTCGGCAATCATTGTGCCTACTTTTACCTTGTCGCCTTTCTGTACGACAGGTTTGGCTGGTGCACCGATATGTTGGGACAGGGGGAATATGGCTTGTTTGGGAAGCTCAGCCACTTTCGTTGCCACTTCATGTGTCAACTTATTCTCTTCGGGGTGAATACCTCCGATGCTAAACGTCTTGATCTTCATGCTTCTTCCTCCTTCTTTTCTGGTTCTACAACTTCAGGCTTCGGCTTGGGTGCAGGGAAGTTAACGGCGTGAATGGCCTTCGTGGGACAAGCCTCCACACACTTCTTGCACAAGCGGCACTTCTCAAAGTCGATATAGGAAACATTGTTCTCAACGGTAATAGCTTCAAAGTTGCACTCCTTCACGCACTTGCCACAACCGATACATGCCGCCTTGCAGGCTTTCATGGCTGCTGCACCTTTGTCTTTGTTGACGCACGAAACAAATACACGACGGTTCTTGGGACCTTTCTTGCGTAACTCGATAATGTGACGCGGACAAGCCTTCGTACATGCACCACAGGCTGTACACTTGTCATCGTCAACTTCAGGGAGACCGGTTTCGGGGTTCATGTGAATGGCATCAAACTGGCACGCTGCCACACAGTCGCCACAGCCCAGACAGCCAAAACCGCAGGCCGTCTCACCGGCACCACACGAATTCATGGCTGCACAAGTACGTAAACCACTGTATTCAGCAATTTTCGGGCGTAGCTCGCAACTGCCGCCACAGCGCACAACTGCCACCTTTGGTTCGCCATTGGCAATCGCCATCCCAAGGAGGTCGGCAACACGCGACATCACTTCGCTACCGCCAACAGGACAGTTCAATCCTTCAATCGATCCTTTGTCGGCGCCTTTCACAAGCGCATCGGCCATACCTCCGCATCCTGCGAAGCCGCATCCACCGCAGTTGGCACCAGGCAACAGTTCGCCGACCTGACCAATACGCGGATCTTCATAGACAGCAAACTTCTTGGAACAGGCATAAAGCACAAGTGCTGCTATCAGGCCTATGCCACCAAGAACTGCCACTGCAATCAAGATAAAATCCATAAAGTGTTATTTATAATAAGTTGTTTCTATTCAGTCTAAGTATAATATAATAAGGTATAAGAGAGCCGAGCATGAGGAGTGCCGTCAGACCTTCACCACAATGCTTGGCTGTGGCAATCACCATGACCACTAACATCAGAAGCAGTGGCAGACCAAATGCCCACATAATGGCACGCAATGCCACTATTCTTGGTACGCACTTTTCTTTGTTGTCTTTCGGCGTGCAAATGTTAGAGAGTTTACAGGCTGAACAGCCTGTGGTGATATCGTTAGTACTCATTTCTGGGTACAAAGGTACAATGTTTTTATGAATTATTACCTTTTTATGAGAAAAATGTTCGCTTTTGCTTGTAAATAAAAAACTTTTTTATACTTTTGCATCAAAAATAAAACGCAAAACGCATGAAAGCTTCAGAACAAACACTTCTACAAATAGAACGTGCCCTCCGTAAGACACTTGAAAAGTATCCCATCGGTTCCGAGTCGTTTCAGTTGACAGATATCCATGTTCGCCTGACGCAAGAGACAGGCGAACTGATGACGTTCGATGATGATGACCAGGAATTGACACGCTGTGTAGTGGAACAGTGGATAGACAATAAAGACGACGATTTCTATGATCAGGCAGCCGTTGATATCCGTCAGGTTCTCATGAAGCACAAAGAGCAGATTGACAACCTGCCCATTCTGAAGCCGTTCTCTTTTGTCTTGGAGGACGATGACCATGATTTGCAAACCGAACTCTACGTTGTAGATGATGATATGGTGATGATTGATCCTGAACTGATGAAAAACCTGGATGAAGACCTCGACAGCTTCTTCGATCAGTTGATGAAGTCCTGATAAAGCAACAACAGAAAGCACACAACAATAGACGTGACAACAGAAAAGAATGGTTCAACTGCTGGGTCGCTCATCCACTTCCGAATGTGGTGTGAGAAGCATCTCAGTGAACGTGTTTTTGTACTCATTCTGGCTTTCGTCGTTGGTCTGATAGCTGCCTTGGCAGCCTTTGTGCTTCATTGGCTCATCAATATCATTGCTTCTTTCCTCATGCAATCGGCTTCTGCCGACGATGCCGACTGGCGCTATCTGGTGTATCCTGTAGTAGGTATTCTCATCACCATGCTGTTTGTGCGCTATGTGGTGAAGGATAATATCTCACATGGCATCACGCGCATCCTGTATGCTATCAGTACCAACCGCTCACGCTTGAAGCCTCACAACACTTGGACTTCGGTGGTGGCTTCGGCTATCACCATCGGTTTTGGCGGATCGGTCGGTGCCGAGGCTCCTATCGTCTTGACGGGATCGGCCATAGGCAGTAATCTGGGTCGCGTGTTCAATCTTGACAGAAAGACCATGATGCTACTCATCGGCTGTGGTGCTGCCGGTGCCATAGCGGGCATCTTCAAAGCGCCTATTGCCGGACTGGTGTTTACGGTCGAGGTGCTGATGATTGACCTCACAATGGCTTCGCTGTTGCCCATATTGGTGTCGTGCGTCACGGCTACCTGCTTCACCTACGTGCTCAGTGGCGATGCTGCCTTGTTTACGTTCCATCTTGACAATGCATGGACAGTACAGCGTATTCCTGCTTGTCTTTTCCTGGGTGCTTTCTGCGGACTGGTCAGCCTGTACTTCATCCGGATGATGGGTGCCTGCGAGGGTTTCTTTGCCCGCTTCCGCCATCGTGCTTATGTCAGGCTGGTGGTGGGCGGTGTCATGTTGAGCCTGCTCATCTTCCTGTTTCCCGCACTCTATGGCGAGGGCTACCTGTCTATCAACCTTCTCTTGAATGGTGATGGTACCACCGACTGGAACCGCGTGCTCGACAATTCGCTGTTTGCCGGCGAAGGTAATCTCCTGCTGGTTTATATCGCTCTTGTCATCCTGACAAAAGTCATCGCTACCTCGGCAACCAATGGCGCAGGCGGTTGTGGCGGTACCTTTGCACCTTCGCTGTTCGTGGGATGCTTCGCGGGTTTCTTCTTCTCGCGTTTCTGGAACCAGTACCAACTGGGCACCTGGCTGCCTGAGAAGAACTTTGCCCTGATGGGTATGGCTGGTGTGATGTCGGGCGTCATGCATGCGCCGTTGACGGGTATTTTCCTGATTGCCGAACTCACGGGCGGCTATGGGTTATTCCTGCCGCTGATGATTGTCTCGGTCACGTCCTATCTGGTGATCATTCTCTTCGAACCTCATAGCATCTATGGTGCCCGCTTGGCGCGTGAAGGCAAACTCATCACCCATAATACCGACCATGCTGTGCTGACGCTCATGCAGCTTGATAGCGTCATCAACAAGGATTATATGGCTGTAGGTCCCGATGTGGAACTGGGCGATGTGGTGCGCAAGATCAGCCGTTCTCATACCAACGTTATTCCAGTACTCGATGCTGCCGGCGGTCTGTTGGGCGAGATTGATATTGCCAGCATCCGGCACATCGTGTTCCGCATAGAACTGTACCACCATTTCGTTGCCTCCCAGCTGATGAAGGAGCCAAAGGCTGTTCTGAGTGACAGCGATTCTATGGCAGTCATAATGGAGACCTTTGACCGTACCCAGGCCGACTGGCTGCCTGTACTTGACAGCGAACAGCACTTGAAAGGCTATGTCTCGCGCCAGCGCATGTTTACGCATTACCGTCAGATGGTGGCCGACCTGAGCGAAGATTAAAATTTATAGTGCTCGACGGTTTCCCCGTCGAGACCCCTTTCTATCGAAAAACATTTATAAAAAAGATGAATAAGGACGATTTACGAATAGTGTTTATGGGTACGCCCGAGTTTGCGGTGGAGACCCTCAAAGCCTTGATAGACAATCATTATAATGTGGTGGCAGTTGTTACCCAGCCCGACAAACCCGTTGGGCGTCACGGCTCTGTACTGCAACCCTCTGCCGTGAAGCAATATGCCCTTGAACAGGGACTGCCTGTGTTGCAGCCCGAGAAGATGAAAGACCCTGCCTTCGTGGAGGCCCTTCGTGGCTATCAGGCTAATCTGCAGGTGGTGGTGGCCTTCCGTATGCTGCCTGAAGTGGTGTGGGCCATGCCCGAATATGGCACGTTCAACGTCCATGCAGCCTTGCTGCCGCAGTATCGTGGAGCTGCTCCCATCAACTGGGCGGTCATCAACGGTGAGACCAGAACTGGTGTCACCACCTTCTTCCTCGACCACGACATCGATACTGGACGCATCATCGAGCAGATGCCTTTCGACATTCCCGACGATGCCGATGTAGAATATGTCTATGATGGCCTGATGCACCTTGGCGCTACCATTTGTCTCAGCACGCTTGACAAAATCGTTGCTGCCGACGGACACCCCCAGACCATCTCTCAAGAAGAATTATCAATTGTCAATTCTCAATTGTCAATTAGCGAAGCGTTAAAGCTCGCACCAAAGCTTTTCAAGGAGACCTGTCAGATTGCTTGGAACCAGCCTGCTAAGCGCGTATATGACTTTGTGCGTGGCCTGTCTCCTGTGCCCGGCGCATGGACCACACTTCGCGATGCCGACGGCAAGGATACCGTGCTCAAGATCTATAAGACCACCAAGACCGACATGCCGGCACAGGGTGGAGTGGGGCAGGTCATCATCGACAAACGCCATCTCTACATTGCCTGTTCCGACCATCTGCTACAGATTGACGAACTCCAGCTTTCAGGCAAAAAACGCATGGATGCAGCGGCCTTTCTCAACGGTCTGAAAAATTTTCAAAATTATTCTGTCATCTGATATAATAAAAACGCTTCTCTGTCGTTTCTTCTATGTAAACCAATCAGTTATCTGCCTATGAACATTTTTACTTACGAAGAAATGACACCGAGTGAAAAGACCATCAAACTGATTAAACAGATAGCTTATACCTATCGTGTTGTCAAACAGCAGGCATATTGCCTAAACTGATACTCTTTCAATCAAAACCGTGTAAGTCATGACACTCGTTTCACCATCTCTCCTCGCTGCCGATTTCCTTCACCTGGAAAGCGAGATGCAAATGATCAACCGTTCTGAGGCCGACTGGCTTCATCTCGACGTGATGGACGGTTCGTTCGTACCCAATATCAGTTTCGGGTTTCCTGTTCTTGAGGCCGTCGCCAAGGCTTGCAAAAAGCCTCTCGATGTCCATTACATGGTCGAGCATCCCGAGGTCTATGTCGAGCGTACCGCTCGTCTGGGTGCCATGATGATGAATGTCCACTACGAGGCATGCACCCACTTGCATCGCACCATTGAGTCCATCCACCATGCAGGTATGAAGGCTGGCGTCACGCTCAATCCTTCAACCCCTGTCTGCATGCTCAACGACATCATTGGCGATGTCGATATGGTGTTGCTCATGAGTGTCAACCCTGGCTTCGGTGGTCAGCGTTTCATCGAGCACACCATCGACAAGGTGAAGGCCCTGCGACAGCTCATCCAGCAGACCTCATCGCATGCACTCATCGAGGTTGACGGTGGCGTTCAGGGTGAAACGGCTCCGCGTCTTGTCGCTGCCGGCGTCGATGTGCTGGTCAGTGGCAGCTACGTGTTCCGCGCCTCCAATCCCGAGGCTGTCATTCATCAGCTGAAACTTCTTTAGACTTTTTCCTCCCATGAACCGAGTGTTGTTGACCATACTCTTGGGCATCAGCCTGAGCGTATCTCGTAGCAAAGGCTTAGCGTAGACATTCGGTTGTCTTTCGTTAGGATAAGAAAAGGGTAAGATCAATCACTTCCCAGTCACTTTTCCTATAAAGAAAATGACATCGCTGCTTTTCTCTGATATCACAAACAGGAAAGGACGATTGGCAATAAACTCTGTGTCAGGCTTGCCTGTGGTCGTGTAACCCACAGTAACGGCAGCAGCCAGAGTGCCGTATTCATCTACCTCTATCTTTGCCTTTTGTTTCATCTTGCTTACGAAGACTGGTGCGGAGGGATTCTTCAACATACTTGAAAAGTCGGCATCGGAACTGCTGAAAGCACTCCTGACACCCAAGGTCATCAGAGGACGGGTAATGTCCTATTCATACGATGCATTGAACCTTGGCATCTGCAGTATGGTGTTATGAGACTGCATACTGGCCGACATCTGTTCCCACCTTTCTGCCGTCAGGGTGTTTAGCAGAGCGTCAGGCGATGTCCCGTCTTTAGGCAATATCAGCGTCATAACATATTTGTCGTCACCGTATGGCAGCCTGACAGCTTGAAGCGTCTCGTCTTCAACATACTCGAAAGGAGCCGTCTGAAACATCATAGGCATCTTCACATTTTTGCCGTCGCTTGTGGTGAAATCCCCCTCCATAGTATACTGCTCATCAAAGCATTGAAGCCACTTGGCTTTGAAAAAGACGGAGTTAAGCAGCAATGTGACGTCCGATGCGCTTAACTCACCACGATTCAGTATTTGGGGTATCATCCCCTTGGTAATCCTGTTGCACCAGTCGTTGACATGTCCAAGAACCTCGTCTGTCTGAGAGAAGTCCATACATTCAACGTCAGCCTGATAGTATCCTTTCATATCGACGGCAAATTCTCATCTTCATGCTTGTTGTCAGCAGCGTCGTCAGAAGAACAGGAAGTAAGTAATACAATACCAAATGCAACACTTGCGATAATAAATAGTTTCTTTTTCATTTTCTTTTCTTGTTTCAGTGTAAAAGTACACAATTATTCTCCATCCGCCAAATGTTTTCTCTTAAAAGTGATCATTCAGAACCGCATCCCCAGCGATCACTGTGATTCATTGATCATTTAGTACCGTCCCCAACGATCAATCCGTTAGTCCCCGTCAATCCCTTTAGAGTCCCTGACAATCCTTGTTTGTAGATTTCTAATCTTAAAGTAAATCGTTGTTGATATAATACGGTTTGGTACCTTACATGTTGAGCGAATGATATTAGTTTTTAAAAATTCATCTTTTGGAATACCATATATCTTCTCAGTCTCTATGCCAACAACTTGTAACCGGGCTATATTAAAAACATTTGAAACGTCATGAAATAATTGAGATTCTTTGATGACATGCTTTAACTCTGCTTCAGAATCTTCATTAATTTGGGACAGATTTTTTTTGTAAGATGAATTGATGGCCAAAGTTTGCTCACCGGCATCTTCAAGCATCATTATAAATGTCAAATGCTCGGAAAAAGTGTTCCTTGTTGATAATCTTATTAGTATTTCTTCTAAAGCTTTTATTTGTTGCGAATATGTGATATAGAAATAAGCATGAGATTCCGAGGTTTCATTAAACAGAGAAGTATTAAGCATATCAGATTCGTTTATAAATGAACGTTTCACGTCATTACTTTGTAAAATCCTAATAGAACATATCTCGTCTCCTTTACTTGTAATGATACACGAGAAAGCCGATATTTCTTCTCCTGACTTAAAAAACCACTCTTCTTCATTATAGCCAGATATTACCAGTTGCGATGGGACATGATGGGATACCAATATTGTGTCGTTATTTTGTGCACATATTGAGACAAAGGACATACACAAAAGAGCAAAGACGTAAATCCTTTTGTGAAGGCCCAAACTTTTAACCATTATGATTATTTTTAATGCCATATATAATTCGTATTTCTTCTACACTTATCATACATTTTATGAGCTGCTACTTTTCTATAAATAACATCTACATGTCCAGAAACTTTTGGAGAAAAATCTGGACCGGACTGAAAATAAACAGCATTCAAAACTTTATTTATTCTATTGCCTATGTTTTGGGGCTTTCCCCAAATTTTAGTTAGATAATTTTTTATATCTTTCGCATTTATAGATCGCTGGGGACGGTTCTGAATGATCACATTTTTCTCTCATCTGTTTTCCTTTTTTATTCATAGTTCTCAGTTTATCAATCAAGAGTGCCGATTCGAAGCTCCACCGAAGTTGACGCTACAAAAGTACACAATTATTCTCCATCCGCCAAATGTTGAAAAGAAAAATGTTCGTTTAAGAATCAAAGCGGTCACGCTGAAAGACAAAGTGCGTCACTTCCTGGGAGAGAATGACGCAGTTTCTTCGAGAAAGTGACGCACTTTCTTGAAGAGAGTGACATACTTTATTTTGGACAGTGGACAGTAATGGACAATAGAATATAAAGAATATTTCGCGTACGTACACGCGTACGTACGCAACACCTTTCCTGAAATGTACTGTCCAGTAGTGTCCACTGTCCATTGCACTAATCATTCACTAATACATACAGATACACACGGATACGGATAAATTATAAAAGTTTATCGCGTACGTACATGCGCACGTACGCGTAGGTTTTCTGGAAACCATCTGTATCATCCGTATCCGTATGTCTGGTAGTGTGGTTAAGCATGGCTCTTATTTTTTCTCTTTCGTTCATTTTATGATGTCCTTTCATAGGCGATTGGATTATTTGCCTACAAAGATACAAAATAAAAGAAGGAAATGCAAGCTTTTTCGCAAAAATCTTACTATGTGACGCAAAAAATGCCAAATGAGAGTTTACATTGACGAGAGAACGAGGTTTTTGACGAGAAGACGAGAGAACGAAAATTTTTTTGACGAGAAGACGAGAGAACGAGTTTATTTTGCCGAGCGTGAGCAGGCTCGACTGTAGGATTCTCAGTTGTTGAACAGACGGAAGAAAAACCGTGTTTGGCTGCTCATTTTTGTATAACTATACACTATTGGATTTTACTGCCAACAGGTATGTCGTTCCCCTTTTTTATGAAAAATCGATAAAAAAGCTCTATTTTGTTGCGCATTTAAGAAACAATTTGTATCTTTGCAACCGAAATAATAAAGAAATGGAACAAACAGTATACCTGTTGGAAGAGGCACGAGACTTCCTGAAATCCTTGACAAAGGAGATTCGTGGCAAGATAGGCTACAATATCCGCAGGGTTCAGAAGGGTGAGCGCGACAACGAACTATTCAAAAAGCTCGATGGCACGGAGATATGGGAGTTTCGCACCATCTACACAAGACCTACTATAGGCTGTTCGCCTTCTGGGATAAGGACATCAATACGCTGGTCGTAGCCACTCACGGCATCGTGAAGAAGACACAAAAGACGCCGAAAAGCGAAATCACAAAGGCCGAAGGAATAAGAAAACTGTATTTTGAAAATAAAAACAAGAAGATATGAAAAAAGTAGGAGACATGAAGCTGTACAGCTTTGAGGAATTGCTGGAAGAGGACTACGGCAAAGTGGGAACGCCCGAGCGCGACGCCTTTGAACGTAGCGTGGACGAGGCAGTCCATGCCTATCGCGTGGGAGAAGCCATCAAGCAGGCACGCGAGGCTCAGAACCTTACCCAGGCCGAACTGGGCGAGAAGATGGGCGTGCAGAGGGCCCAGGTGTGTCGTTTGGAGAGCGGCAAGAGCATCACGCTTGCTTCCATGATGCGAGCCTTCCGCGCGCTGGGCGTACAAGTGGCGTTGGACATGAAGGGCATCGGAAAGGTTGCGCTTTGATCAAAGCCGCTGCCCTGTTTTTTTTGATATAGAGCCGTCTTTCGAGACAGCTCTTTATTTATCGCAAAAATGTCACAAAGGGTCAGACCCCTTGTGCGATTTTGGGGTGATTTTACTGGACAAAACATTTGCATATCTCGGGATTTTTTAGTATCTTTGTAGGGTAATAAAAACACATAATCATGAAAAACGAAAACAAAGGAAAATTGACTTCAACACGGGGAATTAGAAACAACAACCCACTGAACATCAATCAATGCGCTGCTCACGGCCATGAGTGAGTTCGAGAGTCGCTACACGCCCACGGACTTTGAGCTGAGCCAAGCGTGGAACCTGATCTAATGGATAATTGACAATGAAAAGCTCCCGATCTGCTGGATGCAGGCGGGAGCTTGTCTTATATGAACGCAGGAAAACGTTAGACGAGGTACTGGTCGCTGATGCTCTCGTTGTTGACAACGCGGCGGATGGTCTCGGCAAACATGTCGGCAACGGAGAGCTGCTTGACCTTGGCACAGCGCTGGGTGTAGGGGATGGAGTCGGTGAACACAATCTCCTCGAGGGCTGACTCTTGCACGCGGTCGCTGGCAGGGCCGCTCATGACGCAGTGGCTGGCACAGGCGCGCACGCTCTTGGCTCCATTGGCCTTCATGAGGTCGGCAGCCTTGGTGATGGTGCCGGCGGTATCGACCATATCGTCGATGATGACGACGTTCTTGCCTTCTACCTCACCGATGATCTGCATGGTGGCAATGACGTTGGCGCGGGCGCGGGTCTTGTTGCACAGCACCAGGGGACAGCCCAGGTACTTGGCATAGGTGTTGGCACGCTTGGAACCGCCTACGTCGGGCGAGGCGATGACGAGGTCTTCGAGATGGAGGCTCTGCAGATAGGGCAGGATGACGCCCGAGGCATAGAGATGGTCCACAGGTACATCGAAGAAGCCTTGTATCTGGTCGGCGTGGAGGTCCATGGTGATGACGCGGTTGACGCCGGCAACGCTCAGCAGGTCGGCTACGAGCTTGGCACCGATGGAGACGCGGGGTTTGTCCTTGCGGTCCTGACGTGCCCATCCGAAGTAGGGGATGACGGCGTTGATGGAGCGTGCCGAGGCACGTTTGGCGGCATCAATCATGAGGAGTAGCTCCATGAGGTTGTCGCTGTTGGGGAAGGTGCTCTGCACGAGGAAGATGTCGCGGCCTCGGATGGATTCCTCGTAATAGACTGCGAACTCTCCGTCAGAGAACTTCGTCATTTGCATCTTGCCCAGCGGACAGCCCAGGCTTTGGCAGATTCTCTCGGCGAGATACTTGGTGGCGGTGCCCGAGAAAACCATGAAAGAGTTTGATGTGCTCATTGTTGATATTTGGTTGTTAGAGATGTTTGTTTCTTGTTCAGACTCGGGCCTCCTTGTTCAGATGGTTAATCGGTGGCTTTGCGCAGCTTCAGGAAGTGGGCTATGAGGTCCTTGTAGTCCTGCCCCTGATGGATGTTGAAGCGGTTCCAAAGGTCGCCGCAGACGACGATGCCGCCGAAGTTGAGGTCGCGCATCTGTCGGATGTTCTCCAGACTCATGCCGCCCATGGCGTACACCTTCTTGTCGATGAGTCCCTGGCGCGAGGCTGCCTTCAGCTGGTCGATGGTCAGCGTCTGCTTGTCGAGGGGATTGCTCTGGCTGTCGTAGATGGTCTTGAGGAAGACGTAGTTGGACTTCTTCTTGGCCTCGCGCAACTCGTCGATGGAGTGGCAGGTGCGGCTGACGTTGCCACGGTAGCCGTGGGGCAGCTCGTCGGTAGCATTGTTCAGGTGAATGCCGTGCAAGCCAAACTCCTCACGCAGGTAGAAGTGGTCGTGCACGGTGATGCGCTTATAGTAGTCCTCGGGAATCAGGGTGAGCAAACGCTCGGAATAAACCGGCTCGGCACCGGGTTTATAGAGGTGCAGATTGTCCATACCTTCCTCGAAGAGGGCGGTGAGAATCTGATTTTCTTCCACGAAAAACGTGGCTTTTGTCATGATGATGAGTTTCATCTTTCCGACATTTTTTTCGTTTCCGTTGCAAAGGTAAGAAAAAATAATGAAATAATGAAAAAATGAAAAATTAAAAAAGGTAAAAACAGTTAGGGCCGCTGGAGGGTGATGGCCATGAGTCCTATGACGACATCGTTGGAGAGGGTCCTCAGGGTGAGTGTCTTCAGCTTCTTTTGTGGGTTGAGGGGCATGTCGAGCACGACGCCAGCTCCCTTTTCCAGCTTACGGTCGTTGTAACTGCCGCCGATGCCGTTGGCCACAGGCCGTCCGTAGCGTGGACCGAGGGGCAGCAGCTGGCGAGTGACGTTTCCTGATGCAAAGTCTATACGGTAGGGTCGTGGCTGCGCGGCGTGGAAGGCCAGTCCGTCCTCGTAGTAGTCCTGCTCTATGGGACACCAGTTGTGGGGGTTCTGCAGGTGCAGGGTGTCGCTGGAGGCATCGTCGTAGGTGACGATGACCAGGGCGTTGTCGATGTGGCTCTGCATGTGGTTGGTGGAGCCTGCCATGAGCAGGTAGGCGTGTGAGGCCTTGCCCTTGAGGGGAATGCTGACGGCGTCGGGGTAGTTGTCCCACAGCGAGGTGTATGCGATGTTGTGTCCTTCGCTCGGTGTGCGGAAGGTGATGCCGATGTTGGTGTGGAGCAGTCCCTTGTGGTCCACCTGTCGGCGCAGGATGCTGTCGTCGATGGTGGCCTTGGCATCGGGGTGACACCAGTCGCCCAGTCCGTGGAGGGGTATCTGCAGGGTGGTGTAGGGCGAACGTGGTGAAAGATACTGGTTCTTGAAAATGTCGCTGACGTTGCTGTTGAATACCTTGTCGATGTTGACGGGGCTGAGTCGTTCGCTCCTGACGTCGTCGAAGAGGTTGCCCCAGGTGGCTCCGTCGGTCTGTTCCTGACAGACAAGTGGCTGCAGCTCAGGGTCTTTTTCCACGTGCTTTACCACGAAGGTCTGCTTCTTCTGGGCCGTGCCTATGGTCTCCACATAGTTGCCGTTGCCGCTGTTCTGGCGCAGGATGATGGTGAGGGGCTGTGCGAAGTTCTGTTCCACCTCGTAGATGTCGTTGTCGCCCTCGCGCCTGTATGTATATTTAAAATAAGGTGTGCTGATGGAAGCGTGCTGCCACTCGGAGGGGAACCCCGGGCGCAGCAGACAGTAACCGTCCAACGCCTGTGGCACAATGCCGAAGAGTCCTTGGATGAAGGTACGCGAGGAGATGCCTGTGTTGTCAGAGAAGTCGCGATACAGTTCGCCGCGTGCCTTGTCGTAATAGCTGATCTGTCCGAAGTTGCCCGGACTGCTGCCCAGATAGGCAAAGTCGAGGATGTTGGCCTTCATCAGCCGGTAGGCCTCGTCAGACCGTCCTGCCAGGAAGTAGGCGAGGGCGGTGTGCATCACCTCTTCGGCTGCCACGTTGTTGATGCTCCACTCGTAGGGCTGCCAGTCGGTGGTGCTGATGGTATTTAGTGTAGAGTTTAGAGTGTAGAGTTTAGAGTTTGCTACCGCCACAGGTATATGCGGGATGCATGTATCCACGTACTGTGTGGCCCTGAAGGCCTGCTCCTTGGTGCACGCCCCACAGTCGATGGGTGTGTAGATGCTCCACAGGGCAGCATGGTTGTGGGTGCGACGCAGTCCCATGAGGTCCTGATATTCGGCCCAATGGCCCCTGTCCTTGAGCCACAGGCGCTGGTTCATGGCCTGGAGCGTCTTCTGTGCCTCCTGATGATAGTAGGTGGGGTCTTCGCCCAGAATGGCAGCGATGCGTGCTGCCAACTTGAAGGCGCGATAGTTGTAGGCCGAGGCGTGGGTCACCGCCCCGCTGTTGTAGTAGAGGGCGTCGCTGGCCCAGATGCAGCAGTAGGCATCGTAGAGTCCGTCGTCGTCGGGGTCGAAGTTGCGCTTCTCCCACGCCAGATGCCGTTTCAGCACGGGCCACATCTGTCGCATAAAGACGGTGTCGGCATCGTACTCGAAGTGCCACAGCAGTTCGTCGATATAGTTGAGGTTCATGTCGTAGTGGTGCATCTGGTCGTTGCGCTCGGGGTTACGGCAGATATAGCCGTTGCTGTACATCTGCGTGCCCCATTTCTTTTCTGCACGTGCCATCGCCTTGTCGGGGTCCTGTGAGGGATGGGGGATGGTAGGCTCGATGTCAGTCACCTGACTGGCGGCATAGGCTGAGAAATGGCGACGGGCACGATCGGGCATACCCAGAACGTCACCCATATAGGCTGCACGCCAACCGTTGAGGGGCATGCGCCACACCACAGCTCCGTGGAGCCACACCTTTCCGTCCCAGGCACCGTCGGCAGCGGCTGTCAGGGCTCCTCCCATAGCGTTGATGAAGGGGTCGGGGGTGTCGAAGACAATCTGACTGTCTAACCATTGGTGGTGCTGCCAAGCCTTGTCGAAGAGGCTGCGGGCCTCGTTGCCTGTGGGTGTCGTCAATGTGTACTGGTCGTCGCTGCCCAGGTCGAGCAGGAAGTAGGTGCTGCCTTCGTTCAGCGTCCACTGTGCCGTCTGCCTGTTGGTCTCGCCTACGGAGGGCTCGAAGCTGTCGGCAGGATCGCTGCCCAGGTCGCCCGACCGCTTGAACTTGGGTCGCAACACGTCGCAGACAATGGCTGTAACTGTGGCATCCTGCCACGCGTTGCCATGCGTGGTGAACTGCCAGAGAGCCTGTTCGCCGTCTGGCATTGCCAGCACAGTGATGTCGAGGCTGCCAGCGGGCCACGCATCGTCCGTGAGACGGTAGGTGCGCATGCCAGCATTGTAGCGTGCCTCACAGTGGGTGGTGCTTTCGAGGGGTATGGTCTTGCCGTTGCGGGTCAGGGTGAAGCGAATGTTGCGGTGGGCCCGTTTGCGGAAGATGGCAAAGATGGGGCGGTCGCTGGTCTCCACGCGATACTCCGTGTGGCTGCCGTAGAGGGCTCGTGTATAGCGGTTGGTGCCGTCCTGACACACAAAGTCGTGTCCGTCGGGCAGGTACTGGAAGGACCTTGCCTCCTGTGCCGTTGCCGTTGTTGCTCCCAACAGCATGAGGGCTATGATGAGGTGTCTGCAGTTCGTCATCGTGTTTAGTTTTTATGGTTGTACACCCTCCGCAGGGGCGTTGCTTTTCGTCTTCCGTCTTGAATGGAAAAGGTCGCCCAGACCGTCGAAGTCTTTCTTCATGATGAGACCGACGCCCTGCGTGTTCAGCGATGAGCGGGTGAAGTAGCGGTCGTTGGTCTGGTTGTAGACCTTCACGGCAAGGTTGCCGTTGGGGTAGAGGAGATAGCGAATATCGAAGTCGCCGATGAACGAGGGATTGGCTTGTGTGGCGTTGTCGCGATAGCCGAACTGTCCGTTGATGAGCAGGCGGTTGTTGAGCATGCGTCCGCTGACCAGTCCTTCATACTCGGCATTATGCCATCCTTCGTTGCCTGTGGAGATATTGGCTCCGAAGTTCCAGTCGTCGTTCTTGATGACCTGTGACAGTAGCTCGTTGATCTGCGTAGAGACGGTTCCTGAGAGCAGCGACTGCATGGCCAGCTCGGTCTGTCCGTACTGCTGGGTGCCGGCATTGTTGACGCCCTGTGTGTAGAAGCGTCCTACGCCCAGCAGATAGACCACCTGCTGGTTGAGTTCCTGCTCGCCGTTGATGATAGAGCGTATCATCTGCTGTTCCTCAGCATTGACGGTAGGCATCTCGAGGTCGAACTCCACGCGTGGAGCCCCTGCCGTTCCCAGAATCTTCATCAGACAGTTGACACGAACGGTGTTGTTAGTGAACGAGTTGCCGATGTTCAGGTCAGACAGACTGACGCCGTTCACCGTATAGACAGCATTCAGGTTGAGAGCAGCGTCAAAGGGGTTGCCTCCGAAGATGATGGTGCCGTTCTCCTGGAAGTTGAAGTTTTTCTTGATGATGTTCTGGATGGTCATCGTGTAGGTGCCGCGTTCGGTGGTGTAGGTGCCAAACATATGGAAAGGTCCCTTGTTGTAGAACGAGGCGTTGATGACGCCGTTACCGTTGAGCGTGATGTTGTCGCCCGAACCGGCATCCATCAGCACTTTGAGCGTGGCATCGGGTGTGGCATTGATGCGGAAGTTGATGCGCAGGTCGGAAGGGATGGATGCCTGCTGGTTGTCGCCAAGGAAGATAGGCACAATGTCGTTGTTGTCGCGTTCGTGCCAGGTGATGAACTGCTGGTTGCTGATGGCATCGGGGTTGGCGGCATTATAGGAGAAGACGGAGTTGCGGTTGGGGGTGACGTCGCAGTTGATGACCACCTCGCCAGGACGTCCGTGGATGTCGGCACGACCTGTGGCATAGACGACACCACAGATGGTGGAGTTGTCGAACTCAGGGAAGTTGTAGGCCAGCACGTTGTCGGCATCGATGCCGAAGTCGAAGGTGAAGTGCTTGAAGCTGCGGTGGTTGATGGTGCCTGTCACCTGGGCTATGTGGTTGTTCCTGTCGTAGGCACGGAAGTGGTTAAAGCGTATAGCGTCGGGCTCAAAGTGGATGGTATCGCCCCTCAGCTGGTAGGTGGTACCCAGGGCGCCGACGGTGGTCTGTCCCTGCACAGCAAGGTCGCCTGTCAGCATGATGCGGTTGAGTGGTCCTGCCAGACGCACCTCTCCGAAGGTATGACCCGTCAGTCCTGAGAAGAACGACTTGGTGAACGACTGACAGAACTCGATGGGGGTGCCCTGTGCCGTAATGGTGAGGTCGATATCCTTGTCTGTTGGCGAGATATAGCCGTTGATGTGGGTCTGCTCCTGCTCCTCATTCTGTGTGACGGCATGCAGGTCGATGCGTTTCTCCTCACGGTTCCAGTAGGTATTGGCGAGGAGGGTGCCCATCGGTCCGTCCTGGAAGGTGAAATCGTTGACGGTGAGGTCGGCAGATGCCCCGAAATCACCGAACACTTCGTTGACAAAGGCTTGTCCTGAGGCATAGCCGCCAAACTCAACAGAATGGAAGTTGACCAAGTTGAGGACGTAGGCTACGTCGATGTTACGCATATCAACAACAAGGGTATCCGTTGTATTGGCAGAGGCCACACCGTCGATAATGAGGTGGTTCTCACCATGATGCAGGTTGAAATGGTCGAAGGTCAGTTGTCCGTCGGTATAGAGGATGTTGCTGGGTTCCATAGACCACTCAGTACCCCTTATCGACATCTGTGAGGGCAGTATGCGCACCTGTCCTTCGGGCTGTCCTGCCTCGTTGGTGTAGAGCTGTGTCACCATGTTGAGGGTGCCTCGCATGTCGTCGTCAGAATAGCCTGTGGCATCATGGTTGGCGATGTTGATGGACGAGCGTATGGTGTTGTCGCCAGCCAGCGCTTTCAGTCTGAGATCAAGGAAGCGGTTCTTCTGCAGCAGCTTGGTGAGTTCTAGATTGATGTGGGCTGTATCGTTCACGGTGGTCATCTCGAGGAGTCCACCCACGTATTCCTCGTCGTTATAGGTGAACGAGGGCATCTGTCCGTGAATCTCGATCTCGTTGTTGATATCATTGACGCTGGCATTCAGATACAGGTCCTGGTTCAGTGAGATGGGAATGCCCAGTAGCCGCTGCATCCAGTCGGTATCGATGAGCTTCAGGGTCAGTTGGAAGTCGTTCTTCGATGCTTTCACTTTCGAGGGCAGTCCTGGCAGGGTGGGGAGCTTCGAAGCAGTATAGCTGATAAAGCTCTGTGGCAGCGTGGCCCAGTTGAACTGTCCGTGCAGACGAGCCTCGCCCATGTCGCCGCTCACAATCATGAAGTGGCCCCTGTCGTCGTAGCCTGAGTTGATGTGAAGACGGTCCAGATGATAGGGCTCGTCGTCGTTGCCAACATTACTCATGATGAAGTCGGAGATGTCTGCCGTTCCCTCAATATCGTTGAACGAGCTGCCTGAGATGTCGGCATCGAAAACCCCTGAGAAGGTGGTCTCACCCCAGCGGTCGCTCAGGTTTAGGGCTTGTGGCGCAAAGTCCTGGATGGTGCCTTTCAGTCGGGCTTTCATGCGCGATCCTTTCTGGTAGGCTCCTTCAATAGAGGCTTTGATGTGGGCATCGTCAATCTGCAGACTGCCGGCAATGGCATCAGGTGAGTATTGTCCGTCCAGTTCGATATTGCTGTAGGCATAGTCCTTGTATTCCAAATGCGGGATGGTGCCGTCGAGACTCACCTCGTCGGCCTGTCCGCTGAAATGCAGGTCGGCAACCACCTTGCCCAGGTCTTCTGACTGCAGCAGTTGTCTCAGGTTGAGACCGTCGGTCTTGACGTTGCCCGTAAAGTGCTGGGATTTGTCGAACGTAAGGTCTGCTATGACATGGCCTGCGGCAGTCTGTATCTCTGCATTGGCTGTTGTCTGTCCAGTGGCATCTTTCGATATGTCTGCGTCTAACGATACGCTTCCTAAGCGTCCCACTACGTCGGGTATCTGTGGAAAGGCGTCGCCTACCTCGGCAAGCAGTCTTTCTGAGGCAAACACCTGAGTGTTCTTGAGGGCATAGGTGCTGTCTTTCAGGGAGATATCACCTTTGATGGACAGCGCGTGGTCTTCAGCTGTTGCCTGCAGCCTGCTCACCTCGATGTTGGTCCCCTTTCCAATTACCGTACCGCTGATGGTCAGCGTGTGGTCGAAGTGACTCAGCAGGGGCAGCAGCGGTTTGAAGTCGGTGGGGTTCACTTTGACCTCCTCGAGTGCCAGCTGATAGGCCAGTGTCTCCTTCAGATGGTCGGGATCGTACGAGGCAGAAAGGTGGTCGAAGGCGATGTTGGAATGGGTCATCTCCAAACAGAAACCGCGGATGTCGGCCTTATTGTTGGTACCCTCAACCTTCATCGACAGACGGTTCACCTGCAACCCCGACTGCTCCTTGAATGCCAGTCGCTTGATGTTGATATCGAGCTTCTCTTTGGTGAGTTCGTGCAGTTCTATATATGCACTTATATCGCTTAATCCCAGATGTTTAATATTAAACTGTTCGGGCGTTTGTGGAGCATCGAGTTGGTTGTATGCAACAGAGGAGTTGCGGATGATGAGCGAGTTGATGCGGATGTCGAGTGTGGATTCTTTTTTGTTGTCTTTCGACTTCAGCGAGTCGAGCGCAAACTGGTAGTTGGGCTCCGACTCGGCAGTCTCTCGATAGAGGTTGGCATGGGCTCCGAAGAGCTGTGCCGAGGAGATGCGGATGCGTCCGTCAAGGAGTGGCAGCAGGTCAATCTTCACCGTCATGCGATTGGAACGAAGCATGTCTTGGTGCTTCTGATCCTTGATGACCACATCATCAATGATGAGACGGTTGAAGAAGCCCAGGTCCACACGTCCTACGCTGACTTCCGTGCCCAGTTTTCGCGACACGGCACCTGCCACCTGACGGCCCAGAAACGTCTGAACGGCCGGCACATGGATGAGAATAATCAGCAGGAAATACAATCCCAGCAGACTCCAGATGGTCCAGTTGATGATATGTTTTAGTCTTTTCAATTCTGACAGATTGACTTGACAAATGCCCTTGTCGTTGTTTATCAGCCCACAAAATTACTACAATTTCTTTTGATATCTGCATTTTTTGGTCATTATTTGAGGGTGATATGCCAATTTTTTGTTATTTTTGCACTCTCGAATTCACAAATCTATAGATTATCACATATGTCAAATGTTATTAAGCTAAGAAAAGGCTTAGACATTCGTCTTCAGGGACAGGCCGAGGAAACAAAGCTCCAGCTGAAGTCGAACGGGCACTACGCTTTGGTACCCGACGACTTTGAAGGAGTGACGCCCAAGGTTGTTGTCCACGAAGGTGATCATGTCTTGGCCGGCGATGCCTTGTTCGTTAACAAGGCTTGCCCTGAGGTGAAGTTTGCTTCGCCCGTCAGCGGTACTGTTTCTGCTGTGGTGCGTGGCGACAGAAGAAAAGTGCTCTGTGTGAAGGTGGAAGCCGACAAAGAGCAGCAGTATGCCGAATTTGGCAAGAAAGACGTAGCCAAGTTCGATGGTAAGGCCGTCATCGATGCCCTGCTCGAGGCAGGCATCTTCGGCTACATCAACCAGCTGCCCTATGCCGTGTCCACCACGCCAACGGTTCAGCCCAAGGCTATCTTTGTCTCAGCCCTGCGCGACAAACCTCTGGCTGCCTCCTTCGATTTTGAAGTGAAAGGTCAGGAGCAGGACTTCGTGACTGGCTTGCAGGCTCTGTCTAAGATTGCCAAGACCTATGTTGGCGTAGGTCCCCAATCAACTCTCAACTCTCAACTCTCAACTCTCAACTTCGGAAATGTTGACGTTAACATTTTCGACGGAAAGTGTCCTGCCGGCAATGTGGGTGTTCAGGTGAATCATCTGGACCCTGTGAACAAAGGTGAGGTGGTGTGGACCATCGGCGACCCCACGGTGGTGCTGTTCATTGGCCGCCTGTTCAATACAGGCAAGGTGAACCTGACCCGCACGGTGGCCCTTTGCGGTAGCGAGGTGAAGAAGCCCTGCTACGCCGATATGCTGGTGGGCGAGGAGCTGTCAACGCTGGTTAGCAACAGCTATGATGCCGATCACCATGTGCGCATCATCAACGGTAACGTGCTGACAGGCCGTCCCACGACGAAGGACGGTTTCCTGGGCGCTCATGCCAGCGAGATCACTATCATCCCTGAGGGTGACGATGCCGACGAGCTGTTGGGTTGGGCTATGCCTCGCCTGAAGCAGTTCTCCACCAGTCACAGCTACTTCTCTTGGCTCTGTGGCAGTAAGAAATATGCGTTGGATGCCCGCGTCAAGGGCGGCGAGCGCCATATGATCATGAGTGGCGAGTACGACCGTGTGCTGCCTATGGATATCTATGGCGAATACCTCATCAAGGCTATCATTGCAGGCGACATCGACCGCATGGAACAACTGGGTATCTATGAGGTCAGTCCCGAGGACTTCGCGCTGGCCGAGTTTGTGGACTCTTCGAAGCTGGAGTTGCAGCGCATTGTCCGCGAAGGTCTGAACAACTTACGTAAAGAAAACGAATAACGACTATGAAAGCACTAAGAAAATACCTCAATAAGATCAAGCCAAACTTCGAGGAGGGTGGTAAGCTGCATGCCTTCCATTCGCTCTTCGACGGCTTTGAGACATTCCTCTATGTGCCCAACAAGACATCGAAGAACGGTGTCAACATTCACGATGCCATCGACTCGAAGCGTATCATGAGTGTGGTGGTGCTGGCGCTGATGCCAGCCCTGCTGTTTGGTATGTATAATGTGGGTTATCAGAACTATGCTGCTGCCGGCACACTGGCTCAGGCATCGTTCTTTGACCTGTTCTTCTTTGGTTTCCTGGCTGTACTGCCCAAGATTCTGGTTAGCTACATCGTAGGTCTCGGCATTGAGTTTGCCTGGGCCCAGTGGAAGGGCGAGGAGATTCAGGAGGGTTTCCTCGTATCGGGTATCCTCATTCCCATGATTGTGCCTGTGAACTGTCCGTTGTGGATTCTTGCCATCGCCGTTGCCTTTGCCGTGATTATCGGCAAGGAGATCTTCGGTGGTACGGGCATGAACATCTTCAACCCTGCACTCATCTGTCGTGCCTTCCTGTTCTTTGCCTATCCCACCAAGATGAGTGGTGATAGCGTTTGGGTGGCCGACGAGAAGATCTTGGGACTGGGTAACAATCTGGCTGAGACGCTTCATGTTGATGCCTATACGCAGGCCACGCCGCTGGCTGAAGTGGGACAGGGCGTTAATCCTGTTGACACTGGTACCAGCCTCTGCGACATGATTTGCGGTTTCATCCCTGGCTCTATCGGTGAGACAAGCGTCATCGCCATTGCCATTGGTGCCTGCATCCTCTTGCTGACGCGCATCGCCTCGTGGAAGATCATGCTGAGTGTCTTCGTGGGTGGCGGTTTGACGGCTGCACTCTTCGCTGGTATCGGTTCTACTGTGATTCCCTGGTACGAACACCTCGTGCTGGGCGGCTTTGCCTTCGGTGCCGTGTTCATGGCTACCGATCCTGTCACTTCGGCACGTACCGAGACTGGTAAGTGGATTTATGGCTTCATCATTGGTGTGATGGCTATCGTCATCCGTGTGATGAACCCGGGCTATCCAGAGGGTATGATGCTCGCCATCCTGCTGATGAATATGTTTGCTCCCACCATCGACTACTTCGTGGTGGAACGTAATATCTCGAAACGTATGAAGAGAGGAGGAACAAAATGAAGAAGTTGAATACAAACTCGAACGCGTACATTATCATATATAGTACGGTGCTGGTCGTCATTGTGGCCTTCCTGCTGGCATTCATCTATCAGGCTTTGAAGCCTATGCAGGATGCCAACGTGGCCCTGGACCAGAAGAAGCAGATTCTGAACTCGCTGAACCTTCGCAATTTTGACGACGTGAAGGCCGACAAGACCTACAGCGAGGTGGTGAAGGAGATGAAGACCGCCAAGGGCGCAGTCTATTACGAGTGCAACGTAGATGGCAAGACCAAGTATGTGTTTCCCCTGAAGGGTATGGGCCTGTGGGGAGGCATCAGCGGCTATATAGCCCTCGACGACGACAAGAACACGGTCTATGGAGCCTATTTCAACCATGAGGGCGAGACCGCCGGTCTGGGTGCCGAGATCAAGGACGACCAGAGCTGGCAGGAGAAGTTCCAGGGCAAGAAGGTGTTCGATGCAGAAGGCAACATCGTGTTGGCTGTTGTGAAGAAGGTGGACAACCCCGACTCTCAGGTAGATGCCGTGACTGGTGCTACGCTGACCTCTAACGGTGTGAGCGACATGCTGCAGAATGGACTCTCAGCCTATGCCGATTTCCTCAAGAGTGAATAAATTGAAATTGTTAATAGTCAAATAGTCAATTCACATGGCTTTACTGAATAAACAAAACAAAGAGGCTCTGACCAATCCGCTCAACCTCAATCACCCCATACTGATGCAGGTGCTCGGCATCTGCTCGGCACTGGCTGTCACCTCGCAGCTGAAGCCTGCCATCGTGATGGGTCTGGCCGTGACGGTGATTACGGCATTTGCCAATGTCATCATTTCGGTACTGCGCAACACCATTCCCAACCGCATCCGCATTGTGGTGCAGCTGGTGGTGGTGGCAGCACTCGTTACCATCGTCTCACAGGTGCTCAAGGCATTCGTCTATGACGTCAGCGTACAGCTCTCCGTCTATGTGGGACTCATCATCACCAACTGTATCCTCATGGGTCGTCTCGAGGCTTTCGCCATGCAGAACAAGCCCTGGCCCTCGTTCCTCGATGGTGTGGGCAACGGCTTGGGCTACGCCATGATCCTGGTCATCGTGGGTGGTGTTCGCGAGTTGTTGGGCCGTGGCACCCTGCTGGGCTTCCAGATCATTCCTGATGGTGCCTACGAAGCCGGCTATATCAACAACGGCATGATGACGATGCCTGCAATGGCACTTATCCTTGTGGGCTGCGTCATCTGGGTTCATCGTGCTTACTTTTATAAGGAGAAATAAGTTATGGAACACGCAATAAGTTTATTTTTTAGGTCGATCTTCGTCGACAATATGATATTCGCCTTCTTCCTCGGCATGTGCTCCTACCTTGCCGTGTCGAAGAACGTGAAGACCTCGCTGGGCCTCGGTCTGGCTGTGACATTCGTGCTCTTGGTGACGGTACCCGTCGATTACCTGCTGCAGACCAAAGTGCTGGGTCCTGACGGCATCTTCGGTACTGACCTCAGCTATCTCAGCTTCATCCTCTTCATCGCTGTCATCGCAGGTATCGTGCAGCTGGTAGAGATGATTGTCGAGAAATACTCACCTTCGCTCTATGCTGCCCTGGGTATCTTCCTGCCCCTGATTGCCGTGAACTGTGCCATCATGGGTGCCTCGCTGTTCATGCAGCAGCGCATACTCATGGAGCCCACCAACACACAAGCCATCACCAATGTCTTCGATGCGATGGTCTATGCCGTCGGCTCGGGTATTGGCTGGACGCTGGCTATCGTCTCTCTGGGTGCCATCCGCGAGAAGATGCAGTACTGCGACGTGCCCCGTCCCCTGCAGGGTCTCGGTATCACGTTTATCACCGTGGGTCTCATGGCAATGGCTATGATGTGCTTCTCTGGACTGAACATTTAATGTTTAATATTTAATGTTTAATGTAAAATATGGCTCAGTTTATATTATATAGCATAGCAGTATTCTTGGTGACAATCATTGCCATTGTCATCATCCTGCTCGTGGCAAAGAAATACCTTTCGCCCAGTGGCAACGTGAACATTACGGTGAATGGCGACAAGGTGCTCAACGTGCCTCAGGGCAACAACCTCATGGCAACACTCAACGAGAACGGCATCTTCCTGCCCTCAGCCTGTGGTGGAAAAGCCTCGTGCGGACAGTGCAAGGTGCAGGTGCTCGAGGGTGGGGGAGAAATCCTCGACTCAGAAAAGCCCCACTTCACCCGCAAGCAGATCAAGGACCACTGGCGCCTGGGATGTCAGTGCAAGGTGAAGAGCGACATGAACATCCACGTCGATGAGTCCATCCTCGGCGTCAAGGAGTATGAGTGTACCGTTATCTCCAACAAGAACGTGGCCACCTTCATCAAGGAGTTCAAGGTGCAGCTGCCTGCCGGCGAGCACATGGACTTCCTGCCGGGCTCTTACGCACAGATCAAGATTCCTGCCTTCGACTGCATCGACTACGACAAGGACTTCGACAAGTCGCTCATCGGCGACGAGTATCTGCCTTCGTGGGAGAAGTTCGGACTCTTCCCGCTGAAGTGTAAGAACCCCGAGCCCACCATCCGTGCCTACTCTATGGCCAACTATCCTGCCGAGGGCGATGTCTTCATGCTCACCGTGCGTATCGCCACACCTCCGTTCAAGGCCGACAAGAGCGGCTTCATGGAGGTCAACCCGGGTATCGCCTCGTCGTATATCTTCTCGCTGAAGCCAGGCGACAAGGTGATTATGAGCGGTCCCTTCGGCGACTTCCACCCACACTTCGACTCTAAGAAGGAGATGATCTGGGTGGGCGGTGGTGCCGGTATGGCTCCGCTGCGTGCACAGATCATGCACATGACCAAGACGCTGCACACCACCGATCGCGAGATGCACTACTTCTATGGTGCCCGCGCCCTCAACGAGGTGTTCTATCTCGACGACTTCCTCGGCCTGGAGAAGGAGTATCCCAACTTCCATTTCCACCTCGCCCTCGACCGTCCCGATCCCGCAGCCGATGCTGCTGGCGTGAAGTACACCCCGGGCTTCGTCCATCAGGTGATGCTCAACACCTATCTGAAGGACCACGAGGCTCCTGAGGATATCGAGTACTACATGTGCGGACCTGGCCCCATGTCGAAGGCCGTCGTCTCCATGCTCGACTCGCTGGGCGTTGATCCCGAGAGCATCATGTACGATAACTTCGGAGGATGATAAAACTACACAATCTTTTAAACATTTAGCATTATGAAAAAGTACTTTCTGATGATGTCACTCTTCCTTGGCGCCCTGCTCATGGTCAGTTGCGGCGACAACAAGAGTAAGTCCTCGTCCGACGATGACGACGAAGACGATGAGGAGCAGACCGAAGAGCGCGCTACCTCTAAGAAACACCGTAGTAATAGAGATGCTGACTACAACGAGTCTCGTAACGAACGTAGCTCACGCAGCGAACGCAACTCAAGCAGCAGTGGCAGCGCATCCGAAGCCAAGGCCGTTGTCGAGAAGTTCCTCACGGCAATGATGAACCACGATGCTGACGATCTGCTCCGCTGTGTTGACACGGAAAAAATGGAGCGCAAAGGTGGTATCAGTGAAGAGGCGATAGAGAAAGAGCTCAACCGTCATGATGGCGTTTGCAGCTATTATATCACCAAGACCTTTGAAGACCAACCAGGCGTCTGGGCTGTCAAGGCTCAAGTCACGTTCAACGACGGCTATTCCACCACGATGGGCTACAAGGTTGCTGAGCGAAACGGCCGTATGGTTATTATCAACTAAACGCGCACGTTCATGGCAACGAAACACGTACAATACAAGACCGTCGGCACCTGTTCGCAGATTATCGACGTCACTGCCGACGAGAACAACGTCATCCAGCAGGTGTTCTTCCTTGGAGGCTGCAACGGCAACCTCCAGGGCATCAGCCTGTTGGTGCGCGGACAGCACATTGACGATGTAATCAAGAAGCTCGACGGTGTGCGTTGCGGCATGAAGTCCACCTCCTGTCCCGACCAGCTGTGTCGGGCCCTGGAGCAGCTTAAGGCCGCTCCACTGGAGCCCTAACTCCGCTGTTTTTTCTACATTTATCTTAAATCAAAATCCTCCGCTTCCAGAGTGTTTACTGTGGAAGCGGAGTTTTTTCTTACCAATTGACGCACTTCTCAACGCAAACTGACGCACTTTCCAACACAAACTGACGCACTTTCCAACGCAAACTGACGCACTTTCCAACACAAACTGACGCACTTTCCTACCTTTTGACTTAAGTCAAAAAGGTTTTCGACTTAAGTCAAAAGATCTCATGACTTAAGTCAAAAGGTCGTTCGACTTAAGTCAAAGGGTTGCCTTCTGCGTCACTTCGCCTCACGTTGTGTGTCATCTCACGTCACATTCTACGTCACTTCGTGTCGCTGCCAGATTGACATTCACCTATTGCAAAGCAGATTGCATAACAATTAACTCGCGTAAGGAATCTTGCGCGAGTTTTACTATTTGAGCTGAGATAACAAACGAACAAGAATGCTTTGTACACAAAAAGAGTTCCGTTTGTGTATATTTTCATATTTTCTTTGTACCTTTGCCCTCAGTTATGAAACAGATTGAAGTCGTAGCAGCAATCATACACGATGACGAGGGACGCATCTTCGCCACCTGTGCTCGCTCATTGGTGAAGCGTTGCATCTGAATGAGCATGAGGCAGCAAAGTGGCTGGGCAGGGATGAATTAGATAGCGTGAAGTGGCTGCCGGCGTATTTGGAAGTGGTGGAAGATGTAAGAAGGAAGATGTAAGATGGAAGATGGAAGAGCGTGGCGCGGCGTTTATTCGTGGTGATAGGGTTCGCCCTTGATGATGGTGCAGGCGCGATAAATCTGCTCGGTAAAGACGAGTCGCACCATCTGGTGGGAGAAGGTCATCTTGGAGAGGGATAGCTGCTCGTTGGCACGTTGATAGACGGCGGACGAGAAACCATAAGGGCCTCCGATGACGAAGACGAGACGGCGGGCGGTGTTGCGCTTCTGCTCCAGCCAGCGGGCAAACTCGATGCTGCGGTGCTCGTGGCCGTGCTCGTCGAGGAGGACAACGGTGTCGGAGGGCTGAAGCTGACGGAGTATCAGTTCGCCCTCCATTTGTTTCTGCTGTTCCTCAGAGAGATTCTTGGTGTTTTTCAGTTCGGGGATGGTGGTGATAGAGAAAGGCATGTAGTGGGCTATGCGCTGGGCATAGTCGTCGATGCCGGCAGCAAAGTGCTTGTCGGTGGTCTTGCCTACGAGGATGAGTTCGGTCTTCATGCCTTGTGGTGATCGTCCCAGAAGAGGAGGGCTTTGATGAAGGTCTCGTAGGGGTTGTTGCGGAACTGGCGGGCACGGTAGATCTCGATGGCCTGATAGACGAGGACGATGAGGGTGCAGACAGCCATTGCGGATAGGTAGCCTGCGAGCATCTCCTTGTTGACGAACAGGCTCCAGAGTGCCAGTATAGCAACGAGGGCGGTGACGAGGATGAGCATGCGACGCCTCTTCCAAGAGTCCTTGAAGTTGAGGAAGTTCTGCTTCTTGTCGAGGTACTTCTCGAAGTCATCCTCCTTGATGCCGTAGTTCTCGATGCGGGGCAGGGTGGGGTCATCCTTGTGGTCCTGACGGATATCCCAAATGCGGCCCTGGAGAGAGTCCAGGGCCACACGGTCAATATAAGTACGATCTATTTGAAACATATTAGCAGAGTTTGCGTGAGCCGTCGCCGATGACTACGTCGATGACCTCGGGCTCGTGGCCATACTTGGCAGCGAACTTCTTCTTGGCATCGGCAATGAACTTGTTGTAGAGGTCGGCACGCACAAGGTTGATGGTGCATCCGCCGAAGCCGCCACCCATGATACGCGAACCGGTGACGCCATTCTCCTTGGCCAGGTCGTTCAGGTAGTCGAGCTCCTCGCAGCTGACCTCGTACTCCTTAGAGAGGCCATAGTGGGTCTCGTACATCTTCTGACCTACGGTCTCGTAGTCGCCAGCCAGCAGGGCATCGCAGACAGCGAGCACACGGTCCTTCTCGCCCAGCACGAAGTGAGCGCGGGTGTAGTCCTCTTCGCCTACTTCGGCACGAACCTCGTCGAGCTGCTCCCATGTGCAGTCGCGCAGGGTCTCGAACTTACCCTCGGGGTGCTTCTTGGCAATGGCCTTTACCACGTTCTCGCAAGAGTTGCGACGATCGTTGTAGGGCGAACCTGCCAGCTCGTGCTTCACCTTACTGTTGAGCAGCACCAGACGATAGCCATCGGGTTTGAAGGGGAAGTACTCGAACTCGCGGCTACGGCAGTCGAGGCGCATCAGACAGCCAGCCTTTCCGAAGACAGAAGCAAACTGGTCCATGATGCCACAGTTGACGCCGCAGTAGTTGTGCTCAGTAGCCTGACCAGCCAGCACCATATCCCACTGGCTCACCTTGTTCTCTCCGAAGATGTCGTTGAGACCGCAGGCGAAACAGCTCTCCATAGCGGCTGATGATGACATACCAGCACCGAGGGGTACGTCGCCGGCAAAGGCGATGTTGAAGCCCTTCACGGGAACTCCCAGCTTCTGGAACTCCTTGGCGATACCATAGATGTAGCGTGCCCATGAAGCCTTGGGGCCTGCGGGGTCGTCGAGGTGGAAGTCCACGCGGTCCTTCAGGTCGATGGCATAGGCCATCACCGTGTCTTCGGTACCGTTGGCGCGCATCTCGGCGATGATACCTTTATCTACTGCGCCTGGGAATACGAAACCACCATTATAGTCGGTGTGCTCACCAATCAGGTTAATACGGCCGGGTGATGCATACACATTACCGGTTTTACCATCAAAATGCTTGATGAAGCGACTTCTTACAAATTCAATATCCATAATCTTTTAGGGTTTAGTAATAAATAATTAATGTGTGATAATATATTTCTTCAAACAGTTCAAATCTTCTTGAGACCTATCTTGCTACCCCAGTTACAGAACCAGAATACGTAGGCATAATAGACGAACATCATCATGATGGCAACGCCAACACCGAGGGCGGGATTGTCAACAACAGTACCCATGATAAGCGGCAGCGTAGCACCACCCAGAACGCCCATATTGATCAGACCAGAAGCGTTCTTGGTGTGAGGACCAAGCTCCTGCAGGCCAAGGTTGAAGATGAGAGGCCACATGACTGAGTGGAACAGACCGGCTGCCAGCATAGCATAGACTGAAGCCATACCTGAGAGCAAGAAGGAGAGTCCTACGCAGGCAGCGCCGAGGGTCAGACAGCATGAAAGGAGAATACGGGCATTGAACTTAGCCAGGATAGCCGAGCCAACGAAACGTCCAACCATCATACCACCCCAGTACATCCACAGGAAGTCGGTAGCCGAACCAGGAAGTGACGGGTCTGCCTTCCAATAAGCGGGAAGCATAGAAGGAATACCAATCTCGATACCCATATACATGAAGATAGCCAAAGCACCAAGCCAAACGTGCGGATACTTGAACACACTCGACTTGTACTGGCTCATGTCGTAAGCATCTTCAGCTGTTGTGGCATTCTTCTTTTCCTGGTCGGGATCGGGCAGCTTAATGAAGAATAGAATTGCTGCGATGACCAGTGTGAAGATACCCAGCATGAGGAATGGTCCAGGCACGTTCTCGGGCAACTTGGGTTTGCCGGCGATGATGACGTAGGTGATGAACATTGGAGCCACGGTGGTAGCTACAGAGTTGAGGGCCTGCGACAGTGTCATGCGGAAGGCACCACTCTCTTTCTTTCCAAGAACCATCACATAGGGGTTGGCTACGTTCTGCAGCATCACGACGCCTAATGCAACAAGGCTCATGCAGCAAAGGAACACGATATAGATGGTACTGGTCTCTTTGGTGAGAGCAGCCGTAACACCTAGATTATTAGCAATGAAGCCGAAACCTACAACGGCCAGACCAAGTACCAATGTTGACTTGTAGCCAATCTTGTTCATCATCATGGCGAACGGTATAGAGAAAGCATAGGCGCCATAGAAAAATGTGTTAACCAGCTGACCTTGTGTGTCAGAAAGTTTAAAGGCTTCTTTGCAGAATTCAATCATTGAATTGTTCATGGTTGTGACGAATCCTATCAGGAAGCACACAATGAACATGATGATTAGCGGGAACAGATAGTTCGGTTTTTGTTGTGACATATTTTCTTTTGTTTTGAGTTATGGTAATAATGATTTGAGATTCAAGGGTTGAAAGCGTCAATAAGACAAACCTCAAACCTCGAATCTCAAATATCAATTCAATTATTCGACGACGCCAAACTTATAAATCGTCTTCTGCTTGTAGCGCTGTCCGGGATTCAGCACAACGCTGGGGAAGTAAGGACGATTGGGAGAGTCGGGGAAGTGCTGGGCCTCGAAGCATACTGCGCTGCGACGGGGGAAGGTGCAACCGTTGGCACCCTTGTAGCCGTTGAGGTAGTTGCCAGAGTATAGCTGCATACCAGGCTCGGTAGTGAAGACCTCGAGGGTACGTCCGCTCTTGGGCTCGGTCACCTTGGCAGCAAACGAGAGCTCACCCTCTTCCTTCTTGTTCAGCACGTAGTTGTGGTCGTAGCCGTTGCCAAACTTAATCTGCTCATTATCAGCGTCGATACCGTCGCCGAAGGGCTTGGGCTTGCGGAAGTCGAAAGGCGTGCCTTCAACCTTCAGAATCTCACCCGTAGGAATAGCGGTGGCGTCGGTAGGCAGGTAGAAGTCAGCATTAATCTCGCAGATCTGGTCCTCAATTGTTGGGGTGGGATCGGCTGTGCCTGCCAGTGAGAAGAAGGCGTGGTGTGTCAGGTTGACAATGGTCTTCTTGTTGGTGGTAGCCAGATACTCGATGACCAACTCGTTCTGGTCGGTGAAGGTAAACTCTACCGTGACATCGAGCTCACCGGTGAAGCCTTCCTCACCATAGCTGGAGATGCGGTGCAATGCCAGCGAGCGGGGACCCATCTGGCGGGCATCCCATACCTTGGCGTTGAAACCGATGGCACCTCCGTGAAGGTGGTTGGGACCGTTGTTGATGAAGAGCTGATACTCCTTGCCATTCAGCGTGAACTGGCCCTTGCAGATGCGGTTGCCCCAGCGACCGATCAGCGTTGACAGGTAGGGCTCGTTGCCGCTTGTCAGCTGCTTGATGTTAGCATGGCCCTGGATGACATTACCAACGTTGCCGTTCTTGTCGGGCACCATGATGGCACAGATGGCACCACCGTAGTTGGAGATTGCTACTTCGTAACCTTTGCGGTTGCGCAAAATGTAAAGGTCTGTTTTTTTACCGTTGATAGTGGTTTGAAAATCTTCGCGTTTCAAACCACAAAGATTCGCATTTTCTGTAATGTTTGCCATAACGAATAGTTTTAGTTACTGAATCTAAGATGCAAAGTAACAAAAAAAAGCCGACATGTGCAAGCATATCGGCAAAAAAATGGTGTTAAAGATAACTAAATCGTTGTTTTTAGGTATTCGGCCACCACATAGGTGCTGCCTCCGATGAACACGAAATCGCTGGGGGTGGCAGCATGGAGCGCGGCATTAACCGCTTCTGCAACAGTGGGATAGGCATCTCCCGTAAGTCCCAAAGTCTTGCCTTTCTCCACCAAATGGTCGGCAGGAATGGCTCTGTGGGTGGGAGCCTGCGTAAAATAGTATTTTGCGTCTTTTGGCAGCATTGTCATCACCGTGTTCACATCTTTGTCGCTCACCATACCGAACACGATGTGGCGCTTCTGACATGTTACCGAAGCAATCTGTCGGCTCAGGTATTCCCATCCTCCAACGTTGTGACCGGTGTCGCAAACCACCAGCGGTTGGTCGCCCATCTTCTGCCAGCGAGCCATCAGACCTGTGTTTTCTGCCACATGGTTGAACACGTCGTAGTTCACCTCTTTTAATATACCAAGGGCCAGCAGCTGGTTCAGGGCGTGCAGCACGGTGTTGGTGTTCTTCAGCTGATAGATGCCTTTCAGGTCGCCTTCGAACGTGATGCCGTCAACTGTCGTGTAGTGCCCGTCTTTCATTTCTACCAGCGTTGTCTCGTCAGCAAAGGTGATGGGCGCATGCTGTTCTTTGGCTTTTGCCTCGAAGACGGGTTTGGTTTCTGGTGTGGTCTCACCGATGACGACTGGCACACCTTCTTTAATAATACCAGCCTTCTCGCCGGCAATCTTTGCCAGTGTGTCGCCCAGCATGTCTGTGTGGTCTAATGAGATGTTGGTGATGACTGACAGAATTGGCGTGATGATGTTGGTACAGTCAAGTCGCCCGCCAAGTCCCACCTCGATGACAGCGATATCTACCTGCTGGTCCTTGAAATACTTAAAGGCCAATGCAGTAGTCAACTCGAAAAATGAAGGGGAGAGGTGTGAGTTCCATCTGATAAAGTCCTCAACAAAGTTGATGACGTACTGTTCAGAAATCATCTTGCCGTTCACACGGATGCGCTCACGGAAGTCAACGAGATGGGGCGAGGTGTAGAGTCCGACCTTGTAGCCGGCATCCTGAAGATGGGCAGCTAAGGTGTGTGACACCGATCCTTTGCCGTTGGTTCCTGCTACGTGTATGGTCTTGAACGAACGGTGGGGGTGCCCATAATAATCATCAAGGGTCAGCGTGTTAGCCAACCCTTCGTTGAATCCCGTCTTGCCCGACTTCTCAAAGCTTGGGGTCTGACGGAACAGATAGTCACATGTCTCCTGATAATCCATCGTTGATTATGCGAAGTAGTTCTTGAACTTCTTGAAGATAGACTCCTTGGTCATGTTGTCGCCCTTGAAGTTGTCGCTATTCTTGAATGCTTCCAAAGCTTTGCGTTCATCGGCCGACAGAGTCTTGGGTACATAAACGCTGATGTTGACCAATAGGTCGCCACGTCCGTTTCCATAACCCTGGACAGCGGGAAGGCCTTTTCCACGCAGACGCATAGTCTTGCCTGGCTGGGTGCCATTGTCTATCTTCACTCTTACGGCCTTTCCTTCGATGGTCGGTATTTCAACCTCGCCTCCAAGGGCTGCCGTTGGGAAATCGAGTAGGAGGTTATAGATGAGGTCGTTGCCATCGCGGACAAAGGTACTGTTGGGCTCCTCTTCTATATATACCTGTATGTCACCAGCCACACCGTTGCGCTGTCCGGCATTACCCTTGCCAGGCACGTTGACCACCATACCCTCGGCAACACCTGCGGGTATCTTAATCTCAACCACCTCTTCTCCTTTCACCACACCGGTGCCACCGCATTCGCGACATTTATTCTTGATAACCTTGCCGTCGCCCTGACAGGTAGGACACACCGTCTGTGTCTGCATCATGCCAAACAGACTCTGTGTGGTACGGATGACGTAGCCCGAACCATGACACTGCGGACAGGTCTCCGACGCGCTGCCGCCCTCGGCACCAGTGCCGTGACAGTGCTGACAGGTCACATCCTTACGAACCTTGAACTTCTTGGTGACGCCTTCACTCACTTCCTGTAGCGACAGACGCACCTTCAGACGCAGGTCGTTGCCACGATGCTGGGCGCGACCACCACCGCTACTGTGACCTCCAAAGCCTCCAAAACCACCGAAGCCGTGACCTCCGAATACGTCGCCGAACATCGAGAAGATGTCGTCCATGTTCATTGACGCACCACCAAAGCCACCGAAGCCACCGGCACCACCCGTCGGACCGTCAAAGCCGAACTGGTCGTACTGCTGACGCTTCTGGGGGTCGTGCAGCACATTGTATGCCTCAGCAGCCTCCTTGAACTTCTCCTCGGCCTCTTTGTCGCCCGGGTTACGGTCAGGGTGGTATTTGATGGCTATCTTTCGATAGGCCTTCTTTATCTCGTCTTCAGAGGCAGTCTTGCTGACTCCAAGTACCTCGTAATAGTCTCTTTTCTGTGCCATGTAATTATCAATTGTGAATTGTCAATTGCCCATTGTGACCTACTGTCCTACTGCCACTTTCGCGTAGCGGATCACTTTGTCGTTCAGTTTATAGCCTGTAGCCATGCAGTCGATGACCTTACCTTTCTTGTCGTCACCCATACCTGGCACTAGTGCGATAGCCTCGTGCAGGTTGGTGTCGAAGTCGGCATCCTCGGTCTCAATCTTACTGACGCCCTGCGTCTCAAGTACCTTCATCAACTTCTGGTAGATGAGTGTCATGCCCTCGCGAAGTACCTGTGGGTCGTCGGTCTTTTCGCCGTTGGCAATGGCACGCTCCATGTCGTCAATGACAGGCAACAGGGCCGTGATAGTTTTCTCGCCACCGTTCAGAATTAACTCGGCACGCTCCTTGAGGGTGCGTTTGCGATAGTTGTCGAACTCGGCAGTCTTATAAAGCATCTGTGTCTTTAACGACTCGACCTCGGCTTTCAGCTGATCAAGGTCTGATGGAGCCTCTGCGGCTTCTGAGCCTTCTGAGGTCTCTGAGGCTTCTGGGGCTTCTTGGCTATTTGTATCTGACAGTTCGTCAGCAGGTGTTTCGACTGCCATTTCGTCAGTCGTCACCTTCTCATCTTCAATATTGATATTCTTTTCTTCCATAATTGTTGCGTTTTACTGAATGAATGCAAAAAGCGTGCCGTGAAAAATCCGAACCGTTTGAGCGATTCGGATTATGTATTGCTTCTATTCGTACATCTTGGCTTTCTGCTCCTTGATCTGCTCATCGTAGATGTAGTCATCGTAGGTCATCAGCTTGTCGATGGTGCCCTTTGGCGTCAACTCTATGATACGGTCGGCCACGGTGTTGATGAACTCATGGTCGTGCGAAGCAAAGAGGATGTTACCCTTGAACTGAATCAGGTTGTTGTTGAAGGCCTGAATAGACTCCAGGTCGAGGTGGTTGGTGGGTGTGTCGAGAATCAGACAGTTGGCATTCTTCAACTGCATGCGGGCAATCATACAACGCATCTTCTCGCCACCTGAAAGTACGTTGACATGCTTCAGCACGTCCTCTTCCTTGAAGAGCATTCGACCCAAGAATGATTTCATGGTCACCTCGTTGCCTGGGCCCCACTGTGAAAGCCAGTCCACAAGGTTCATCTCGCTCTGGAAGAACTCGGTATTGTCCAAAGGCAGGTAGGCTGTGGTGATGGTGATACCCCATTTATAAGTACCAGCTTGAGCCTCGCGGTTGCCGTTGATAATCTCGAAGAGGGCAGTCATTGCCTTGGGGTTGTGAGACAGGAATACGGTCTTCTGACCCTTCTCGATGGTAAAGTTCACATTATCGAAGAGAACGGTGCCGTCGGCATCGACAGCCTTTAGTCCCTCGACCTCGAGGATCTGTGTACCAGGCTCGCGCTCCATCTGGAAGATAATGCCAGGGTACTTACGTGTTGATGGTGTAATCTCTTCAACATTAAGCTTTTCAAGCATCTTCTTTCGAGAAGTGGTTTGCTTTGATTTTGCCACGTTGGCAGAGAAGCGACGGATGAATTCCTCCAGCTGCTTGCGCTTCTCCTCGGCTTTCATCTTCTGGTTCTGAGCCTGACGCAAAGCCAGCTGACTAGACTCGTACCAGAACGAGTAGTTACCAGAGAAGAGTGTCACCTTACCGAAGTCTATATCGACGGTCTGCGTAGAGACAGCATCGAGGAAGTGACGGTCGTGAGAGACCACGAGCACACACTGCTCCAGCGAACTCAGGTATTCCTCCAGCCATTGTACGGTGTCGAGGTCGAGGTCATTGGTAGGCTCGTCGAGCAACAGGTTGTCGGGGTGTCCGAACAGGGCTTTGGCCAGCATCACGCGTACCTTTTCATTATTCGAGATATCTGCCATCTGCGAGTAGTGCACATCCTCCTTGATGCCCAGATTCTGCAATAACTGGGCAGCCTCGCTTTCAGCCTCCCATCCGTTCATCTCGGCGAAAGCCATCTCCAGTTCGGCAGCACGCACACCGTCTTCCTCTGTCATCTCGGGCTTGGCATACAGGGCTTCTCGCTCCTTCATGTTCTGCCACAGAGGCTGGTGACCCATCAGCACGGTGTCCATCACCGAGAACTCGTCGTATTTGAAGTGGTCCTGCTCCAGCACGCTCATGCGTTCGCCTGGCAGCATCTCCACCGTTCCCTTATTAGGCTCCAGTTCGCCGCTGATGGCACGTAGCAGCGTTGACTTACCGGCACCGTTGGCACCGATGATGCCATAAATGTTTCCACTGGTAAACTTCAGGTTCACATCCTTGTAGAGAACCTTCTTTCCGAATTGTATTGCTAAATTGGTTACTGTTATCATCTTATTATGAATTTCTATTTGTCTTTATTTGAGTTCCTGAAGACGGGCAATATACTTGCCGATGATGTCGAACTCCAGGTTCACCACCGTGCCCACCTCTATATCCTGAAAGTTGGTGTGCTCCATGGTGTAGGGGATAATGGCTACCTGGAAGGTGTTCTTTGTGGGACGGCATACCGTGAGCGACACGCCGTTCACCGTCACCGAACCCTTATCTACTGTGAAATAGCCGCGAAGGGCCATCTCGCGGTCTTCCTTGTATTCGAAGGTGAAGTACGTGCTGCCGTCTGCATCCTCCTTGGCAATACATCTGGCTGTTTCATCTACATGACCTTGCACGATATGACCGTCCAGACGTCCGTTCATCAGCATCGAACGCTCCACGTTCACCTTGTCGCCAACCTTCAGCAGTCCCAGGTTCGACCGCTCCAGTGTCTCCTTCATGGCTGTCACCACGTAGTTGCCATCCTCAATGG
Organism: uncultured Prevotellaceae bacterium; assembly: GCA_947166345.1. Classification (GTDB taxonomy): domain Bacteria; phylum Bacteroidota; class Bacteroidia; order Bacteroidales; family Bacteroidaceae; genus Prevotella. The sequence continues at coordinate 87,491 of CAMVDU010000005.1, forward strand.
CTACCACCGTCAGGCACACACCATTGTGGGCCACACTTTGGTCAATGCTCAGTTCGTTCACAAACGAGCAGGAGAGTGTGAAGTCAATGTTTTCCCTGTCTTTCTTGATTGCTATGACGGTAGCAAACTCCTCAATAATTCCCGAGAACATTAATTATAAATTATCAATTGTCAATTATCAATTTGGAAAAAGGGCCGCACGGTGATGTGATGAAAACTCCTTTATCACAAGTTATGGGCGCTCTCCGTCGTTGTAATCCATCGGCATTCGTATGAAAGCTTGGTTAATGGCCCGCCATTGACAAGAGAAGACATCCCGAGTTTCAACGTTATTTGATGAGTATCCCGATCGAACCGATACGGCCCTATGTCTTTTTCGGCTGCAAAGGTACAAAATAAAAATGAAAATCAGAAAAAAACTGCGATTTCTTTTGTTTTTCGCTCTGTTTGCACTACCTTTGTAGCCATAAAACAATTCTAAACAATGAAAAGACTAACGACACTACTGACATTATGCCTGACAGCGATGATGCTGACGGCTCAGACACGAATGGTGATGAACTTGAACTACGGCTGGCGTTTCTTTGCTGGAGACCTCACTGGTGGAGCCTCTGTATCGCTCGACGACAGTAGTTGGCGAACTGTCAATGTGCCTCACGACTTCCAGATAGAGCAGCCGTGGGTGGCACCTGCAGCTGATGAGAAGGCCGACAACAGCGATGCGGCTGCTAATATCAAGAGCCGCCTCAGTAGTCGAGGCTTCAAGGAGATGGGCAAGGGCTGGTACCGCTATCACCTCGTGCCTGCTGACTCGTTGAAGGGTCGTCGGTTGCTATTGCAGTTCGACGGCATCATGTACACGGGCGACGTCTATCTGAACGGCACCAGGATCGGTGGCACGGACTATGGCTATGTAGGTTTCGAGATCGACATTACAGATAAGTTGCGCTTTGGTCAGGACAACATTATTGCCGTCCTTGCCGATACGCGCGAACCTAACAACTCACGTTGGTACACGGGCGGCGGTCTGTTCCGTAGTGTCAGGTTGGTGACCATGTCTAAAGACCTGTACTTTGAGCGTCATCCATTATATATCACCACCCGCGATAACCATTATGTGTCGTTACAAGCCGAGCTGACGAATAAGTCGCGTGACAAAGAGGTCAGTCTCAGGGTGACCATCCTTGACCCCAATGGTAAGCAGGTATACGAGCAGACAACAGTTGTGAAACGTATCACGGCATCGCGCACACAAGAGGCACGTCTGCCAGAGATAGAGATTGAGAATCCGCAGGTGTGGGACCTCGATACCCCCCGACTCTATACTGCTGTCGTCACGCTACTGAGAAAGAACGGTACGGTGGCCGACGAGGTGACTGAGCATTTCGGCATCCGCACCATTGAGATAGGACCCGACTACGGTTTAAAGCTCAACGGCAAGAAGGTGCTTTTGAAGGGCTATGCCAACCACCACTCGTTGGGTGCTCTTGGCGCTGCTGCCTATCCGCGTGCCATTGAGAAGCGCATACAGCTGATGAAAGAGTGGGGCATCAACCATATTCGCACCTCGCACAACCCCTATAGTCGCGAGTTTATTGAGCTGTGCGACAAGAACGGTATCCTAGTGGTCGATGAGTTGTACGACAAGTGGACACGTCAGCATACAGGCGGACGTGTAGCCTTTGAACAGCTGTGGCAACATGATGTACCCGAATGGGTGAAGCGCGACCGCAATTCACCATCGGTGGTGATGTGGAGTCTGGGCAACGAGCTGCAACAAGACCCTAACCAGCCTTACAACGACTTCGGCGTGACGATGTATAAACTGCAGAAGACACTTTTGGAACGCTATGACACCACCCGCAATGTGACCGTAGCCATGCACCCCCGCTACCGCAACTGGGAAACAGACTCACTGCCTTGTGATCTGGCGATGATCACCGACGTGCAGGCATATAACTACAGGTATATGTACTTCCCTGGCGACGGCCGCCGCTTCCCCTGGATGACGTTCTACCAGAGTGAGGCCTCGACACAGGCCATGGGTCAGAACTACTTCGAGATGGACCTCGACAAGGTGATAGGTCTTGCCTATTGGGGTGCCATCGACTATCTAGGTGAGAGTATGGGTTGGCCCGCTAAGGGATGGGCCCAGGGTGTCTTTTATATTGACTTGGAACCCAAGCCTAAGGCCTACTATATGCGCTCGTTCTTCAAGGCTGAAGAGCCAGTGGTACACATAGCCTTCCTGGAGAGTGAGAATGGTGAGATGTGGAACGGTGTGAAGATGGCCAATGACCGCATGACTGAGATATGGAATCGTCCTGAAGGCTCGAAGGTTGATGTTATTATCTATACGAATGCCGATGAGGTGGAACTACTTTTGAACGGCAAGAGTCTGGGACGAAAGAATAACGATGTTGGCAATGCCAAGATGCGCAACCAGATACGCTGGGGAAAAATTGACTACCAGCCCGGTAAGTTGGAAGCTGTGGCTTACAAGGACGGCAAGGTGGTGGCTCGTCATCAGGTGGAGACTACCGGCGAGCCTGTGAAGCTCATAGCCGAGCCCGACAAACCATCTACCGATACATGGCAGGCTGATGGCATGGACCTGCAGCACGTGCGTGTAACGGCTGTCGATAAGAAAGGTCGTCAGGTGAGGACTTGCGCCGAGAAGGTGACCTTCAGTGTGGAGGGTAATGCTAAGATTGTCGGCGTCATCAATGGCGATATTACCTCCGACGAGATGACTGTGGGCAACGAACGCAGTCTCTATAACGGCACGTGTACCGTCATCCTGCGTGCCGACCGCAAGGCAGGACCTGTGGTGCTGAGTGCCTCGGCTCCAGGTATGAAGCCGGCAAAGATTAAGATGATGACAAAATGATTTGTACTGAAATATGAGAATGAATACAGGATATAACCGCGAAGGGGAATACGACCATTTCGTGGTGAACGAGAAAAAGCCGCTACTGGAGTGGTTACTGGAGAACGTGAAAGAGAGTCGCACAAAGATCAAGGCGACGCTACAGGGTAGGGGTATCAAGGTCAATGGCAAGACCGTGAGTCAGTTTGACTTCCCCTTGGAACCCGGCATGAAGGTGGCTGTCAGCAAGACCAAGCGCAACCAGCAAATGTTCAAGAGCCGCTACGTGAGGATTGTCTATGAGGACCGCTGGCTCATCGTCATTGAGAAGCAGGTAGGCATCCTTTCGATGGCTGCTGGACACGCTTCGCTGAATGTCAAGGCGGTGCTTGATGACTATTTCAAGAAGTCGCGTCAGAAGTGTACGGCCCATGTGGTACACCGGTTGGACCGCGACACCAGCGGACTGATGGTTTATGCCAAGGACATGGAGACAGAGCAGATACTAGAGCACCACTGGCATGAGATTGTGTATGACCGCCGTTATGTGGCGGTGCTCAGTGGTGAGATGGAGCAGGATGAAGGCACCATCGAAAACTGGCTGAAGGACAACAAGGCTTACATCACCTATTCATCGCCTTTCGATAATGGTGGCAAACTGGCTATCACCCATTTCCACGTTCTTGACCGCACTACCGATCACTCGTTGGTGGAGTTTAAGTTGGAGACGGGACGTAAGAACCAGATACGTGTACATGCTGCCGACATGGGATATCCTGTGTGTGGTGATACAAAGTATGGTAATGGCGACGATCCCTTGCACCGTCTGTGCCTGCATGCCTGGTTGCTGTGTTTCACACATCCTATGACCAACGAGCCGATGGAGTTTGAGACACCTATTCCTACACCTTTCAAACAACTGTTTAAGTGATATCTGGTTAAGGGCGGGCAGATTGTGGTTTAGCCAACTGTCTCCTGTGCAAAGAAACGCTCAAACTGTTTGCGAAGCTCAACGGGGTTGGCAATGATGTTGCGAAGCTCGTTCAACTTCTCCTCGTTGGGTGAGCCTGGTATCCACAAACGGATATAGCCGTGTACGGAGTACTTCTCGTCCATGTGCTGACGGAAGCGCTCCCAGTGTTCTTCCTTCGATTTCTCTGGGTAGTTGGCAAGACCAAACTGCACGGTGCGCTGGAACACCACCTCGGGAACGATATCGCGGTCGGCCTCGGCCACAATCTTACCGTAGAGACTGCGGGGAGCATGCGATGCTGAGGCACGGTGGTCCTCGACGGCCTCCTTCATGATTTTGATCTGTTCAGGCGAGAACCAGCGTTTCAGTCGGGCATCGCCGGCCAGTATTTTTCCTCCGGTGATATGATGGATGGCACGTGGACCGTCCATGCCCAGGTCATGATAGGCGGCAATGGCATAGACCATGTTCATATCCGCACCGGTACGGTTAGCCAGTTCGATGGAACGGCGTATGACGCGAACCACGTGTTCGGTGTTGTGGGCACGGTCAAACTGGGCATAACGCGGCAGTATCTGAGTCTCTATGAACTCGACCAAATCAAGGCTTGCGGTGTTCTTTAGCATCATTTTTCTGTTGTTTCGTTTGCAAATGTAGTGATTTTTGTTTACTTTTGCAAGCGTTTTCCAAAAAATAATCTATGGACGTCAAGAAAGACTCTCTGAAAGCATGGATTCTGGCAGCCCGTCCCAAGACGCTGACGGGGGCTGCCGTCCCTGTCATGATAGGACTGGCCCTGGCCAATTATCAATTGTCAATTGTGAATTGTCAATTATCAATAGTCCCCGCCATCCTCTGCCTTCTTTTCGCCTTTATCATGCAGATTGATGCCAACTTCATTAACGACCTGTTTGACTATCTGAAGGGTACCGACGACCGTGAGACACGTCTGGGACCGGAGCGTGCCTGCACGCAGGGATGGGTGAGTGTCGGCAAAATGAAGGTGGCCATTGCGTTGACCACGTTGATAGCCTGTCTCGTAGGTCTGCCTCTTATCTATTATGGTGGTTGGGAAATGGTGCTGGTTGGTCTGATCTGTGTCGTTTTCTGTTTCCTTTATACGACTCATCTTTCATATATGGGGCTTGGCGATGTGCTGGTATTGGTGTTCTTCGGCGTTGTTCCCGTGTGCGTCACCTACTATATCCAACTCCACACTTTAACCATCCCTGTCGTCATTGCCTCGTTGGCTTGCGGTATGGTGATTGACGCCTTGCTGTTGGTGAACAATTTCCGCGACCGCGATACCGACCGTGAGGCAGGTAAGGTGACGCTGGTGGTGCGTATCGGTGCCGAGGCTGCCCTGCGCTCGTACTTGGGTGTAGGCATCATTGCCTGTCTCATGGGTGTGGTCTTCATCTTTGAAGGCTGTTGGCTGGCCTTTGTTTTGCCGCTGCTTTATCTGCAGCTTCACTATCGTACCTACCGTGAGATGCGTACTATCTGGCAGGGAAGGGCGCTGAACGCCACATTAGGCAAAACAGCCCGTAACATCTTTGTGTACGGGCTGCTTGTCAGTTTAGGATTGGTTCTCTCTACAATGTTCTAAGCTTGGTTCTGTTCACATATCTCCGAGGCACGCGACAGAGCCAGATCTATATGGTTGCAGATATTCTCTTGTCCCAACAGCTCTGGAAAACCATTGCGCTGTAACAGCTCTTCCACTTTCGGATTGACGCCTGAGAGCACCACGGTGACTCCCTCTTTCTGACTCATGCGACACATGTTCTCCAGGTTGTGCATACCTGTGGAGTCGATGAACGGTACCTTACGCATACGGATGATGCGTACCTTTGGACGATGGCCATAGCGCGCCATGATATCCTCGAATCGTGTACCGGCTCCAAAGAAGTAGGGACCGTTGATCTCATAGACTTCCACACCCTTGGGGATGGTGAGGTGCTCCAGGTTGCCACGCTCCATGTCGGCATCCTGATTCAAGTCTATCTCGTTCAATACGGCATGCACTTCTGTGGTCTCGGCCATACGGCGCATGAAGAGCAGACAGGCACATACCAGTCCAAACTCAATGGCAATGGTTAGGTCGAAGATGATTGTCAGGAAGAAGGTCATCAGCAGCACCGTCACGTCGCTCTTGGGGTTACGACGAGCCATTGCCAGGAACGAGCGCCAGCCGCTCATGCCGTAGGCTACCACCACGAGGACGCCTGCCAGACAAGCCATGGGGATGTACTGTGCCAGCGGCATGAGGAAAAGGAAGATGAGCAGCAGTACGACAGCGTGGATGATACCTGCTACGGGCGTACGTCCGCCGTTGTTGATATTGGTCATCGTACGGGCAATGGCACCTGTGGCAGGAATACCGCCGAAGAGGGGCGATGCGAGGTTAGCTATACCCTGACCGATAAGCTCGGTATTGGAGTTATGGTGGTCGCCAATCACACCATCAGCTACCGTTGCCGACAGCAACGACTCAATAGCGCCTAAGACGGCGATAGTGACAGCGGGACCTACCAGCATTTTAATGGTTTCCCACGACAGCTGCGGCATCACGGCATCGGGCAGGGTCGAGTTGATACTGAAGCGGTCACCGATGGTCTCTACGGTTGTTACGCCGGCATACTGTTTTAATAGCAGGGCAGCAACGGTCATCAGAAGGATAGCCACCAGAGAGCCTGGCAGCGATTTCAGTGGTGACAGATGGAATTTGCGCACCAACATGGGCCATGAGGCGATGAGTGCTACAGAGCCTACGCCGATGGCAGCGCTCCACCAGTCGATGGTGGCCAACTCACGGATATAGGCTATCCATTTCTCGATAAAGTCCGACGGCACGCTGTCCATCGTCAGTCCCAGCAGGTCCTTGATCTGCGTGGTGAAGATGGTGACGGCAATACCGCTGGTGAAGCCCACGACAATGGGGTAGGGAATGTACTTGATGATGGTGCCAAGATGTAATACACCGAGCAGTATCAGAAATACTCCTGCCATGAGTGTGGCGATGGTAAGTCCTTCAATACCATACTGTTGGATGATACCAGCTACAATAACGATAAAAGCACCAGTAGGTCCGCCTATCTGTACTTTCGAGCCACCGAAGAGCGAGATCATAAGACCCGCTACGATGGCTGTGATGATACCTTTCTCAGGACTGACGCCGCTGGCAATACCGAAGGCAATGGCCAGAGGCAATGCCACAATACCGACGATGACACCGGCCATGAGGTCCTGTGTGAACGTCTTACGGTCGTAGTGGCGTATAGAAGAAAAAAACTTTGGTTTAAAACTGATGGTTTGCATTGAATAAATTTAAGGTTGTTACTGCTTGTCGTAAGCATGTACCGGATAATCGATGGTATAGTGCAGGCCGCGACTCTCCTTGCGTTCCAGCGCAAAGCGGGTAATGAGGTAGCCCACGTTGATCATATTACGCAGCTCACAGATATCCTTTGTGGCTTTCACACGTTTGAAGAGGTTCTCGGTCTCCTCATAAAGGGTGTCCAGGCGCACCCAAGCACGGTGCAGACGCAGGTCTGAGCGCACGATGCCCACGTAATTAGACATGATCTCGCCCACCTCTTTCACCGACTGCGTGATGAGCACCTTCTCTTCGTTGGTCATCGTGCCCTCGTCGTTCCATTCGGGCACCTTCTCGTTGAAGTCATACAAATCAACGTGCTCCAGCGAGTGCTTGGCTGCTGCATCGGCATAGACCACCGCCTCGATGAGCGAGTTGGATGCCAGACGGTTGCCACCATGCAGACCTGTGCACGAGCATTCACCAAGGGCATAGAGACGTTCTATCGACGAACAGCCGTTCAAGTCCACCTTGATACCGCCACACATATAGTGGGCAGCCGGACGTACGGGGATATAGTCGGTGGTGATGTCGATGCCTATACTCAGACACTTCTGGTAGATGTTGGGGAAGTGCTTGCGGGTCTCGGCAGGATCTTTGTGGGTCACGTCCAGACACACGTGGTCCAAGCCGTGAATCTTCATCTCCTTATCGATGGCACGGGCCACGATGTCGCGTGGTGCCAACGACAATCGCTCGTCGTACTTCTCCATGAAACTCTCACCGTTAGGCAGTCGCAGGATGCCGCCGTAGCCGCGCATAGCCTCGGTGATGAGGAAGGCGGGATGGGTCTCACCAGGCGAAAAGAGGGCCGTAGGATGAAACTGCACGAACTCCATGTCGGCAACGGTTCCCTTGGCACGATAGACCATGGCTTCGCCGTCACCAGTAGCGATAATGGGATTGGTGGTGGTCTGATAGACAGCACCGCAGCCGCCTGTACACATCACGGTCACTTTGGCCAGGTAGGTATCTACAACAGTCTCATTGGTCCCATTGATCTCATGGGCTACATACGCCCCATAGCAGTTGATATAAGGTGTGCGACGGGTGACCTTGGCACCCAGATGGTGCTGGGTGATGATCTCTACGGCGAAGTGGTTTTCCTTGATGGTGATGTTGGGATTGCTCCTTACAGCCTCCATCAGACCGCGTTGAATCTCGGCACCGGTATCGTCGGCATGGTGCAGGATGCGGAACTCAGAGTGTCCGCCCTCACGGTGCAGGTCGAAGTTGCCATCGGCCTTACGGTCGAAGTTCACGCCCCAGTTCACCAGTTCTCTGATTTGCTCAGGGGCATTTCTCACCACCTGCTCCACGGCCTGACGGTCTGAGATGTAGTCGCCTGCAATCATCGTGTCCTCAATGTGTTTCTCGAAATTGTCCAACTCGAGGTTCGTCACACTGGCCACACCGCCCTGTGCAAACGAGGTGTTGGCCTCGTCGAGGGTCGTCTTGCATATCAGGCACACTTTGCCTTTGTTGGCACGTGCCACTTTGAGGGCGTAGCTCATCCCAGCCACACCTGCTCCGATAATTAAAAAGTCGTATTTATAGACCATAATATAGAAATAATTTCTTTTAGTCGCTTCGCTTTGTAAAAGCGCTAAAGCGATTACTCTTTACTCAAAAACCAAGTCTTGCAGGGTGCACAGCGACTTCTCCTTGACGTTCGACTTGAATATGAAGAAGATAGCATGCTTTCCTGCCAACGTCGCTTTCTTGTCTTTGTCGATGCTGATGTTGATGGTCGTGCTCTTCTTCGCCATGCTGGCTTTTAGTGCTGTCTGACCAATCTTCTTTCCGCCCTGTGAGGTCCATGGACGATCCATCATCACCTCAATGGTTCCATCGATGCCTTCAGGAATGAGGTTCAGGTGGAGTGTCAGGTTGTCTTTCTCCTTCAGGCGTTTGGCGTCGAAGTTGAAATACTTATAACCCACAATCGAGCCGTCGGTATTGTTGACCACGTAGTTGGTGTTGTTCTTCAGGTCGTATGGTGCCTCCATATTCTTGTCAGTACCATAACCCGAGGCTACATACGAGCCGTAGAACGTGTTGTTGGGCCACTCGTGGGTGGCAGGTTTGGGACCTGTGTACCAGCAGGCGATGCCGGCAGAATGGGCTTCGAAGGGGTTGAGACCGTCCAAAGCAAAGCCGTTGCTGTTGTACTCGCCCTCACTGATTTCTACCTTGCCGCCTTTGCCTTCCTCCACCTTCACACTGATGGGAGCCACCATTGCCTGACGCGCATATTCGTCGGTACCCGTCTGACGGTGATAGAATACGTACCACTGACCGTTAATCTCACAGATAGAGCCGTGGGTATTGCCGTCGGGTGTAGCCGAGGCGATGACGTTGCCCTGCTCGTCCTTCTCACGTGCCCTGCCGTCGATGATGGTGCCACCGTAGGTCCAAGGTCCTAGTGGGGCGTCGCTGTAGCAGTAGGCGAGGGTATAGTTGGAAGAGGGCATACCAAACTCACCATCCTCTGTGAAACGGCTGTAGATAAACACATATTTGTCCTTGATTTTTCGGATGCTGGAGGCCTCAAAGAACTTGAAGCGCCCTTCCTGATAGCGCCCCGGTATCATGTCTTCTACGATTTCCGTGCCAGGTTTTACCGTGGCCATCGTCTCGGGGTCAAACTCAGCGGCGTACGAGCGTTCAAAGCCCCAGTAGCCATAAACGCGTCCGTCGTCATCGACAAACACGGCGGGGTCAAACTGCAATACCCCATCCGTCTTGTTGGGATCGTCCTTGCTCCAGTTGCATACCTCAAAGGGACCGTCTGGACGCGCACTCTTGGCTATCAGGCCATTGCGTTCGCCCACCTGGTCGTTGGGGAAGAGGTAATAGGTTTTCTTGCCGTCCTTATCCGTGACCATTGTCACGTCGGGCGCAAAGAGCACGTCGGCGGTGCCTGCAGCGTCAAACTTCTGTCCGTCGCGGTTCTTGTCAACCACCAGAATTGTGCCGTCGAAGCGCCAGTTGTTCAGGCTATCGACCGCTGCCGACCACACCACCTGATCGCGTCCGCAGTAGGCTGTCACCAGGTCATCGTGCGAGCCATAGACATAGACGCGCTGCTTGCCAGGCTGGTCGGGGTCTTCAAACACGTACGGCTCTCCGTCGGGAATATGCTCCCACAGGGGCATGTAAGGGTTGCCAACGGTGGTCAACTGGTTGTTGACGATGGGTGCAGACTGCTGACAGGACAGTGTCACGATGGCGCAGCAAGCTGCTGCAAGGCTCATTTGTAGTGTTTTCATCATTTCCCTTTGATTCCCTGATACATCGGTTAATAGCTGAACCTACCGTCGTTCCACTTCAGTGTTTGCTGGGTCTTCGTTCCGTTTTCGTCCCAGCGTGTCACCGTAATGTCCTTGCCGGTACGTGGCAGGGAGTAGGTGGTGTTGACATACTCCACCTCGAAGCCAGGTGCCTCGCTAGCGGTGGCAAAAGACCATGCAAAATCGATGATGTCAGGGCTGGTACCCAGGAACCTCACTTCGATACCTTCCTGTGCTGCCATTACCAATGTGCAGCAGGCAAAGATGATGGCTAATGATAGTCTTTTCATATTATCTGAATTTAATGTTCCGTTTCGTAGTCGGATTGGACATACTTATTATCAGGGTGCAAAGGTACGAATAAGCGAGCAGAAAACCAAATTATATTTGAGTTTCCTCGAGCGAAAGTACCTTTTTTACAGGTTTATTAGTTATTATGCTGCAAAGATACGTAGTGGTCTTGAGACTATGGGTGTACTATGACTTTCTTGCCGTTATGCAAATAAACACCTGGGCGGGTGGGGGTGCCGTCGAGCTGGCGACCCTGCAGGTCGTGCCAACCGTCTTCCACTACTTCCTTCTGGTCTTTGATGTTTATAATGTCCAGTGCCTCAATCTTTGCAGTATCGCCTTCCTTGTTGTTGGTCAGCAGATAGAGCTGTCCGCCATAGAACGGGTTGCAGGTTCCGATGTACAGGCCTTCCTCAGTAGCCAGGAACGATGGGCAACCGTAGTTGTACTTGTCGTTGAAGCCGTTGCGGGTAATGGTCTCGAATTCCTCACCGTCAGAGGTACGGAACAGGTCAAAGCCCCATTCGTTGTTCTTCACAAGGTTGTTGATATAGAGATATTTCTTGGCGCCCTCCACGTCAATCTTGTCAGCAAGTGCCAGTAGCTCTTCTTTCGCTTTCTTCAATGCTGCAAGGACGAGCTTGTCTGCCAGGCTGTCTCCGTCCATCGTCAAAATCTGCAATTCTACAGATAAGACAATTGATTCGAACAGTTCCTTGTATTTGAATTCAAAGTTCACTTTTCCATCTTCGTTTCCGTATGTCAGATAGTTCCCCAAGAAGAGCGACAGCATCTCGAGCTTCTCCTTCAGATCCGCTATCTCCTGGCTGGACTTCTTCTTTGCCAGCATTGACACAGCATCATAGACGTATTGCAGCTTTGTCTTTGCTTCCTCGGGGGTCATCTTCAGCAACGAGCCGTTGGTCAGCTGCGTGATATAGCCGTAGAAGATACCTGCATCCATGGTTGAGATATACAGTTGACCGTCATACTCACCCATTCTCCAGATGTATTCGTTCGTGGTGCCTTTCATCAGCTTGGTGAAGTTCTTCAGTTCTTCAAACTTGCCCGTCTCGTCGTTCAGACGCCATATTTTCTGGGGGTTCTTCAGCGAGTTGTGCATATATTCCAGATAGTTGTTGGCCTTCGCATCATAGCCTGCCATCTTTTGCATGATGCCTGCGAAAGCGGCAGCCTCGCCACCAAAGGAATGGTCGAAGTTGTAGGCATACAACTGTCCGTTGAATTCATAGACCGAACCTATCAGCGAGCGCATGGTGCCGGGCTCTCCGCCCTTCACGGTGCTCAGACCAGGATTGTTGATGCCGTTGTTCAGACCGGCCACCTCTTCCCAATACCAACCATACTCGTTGGCAGTCTCACCGCCGGTAGCAGGATGTCCGCGGAAGATGACGAAGCCCTGTGTGCTGGGTGCTGTGGCGTAGATGTAGCCGTTGTGTGTGGCCAGTTCCCAGATGGGGCAGCCAGCCCAACTGCTCATGATTTTGTCATAGGGAATCATGCCGAAGTCCTTGTAGTCGGCCACGCGCTCCCACACCGTGTCGTCGTCGTTGCTCTTGCGCATCACAGCCATCTTAACCGGATAGCCAGAAATCTTCCCTGCGAGCATGTCCATCAGCAATTGCGTCTCGTCAATCTCCGTGCGGTCGTCGGCACCAGCAAAGAAGAGATGACCGTCATACTCACAGTTGGCACGTAGCGAGATGGAGTTCTTGGTTGTGAAAACCTTCGTAAACTCACCCTCAGTATCCAGCTTCAGGATGTACTGCTCAGCGTCAGGATTGGCGCTGTAGGAACCGAAATAGACGTTGTCGCCATAGGTGACAGCCATGCGGTAATAGATGCCCGCCTCGCCAGTATAGACCACACGGAAGTCGCCCGTCTTACGGTTGTACTCAATGATGTTGGCACCCTCGTTGGCGTCGTTGCGGGGAATGTCGCCATTATCTACGGCATCAATGAGCTTCCAGAAGTCGTCAAGGCTCATGCCGCTGGCAGTAAAATTAGGAGCATACAGATTGACCAGCGCACTTGCAATATTGCGTGTTGTAGCAATGTAGATGTAGTCGCCACGCATCGCCATACGCCATGTATAGCTGTTTTCACGGTCACCGCCAGGCATCAGACCGTCCACCTGTCTCTCTGTTCTGTCAGGATTCGATATCCTCTTCACCGTGTACCCATCATCAGCATGAGCGTTCATCGTGCCGCAAAAAGAGATGGCGGCAATCATCAAAAGTTTTTTTATCATGATCAAAATTTTTTAAGTGTTGCTTATTGAAACATGTATTCTTGATGGTGCAAAGGTATGGAAAATTGTCCAAAATACCAAATTTTTATTTAAAAAAATGAAATTGTCCCAATTTCTGATTCTCTCGTCATAAAACTTTCGTCATCTCGTTCTCTCGTCAAAAAAACTTTCGTCATCTCGTTCTCTCGTCAAAAAACTTTCGTCATCTCGTTCTCTCGTCAAAAAAACATTCGTTCTTTCGTTCTCTCGTCATAAAACTTTCGTCATCTCGTTCTCTCGTCAAAAAAAACTCGTTCTCTCGTCTCTACGGCTCTCCCAGATACTCAATGATCAGGCGCACGGCCTGTGCCGAGAAGTACTTGGCAAAGCGGGGTTGGTTGCAGGCGATGAGCGCTTTCTGCAGATCCGGACAGCGCTGTATCCAGCTGTTCAGGCGGTTCAGTGCCACGTGGGCATCGCTGTCGGGGAAATACAGCAGGGCGAATTCAGACTTGGGGTAGCATTTGATGGTCATCATGATAGGTTTGTCGGTTATTGCAAGAAAGTGACGCACTTTACGGGAGAGAATGACGCACTTTGCGGGAGAAAGTGACATACTTTATAAACGGATCAGAGGAACGGATGTATCGGATGTATCGGATAATAATTAGGAATATCTCGCGTACGTACATGCGCACGTACGCGTAGCCTCCTTAGAAAACGTCCGTTCCATCCGATACATCCGTTCCATCCGATACCACAGCCATGAGCCTCTGACGTGTATTCCCTCCAGTTGGGCTTATGTTCCTTTTTCTCTTTTTTGTTCATAGGCAAAATAGATTGTGCCTACAAAGTTACAAAATCAAAGGAGCGAAAACAAGCATTTGCGCCACGACTTTCCGTTGCAGCGCAAAATGACAACCCCACAGGTTGCACCCTATTCATCAAAGAGGTCGCGAACGCGCACTCCAAGCACATTCGCGACCTCATGCAGGCGTCGGACAGTGATATCCTTTCGGCCATTCACCACTGCTTCCGGTGACGAAGTTACTATGTTTGCAACTGGAAAAGTTACCAATGAGCGCTGAACAT